>JBBIRO010000013.1:0-60692 GCA_037441775.1 Syntrophobacterales bacterium
GCGATGCGGGATTCGAACCCACGACCTCTGGTTCCGGAGACCAGCGCTCTATCCTGCTGAGCTAATCGCCCTGCCGGGCTTATGTCGCCGACTGTGTTTGTCGTGCTGGTTTGCAATTGAAAGATAGTACTATAACCGCATCAAATGTGCAATATTAAATGTGCCAGGCAATTCGTACCCCGAACCAAGAATTGACAAACGACCACTGGTCGGTATATGGTTACTACGTAAACAGCTTGCGTTATACAGCAGCTGAAGTAATTCTGCGTGAAGAGTACGGTTTGTGCCGGACTTGGGAGCATTGTTGATGGTTATTCGTCTTGTTCGCAAAACGAATATCGTTTTTTAATGTTGCCGAAAACACTAATAATACAAGACGTGCCTGGGTGGCGGAATAGGTAGACGCAAGGGACTTAAAATCCCTCGGTCCTTGAGGCTGTGAGGGTTCGATTCCCTCCCCAGGCACCAATAATGTCAAAGATTTACCCGTCAGGCGAGCCCTTTGATAGGGCCATCCATGATAAGCGTTATAGACGGTATCCCCAATTTTACAAAAGAAAGAAGAAAATAATATGTCGGAAGAAGCGCTGAGAGATTCAGCGGCGGCGGGCGTGGAAAATCAGCTTTCAAGCGATAGCATTCCGCGAGGTTATGAGACGGCAGGCATCAGGGAACCGGAGAATTCCCTGCCGCCGGTCATTATTGGAGACCTGCCGCTGATGCTTAAGGAGGCTTGTGTCCGGGCTGGCTGGGCAAATTTATTGCCGGTCCAATCCCGAGCGATACCCTATTTGCTTGCCGGGCGCAACCTGATGGTCGAGTCACAAACGGGGACCGGCAAGACGGGGGCTTTTCTCTTGCCCATCCTCCAGATGCTCGATATCGATGAGCCGGTCTGTCAGGCTTTGGTCTTGGTGCCTACCCGTGAACTGGCGCTGCAGGTCTTTGGCGAGGCGGAAATTCTTGGCGGCGCCATCGGGGTAAAAACCGCCCTGGTATATGGCGGGGTGAAATATGGCCCGCAGCTTGATGCCTTCCGCCAGGGGGCGCAGCTGGTAGTTGGAACGCCGGGGCGTATCCTTGATCACCTGCTTAAAAAGACGCTCTTGCTGGATGGCCTGAAAATGATGGTCTTCGACGAGGCGGACCGGATGCTCTCCATGGGCTTTTATCCCGACATGCTGCGGATTCAGCAGTTTATCCCCAAACGAGGCGTAAACGGCTGTATGTTTTCTGCTACTTTCCCGGCGCAGGTGGTCCGACTGGCCGGCGAATTTCTTCATAATCCGGAATTTCTCAGCCTAAGTCAGGAACATATTCATGCGCCCCAGACTGAACATATCTATTATGAGGTGCCAGGGATGCAACGGGAAAGATCGCTGATCCGGATTATCGAGGTTGAGAATCCCGTTTCGGCGATTATTTTTTGCAACCAGAAATCAACGGTGCACTTTGTTTCCGTGGTTCTCAAGCGTTTTGGCTACAATGCCGATGAATTAAGCTCTGACCTGAGCCAGTCGGCCCGGGAGCGAGTCATGGGGAGGCTTAGAAAAAGAGAGTTGCGATTACTTGTTGCCACTGACGTGGCGGCGCGGGGTATCGATATCCATGAATTGTCACATGTTATTCAATATGAGCCGCCGGAGGATCCGGAGCTTTACGTTCACCGCGCCGGACGAACCGGGCGTGTTGAGGCAACAGGAGTTGCCATCTCAATGGTGGCGGGCATGGAGAA
The DNA here is from genome assembly GCA_037441775.1 of Syntrophobacterales bacterium. Lineage (GTDB taxonomy): Bacteria > Desulfobacterota > Syntrophia > Syntrophales > CAMTWB01 > CAMTWB01. The sequence goes on from JBBIRO010000013.1 coordinate 1,736, forward strand.
GTACAAGCTCCTCGATATTTGTCGCAGTTATAATATTGCGTTACGGGAGAAGTCTTTACCCGCCGACGAGGATGTCCAATCAATTGTTTCACAACGGGTTATCGCCCTTTTGGAGGCAAAGCTGCGCGCCATGGACAACCTGCAAAATGAGCGAATCAGGCGCTTCGTTCTGCTGGGTCGCAGCATGGCGGAGGCCGAAGAGGACAACCCCTTGATTGCCATGCTGCTGGACGACTATTATCAGCGGAGTCTTAATATACCTCCTCAGGCCCCGGATGTAAACGTCCTCGAGGCGATGGTTTCCTCCAGCAATTCGAAAACTCATTCCAAGCCGAAGAGAAAACCGCGCTCTCGCGCCAAACGAAGTAGATCAAAAGCCGGAACCGGAAACTAATAGCTTCGCCTTACCGGGAAAATTACCAAGGCGGGAGGTTTGTAGATGATTGCTATGCTTATTGTGACTCACGGAAACCTGGGAAAAGAGATGCTGAAAGCGGCCGAGATGATCAAGGGAGAAATAAAATATTGCGCCAGTCTGTCCGTTGACCAGACCAAGGGCGTTGATGAAATCAATCGGGAAATGTTATCGGATATCAAGAAGCTGGATCGCGGCCAGGGAGTGCTGATTTTTACGGACCTTTTTGGCGGTACCCCCTCCAACATTTCCCTGTCCTATCTTAAGGAGGGTAGGGTAGAGGTCATTACCGGCGTCAATCTGCCGATGATCCTTAAGTATTTTGAGCTCAGAGAAAAAATAACCATCAAAGAACTTGCGCCCCAGGTTGCGGATTACGGCAGGAAGAACATATATCTTGCCAGCGAGATATTAGCCCGCAAAGTAAAAGGGTAAGTTTGTGCCGACCCATTTCAACATAGTTCTGGTCCGGGTGGACAACCGCCTGGTTCACGGGCAATTGCTCGAAGCCTGGATTCCCCGTCTCGGCGCCGAATGCCTAATTATTGCCAACGATGAAGTGGCGGTCGATATCTTTCGAGAAACGGTGATCAGGATGGCTGTGCCGAAGGAAATTGAAGTGAATATTTTTGGGGTCGAAGAATTTGCTAAAACCCACCAGTTTGAAAGAGGCCAAGGCATAAAAACAATAGTTCTGTTCAGCAATATTACTGATGCCCTACGGGCATTTCAGCAGGGATTCAGGTTTATTAAATTGAATGTGGGCAATATTTTCAGTGATGACAGCGTCCTGTGCTGCTCCCGCTCGGTTTATTTGGGACAAAAAGATATTGACGAGATAGGGGTCCTTATAAAGGAGGAGGTTTCGGTTGAGCTAAGAGGTCTGCCAAAAGATAAATCCCTCGATTTCCGTGAGCTTGTTAAGGCAGGCGTAAGCTAACGGGATTAGCCGCGGCTGGCCAGCCGGCCTCCAATGCCGCTGTTTTTTCTTCTGAGTGGTTATGACGATGGACTATCTCATTATAACCCTGATCGGAGGGCTCCTTTGCCTGGATAAAACAGCGCCCCAGTTGTTGATTTCCCGGCCGGTAGTGGCGGCGCCGGTTTTGGGAGGTCTGCTGGGAGATTTCATTACCGGTCTGATCATTGGATCTTTTTTGGAACTGGTATGGATTAATCGGGTTCCCATCGGCGGCTACATCCCCCCCGACGACACCCTGGCCGCTTCGGTCATCACCGCTGTTGTCATTATTGTTTCCCGGCGGCTGGGGTTTGATTCTCCGGAGATTATTTCGTTTGGTTTTATTCTTTTTTTACCTCTGGTTTTGGCCGGGCAAAAGGTGCAGCAGCTAATTGTTAAATCCAACAACAGTTTGGACGAGTCGGCCCAGATAGCGGCGGAAAAACCGGATATCAAAATGCTGGAACGGCTGCATATCCGGGGACTGGTCAAGGCCTTCATCATTCCTGCTCTGATGATCCTGGTATTTACGACCATTGGGGTAGAGGTAATGTATTTACTCTACCGTAACTTGCCGGCCTGGTCATTTGAGCCTCTGCGGCTTTCCTATTACCTCTTGCCGTTAATTGGAGTTGCCTCCGGGCTTAACATGGTTAAGATCAAACGGGAACTGCCAATATTTTACGCTCTTTCCCTGGCGGCAATCATTCTTATTGAGTACCTCTTGGAGTTGCGGTAGTAAATATCTGCGGCGCCCCGTTTTTGATTCAGAAGGATGAGTTGTGGTGGCGATTTCGGGAATTGAAATTACCGATATGAACAAAGCAGATCTGCCGGAGATACAGGCCATAGAAAATGTTGTTTTTTTGGCCCCCTGGAGTGAGCAGATGCTTCGGCGGGAGCTACTCTCACCCCTTTCATCTTGTCGGGTGGCAAAAGCAAGACAGGGGCAATCCCTGGTAGTGGCGGGGTATCTGATCTGTTGGATATATGCCGCCGAAACCCATATCCATAACCTTGCGGTGAAGCAAGAATTCAGAAGAATGGGGGTTGGCGGGCTTTTGCTGGCAGACGCCATCCAGTTGTCCAGAAAGAAGGCGGCGGAATGGGTGTATCTGGAGGTGCGCAGATCCAACTGCGCGGCGATTCGCCTGTACGAAAAGTTTGCCTTCCTGGAGCTGGGGGTGAGAAAAAGTTATTACCGGGAAAGCGGTGAGGACGCCCTGGTGCTGGGCAGACAGATATGATGGAGCGGGATTGTAAAATGCTAGATAGGCTCAACACCTGCGGGGAAATAATAGCAAACGAGATGATCGGTCCTGGTTGCCATCAGCTGCAAATGCGGGTTGCCGGTGACTTCCCGCCGCCGCGTCCCGGCCAGTTTGCCCTCTTGAGATTTTTGTCCGGCCACGATCCCCTGCTGGGCCGCCCTCTAGGGATCTACGACTTTGATCCCCTGACGGGGATGATCAGCTTTGTTTACCGGGTTGTTGGGCGGGGAACAGCACTCTTGTCGCGTCAAAAAAAAGGCGACGCGCTGGGACTTTTTGGTCCTCTCGGCCGTCCTTTTGCAGTTCCCGAAACCGCCTCCCGCCTGTTGCTGGTTGCGGGAGGAATAGGGGCGGCGGCACTAAATTTCCTGGCCCGAAAGCATCATCTGGAACATCAGGTAATCTGTTACCTGGGCGCGAGGTCGGCCAGGGAATGGAACGGATTGCCGCAGTTCAACCGGACGAGCTATCAGATAAAATTGACGACGGAAGATGGGAGTGCCGGAGTACGGGGATTAATTACGGAGCTGATTGAACAGGATCTGCCGCATCTGGCCGCTGCCGGAACGTATATGTATGCCTGCGGCCCCCGGGGGATGCTGGCCCGGCTGGCCCTGTTGCTTCAGAATAGCCCGCTGTCCTGCCAGGTGTCCATGGAAGAAAGGATGGCCTGCGGACTGGGGGCCTGTCTGGGGTGTGTCGTGAAAAGGGCCGACCCGCGGCAGATATCATACGCCAGAGTCTGCTGCGAGGGTCCGGTTTTTGACATCAGGGAAATAGCCTGGTGAGATCTATTTGAGAAAAAACGGGGGAACAAAGTGATTGCTGGCCCTGAAATGGCAGTGAATATCGGTCGGGGATTGATGTTAAAAAATCCCGTGATGACTGCCTCCGGCACTTTTGGTTACGGGACTGAATACGAAGGGTTGGTGGATTTACGGCTCATGGGAGCGGTAATTGTCAAGGGCCTTTCCCTGCGGCCCCGGGCAGGCAATCCTCCTCCCAGGATAACCGAGACCCCAGCGGGTATGCTTAATTCCATCGGTTTGCAAAACATCGGCGTCGAAAACTTTCTCAAGGAAAAGCTGCCGCTACTGAGGGATCTGGGAGCCACGGTCATTGTCAATGTCTACGCCGAAACGATAGAGGAGTTTGGCGAGATCTGCCGGTTATTGACCAAGGCTAAGGGGATCGCGGCGCTGGAGATTAACATCTCCTGCCCCAATGTAAATAAGGGCGGCATTGCCTTTGGAACGGTTCCCGACCTGGCCGGGGAGGTTACGCGGGCGGCCAGAACAGCCACTGACCTGCCGCTGATCGTCAAATTGTCACCTAACGTCACCGCTATTGCGGAGATAGCGCTTGCCGTGGAGCAGGCCGGCGCGGATGCCGTATCCCTGATCAACACCTTGACGGGCATGGCGATAGATGTGGAACGGCGCGTCCCGAAGCTCAAGAACATCATTGGCGGTCTTTCCGGCCCGGCGATCAGGCCGGTGGCCCTGCGGATGGTCTGGGAGGTTGCGAAAAGAGTGTCAATTCCGGTAATCGGGATCGGAGGAATCATGCAAGCCGAAGATGCGCTGGAGTTTTTAATTGCCGGAGCCCGGGCAGTTGAAGTGGGGACGGCCAATTTCATTGATCCTCAGGCATCGATCAAGATAATCGCGGGGATAAGGGACTATCTTAGCCGTCATGAAATAAAAAACGTCAACTCCCTGATCGGTTCAATAATGACTACGTCGTAACAATTCCGGGTTCCACTCCCTTCGCGGGAGGGGACAAGGGGGAGGGGAGTTTTCTGGCCGCATCTGCCTTGGCAATAGGCAAGGACCGTGACTTTTTTCGAGTTCAATACTTAAAGGAGAAGACCATGAAGTTTCAATTTGCCCATAACAACATCAATGTTTTTGACCTGGAAAAGAGCCTTTCCTTTTATAAAAAGGCGCTCGGTCTGGTAGAAACCAGAAGGTACGAGCCAGCGGACGGCAGTTTTATTCTCGTTTTTTTAGGGGACGGGGCCACAACGCACAAGCTGGAATTGACCTGGCTTAAGAATTGGGAAAGACCTTATAATTTAGGCGATAACGAGATGCACCTTGCTTTTGTTGCCGATGATTATAACGCCGCCCATGAAATGCACACTCAAATGGGCTGTATATGCTATGAAAATAAGGCGATGGGCATATATTTTATCGAGGATCCCGATGGCTATTGGGTCGAAATAATTCCCAACCGGGTTCGGTCTTAAAATATTGACGACCTTACGATAGGGCAAAAGCCCCCTCTTCTTTGAGGGGAGACGATTGGGGTGAGGGTGAACGTAGCTGATATTTTAATATCTTACCCTACATTCACCCCCCTTGCCTTTATCACATCCCGCGAGGGCTGGAGCTGGGACACAAATATTGCTGGACATACGAGAGATGAGAACGAAGAAAGATATTTTTAGTTGGATCCCCCTGACCCTTTAGTTTTTTCCTTTTCTTCCACTACGCAATAGATCCCTTGGCCAAGCAGGCCGGGCCGGAAGCAAAGGTTGTCGGATTGGCAGCCCGCCGGTGTGACATCTCCCGAAAGCCAGCGGTTGATCAGCCCTGGTTCCCGGATGAAAGGCCGGCACATGGCGATATAGTCTGCCGCCCCTTTGGCAACCAATTGCTGGGCGACGTTTAAGGAACGAATGCCTCCCACCAGGATTAGAGGGCAGGAAATCTCTTTTTTTACCTCACGGGCTGCTTCCCTGAAGTAGGCCTCCCGCTCTTCGGAACTTATTCCGGTACGACTGGGAGAGAGTTTCCCTCCGGTAAGAAGGCCCCCACTAAGCTCAATGGCGTCGATTCCGGCGGCTGAAAGCAGCCGACAGGCCGCCAGGGAATCCTCCCTGCTCAAACCTCCTTCGCTAAAATCCTCGCTATTGATTTTTATCATGATCGGGTATTTCTCGCCAACCGCTTCCCGGATTGCCCGGTATATTTCCAGGTGGATCCGGGCCCGGTTTTCGATGCCTCCCCCATAGAGGTCGGTTCGGCGGTTGAAAAAAGGCGAAAGGAACTGGCTCAAGAGGTAGCCGTGAGCGGAATGAATCTGCACGCCGTCGAAACCGGCGCTCTTTGCCCGCCGGGCGGCGCCGGCATACGCGGCGACCAATTTTCTGATATGTTCAGTCGTTAACTCCCGGCGGGGCGTGACGGCCAGACCCTCGAAGCCGGATACGACCAGAGGGGGCGCATTCGTCAAGGATTCAGCCGCAAAATGGCCGGCATGGGCGAGCTGGGCGACAATCTTTCCCCCTGATTCATGCACGGCATCGGTCATGGTTTTTAATCGAGCAATAAGGTCATCTTTGTAGATGCCCAGCTGCCAGGGGCCAGCCTGGCCTTCAGAGCTGACATAGGTGTGGCCGGAGATGATCAACCCAACGCCGCCTTGGGCCAGTTCTTTCATTTTTGCAATCAGCGCCGCTGTCGCTTCGCCTTGGGGCGTTGCGAACCCCTCCCAGGTGGCGGAACGGATAAAGCGGTTTGCAAGGTTCATGGAACTGATTTTAGCAGGTTCAAAAAGCATGGTTTTCCTCCTCAATGAGTTGTGCGAATTTATTCTTCAGATTGGCTGGCGCTGAAGTATTGCACTTCGCGGGCCTCTCAATAATCGTCCTGTTCCAGCCGAAAGATATAACTCAAGGCAAGACCGCTTAGGTAAGTGATCCCGCCGCTCCAGACGACATCACTGATGAAATGGCCTCCCTGTACTATTCTCCCCAGTCCCATGAAAGAGCCGTAGGCGATCCCCAGGGCAAGAAAAGCGCTGGCTGGCCGATGATGCTTCCGGCGGAGAAAAAAATAGGGTGCAAAAAGATAAAAACCCACCGAGGCATGGCCGGAAGGGAACGACTTTCCTTGCCCCGCCTTTCCTGGTTGCCAGCAGGGTTGATACAGCGATTCGCCGCCGAAATTTACAATATCCGCCGGTCGCGCTCTTCCCCAGTGGTCTTTGAATATCGTATTGATCAACAGCCCCGGTCCGACAAGCAGAAATACAACAATAAATAGCGCAATTTTTCGGTAATGGAGAAATTTTTTGTAAAAAAAACTAAGAACAAAAATCGCGAGACCGCCCATGGCCAAAGCAAAAGCCGGAATCATTCCGTAATGGTAACTGAAATACCAGGGGTTACTCTGAGCCAGATACCAGCCCTCTGCGGTGATATAGAAGAGACCCGATAAAAGTAGATCGGCGTCGGTTGTGGCGATTAAAAAAGTAGCCGCCGCAAGCAAGAGTATCGGCAGGAGAAAACGAACCCAATGAGGATGGAGGGCTTTTATCCAGGTGCTCATTTTTACCGGCGGATCTTTTTTTGCGGGCGTCAAAAACATGGGCAGAGGGCGATTCTCTTTTCACGGTTATTTTCGAGAAAGATTGGGATCGGGCGGGTATTCCCCCGTAAATTCAACTTAGACGGCTTCGTAAAAAGCCGCGTTCCCCTCTTTTTGCGGAAGGGGTTAAAGGCGAGTGGATCTTAGCGCCTGAAATAACGGCAATTATCAGCCTCGTCGTAAACCCTCTCCCCTCAAGAGAAGGGGGTTTCACCTTACTGCGATCTTGTCAGCTTTTTTACGAAGCGGTGAGCTTTGTCGCGGATACGCAAAATCGCATTCCCCAGGTTAATTCTTATCACATTTTTACGCCTTTCCAAGGTATTTTGTTTTTGCTATATGTTTTCCCTCTATCCGCTTCCGTGAGTGGAGCAGATAGGGACTTTTTCGCGGCGACAATCATTAACAACTTAACGGAAGCGATTTGAGGTATTAGATGAAGGAAACGATATTTACGGCGGCTTCGGGATCAACGGCAGAGATAGTTCCAGCCTTGAGGAGGACTTTAGAGCAAATTAGTCTTCCCTACGGGCCGGGCGATCGGGTGGGGATAAAGCTGCATTGGGGAGAGAAGGGGAACCGGACATTCCTGGCTGCGGACTATGCCCGGGAAGCGTCCCGCTTTCTTATTGATCGGGGCATGAAACCATTTGTCTTGGATACCACGGTGCTCTATTCGGGGGGACGCCGCAGTGGGGCCGATTCTCTTAAAACAGCGGCGGAACATGGCTACACGGAGGATTATCTTGGTTGTCCGGTGATTATTGCCGATGGTTTAGACGGCCGGGAAATAAGCGATATTCCTGCCGGCTACAAGCACTTTAAAACCGTGCAAGTGGCCAATGCAGTCCAAAGTTTGGACGCTTTTCTTATCCTAAGCCATTTCAAGGGGCATATGGTTTCCGGTTTCGGCGGGGCGATAAAAAACATCTCCATGGGGTTGGCATCCCGGGCGCAGAAACAGCGGATGCATTCTGATGCGCGACCTACGTTGAACCAGAAGAAGTGCAGCCGCTGCGGGGTTTGTATTGAAGTCTGCCCTGTCGGGGCGGGGAGAATGGATGATGGTTCCTTCCCCCTGTATGACCTTAAGGTCTGTACCGGCTGTGCCCAGTGCATTGCCATGTGCCCGGAGCTCGCCCTGCGCGTTCTTTGGGGAACCGACATCCACGTCTTTCAGGAGAAGCTGGTCGAGACGGCCGCCGCCGTATGGCGGCTGATTGAAAAAAAGACGGTGCTGATTAATATGCTTCTCAACATCACTGCGGAATGCGATTGTCTCACCGGCCAGCATCCCCGGATCTCCCCTGATCTGGGAATCATCGGCGGGTATCACCCCGTTGCGATCGATGAGGAGTCTGTAAACAGGGTTGGTTTTAGCATAATCGACCAGGCGCACCCGGGGATTCCCTGGCGCCATCAGTTCAGCTATGCCCGCTCAATTGGCTGTAAACCTTGAGGACTGAGCCGCATGTTCAATGGAAGACCCTGCCGCCAATGTATTTTCGTTTTAGTATTCCTGGTGGCGGGCTTTTTTCCCGTTCCCGATGCGTCGGGCAAGAATTTTGGCGAAAAGAGATACCGATTTCGAATAATCAACAGCTATCCGCATGATGCCAATGCCTTCACCCAGGGTCTGATCTTCCATGACGGCGCCTTGTATGAGGGGACCGGTCTTTACGGCCGGTCATCTTTAAGAAAAGTAGCCCTGGCCACGGGGCAGGTGGAGCAGATTCACCATTTGGGAGCAGGTTTTTTTGGCGAAGGGATCGCTATTTGCCAGGGCCGGCTTTACCAGTTGACCTGGCAGTCGCGTATTGGCTTCATTTATGAACCCAGGACCTTTCGCAAGATCGGCAGTTTTGCCTATGACACTGAAGGCTGGGGGTTAACCTGCGACGGCAGGCAGCTCATAATGAGTGACGGCACAAATTTATTGCGATTTTTGGACTTGAAGACGATGGGGGTGGTGAGAACCCTGGCGGTGAAGGCTGAAGGGGGGCCGCTTGCCAACTTAAATGAGTTGGAATATGTTAAGGGTGAGATATACGCCAACATCTGGAATGCGGACCTCATTGCCCGAATATCGCCTCGCAGCGGCCGGGTGCTGGGCTGGATCGATCTTTCCGGTTTGAGAGCCATGCTGGGCAACAGCGGTCGGCCGGAAGCCTTAAACGGTATTGCCTACGATGAAAAGGGAGACCGACTATTTGTGACCGGTAAGCTGTGGCCGAAAATCTTCCAAATTGAATTGGTGCCCGCATGGAAAGAAGAGTAGAATATAGCGTAACGCAACTAAACGCTGCGATCAGGGAACTTCTGGAGGCGGGCTTCAGTCGAGTTTTCGTTATGGGTGAGGTATCGAATCTTCGCCGTCCCGCCTCCGGGCACGTTTATTTTACTCTCAAGGACGACAAAAGTCAGATTCGGGCGGTCCTCTTTCGTTCCTACAGCCGTAGCAGAAGTGAATCGCCTCTGGGAGATCAGAGTGCCATTTTGGAAGAGGGCGCCGAGATTCTCTGCCTGGGTAGGATCGGCGTTTACCAGGAGCGTGGCGAATACCAACTGGTGATCGAATGGCTGGAGCCCCGCGGTTACGGCGCCCTGCAGCGGGCCTTTGAAAAGCTCAAGATGCAACTCGAGCAGGAAGGGCTTTTCGCCAAGAAATTCAAAACCCCTCTGCCTTTTCTACCCCGTGCGATTGGGGTGGTGACATCACCTACCGGAAGCGTCATCCGGGACATTCTCCAGATAACCAAAAGGCGATATCCAAACATGGATATTTACATCGCTCCCACCCGGGTTCAGGGTTCCGGAGCGGCAGAAGAGATAGTCCGGGCGCTTGCGGCTATAGAAGAGGTCGCCGCAGTGGAGGTGATCATCCTGGCCAGGGGCGGCGGTTCATTGGAGGATCTAGCGTCTTTTAATGACGAACGGGTGGCCAGGGCCATTTTTGCCTGCCGTGTTCCCGTGGTTTCGGCAGTCGGTCACGAAACCGATTATACTATTGCCGATTTTGTCGCCGACCTCCGGGCGCCGACACCCTCGGCTGCTGCGGAAATGGTAGTGCCGATGAGGCGGGATCTGGCGAAAGAACTCTTGGATCACAGGTCTTGTCTGGTCAATGGCATGAGCAGGCTTATCCAGGGGCTAGAAGAGAGACTAGCCCGGGCCAGGGAGCATCTGAGGAACCCAAGACGCATCATAGAGGAGGAGCGCCTGCACCTTGACGATCGCTCTGAGATGATCCTGATGCTCTGTCGGAAGCGCTTGGACCTGGAAAGAAAGAACACCGAGAACCTGCATCTTAGGCTGGAGCATAAATCGCCGATGTCGGTTGCTGTCCAGGGCAAGAATATGCTTGAAATGATCAAAAGCAATATGATAGGCGCCCTTGGCTCGGCTTTGGCGATGAAACGAGCGGCTATGAGCTCCAAACTGTCCTTAATCAACAACTTGAATCCTCTTGCGGTGTTAATGCGGGGCTACAGTATCGCCACGACCTGTCCGGATGGGCTTATCTTGAAGGATTCAAGCCGGCTGGAAAGAGAAGACAAGGTGCAGGTGCAGCTCGCCCGGGGGAGATTCGAGGCGAAGGTTACGAAGATATTTAAGGATGTTGAAAATGGCCAAGGAAAAATACGAAGAGGCGCTGGCTAAGCTGGAAGAAATCGTAGCCAGAATGACCCAGGGAGACCTGCCCTTGGATGACATGCTGAAGTCGTTTGAAGAGGGTATCCGGCTGGCGCGGGTCTGCGCCAAAAAACTGGATGAAGCCGAACGAAGGGTGCAGTTAATTTTGAAAGAAGATGGCGAAAACGTATTAAAACCCTTCCGGGAGGAAGAAATTGAGTGACTCAAATTCCTTCAGCCTGGAATCATACCTGCGCGAAAAGAAAATAATTGTCGAGCAGGCCCTGACCAGGTATCTGGATTACGAAGACCGCCACCCGGCGATCATCTTTGAGGCAACCCGCTACAGCCTGTTTGCCGGCGGTAAAAGGATCAGGCCGATCCTTTGTATCGCCGCCTGGGAAGCCTTGGGCGGCGGCGGGGGTGATGACGATATTTTGCCGGCGGCCTGCGCCCTGGAGATGATCCACAGCTATTCTCTCGTTCATGATGATCTTCCGGCGATGGATAATGACGATTTGCGCCGGGGCGTTCCCACCAGCCACCGCGTCTTTGGCGAGGATATTGCCATTCTTGTCGGCGACGCGCTGCTTACCGGGGCTTTCGAGCTTCTCTCAAGGCCGGACTTGATGGCGGGCATCGCTTTGGCAACAAGGTTAAAGGTAATTAACATTATTTCTATTGCTGCCGGCATGAACGGCCTGATCGGCGGCCAGGTACTGGATCTGAAATCCGCAGGGCAAAAGATAGCGCTCGCAACCCTTGAGCAAATGCACAATCTTAAAACCGGAGCGCTGATTGCCGCATCCCTTAAGGTAGGCGCGCTGCTGGCGGGTGGCGATACGGCGTCAATCGATGCTTTGACCCGTTTTGGGCAGCGGATCGGCCTGACATTTCAGATCAGCGATGATCTCCTGAATGTCGAGGGAGACAGGGCGCTCATGGGTAAAAATACCGGCAGTGACGTCCAGCGGGGCAAGGCGACATTTCCCGGCCTGCTTGGTTGTGACGAATCCAGGAAACTGGCCTCAAGGCTCACTGAGGAGGCGGTTGCCTGTTTGGCGGGATTTGACAGTAAGGCCGATCCCTTGCGAAAGTTGGCCCGGTTTATAGTTGAGAGGAAATTTTAATCCATATGACGCAAAAAACGTTAACGGGCATTCTGGGCTCGGTTGACAGCCCCGAAGATATCCGGCGATTGGACCTGACGGGATTGAACCTGCTGGCCCAGGAGATACGCCAAATGATCATTGACACCGTATCAGCTCACGGCGGCCATCTTTCCTCGTCGCTGGGCACGGTGGAACTTACCTTGGCCCTTCATCATGTATTTTCGACGCCGGAAGACCGACTTATCTGGGACGTGGGACATCAGGCTTACGCCCACAAGATTATCACCAAAAGGAAGGATCTATTCCACTCCTTGCGTCAAAAGGGAGGGATCAGCGGGTTCCCCCGTCGCGAAGAGAGTCCCTATGACGTCTTCAATGTTGGTCACAGTGGCACTTCCATATCGGCCGCAGCGGGAATTGCGGAAGCCCGTTGCCTGAAGAAAGAAAACTTTAAAGTGCTGGCGGTGATTGGCGACGGTTCAATGGGCTCCGGTATGGCCTTTGAGGCGCTGAACTGGTCCGGGGATCGGAAAAAAAACCTTATCATTGTCCTCAACGATAACGAGCTTTCAATTTCGCCCAATGTGGGCGCCCTATCGTCATACCTCAACCGGATCATGACCGCCCAGCGAGTTACTAAATTTAAAAGCGACTTAAAGACGCTGCTCCGATCGATCCCCTTTGTCGGCCGGCAGATGGTAAATTTTTCCCGGCAGCTCGAAGAGGCCTTCAAATCCTTCCTGGTGCCCGGAGTCATCTTCGAAGAGCTGGGGTTTACCTACGTTGGGCCATTGGAGGGCCATAGGCTGGATAACCTGATCAAGAACTTTGAGAACATCCGTGAGATGTCCGGGCCGGTTTTAGTTCATGTCGTAACCAGGAAGGGGAAGGGTTATAAGTTTGCCGAGGATGATCCGCAGAAGTTTCATGGCATTGGGCCATTTAACAGGGAAACCGGCGCTGTCCTTTCCTCCAAAACGGCAATTGCCAGTTATACCAGGATTTTTGGGGATACTCTGGTTAGCCTGGCCCGGCAAAACCCCGCCCTTGTGGCTATTACGGCGGCCATGTGTGAGGGAACCGGCCTGGATTCCTTTGCGCGGGAATTTCCCGAGCGTTTTTATGATGTGGGAATTGCGGAGCAGCACGCGATAACCTACGCCGCCGGTCTGGCGGTGGAATCTGTTGTTCCGGTGGTGGCCATCTATTCCACTTTTATGCAGCGGGGCTATGACCAGATCATCCACGATGTCTGCCTGCAGAAGCTGCCGGTCGTGCTGGCGCTGGATCGCGCCGGAATTGTCGGCGCCGATGGACCGACGCACCATGGATTGTTCGACCTGTCCTTCCTGCGGTCGCTGCCCAATATCATCATCATGGCTCCCAAGGATGAAAATGAGCTGCGGCACATGCTCAAAACTGCCGTGGAATCGGGAGGGCCGGTCGCTATCCGGTACCCACGGGGAGCGGGGGTTGGCGTGCCCCTGGATGAGGAACTGCGGCATTTGCCCTGCGGCCGGGGGGAAATAATTACCCAGGGGGAAGCCCTGGCGATCATCGCCATCGGCTCTACCGTGTATCCGGCGCTGGCCGCGGCGGAAAAACTGTCCGGCCAGGGAGTGAAGGTGACGGTAATAAATGCGCGTTTCGTCAAACCTCTGGATGAAGAGCTGATCCTGTCTGCCGCGCGGACCCACCAGAAGATCATCACGATTGAAGAGAACGTCCTTGCGGGCGGTTTCGGCAGCGCCGTGGTGGAGCTTTTGGCCGATCAGGGATTAACGCCGGTCGTTGTCAAGAGAATGGGTATTCCCGACGAGTTTGTCGAGCAGGCCACTCAGGAAGAGTTGCGCCGGCAATACCGACTGGATGAGGCAGGCATTGTTGCGACCGTACTGGAAACGCTTGCGGACGGCGGCGGCGGGCAGTCATAAAGACGTTTTTACCCCTCAAAAGCATTATTCATGGAGAAAATAGCCAGGGAAAGATTGGATAGGCTTCTGGTTAATATCCAGGCGGCGCGGGACATTCAAAAGGCTAAGGCGTTGATTATGGCCGGCGTGGTGCTGGTGGATGACAGCAGGATTGATAAACCTGGTGCCCTCGTGCCGCTAACCGCCGTCATCAGGGTTCTGGGAGATGTGAATCCCTATGTCAGCCGCGGCGGATTGAAACTCAAGGGAGCCATGAAGAGTCTGTCTGTCGATGTGCGGGGCTTGACGGTTCTTGATGTCGGAGCCTCCACCGGCGGCTTTACCGACTGCCTGCTTAAGGAAGGTGCAAAACTGGTGTACGCCCTGGACGTGGCTTACGGTCAGCTTGCCTGGGAGCTTAGATCCGACAGCCGGGTGGTGGTTATCGAAAGGACAAATATCCGTCATTACGACGGCAGGGAGATAACCGGGCCGGTCGATTTGGTCACCATAGATGTATCCTTTATTTCTCTCAAGGTTGTGATTCCGTCGGCACTGCGGTTCGTAAGGCCCGGAGGAAAGATTTTAGCGCTGATCAAGCCTCAGTTCGAGGCCGGCCGAAAGGAAGTTGAAAAAAGCGGGGTGATCAGGGATCACGCCGTCCACCGGCGGGTCAGCGAAGAAATTATTGAATTGATCAGCGATTTGGGTCTTAAATTCATGGGAACTTGCGAATCGGCGATTGTTGGCCCTCAGGGCAACAAGGAATTTTTTATTCTCGCCCGGGTCCCAGGGGAAAGATGATGGATATTGCTCCTTTAGGCGTCAGGTTGGCAAAAACGGCGGGCTTCTGCATGGGAGTTAAGCGGGCGGTGGATATGGCCCTCGATATGTCCCGGCAAAAACGTTATGGTCGCGTCTGCAGCTATGGCCCGTTGATCCACAACCCCCAGACCATGGAACTCCTCAAGGCTCAGGGGATAACGATTCTCAATGACCTCGCGCCGGTTAAGGGAGAGGATGTTGTGATCATCATCAGGGCGCACGGAATCGCCCCCGCGGAGAGAAAGAAGATCGAGAACATGGGCTTCGAGGTGCTCGATGCCACCTGTCCGCGGGTGGCCCATGTGCAGGCCATAATCCGGAAGCACTCGAGAAACGGCTATGATATTGTCATTGTTGGAGACCACGACCATCCCGAAGTTAATGGGCTGATTGGGTATGCCGAAGGGCGGGTGATGGTAATAAGCGGTCGGGAGGGGGTGGCGGGCCTGCCGGAGACAGGCCGGTTGTGCGTAGTCGCCCAGACTACCCAGGATGTAGAGCAATACAACGAGATAATCAGTGAAATAAAATTGAAGCATCGTGACGTCCGTGCCTTCGACACCATCTGTGATTCTACCGCCAAGAGACAACAGGAAGTATGCACCCTGGCCAAAGAGATGGAAGCCATGATTATCGTGGGCGGAAAAAACAGCGCCAATACCAAAAGGCTGGCCGAACTTTGCGAAAAAGAGGGGGCGGATACCTTTCAAATCGAAACAGCCCTCGAATTAGACGACAAGAAGATGGGCGCCTATAAAAAAATTGGTATTTCCGCCGGGGCATCCACGCCGAACTGGATCATTGATCAGGTGATGGACCGGGTTGTATCCACGCACCAGACAGGAAATCTGAATTTGCGGTCTTTACTTCGACTCTGGGTATGGTTAATCAATAATGACATCTATGCCGCAATAGGAGCCGCCGCGCTGACCCTGGCCGGGGCCACGTTAATTGGCGCCCGGATCAGCGCGCCGGTTCTCCTTGTCGCCTCCCTGTATGTTTATGGGATGCACACCCTCAATCGCCGTATCAATAGTCGGATCAGCGGTGCTCCTGGTTCGCCTGCCGGCGATCTGCACTCCGGGCGAGACAGAGGCTGCCTTTTTTTCTCCCTGGCTGCGCTGACAACCTCGATGGTTATTGCTTTATTCCTCGGCAGCGAGTCTTTTTTGCTGTTGCTCGCCATTTCCCTTATGGGCGTGTTGTATCATGTGCCGATCTTCCCCGCTGTTTTCAGGTTCAGGAGCATCAAAGATATAGCCGGCTCGAAAAATGTATCCATGGCGCTGGCCTGGTCTACGGTGGCCGTGGTACTGCCTGGCCTCCAGCAGGAGGTGATCTCGCTTGCGGCGGTTGTCGTTTCATTTACGTTTGTCACCTATATCGTCTTCAGCAGATCGGTTATTTCAGATATCTGGGATATCCAGAGCGACCGGCTCAAGGGCCAGGAAACCATGCCGGTGGTGCTGGGAATCGATTCTGTCCGCCGCCTGATTTTAATCCTTTCACTTCCCGTACTCTTCTTGGTTATTGGGGCGGGATTAGCCGGCCTGGTTCCCGGGCTCTCCTTTTATCTTGCGGCTTGTCTTTTTTATGTATGGATTTGTTTGAGGCTTTGTGATAGAGCGCTCAACATTTCAAACTTCGTTATGGAAGGCCTGCTGGAAACAAATTATTTTTTGGCGGGCTTAGTGACGCTGATGTGGCTTTACTTTGCCTGAAGGGGAACCGGGAAGCTGACTCAGATGAGAAGAAGACGTATCTTTTTCCTGATGATTATTTTTTTAGCCGCGGTCTTTGCCGGCTGCGGCGCCGGGAGCTTTTTTAGTGCCTCGTCCGAGAAGGGGGAGTCTTCGCCAGGCAAAGTTGCTGTCTTTCCCGCTGAAGCCATGGAAAACGCGGCGGCCGGGGCGGCGGTCGAGAACATTTTGGTGGAGCTGATGGCGGCCGCCAAGAGCGAGGTAATAAGCCCCCTGATCTTGCGCCCTAAGCTAAGCGGCGGGGATCTGCAGCGGTTGGCCGGCGAGTACATCCGGAAGCTTTCTATCCTCAACTTCTCCGATCCGGAGCTGAGCAAAAAGATAGGGGAGACCCTTGAAATTGATGCCTTTTTATTGCCAAAGGTAGAATACTGGGGCTACTCCAAAAAAGAAGATGGTAAAGATATCGCAAAAATCGGCATTGGATTGATCCTGATCGAGGCAAAAACCGGCCGGGTGCTATGGCGGGCAATTAAATACGAAAGCAGGGAGTATTTGTTGTTGAAACCGGCATTGGCCGACGTAGCACGCGACCTCTTGAAAAAGATGGTCAACGAGATGGGGACGACAAAGTAGCTAATTTACTCCAGAAACAATGAGGGAGGCAGGAACATGATAGAAAAGGTGCGAGCGGCGCTGGAGAAGGTCAGGCCTAATCTGCAGGCTGATGGCGGAGATGTGGAGCTGGTTGATATCACCGAGGAGGGTTTGGTGAGGGTGAAGCTGCTGGGCGCCTGTCACGGCTGCCCGATGTCCCAGATGACGCTTAAGATGGGGATTGAAAAGTATTTACAAAAAGAGATTCCTGAAGTAAAGGGCGTTGTGTCCGTTCGTGACGGGGATCAGACGGTAAAGTAATAATTGCGAAAGGCAAACAAGAGGCATTTTCTGTGGTGGTTTGATGAAAAGTTAGCGAGGCTTAAGCACCTGGACTTTTTACGAAGTCGTCAACATTAATTGGGAGGAGAAACGAAATGGCATATGTGATTACAGATGAGTGTATCGCCTGTGGAGCTTGCGAAAGCGAATGTCCAGTGGAAGCGATCAGCGAGGGTGAAGAGAAGTATCTTATCGATTCCAAGCTCTGCACTGACTGTGGTGATTGCGCCGCGCAATGCCCGGTAGAGGCGATAGTTCCGGGCGAATAAGTGTCCAAGTGAAATAAACTTGAGGGGAGGCGCAAGCAGTAGCGAATGCAGGCGCCTCTTCGATTTTTAGCTGCTAAGCGGGGAGTTGTATTTGTTGCCGGATCGGGGCCGTTTCATTACTTTCGAGGGTGGAGAAGGATGCGGTAAGACCACCCAGGTTGCTCTGGCCAAAGCATTTCTGGTTGCCTTGGGAATATCTCACCTGGTTACTGCCGAGCCGGGAGGGACGGTTCTGGGTGAAACCATCCGCCGAATGATCCTGCACGAAGCTGACCTGAACTTAAGTTCTGAATCCGAGCTGCTCCTCTTTTCCGCCGCCCGGGCTCAGCATGTGCGACAGGTGATCATGCCTAATCTCCAGGCGGGGCGCTGGGTTCTCTGTGATCGTTTTTGTGATGCCACAATCGCCTATCAGGGATACGGCCGGGGGCTCAAGTTAGATTTGATTTATCGCTTGAACCGGTTTGCATCGCTTGATCTGGAACCTGATCTAACGATTTTATTCGATATTCCCGTGGAAACCGGACT
The DNA here is from genome assembly GCA_037441775.1 of Syntrophobacterales bacterium. Lineage (GTDB taxonomy): Bacteria > Desulfobacterota > Syntrophia > Syntrophales > CAMTWB01 > CAMTWB01. Next base: position 19,678 of record JBBIRO010000013.1, read on the forward strand.
CAACCGGGCGCGTATGAAAACCGCCTCCTTTACCGGCCACCCGGAAGGAGATCTGATTGAGGGCGAAGACTGGGACTTCCACCGGCGGGTAAGGGATGGCTACCTTGAGCTGGCTCAAAGGGAGCCGGAAAGATTCCGGGTTATCGACGGCATGAAGGATATCGAAACTATTCATTTCCAGGTATGCGCCTGTCTTGAGCTTTTGAGATAACAACTCCTTTGACAGAATCCAGAAAAACAAAAGACTATGCCTTTTTCCGATATTTATGGACACGAAAAGCAAGTCATGATCCTGCGGCAGTTCCTGGCGGCGGGGCGAATACCGCATGCCTTGCTGCTTCATGGAATACCTGGGACAGGCAAGCTGAAAGTGGCGATAACGCTGGCGCAGGCGCTTAATTGTTTGGATGAAACGATACATGACGATGCCTGCGGCCAATGTATCGCCTGCCGAAAAATCGAACGGGGGAATCATCCGGACCTTTTTTTCGTCAAGCCGGAGGGGCAATTCATTCGGATTGCGAAGATCAGGGAAATTCAGGAAAAAATGCTCTTCAAACCAATGGAGGCCAGGGTCCAAATGTTTATCATGACCGACGCGGACCGGATGAATAGCGAGGCCGCCAACGCCCTCTTAAAAACCCTGGAAGAACCTTTATCAAAGAACATAATTATTCTAACGACCGCCCGGCTCTATCAATTGCCGCTGACTATTGTCTCCCGCTGCCAGCAGCTCAGATTCAATCCCCTGCCGAAGGACCGGGTGACGGCATATCTGGTTAAGGTAAGGGGCCTGGCTGTGGATCTGGCCGAAGAGATAGCCCTGCTTTCCGGCGGCAGTATCGGCAAGGCCGAAAAAATGCAGAGCCAAAGCGAAAAAAGCAAGCAGGAGGAATTGCTGGCCCTGTTCTTAAAAAAACCATCTGCCGCCAGGCTGGGAAGCTTTACGGAGCGCTTCGGCCAGGAAAAGGAGGAAATAGTTGACAACCTCCTGTTCTGGAAATCACTGCTTAGGGATGTGCTGGTTTATAAGACAAGTCATGCCGACGATCTCCTGATTAATGCCTTCGGTCGAGAGGCAATCTCTTGCTATGCCGGTCGAACCGAAGAAAAGACAATTTTGAAACAGATCGATTTACTGGATAAAACAATTTGGGCAATTGAGCACAACGCCAACAAACAATTGACTTTAGATACATTGCTGATTAAAATCATGGGGTGACAACGGACATTTTACCAGTCTTTAGGGACAAGGGCCGGAGTGGGGTGGCGCAAAACATGGAAAACGAAAACATTAACGGATTGGCGGCGGAACCTGTTCATCAAAAGGAAATTTATCCGTCGCCGGATGTTGCGCCGGGAAACCTGATTGGGATAAAATTTCGGCGGGAAGGGAAGACCTACACCTTTCTCTCGGCCGGATTGGAAGTAAAAATTGATGACCTGGTTCTGGTGGACACGGATAATGGCCCTTCCGTGGGCCGGGTGGTAACCGATAGCTTCAGTCTGCGCCCGGAAAACGCGCCTCCCAATCTCAAGGCAGTATTAAGAATCGCCTCGGATGAAGACTTAAAAATAATTGCAACCAACAAGAAAATGCAGCAGGAGGCCGGATTATTTTTTAAGGAGCGGGTGCGCCAGCGGCGGCTGGCGATGAAGCTGGTCGAGGTGGAATATATATTCGACCGAAGCAAAGTGATTTTTTATTTTTCATCGGACAGCAGGGTTGATTTCCGGGAACTGGTGAAGGACCTGGTTCAAAAGTACCGGACGAAAATAGAGCTCAGGCAGGTGGGCGCCCGTCAGGAAGCCCGGATTACCAGGGGTATGGGGATTTGCGGACGCGAGATCTGCTGCATAGCGATGCAGCGCCAGAACGAGCGGGTTTCGATAAAAATGGCCAAGGAACAGAACATGTCGCTGAACCCGGAAAAGATATCCGGAATTTGCGGCCGACTGATGTGCTGCCTGGCCTATGAATACGATACCTATTGCGATTTAAAAAAAGACATACCCAAATGTAACAAAATGATTGATACTCCCCATGGCCGCGGCAAAATAATCCGACAAAATGTCCTCCTGGGAGAGGCGGTAATCCAGCTCGAAGACGGCAAAGAGATTACCATGCACTTCAAGGAACTGGGGACCCGGCAAGTATGCCCGTGACTGCCAAGCAAGATATGAAGGATTGTACACATAAGATGGATAAGGCTTATTATATTACCACCCCGATTTACTATGTGAACGCAGCACCCCATCTGGGACATGCATATACTACAATTGTTGCCGATGTTCTGGCCCGTTACCACCGCCTCCGGGGATTGCGCACCTTTTTTTCCACCGGCACGGATGAGCATGGCGATAAAATTGCGGCAGCAGCGGCCAAGGCCGGCATCGAGCCGCTCGCGTATGCCGATGCCGTAAGCTCCCAGTTCCGGCAGCTCTGGCCCAGGCTCGACGTTACCAACGACTGCTTCATCCGAACCACAGATGAGCATCATGTCCAAACGGTCCGGCAGATCCTCCAGCAGGTGTATGACGCGGGTGACATTTATTTTGGCAGCTATGAGGGATACTACTGCGTTGGGTGTGAGCGGTTTTACATGGAGAAGGAGCTTGTTGACGGCGTCTGTCCCGATCACCAGCAGCCGCCGGAATACCGCAAGGAAAGCAATTATTTTTTCCGGATGAGCAGGTACCAGGATTGGCTTATCGCTCACATCAGAGACAATCCCGAATTCATCAGACCAGAAAGGTATCGCAACGAGGTGCTCGCTTTCCTGCGCGAGCCACTGGAAGATCTCTGTATCTCCCGGCCGAAGACCCGTCTGTCCTGGGGGATAACCCTGCCCTTTGACGATGCCTACGTAACCTATGTCTGGTTTGACGCGCTTATCAACTATCTGACGGTTTTAGAATATCCCTGTGGGGAGAAATTCAGGGACTATTGGCCGGTGGCCGAGCATCTGATCGCCAAAGATATTCTCAAGCCCCACGGCATCTACTGGCCCACCATGCTCAAAGCAGCCGGCGTTCGACCCTATCGGCGTCTAAACGTCCACGGTTACTGGAACATCGATCAAAGCAAGATGTCCAAGGCGGTAGGCAACATCGTCAAACCCCTGGACCTGAAGGATAAATACGGTCTCGACTCCTTCCGTTATTTTCTGCTTAGAGACATGGTATTTGGCCTGGATTCGAGTTTTTCCGAGGAGGCTCTGGTGCAGCGGATAAATTCGGATCTGGCCAATGATTTAGGAAATTTGGTTAGCAGATCCACAACGATGGCTCAGCGCTATTGTGACGGAAAGGTGCCCCCAAAACCAGTGTCAGCTACTCTGGATGATGAATTGCCGCGGCAGGCAGAACTGATGAATGGCCAATATGAAGCCGCTTTTGAGGAGATGGCTCTGCACAAGGCATTGATGGCAATCTGGGACTTTGTGGGCCATACTAATAAGTATATCGTTTCCAGTGAGCCCTGGGTTTTGGCAAAGGATCCGCTCCGGCGGGAACTTTTGGAGGGGGTGATTTATAATATCTTGGAGGCTCTGCGGTTGATTGCCGTCCTGCTTTCACCCTTCATGCCCGAATCGTCCGCTAAAATACTTAAGCAGTTGGGATTGGGGGTGACTGAAATCTCCGATTACGAAGCAACGAAAAGGTGGGGCGGGCTGCCTGCCGGCGGGGAGATCAATATTGCCCCGGCCCTTTTCCCCCGGATTGCGGCAGCAAAAGGTGAGGCAGAGTCAGCGGACAATAAAACGCCGCCTGAGCCGGTCAAGGAAGAGATCAGCTACGAAGAATTTTTACGGCTCGACCTCCGGGCGGCAAAAATCTTAACAGCGACAGCGGTACCCAAATCAAAGAAACTGGTTCGGCTGGAGGTTGATTTCGGGGAAATCAGGACCATTGTTGCTGGTATAGGGGCCGACTATTCACCGCAGGAATTGGTAGGGAAAAATATCGTCCTTCTGGCAAACTTAAAGCCGGTGCAACTGATGGGCATTGAGTCGCGCGGGATGCTTCTGGCCGTGGAGGGCGAGGAAAAACTCTCCCTGCTTTCTTTCGAGAGGCCACCTAAGATTGGGGCAAAAATAAAATAGCGGTCGCGGCAAGGTGCGTTACAGCGGACGCCTGAGGCGCTTACCCTCCCCATTCTTCGGCCACCTTGTTGACGGCATAGAGTATCTGCTCAATATCTTCATCGCTGTGCGCCAAAGAGAGCGCCCCGCCGCCGTATTTCGTATAAACGCCATGATTGAGCAGGGAAAGACGGTAGCGCTTGTCCCGGGCAGCGATATCCGTTTTTAAGTCCACATCTTCGATATTCTTTAAAATCGCATCGTCGGATTGCGGAAAACAGGTGTTGAACAGAGAGCCGACGCCGAAGCACTTGACCGGTATATTCCGGCACCGGAAGGCCTTCTCGATTCCGGCGCGCACTCGCCGCCCCTTTTCTGCGAGCGCGGGATAAATTTCCGCCTCGTTTACCTCCAGAAAATTGAGCATGGCCCGACCGGCGATCATCGCGGGAATGAGGCCGGAGAAGGTGCCGCCGCCGATCAGCACTCCCTGTCCTTTGGACTTGTCACGGGATGGGTTGGCCAGATCCATGATATCTTTTCTGCCGGCCACTATCCCCAGCGGCAACCCACCTCCCAGCACCTTTCCCATGGTGATGAGATCTGCCCGCAGTCCAAACAGGCCCTGGGCGCCGGTCAAGCCGAGTCGAAATCCGGTAATAACCTCGTCCAGAATGAAAACAGCGCCGGCCTTCCGGGTTTCTTCCTGAATTGCTTCTAAAAAACCGGACTCCGGCGGGATGAAATACTGGCCCACCGCCTCGATGATCACCGCGGCCAGGTTTGCCCCCTGACGTCTTATCTCATCAATGGCCTGAGCGGAATCATTGAAGGAAATTGTTTTGCTGTAGTCTGATATGCCGGGAGGCAAGCCGGAGCTTGACGCGACATCCATCGGTGAACGCACGGCGAACAGGAGATCGGTGGAAGCTCCGTGCCATCCACCCCGCACCTTGATAATAACCGGACGTCCGGTATAGGCCCTGGCTAACCTGACCGCGTACATGGTCGCTTCTGTCCCGGAGACGCCGAATCTCATCTGCTCGGCGCCCGGCACGATGCGGCAGATATCTTCGGCAAATTGCACTTGCAGTTCGTTGACAATCCCCCAATGGGTGCCATTGGTGAGTCCTTTTTTCAGCGCCTCAACAATAAATTCGGGCTGATAACCTGATATGTGGGCGTAGTGCCCCATCCATAGATCGATATATTCGTTGCCGTCCACATCCTGAATTTTTGAGCCGCGGGCGGACTTGATGTAAAGGGGATAGGGTTCGAAAAATCTGGGGTTATGGGAGATGCCGCCGGGCATAACCTGTAATGCCCGTTCAAATAATTTGGCTGAACCAGGGGTTTTGGCCTGGTAATTTTTCAAATATTGTTCCATTGGCGCCTCGTGGTCACTTATATTGATGAAAATCGCCGATTGCGGCGCTTATAGGTGAAGAAGCGTTATATTGTCAATAAGATTATGAATGACGACCTCGTAAAAACCCCAGAAGAATTATGTGTTGACCCCTGAAGAAAGCTGGTGTATTCACTATCCGCGACAGACTGCCGGAGCGCGGGCGCATCCCGACTTTTTACGAATTCCCCAATTATTGGTCGAGCATTTTTACTAAGGAGAGCAAAAACATGACCACCCCAACCAAAGTAACCATTCCATACCTGAGGGAAAAGAAGACCGCGGGTGTGCCGATTGTAATGATAACCGGATATGATTTCCCCATCGCCGCAATTGAAAATGAGGTCGGCATCGATATCATTCTCTGCGGCGACTCGCTCGCCATGACCGTATATGGCTTCAGCGGCACCACCCCGGTGACGATGGATATCATGATTCCGCATGCCGCCGCGGTAAAGCGGGCCGCCCCCCAGAGCTTCGTCATCGGGGATATGCCATTTATGTCCTATCAGATATCTAATGAACTGGCCGTAGCCAACGCCGGACGTTTCATCCAGGAGGCCGGAGTGGACGGGGTGAAACTGGAAGGCGGCGTAGAAATGGCCGGACGGATCGCCGCCATCAGCCAGGCCGGTATTCCCGTCATGGGCCATCTGGGCCTGACTCCCCAATCGGTATCGGCGCTGGGAGGTTTTAAGGCCCAGGGGAGAAATGTTGAGAGCGCGCTTAAACTTATAAATGATGCCAAAATCCTGGAGGAAGCGGGCGCATTTAGCATTCTGCTCGAAGCCATCCCGACCCCGGTCGCCCGGATTATCACTAAACGCGCCGGCATTCCGATCATCGGCATCGGTGCGGGCCCCGATACCGACGGCCAGGTTCTGATTGCTCACGACATCCTCGGGTTTTTCCAGGGGCACAAGGCTAAGTTTGTCAAGGAATACTGCAATCTCAACGATATTATCCGGACGGCTTTGTTAAGTTATAAAAAAGACGTTCTGGAAGGCGTTTACCCGGAAGAAAAACATTGCTATCCGATTGATGCGGATACACTAGCCGCAATCGAAGAAAAGTTGCGATAGCCAAAGAGGTTTACAACTGTGGAAATAAAAAAATTTCACCTGAAATACGGGAAGGGCGAAGTGGAATTTGAAATACCGGCCTCCCGGTTCTATTACGAAGTCCTGGGCAGGGAATATCCCGCTATTGCCGACGTTTCCCAGGCGGTACGGGATGCTTTGAATCACCCGATAGATGCGCCGCCGCTTAAGGAAATTTTGAAACCATCCGATCGGGTGGTAATCTCCGTAAGCGATATTACCAGGATTTGGCAGCGGATGGATCTCGTCCTGCCGCAGCTTATCGCGACTGTCAATGCCGCCGGGGTGCCCGACGAAAACATCACCATTATCGTTGCCGTAGGAGGTCATCGTCACAACACGCCGGAAGAAATCTGCCAAATCTGCGGCCGGGATCTAGCGGAGCGGATCAAGGTCGTCAATCACGATGCCTATGATTCTGAAAACATGGTTTACCTTGGGAAAACCAGTCGCGGCACCGAAGTTGCCGTCAATCGGATCGCCGCCGAGGCCGACCGGCTGATCCTTACCGGCGGCATCATTTACCATTATATGGTTGGCTATGGCGGCGGCAGAAAAAGCGTCCTGCCGGGAATAGCCTCAATTAAGACCATCCAGCAGAATCATCTTTGGGCGCTGGGACCGACGTTGGGTTCCGGGGCCAACCCCAATTCCCAGTCCGGCAAAACCCGCGGCAGCGAATGCCACGAAGACATGATGGAGATCACCGCTTTCGTCCAGCCGGACTTTATCCTGAATGTCGTTCCCAATCCCCAGGGGGAGTTTGCCGGAGTATTCGCGGGCAATTGGGTTTCCGCTTGGCAGGAGGGAACGAAGCTGGTGGACCATATTTATGCTGTTCCAACCCCCGGCCGGGCCGATATCGTAATTGCCTCGGCGGGAGGATTTCCCAAGGATATCAACCTATACCAGACTGGTAAGACTTTCGACAACGCCTACTGGGCGGTGAAAGAAGGGGGAGCCGTCATCATTGTCAGCGAGTGCCCGGACATTCTCGAACCGCTGGAATTTTCCCAGTGGTTCGAGTATTCATCACTGCTCGAAATAGAAAGGGCGCTTCGTGACAACTTCACTATTCCCGGCTGGGTGGCGTGGAAGGCTTTGGAATGCACCGAGCGGGCGGCCTGTATCATGATGACCAGGCCGGAAAATGCCGATTTTTTAAAAAAAGCAAATATCATGGCTACTGCGAGCATGGATGAGGCGCTGGCAATGGCATATCGGCTATGCGGGAAGAAGGAGCCCACGATAACCGTCATGCCCCAATGCGCCAATACTCTACCGATATTGAGCCAGGTGTCGTGACAGTCAATCCCGGCGCCGAAATTAAAAAGGAGGAAAATGATGAAAAGGTATTTTGCAATTTTTGTTTTTGCAGCTGTGGCCGCCCTGCTTTCTATCGGCCTGACCCAGCCTCAAGAGGCCCTGGCCCAGGGTAAGATGGTTCTTAAGGCCGGCAGTTCAACCGCGGAGACGCATCCCTACAATCTGGGGCTCAAAAGGTTTAAGGAACTGGTGGAAAAAGAAACCGGCGGCAGAATAGAAATCCAGATATTCCATAGCAGCGCCCTGGGAGCGGAGAGGGAACTGGCGGAGGGGATGCAGATCGGCAGCGTCGATGTGGTTATTTCTTCCACCGGTCCCCTGGGGGGCTTCGTTCCCCGGATGAACGTCGTGGATCTGCCCTTTTTGTTTCGCGATAAGGCCCACGCCTATAAGGTTCTGGACGGCCCCATCGGCGCCTCTCTTCTGACTGAACTGGAGAAACGAAACATTATCGGGCTTGCCTTCTGGGAAAACGGCTTTCGTCATGTGACCAACGCTCGAAGGGAAATCAAGACCCCGGCCGATTTGAAAGGGCTGAAGCTGCGCACCATGGAAAACCGGGTGCATATGGCTGCCTTCCGCCAGCTTGAGTCCTCGCCCACGCCGATGGCCTTCTCCGAGGTCTTTACGGCGCTGCAGACCAGAACTCTCGATGGCCAGGAAAATCCGATACCGGTCATCTTCACCTCGCGTTTTTACGAGGTCCAGAAATTTCTGTCGCTGACCGGACATGTCTACTCGCCGGCTCCGCTGATGGTCAGCAAACACACCTGGGACCGGCTTACGGAAGAGCAAAAAACGATCTTTAGAAAGGCGGCGCTTGAGGCCCGTGATTATGAAAGGGATCTGATAACCAGGCAGGAAAACGAACAGGTGGATAAATTGAAGGCCGCCGGAATGACCGTGACGCAGGTTGACAAATCGCTTTTCCAGCGGGCAACCCTGCCGGTTTACGCCCAATTTGAGGCGGAATTCGGCAAGGACTTAATAGAGCGCATCGTTAACACCAAATAAAACCAAAGTCCGCTGCGCCATTTTAGCCTGTCCCTCCGGCAAGGAGGGACAGGTGTTTCATCGTCGGCAGAGCTGAAGCAGGAGGGCCTTATCGTACTTAAATATTTGAAAATCATGGAGTTGGTAAATCTTATCGTCACCTGGTTGGTCGCAGTAATCCTGGGAACGATGTCGGTGGTGGTATTTTCACAGGTGATCTACCGCTATGTACTGGAATCCCCCCTGCCCTGGTCGGAGGAACTGGCCCGCTACCTGATGGTATGGCTGGTATTATTAGGCGCCTCCCTGGGCCTGCGCTCGAAAGCCCTTATCGGAATGGAGGCACTGATAAACGTTTTTCCCGCGCCGCTGAAAAGATTTTCCGTCGAGGCGGTTTTAGTTTTCTCGCTCATGTTTCTTGCCGTAGTAATGATTTATGGAATAAAGCTCACCATTATGAATCACGCTCAGGTCTCCCCGGCAATGGGAATTCCCATGTCCTTGCCTTATGCGGCAATCCCGGTGGGTGCGCTGCTCATGATCGCCAATGCGCTGGTGGTGGCCATAGAAAGGTGGAAAAAAGAGTAGATGGCGACAACCCTCATCTTGTCTCTGATAGGTTTTTTCCTAATCAACCTGCCAATTGCCTTCTCCCTGGGGGCGGCGGCAACCCTGACCATAATTCTTCAGGGGCAGGTGCCACCCACTTTAATCCCCCAGCGGATGTTCGCGGCCATTGATTCCTTTCCCCTGATGGCCATTCCCTTCTTTGTTCTGGCGGGCAACCTGATGGGCTCCGGCGGGATTTCAAAAAGGCTGATCAATTTTGCCACCTGTCTGATCGGTAAGACGACGGGCGGTCTCGCCGTGGTAACCGTCGCCACCTGCATGTTTTTCGCCGCCATTTCCGGCTCCAGCGCGGCAACGGCGGCGGCGATAGGAACCATTTTAATTCCGGCAATGGTGCAGCACCGTTATTCAGTAAATTTTGCGGGCGCCACCGTAGCCTCTTCCGGCGAGCTGGGAGTTATCATCCCGCCCAGCATCCCCATGGTTCTCTTTGGCGTCATGGCCGGCCAGTCCATCGGCACCATCTTTATCGCCGGCTTTCTCCCGGGAATCATGATCGCGTTAACCCTGATGCTGACCGCCTACATTATTTCCCGGATCAAGGGCTACGCCGGCACAAAAAAGGCCTCCGCCCGGGAAACGTGGCGGGCATTCAAAGACGCGCTGCTGGCCCTGTTGATGCCGGTTATCATTCTGGGAGGAATATACGGCGGCATCTTTACACCAACTGAAGCGGCGGTAGTGGCAGTTTTCTACGGATTTTTGGTGGGCAGCATCGTGTATCGCGAGATTAACATCTACAATATCAAAAACATCCTGGTCAATTCAGCCATAACCACCGCCACCATAATGATTATCATCTCCACCGCCTCCACCTTCGGTTGGATAATGACCAGGGAGAGGATTCCGATTATGATCGCCGAGACATTTCTGGCGATCACGGCGAACCCGGCGGTCTTTCTGCTTTTGGTAAATCTCCTGCTCCTTTTTATCGGAACAATCTTTGAAACGTCGGCCGCGTTGATTATTCTAACCCCGCTGCTCTTTCCCATCGCGGTTCAGCTTGGCGTACACCCCATTCACTTCGGCATGATCATGATCGTCAATCTCGCGGTAGGCATGGTTACGCCTCCTTTGGGGATAAACCTTTTTGTCACCTGCAATATCGCCAAAATACGGATCGAGGACATGGCTGGATACCTGCTGCCTTATCTGCTGGTGCTTATCGCCAACATCTTCATAATAACATACATCCCGCAGATAACGCTGTGGCTGCCAACTGTTCTGGGGATGTTTGACTAAGGACGTTTATGATCCCTCCCCTTGCCGTTGTGGAGCAGACCCTGCCGGGTGAGTCAATTTCAGACCTGCCCTTCGCGGTGAACCGGGAACTGTCCCGGATGAATCTGGAAACTAAAATAACCGCCGGTATGACTGTTGCCATTACCGCCGGCAGCAGGGGAATTCACCGGATTGATGAGATTATCAGGCAGGTTGTCATCCAGGTCAGGGCCCTGGGAGGGCGGCCTTTTATTGTCCCGGCGATGGGCAGCCACGGCGGGGCGACGGCTGTGGGCCAGGTTGAACTTCTGCGGGAGCTGAATGTCACCGCCGAATCAGTGGGAGCGCCCGTCGTCTCTTCCCTGGAAGTGGTTCAAATCGGCTCAACCGATTGCGGACTGCCCGTTTACATTGACAGCCATGCCGCCCGGGCCGGCGGAATAATCGTCATTGCGCGAATTAAGCCGCATACGGATTTCAGAAATTACCTCGAAAGCGGCCTCCAGAAGATGCTGGTCGTGGGCCTGGGCAAGCACAAGCAGGCATTGGCGATTCACCGCTTCGGCGTGGAGGGACTGAAAAAATTCATAAATCCCGCGGCGCGAGTTGTTCTGGAGAAAACCCCGGTTTTAATGGGATTGGCGGTAATTGAAAATGGACGCGACCAAACAGCAAAAGTCGTCGCGCTTAAACCTGACGAAATCGAGGAGCAGGAACCCACGCTGCTCAATGAGGCCCGATCATTGCTGCCCAGGCTGCCTTTTTCCGAGATTGACATTCTGGTAGTGGAAAAACTCGGAAAGGACATCAGCGGCACCGGAATGGACACCAACATCATCGGGCGGGTCGGCATTCCTGGTGTGGCTGACTTTGGTGACCTCAAGGCGAGATACATTGTTGTTTTGAGGTTAAGCGAGGCGTCCCACGGCAATGCCCTGGGGATTGGATTGGCCGATTTTACCACCGAACGGGTCAGAAACGCGATTGATTATCCGGTGATGCGAGAAAACGTCATAACCAGCACTTTCGTTGAACGTGGCAAGATTCCCCTGGCCTTTCCCAGTGACCGCGCCGCCATCGAGGCCGCCTTGCGCTGCGTCTGGAATTGCGATCCGCTAAGCACCCGGATTGTATTTATTCGTAACACCAGGGATATTGAGCGCTTTATGGTCAGCTTCAGCCTGCTTGCGGAATTGCAGGATAAGGCGGGGATCAGGGTTTTGACGCCCTCGAGGGAACTTTCTTTCGATGACACCGGGAATCTCCCGCCGGAGCTGATTCCTTTTTGAGCCATGTCCTGCCGCCATCTTCGACATCTGGGGCGCCCTATGGATCGGTTATCAAATCTTTTCAAAAACAGAAACTTCATCCTTCTTTTAGCCATTTTTTTCGGTTTTTTGCTGCCTCAGGCGGCAGGTTTAACCAAGCCGCTCGTACTTCCCGCTCTGGCGCTGGTTTTGGCGCTCTCCACCATGTCCATCAGCAGCAGCAGTATTCTGATTGCTCCCCGGAAACTGCTCTTGCCTGTTGTGGTGGGCATTGCCATGAGTTACCTGGTTTTGGGTAATTTCATCATTCTGTTGAGCACGGCCCTGATCAAGAATGATACTCTCTGGAAAGGTTTTGTGCTGATGGCCGCCGTTCCGCCCGCTATCGCCATAATTCCCTTTTCGCTGATTCTGCGAGGAAATGCTGTATATTCCCTCGTCGGCACGGTCGGGGCTTACCTGGGAGGTTTGTTCTTCCTGCCATTGCTGGTGATCGCTTTGATCGGTTCCGCCGTAATTAAGACTTATGATCTCATTATGATAGTACTGCAACTGGTGGCGCTGCCGCTGATCCTTTCGCGCCTGCTGATCCTCAAAGGATGGAATCTGAAGCTCGAACCGCTAAAGGGCCTGATAACGAACTGGTCCTTCTTTCTGGTACTCTACTCTTCGGTGGGAGCTAATCGGGACATCCTGCAGAATTTCTCCATGACGCTTCTGTCAGTGGCGCTGATCGCCTTTGCCAGCACCTTTCTGCTTGGTTATATAATTGAGCTTGCCGGTCGTTTATTTCATATCGCCAAAGATATCCTGACTAGCGTCGTCCTTTTGGGGACGATGAAAAACTATGGCGTTGCCAGTGGGATTGCCTTGACTTTTTTACCGAAAGAAAGCGCTCTGCCGGCGACGCTGGGAACGATTTTCATGATTTTGTTTGTTATCTTTCTGGATTTCAGAAATCGCCGCCGCTAGTTGATGAGGGAAACGATTATGGAAAAGAGAGGATATCTTCCACATTACGGTTACATTGTTGCCGCAGTGAGCATCCTGGTGGTGCTTGGTTCGCTGGGTCTGGGGCGCTTTTCCTTTACCATGATCTATCCCAACATGATGGAAGGTCTCCGGCTTAGCAACACCGAGATGGGATTTATCGCGTCGATCAATTTCCTGGGATACATGATATTTTCGCTGGCCGGCGGCATCCTGGCCAGCAGATATGGACCAAGGCTCATAATTTCCCTGTCTTTGATGATTGCTGGAATTGCCATGATTTTAACGGGCTTTGCCGGGGGCCTTGCCCTGGCCATGCTGATGAGGTTCATAACCGGCCTGGGAAGCGGCGGGAGCAATGTGCCGGTAATGGGTCTTATTTCTTCCTGGTTTTCCCCCCGACGCCGCGGGATGGCGGCGGGGCTGGCCGTTGGCGGATCAGGAATTGGCATTGCCGGCGCCGGCATTATCGTGCCCTTGATAAACAACTCATACCTTCAGGATGGCTGGCGCTGGAGCTGGCATTTTCTGGGGGGGGCGGTTGTCTTTATCGGGTTGGTTGCTTTTATTTTTCTTAGAAACTCGCCTTCCCAGAAGGGCTTGCAGCCGGTAGGAGCAACCATAAGCAGCCACGGGCAGGATGCCCAAAAAACCGCCGCTTCACCCTTCACCTGGGGCCTGATCTATCGCAACCGGGAAGTCTGGCGGCTTGCCTTCTTGTATTTCCTCTTCGGATTTTCCTATATCATCATGGTCAACTTCTTTTCCGTCTATCTCATCCGTGAAGCGGGGCTGGCCGAGAAAACCGCCGGCTACCTCTGGTCCATAGCCGGCCTGCTGGGTATTTTCAGCGGCTTTGTCTGGGGAAACATTTCGGACCTGCTGGGCCGCAGAAGGGGTCTGTTTATGGTCTTTGGGCTTCAGGGAATCTGTTTCGCCATTTTTGCCCTGGGGCAGTCACCCATTTATTACTGGTCAACGGCGATCATCTTTGGGATAACATCTTTTGCCACTCCGGCGATTATCGCGGCGGCAACCGGCGATCTTGTCGGCGCCCGGCTTGCTCCGGCCGGATTGGGGATGATAACCGTGCTATTTGGTATCGGTCAAATCATGGGGCCGGCCATGGCAGGCTATCTGGCTGATTTAACCGGAACCTACCGGATCGGTTTTTTTATCGCCGCTCTGGCGGCATTGACCGGAGCTCTGGGGTCGCTATCCATTAAAACGCTGACGCTGGCCCGGCATTAAACCGGACAACCGCAACAACCCGGATATAGAGCCACAAAACTGATTTATCGCCCTTTTTTGACTGCCGCCACTCAAAGGGGGAGGGGGCTGTTGATTCTCTGTGAAGCCGTCAAAACTAAATAGCTGAATTTAACAGACAACAAGGAGGGACTGGCCATGAAATGCAACATTGGAGGAGCCGATCGTATAATCAGGGCGATAATAGGCACGGCAATAGCCGCGGCGGGGATTTACTATGAAAGCTGGTGGGGTCTGGTCGCCCTCATACCGTTGGTAACGGCGGCGGTATCATTCTGCGGACTCTATGAAATTTTGAAGATATCCACCTGCAAGGTTCATAAAGAGGGCTGATGAACGATCAAATCCCTTCTTATTCCGGCCATCGTCGGCGCCTGAAGGAAAGATACCTGGCGGCGGGCTGCAGCGGCATGCGCAATTACGAGGTGATGGAGCTCCTGCTTTCCTATGCCATACCCCGGAAGGATGTAAAACCGTTGGCGAAGGAGCTTTTCTCGAGGTATCATAACTTCAAGGGCATACTTGATGCCGATATCAAGGAACTCGAAAATACGCTTGGACTGGGCGTAAGCTCCGCAATTCTGATCAAGCTCCTTAAGGATATCTCTGTTATTTACTTGGGAGAAAAGGCCAGGCAGAAGGTGCAAATCAGCAACTCTCGGGAGCTGCTCGATTACTGTAAAGTTGCATGGGGGGGCCTCAAAGACGAGCGGTTCAGCGTGATTTATCTGGATGCCCAGAACAGAATAATCGATATTGAAACCGTTCAGGAGGGCATTGTAAACCAGGCGGTGGTCTATCCGCGCAAAATACTTGAAGGCGCGCTCTTAAAAAAGGCCAGCGCTCTTATTCTGGCGCACAACCATCCGTCCGGCGAGGTGCGGCCTTCGGCGGCGGATATCAATTTAACCAAAAGCATCAGGGAGACAGCACGCGCGTTGAATATTGAGGTCAATGACCATATTATCGTAGGCGAAAACCGGCACTTCAGTTTTCGCGAGGAGGGAATTATCTTCTGAGCGTTAGCTGATCGTCACTGGAAACGACAAAAGCAAACTCCCGCAAGGTGCGTAAAGGCAGAGCTGCTCCGCCTTCTTTTAGGCCCATATTTTGCGGGAGTTTTTTTCCTTACTTCTTGCCATCCACCATTTCTCTGAGCACTTTGCCAGCCTTAAAAAAAGGCAAACTCTTGGGGGCGACCGCTATTTTCTTGCCGGATTTTGGGTTTCTACCGGTGTAAGCGCCGTATTTTCGAACAACAAAACTGCCCAAGCCACGGATCTCAATCCGACCGTCATTTTTAAGTTCCTCGGTGAAGATCTTGAAAACGTGATTCACGATTTCATCAGAGGCCTTCTCCGAAAGACATTCCTTTTTTCTCAAGGCAGAAATGAGCTCAGACTTATTCATATGACCCTCCTGTTAAATATAAACACTTCTTGCTGCAAAGCAGCCCCTTCTTTGAGTGATTGTTGCGGTTTATCTTCCAATTTTAATTTTATGTCAAGGCATTTTTATTCATTGCAAGGTTGCGGCATCAGCAGCTCGGCCTTTTTCAAATAGCGGTATCTGCCAACGGGAAGATCTCCCAGCTCCAGGCGGCCAAAGCGAATTCTGATCAGGCGTAAGACAAAATAGTTAAATTTTTCAAAGACCCTCCTGATGATCCTGCTGCGGCCCTCGTGGATGGTAATCAAGAGCCATGTGCTTTTTCTGTTTACCTTTTCCACCGTCATATTGAGCGGCTTAAAGGGGCCATCATCCAGCAGGAGGCCATCGGCTATTGCCCTTAGGTCCTTGTCCGCAATGACCCCCCGGAGCTTAACCCGGTAGGTTCGGGGCACTTGGTAACTGGGATGCATCAATCGGTGAGCCATGGTTCCGTCGTTGGTAAAAAGCAGGAGACCCTCGGAATCGTAGTCCAGCCTGCCTACCGGGTAAACCCGGTGCTTCACGCCAACCAGGAGATCCGTGACAATAGGCCTCCCTTGAGGATCACTCATGGTAGTTACGTAACCTGCCGGTTTATTGAGCATCAGATAGAGGATGGTCTCTTCCCGGGTGACAAGTTTGCCGTCCAGTCTAATTTCGTCCCGGAGCGGATCGGCGACCGTGCCCAGCTTGACAACCACCTCGTTGTTGAGGGTCACCCGCCCCTCCCGGATAAGGGCTTCCGCCGCCCGCCGGGAGGCAACTCCCGCTTGGGACAATATCTTCTGCAGTCTTTCTCCCATTTTCCATCCCTGACGACAAGGGGTCAGCCATCAATATCTCTGAGTTCTCTCAAGGTAGGCATTTCCGACAGGTCTTCCAACCCAAAAACTTCGAGGAAACGTTTAGTTGTCCCATAGATGATGGGTTTTCCGGGAGCATCCTTCCTGCCAAGAATCTTGACCAGTTTTTTTTCCAGAAGAGTTTTAAGAGGAGCCGCGACATCCACTCCCCGCAACCTTTCAATTTCCGCCCTGACGATCGGCTGCCGATAGGCCACAATTGCCAGAGTTTCGAGAGCTGCCGGAGTCAAGGACGCCGGCCTGCAGGATTTGATCTTTTTTACCCAGGGGGCCAGGTCCTCCCTGGTTCTAAACTGATAGCCGCCGGCAATTGTCATAAGGACGATCCCGCGTTCCCGTTGCCGATAGTCATTATTCAGTGAATCAATTACGCCCGTAATCTCTGCCCTTGTCGCCTCCGGCAGGGCATCTTGAATTTTATCGAACGCCAGGGGCTGGTCAGAGCTGAAAATCATGGCTTCAATGATGGCCTTGATGTTTTCCATGGGCTATGCCGTCGTTGCAAAAATTCTGATTTTACCGAAAGTCTCCGCCTGATATATCTTTATCAGCCTCATCTTTGCAAGCTCCAGCAGGGCCAGGAAGGTGTACAAAATCTGTGATTTGCCGATGCCTTGAATCAGGAGCTCATCCATGCTCACTCCGTCTCGCTTCAATAACAGCGTCAGGACTTCATTCATTTTTGCCGCGAGCGTTATCTTTTCCCGGTCTATCTCCATCACTTCTTTTTTGTCCCAGGAAGCGGCAATCTTCTTAAATGCTTGCAGCAGATCAAAGAGGCTGACTTCCAGCGCCTCATCTTCAACCGGCAGCGGTAAGTTGTCCTCAATCAAGCAGCCGCGCTTGAAAACGTCCCGCTCCAGTAAAGGACGCTTATCTAGCTCCAAAAGAGCTTCCTTGAACACCTGATATTCAATCAACTGTTCTACCAGCTCACGGCGCGGGTCCTCCTCTTCTTCTCCCGGAAGCGGCTCCAGCGGTAAGAGCATCCTGGATTTTATATGTATTAACGTCGCGGCCAAAACCAGATACTCACCGGCCAGATCGAGGTTCAGCGATTGGAGCTTGTGCAGATATTCAATATATTGCTCAGTGATGATGGTTATTGGTATATTGTAGATGTCAATCTCATTTTTTTTGATGAGATATAAAAGCAGATCGAGGGGGCCCTGGAAGATATCGAGCCTGACTTCGTAGCCCGTCGTTATTATTGCGCCGGTGTCGTCTGGTCTCTCTTCTGCGATAGTTGTTTCCATCGGAATGTTTTGGTTTATTTTGAAATCCGTATGGCGTCTCTTACCGCTGTCATGGTTTCCCCGGCAATAGCCGCGGCCTTCCTGTCGCCCGCTGCTATCAGATCGCTTATCTCTTCCAGATGTTGCCTATAATAATCCTGGCGCTCATGGACTGGCAAAAGCGCTTCGCCCAGCCGTCGAGCCAGCGCCTTCTTGCAGTCGGTACAGCCGATGCCCGCGCGGCGGCATTGCTCCGCGATTTCCCTGGTTGTCTCCGACAGCGAATATAGCTCATGAAAAGAAAATACGTTGCAGACCTCCGGTCGCCCCGGGTCCTTTCTTCGCATCCGCTGGGGATCGGTAAACATGGAGGCAACCTTGGCGTTCAGTTCATCGCCACGATCTCCTAAATATATTGAATTATTAAATGATTTGCTCATTTTGCGCCCGTCGATGCCCAGGAGCTTGGGCACGCCGGTAAGCAGGGGATCCGGTATCGGAAAAACATCGCCGTAGAGATAGTTGAAGCGGCGGGCGATCTCGCGCGTCAGCTCCACGTGAGGCAACTGATCCACCCCCACCGGGACGCCATTGGCCCGGTAAATGATTATATCCGCCGCCTGAAGCACCGGGTAACCCAGAAATCCGAAGGTTCCCAGATCCTTCTCCGTCAGCTCGGCTTCCAGTTCCTTATAGGTGGGATTTCTCTCCAGCCAGGAAATAGGGGTAATCATGGATAAAAGGACGAAGAGCTCGGCGTGTTCTTTAATAGAAGACTGGATGAAGAGCGTGCTTTTGTTTGGATCAAGGCCTAAGCTAAGCCAATCAACAAGCATATCCGTCGTATTTTCCCTAAGACTTTGGGTATTGTTGTAATCAGTTGTTAAGGCGTGCCAATCGGCCACAAAATAAAAGCACTCGTATTGCCCATTATTCTGAAGTTCAATCCAGTTGCCGAGGGCGCCATGAAGATTTCCCAGGTGGAGTTTGCCGGTAGGACGCATCCCGCTTAAAATTCGCTTCTTCTCCAAATATATCCTCCCGCCGCCTTGTTTTCCTGGAAAAGCGGCTGTTTTTAGTAATTTTACGGGTGGGCTATAGCAAAAAGCATATCCGCCGTCAAAGGGAATAGCAGGCAATCCGTAATTATTTAAGTTACAAGTGTTTAGGCAGTATTGGGGTGGAACAAATTTGCCGGCGGGCGCCGAAAATGCCCCTGCCCGGCAGCCGCCGGCCTTGCGCCCGCGGCCGCTTCAGCCAGAGGCGACACCGCTTTATCGCTCTTGTTTTAAGCGCCGCCGCTCGAAGCTGAATCGTAACTCCCGACAGCGGCAATAGATTGACAAACCGGGCGGAAAATAATAAACGCTACGCAAATCCGCCGATGATATCGGAACATCAAGCGGACATATTTTATAAAGGAGGCTCGACAATGTTCAAGGGTAGATGGTATGTTTTTGTTGCGGCGGTATTTATATGCCTGTTTTTGGCAACCTCTCTTCAGGCGCAACCAAAGGTTTACACCTGGAAGATGCAGAGCACCTGGGCGGCGGGCGCTTATGAGCACGTCAATCCCAAGGATCTGGTGGCGAAGCTGGAGGCCATGTCCGGCGGAAGGCTCAAGATTGAACTGCTGCCTGCCGGCGCCATCGTTCCCGCCTTTGAAGTCCTGGACGCGGTCAACAAGGGGGTAATCGATGCCGGTCATGGCTGGCCCGGTTACTGGGTTGGGAAGCATCCCGCCATGGCCTTGTACAGCACGGCCGGCGGCGGTCCCTTCGGGATGGAGCGGGAAGATTTCATGAGCTGGGTGTATCTGGGCGGCGGACTTGACCTTTACAATGATTTGCTGCAGAAAGAATTAAAATATGACGTAATCGCCCTGCCTACGGCCGGTGACCCGCCGGAACCCCTGGGATGGTTCAGGAAACCAATGAAATCGGTAGCGGAATTCAAAGGCATCAAGTTCCGCGCCGCCGGAATGGCCGCGGAAGTATTCCGGGAATTGGGGATGTCAGTTGTCACTGTGCCGGGCGGCGAGATTGTGCCCGCGCTCGAAAGAGGCGTCATTGACGGCGCGGAATATCACAGCCCCAGCGCTGATCTTTCCATCGGTCTGCACACCGTTCGCAAGTTTTACCACATGCCCAGCATCCACCAGCCAACGGGGTTCATGGAGCTTCTGGTAAATAAAAAGAAATGGGATGAACTGCCGGCCGATCTCAAGGAAATAATACGCGGGGCCTGTATGGCTGACACCCTGCTGTTTGCCTTAAAGCAGATCGACCAGAACTCCAAAGATTTGGAAACGATGGTAACCAGGCACGGGGTGACCGTGGTGGAAACGCCCCGGGAGATGCTCTTGGAAATGCTTAAAGCCTGGGATAGGGTGGCCGAAAGACGCGCCAAGGAAAATCCGTTTTTTGCCAGGGTTCTGGCATCGCAGCGTTCGTGGGCGGGCCGGGTGGTCCCCTTCCGATTGATCTATCATCCGCCTTTTGATTCGATTGCCGATCATTACTGGAAAGGCGTAAACCCTTACAGGGTCGTCAAACCTTGAACAGAGGGTTAGTATTCGAGTTCTCGGTGACGAGTTAATTTGCCTGGTGAGGCGCGCTGACTCCGGATTACCCTGCCCTCGCTGGAGGGGAATCCGGAGTTTTTACTAAGCCGTAAAGCATGAAGGCTTAGCAAAAAGTGGCAAAGGCGTCGTTCCCGCCGGCGCTGGAATGACAAAATGTGAGGTTTCACGACTTTTTACGAGAGTCTCAAACATGATTAACTCGTAATAAGCGACGGTTTTGCCTGTTGCCAAGGCGGACAAGGGGCATAGAGTCTGAGAGTTATTATGAAACAATTCCCTGAAACATTAGCTAAAGTGGCAAGCGTAATTGATGCCGCCGCTGAAAAGGCGGGCGCTGTAATATGCTGGCTCATGGTTCCCCTCGTTTTTGGCCTTACCTATGAGGTTGTCGCCCGTTATCTTTTTAACGCTCCTACCATCTGGGCCTACGACCTGGCTTACATGCTCTACGGCAGCCTTTTTATGCTGGGCGCCGCCTATACCCTGCGACAGGACGGGCATATCCGTACCGATATTTTTTATTATCGCTGGCAGGATCGAACAAAGGCCCTGGTGAACATGTGCTGCTATCTCTTTTTGTTTTTCCCGGGGATGTTATTTTTCTTCATTGCCGGGCTCGATAATGCCATTCATTCCTGGTTGATTTTAGAGCGATCAGACTATAGCCCCTGGCGTCCACCCCTCTATCCCTTCAAAACGGTGGTGCCGCTCACAGCACTGATGCTGTTGATCCAGGGTTTTTCCGAGTTTCTAAAAAGCCTTAAAACATTTTTAGCCAGGGGCCGCCAATGAGTCCTGAGTATCTGGGTCTTCTGTTTCTTGCGGCGCTTCTGATTGGGATTTTTGTGGGGTTCCCCATTGCCTTTACGCTGATCATCCTATCGGTAATATTCGGTTATATCGGATTTGGCCCCCGCGTTTTTGACCTGATGGTGCTCCAGACCCTGGGGGTGATGAAGGAGGAGACGCTGGCCGCGGTGCCGCTTTTTATTTTCATGGGCCATCTCTTAGAGAAGGCCGGCCTGATGGAACGGCTATTTACTTCGTTTCAGTTGATGTTAGGCGGGCTTAAGGGATCGCTTTACCTGGGGGTTCTGCTCACCGCCACCATTTTTGCCACCGCGACCGGCATCATCGGCGCTTCGGTTACCGTCATCGGCATCATGGCGGCCCCGGCGATGACCAAAAGCAAGTACGATCCAAGGCTTTCGGCGGGAACAATAACCGCGGGCGGAACCCTGGGCATTCTCATACCGCCCAGCGTGATGCTGGTGGTAATGGGGCCGGTGGCCGGGGTTTCAGTGATAAAACTATTCGCGGCGGCCATTGTTCCCGGCCTCATCCTGGCCGGTTTGTATATCGGCTACACGATGATCAAGTGCCAGATTTGGCCAAACCTGGGGCCGCCTTTACCCAGGGAAGAACGGCTCGCTTCCAAGGCCATGATCCTCAAGGAATTCCTTTCCGGAATTCTGCCGATGGCATTCATCATTTTTGCCGCCCTGGGAAGCATTATCATGGGCCTGGCCACCCCGACGGAGGCCGCCGCCATGGCATCTTCTGGCGCAATCATTCTTACCCTCTGTTATCGCAGGCTTTCCTGGGCGATTTTCAAAGACGCCCTCTTAAAATCGCTGCAGACCTCAAGCATGATCCTTTTTTTGGGGATGGCTTCGAACATTTATGGAGCGGTTTTCACCCGTCTGGGCACGAGCAGCATGATCGCCAACGCGCTGCTGAGCCTGGAGATACCGCCGTTGGCGATGGTGGCCCTGGTGATGCTCGTCATCTTCATTTTGGGCTGGCCCCTGGAATGGCCGGCAATAGTCTTTATTTTTCTTCCTATTTTCCTGCCGGTGGTTCAGGAGCTGCAACTGGATCTTGTTTGGTTTACCACCCTGGTTGCGGTTAACCTGCAAACCGCCTTTCTCTCCCCGCCGGTGGCGATGGCGGCTTATTATCTAAAGGCGGTCGCGCCCCAGTGGGAATTAGCGGATATCTACCGCGGGATGTTTGATTTTATGATTCTTCAGCTAATTGGGCTTGCGCTGCTTTTTTTCTTTCCAGAGTTTGCGCTTTGGCTGCCGCGATTGCTCTTTGGGTGAGGGCTTTGGCTGCCGCTCCTTTTACGGCTGTTGACCAGTTGAAGAGTCCGTGCTAGATGAAGATCAAAAAAGCCTGGGTAAGTAAATTTGATTATAAAAAAGTGAGGAGCATATGGCCGTCGCCAAAAAAATCGCCGATACGTTAACGAAATCATCCTGGATCAGGAAGATGTTTGAAGAGGGGATCAATCTCAAGAAGATCCATGGTGCCCGGAATGTCTTTGATTTCAGCCTGGGGAATCCCAATGTCGAACCCCCGCCGCAAGTAAAAGAACAACTGCAACGGATCATTGACGAAAAATCGCCCGGGATGCATGCCTACATGCCCAACGCCGGATACCCGGAAACGCGGGCGGCACTGGCCCTCCAAATCGGCCTCCAGAATGGAGTAACGCTCTCCGGGGAAGATGTTGTGATGACCTGCGGGGCGGGCGGCGCTTTGAATGTCGTCTTGAAAACGCTGCTTGATCCGGGAGACGAGGTTGTAATTCCTGCGCCTTATTTTGTTGAATATCGCTTTTATGTGGATAACGCCGGTGGCGAAACGAGGCTGGTTAAGACTAACGAAGACTTCTCGCTTGATTTAGAAGCCATTGCCCGGGCCATTGGCCCCCGCACCAAGGTTGTCCTCATAAACTCGCCCAACAACCCCACCGGTCGCGTTTACGATGAGACCTCGCTTAAGCTTCTTGCTGCATTGCTTGCTGAAAAGGGGCGCCATTACGAGACCGACATCTATCTGGTTTCCGACGAACCCTACCGGGACATCTCCTACGATGTGACGATACCGGGAATTCTTAAGCTCTATCGTAACAGCATCATCGTATCATCCTACTCCAAAAGCCTTTCCCTGCCCGGGGAGCGGATCGGCTATATCGCCATTAATCCTGACTTGAGTGACCGGGAGGCGGTTATGGGCGGCCTGATCCTTTGCAACCGGATTTTGGGGTTTGTCAACGCCCCGGCCCTGATGCAACGCCTGGTTGCCTCGCTTCAGGGGGTGACCGTTGATGTTTCCGAATACCGCCGCAAAAGGGATCTCCTCTGCCGCGGGCTTGGGGAGATGGGCTACCGCTTCCAGATTCCCGAAGGCGCCTTTTATCTCTTTGCCCAATCGCCCATCGCTGATGATGTCGAGTTTGTCCGGATTTTGCAAAAACACCTGATTTTGGCGGTGCCGGGAAGTGGTTTTGGCGGGCCGGGTCACTTCCGGATCGCCTATTGCGTAGCCGATGAAACAATCACCCGGTCGCTTACGGGGTTTGCCAGGGCGATAGAGGAATGCCGCGGTTGTTGACGATCACCCCTGCCTGATCGAAAAATCGCTGAATCTGCCGCGGTACTGCTCCTCGCGGTATTCGACATTGACGACGACCGCAGCAGGAGGCCCCCTGCGGCACCAGTCAAGCATCTCGTCGATCTTGGAGTCGTCACCTTCGAAATACGCCTCAACCCGGCCGTCAGGGGTGTTTTGTACCCAGCCGGCAAGGTCTAGCTGCTGCGCTTTTCTTTGGGCGCTGGCGCGAAAAAAAACACCCTGAACGCGACCGCTGATGTAAACATGTACCGATTTCAATTTTTTTCTCCAACCAGCTTCAAAAAATCGTCTTCGCTCAGGACCGTTATCCCCAGGGATCGCGCCTGCTGTAACTTGGAGCCGGGATTTGCCGCGGCAATCAGATAATCGATATTCCTGGAAACCGATTCCTTCACCATTCCGCCCGCCTTCTCCACCAGAATCTTTGCCTGGGGGCGGGTAAGTTTTTCCATGGTTCCGGTAAAAAGGATATTTTTGCCGGTAAGCGAGGCGCCGGCGGGGGCAGGCGCCGGCAGGGCAAGCGCAACGACGCCGGCTTGGGCCAGTTTTTCCAGCATCCGGCGATTCAGCGGCTCCTGAAAAAAAGATACGACCGCTTTGGCCGCTTCCGGGCCGATCCCCCGGAGGGATATCAAATCATTGTGCGTTGCCATCATTAATTCAGATACAGTTGGAAAATGCCGCGCCAGGACCAGGGAATACTGCTGACCAATATGGTGGATGCCCAGAGCGTATAAAAACTTGTTCAGGGGCGGATTTTTTGACCGATTAATGGCGTCGATGAGATTCCGGGCGGATTTGCTACCCATCCTGTCGAGTCTAGTCAGTTGTTCCCGGGTCAAAAAGTAGATGTCTCCCGGATTGCCGATGAGCTTGCTTTCGACCAACCGGGTAATCAGCCCCTCGCCTAAGCCGTCGATATCCATCCCATTACGCGATGCAAAGTGGATAAGTCTTTCCCTTACCTGGGCGGGGCAGGAAAAGTTGATGCAGCGGTGGGCGGCCTCCTCTTCCAGCCGTATTACGGCGCTGCCGCATTCGGGGCAGTGATCCGGCATGGCAAAGGGGATTTCGCTGCCGTCGCGCAGGTTTGCCAGTGATTGCACTACTTCTGGGATTACATCGCCCGCCCGTTGCAGCAAGACCCAGTCGCCAATCCGGATATCCTTGCGCCGGATTTCCTCTTCATTATGAAGGCTCGCCCGGCTGACCACCACGCCGCCCACTCCGACCGGCTTGAGGATGGCCACCGGGGTTAAAATGCCGGTGCGGCCCACCTGGACATTTATCCCTTCCAATTTTGTTTTTTCCTGCTGGGCGGCGAACTTGCAAGCCAGCGCCCAGCGGGGCGCCCGGGAGAGGTTGCCGATTCGTCGCTGCAGGTCAAGGGAGCAAACCTTAATTACCATGCCGTCAATTTCATACGGCAGGGTGGGACGCAGCTCGTTTAATTCCCGGTAAAATTCGATGCAGCCCTTGATGCCCTGAACCCTGCGCACTAGCGGATTGACCTTGAAGCCCCAGCCGGCCAGCGCCTGCAGGATGCTCCACTGATCCGGGAAGCTGTTGGCCGAATTTGAACCCAGGGCGTAAAAAAAGATATCGAGGGGCCGTCTGGCCGTAACGGCCGCGTCCAACTGCCTGAGTGAGCCGGCGGCGGCATTGCGGGGATTGGCGAAGGGCGGCTCGCCTTGCTGGAGTCGCGTTTCGTTTAGCTTACGGAAGTCTTCCTTGAAAATGATGACCTCGCCGCGGATTTCCAGCTCTGCCGGAAAATCGCGTTGCTGCTCCAGGCGCCGCGGCAGCGCGGCAATAGTTTTCAGATTCGCCGTCACATCCTCCCCGCGTAAACCGTCGCCGCGGGTCAAACCCAGCTCCAATTCTCCTTGCCTGTAAATCAGGTTGATTCCCAGCCCGTCGAGTTTGGGCTCAACCACGTAGTCGATGGCGTCATTGATCTCGAACATCCGCTTCAGTCGTTCGTGAAAATCGCTGATCTGGGCTTCCGAGAAGGCGTTATCGAGGCTTAACATCGGTGAAAGATGAGCGGCGGCGGTGAATGTTTTCGCCGGAGCAGCGCCGACTTGCGCCGTAGGCGAGGCCTTCGTTTTAAACGCCGGGTAAGCCTCTTCCAGGCTGACCAGCTCCTGCATAAGCCGGTCATATTCGGCATCCGTAATATGCGGGTCGTCGAGCTGATAGTAGCGTTTGTTGTGCTCCTCGATGAGGGCTCTAAGCTCTTCGATCCGGGCTGGAATTTGTTCTTCGGCGGTCATTTATGCC
Organism: Syntrophobacterales bacterium; assembly: GCA_037441775.1. Classification (GTDB taxonomy): domain Bacteria; phylum Desulfobacterota; class Syntrophia; order Syntrophales; family CAMTWB01; genus CAMTWB01. The sequence continues at coordinate 45,784 of JBBIRO010000013.1, forward strand.
CCCTTTTGCGCTTCCGTCAAATACTACGACGAAAGAATCTCAAAGTCAAACTGATGGTGTAAAGATTGCCGATTTCAGAATATGCCAAAAAGCCTCGCATTCTGTCATTCCCGCCGGCGCGGGTATGAGGCCGCGGGGAGCGTTTCCCTCATGCCAACCAATTTTCGCCAAGGGAAACAGATCTTATTTGTTTTTTGCAGCGCCGTAAAAATTATAACTTGAATTTCAGAGCCTCATGGCTATAATACGACCCTCAAAACATGAGGCAGGCTGGTTAAGGAATATGGAATCCCTGTACGCTCCCTGGCGGGAAGCATTTATTAAGGGCGAGAAACTTCAAGGTTGTATTTTTTGTCCCGATTTGATCATGAAGACGGATCTCATCCTTCACCGGGGGGAAATCTGCTTCGTGATCATGAATCTCTACCCCTACTCAGGCGGACACCTGCTGGTGGTGCCCAACCGGCACACAGCCAAGCCGGAAGAATTGTCGGCTGCGGAAAGGTTGGAGATGTTTGATCTTGTGGCCGAATCAGTCGCCATTTTGAAACAGGAACTCCAACCGGAGGGTTTCAACATCGGAATGAACCTGGGGAAGGCCGCCGGCGCCGGCGTCGCGGATCATTTGCATATCCACATCGTGCCCCGGTGGATTGGGGACACCAACTTCATGCCCATGCTGGGAGATGTTCGCGTTGTTTCGGAGGATTTGGGCAGACTGAGGAATCGGCTGCTCCCGTATTTTTCCAGATTAAAGAAACATCCATGAACGATTGCGTTTTTCGGTAAATTTCCGCGGTTCCCGGTGCGAAGGAGGCTACATAATGAAAATAATCTACACTGTTATTCTGGTGCTTTTTTTGCTCTTCATCATATCTTTTTCCATTGCCAATGACGCTCAGGTGGAATTGAAATACTATGAATTTCTGGACATCAAAACCCCCATTTACATGCTCATTTTTGTAAGCTTCCTGGCGGGCGTGATCACAACCGGGTTATTGGGCATTGTGGAGAGGTTCCGTCTTAACCGCACCATCGCCAAACAGAACAATACCATCCGGGAGCTCAGGCGGGAGCTGCGCGCCAGTGCGATTGACGCTTCCCTGGAGACCGAAGGGCGGGTCGGCAAGCCCAAGGCTGTGACGTATGATTAGCTTTATTTCAGGCAGTTAGCCGTCAGGTCGGGCGCAATCCCTCTGATCGCCCTGGATCTTTTCGATGGCGTGGTTGAGCAGGGGCAGCAATACTTCGAGGTTTTCTTTTACGGCAACCGGGCTTCCCGGCAGGTTGATGATCAGCGACCTGCCCCTGATACCGGCCACGGCGCGGGAAAGGGCGGCGAAGGGAGTTTTCCGCGCGCCCTCTCTCCTTACCATTTCGGTGAGGCCTGGAATTTCTCTTTCTATTACCTCTCTCGTCGCCTCCGGCGTCACATCCCGCGGACTGAGCCCGGTGCCGCCGGTGGTTAATATCAAATCCAGGCCCTTCTGATCCGCAAATTCCATTAAGAGCGCCCGGATCGAATTCTTTTCATCGGGCACAATCGCCACAGCGTCCACGCGGGCGGATGAGGTTGCAAGGAGTCTGGCGATTGCAGCCCCGCTCAAATCTTCCCTCTCGCCCCGCGCTCCCCGGTCGCTTACCGTTATTATCCCGGCGGTTATGGTCACGATTCTTCCTTTTTAGACTCGGCGATGATCTTCTCGGCAATAAAGGGCGGCACCTCTTCATAGTGCGAGTGGGTATAGGTGAAGTTCCCCCGTCCGCTGGTCATGGAGCGCAGGTCGAGAGCGTATTTCAAGAGCTCGGCCAGCGGGGCCTGGCCCTTGATGATCTGGGTGGTTCCCCGGCTGTCCATCCCCATGATCCGGCCGCGCCGACTGTTCAAATCGCCGATAACATCGCCCATGTTCTCTTCCGGAACTTCAATATCAACAATAACGATTGGCTCCAAAATAGTGGGCTGGCAATCCATCACCCCTTTTTTGAAGGCCATGGAGCCCGCTATTTTGAAGGCCATTTCCGAGGAATCTACCGTGTGGTACGAGCCATCGACGAGCGCAACCTTTACATCGACCACGGGATAGCCCGCCAGAACACCCTCCTCCATGGCCTCGACAATTCCTTTTTCCACGGCCGGCCGATACTGCTGGGGGATAACGCCGCCCACAATCTTATCGACAAACTCAAAACCGCCACCCCGGGGCAGGGGTTCAATATCCAGCCATACATCGCCAAACTGGCCGCGGCCGCCGGATTGCTTCTTGTACTTGTTGTGGACATTTGTCTTGCCCTTGATTGTTTCCAGATAGGGCACCTTGGGTGTTTTCAGGATCATTTCCACGCCGAATTTTCGCTTGATCTTTTCGACGACAACTTCAATGTGAACCTGGCCCATTCCGGAGAAAATTATCTCCTTGGTCTGGGTTCCCCGTTGCAGGGAGAGGGTGGGGTCCTCCTCGATCAGTCGTTGGATGGATGAGACGATTTTATCCTCGTCGCCACGGACTTTTGCCTCCACGGCAAAAGACATGATCGGCGGCGGCGCGGTCAGTCGCGGAAAGATGATTGGCGTTTTCTCCTGACAAAGGCTGTCGCCGGTGGTTGTTTCCTTTAATTTTGCAACCGCGGCAATATCGCCCGGAATCAGTTGATCCGTCGGTTTCTGGCCCTTGCCCTCGAGATAGAAGACGTTGCCGAATCTCTCGGTTATTTTACGCGATGAGTTATAAAAACTCCCATCCGGCCTGATACTGCCGGAATAGACTCGAAATAATGTCAGCCGTCCCGCATAGGGGTCGGCTATGGTTTTAAAAACCAGGGCGGAAAAGGGGGCGCTTTCCGTCGGGAGGCGCCTTTCTTCCTTGTCGTCTTTCAAACCACAAATTTCGCCACGGTCAACCGGCGAGGGGAGGGTATTGACGATCAGGTCAAGGAGAGTTGAAATGCCGATACCTTTAGTTGCCGAGCCGCAAGCGACCGGCACCAGCGCTCCTTTTATTACCGCCGCCCGCAGCCCTTTCTTGAGATCTTCCAGGGAAAGTTCGCCGTCGCTTAAGTAACGATCCATGAGTTCTTCATCTGCCTCGGCAATATCCTCCACGAGTATTTCCCTGTATTTTTCGCACTCGGCAAGCATATCCCCCGGAATATCAATCTTTTTGGGCGCGCTTTTGAAGTCTTCAAAAATATAGGCTTTCTTTTCCAGCAGGTCAATTATGCCTTTAAACGACGCTTCCCTTCCGATCGGCAGATTAAGCACGGAAATCTTGGCGTCAAAGTTTTTCCTGATGCTGGCCAGAGCCGTGTCAAAATTGGCGCGCTCCCGGTCCATCCGGTTAATATATAAAATGCGGGGAAGCTGGAATTCATCAGCGTAGCTCCATACCTTTTCCGTCTGAAACTCGACTCCGGAAACGGCATCGACCAAAATAAGCGCGCCATCCACCACCCGGAGGCAGTTTTTAGTATCAAAGGAAAAATTCAAATCCCCCGGCGTGTCAATGATATTGATTTTGTGTTTATCCCATTCCACGAAGTTGGCTGCGGCCGATATGGATATGCGTCTCTTCTGTTCCTCGGGCTCAAAATCCATTGCTGCTGATCCGTCATCGACCCGGCCCAGGCGGTCATTCTTGCCGGTAAGAAAAAGAAAGGCTTCGGCCAGCGATGTTTTTCCCGTACTGCCATGCCCTACCAGGGCGACGTTTCTCAAATGGGTGGACTCAAATTTAGACATGAACACTCCTTTCCGGTCTGATAAAGCAGAAATAACACTGATACGGAAGGCTTACTAGCCCATTTATGAATTTTAAGTCAAGGCAATAATTGATGCCGGTAGCGTATCAGTCGAAAAAACGGTAATTCATAAACGCTCGGCTTTTCCTCCGGCGGCCGTACCGAGTCTTACGTTTCAATGACCCTTTACACAGCCGTAAATGATTGACGGCAAGGGCAAGGATTCGGTCTTGCGTGGCGGCGGCTCATTGTGGTATCAGCACAAGCCGGGAAGGCCCGCTCTCCCTTGGCGGGATCTGGCAGTCTCACATTGTTACACTTAAGCGGGAAATTTGTGACATGAATAATGCAGACCTCCCAGCCAATGATATTTCCTGGCACGAAAAGAATGGCCGCCTGCTTGCCTTGATCAATGAACGCAAGCTTGACGACGCCCTGGAAGCAGGCCAGGAGCTTCTCGATTACGTTGATAAAAAGTACAAGAAGGACGCCCGGGAAAAGGCCACCGCGTACAACAATGTTGGAATGGCCTTTCTTATTGCTCGCCGCTTCAATCTTGCGGAGGAATGCTTTCGCGAGGCGCTGGCCATGAGAAAACGGCTTTTCGGCGAGAACCATAACGAAGTGGCGGTGGTGCTTCTTAACATGGTTTGGCTTTACAAGGTTCAGGCGCAGGAAATCCTTGCTGTAAATATCGTCGAGACATGACGAACTTCAAGCGAGAGGGGCTTTTGCCTTTTTACATGCTAAGCCGGCAATTGTGCGGCAGTGTGAAATTTTCACTACGAAGGTCTAAACAGCAATGTTTATTGCCACAGTTGCCCGTTTGCGGCACTTGACGTTGGTTAATGACCGTAAAAAAAACTTGACATTAATTATTTTTCTTGAGATTGCGTAATAACAAAAGCGGCGATTTTCCGTGTCGGTTTTCAACAGGAACAGCAGTTATTGAAAACTGCATGTTTAGATGGACGCGCGCCAAGCGGCGAGCAGCGGCAAAAAACATGTGTAAATCCGTTGAAAAAGACCAGAGCGGTTGCATCGAGCCAACTCAGGCGCGTGGCCTGTGCGTCAAACACATAACGAGTCCAGTTGTATTCCCAGGGTCTTTTACATTAACTTACTCTTTGATAACTTCGAAAAAGTCCGATTTACCCTCCCCGGGTGATGGGGATAAAGGTAATAATTGGTGTTTGGCAGCCAGGATTTGGAACCCCTTACATTGCGCGGGGCGATAAAGAGGGCGGTGGATATGAATATCCATATATCGACGATTATCAGCATCGCCAGACGCTTCTCTCCTCAAGGGAGAGGGATCTTTTGACTTTTTAAGAAGTTGTCCGAGTTAACAGTCAATCTATCTATACAAGGAGGTCGTGGTGAAAAATCCCATTTTAAAGACAATGGCGCTGGCCCAGATTTTTCTATTTGCTGTTTTTATTCAGGTAGCCTGGTCCCAAGCCATTCCCCAGCAGGGGAAACCAGGCGCGGTGGAAAGGTCTCTCCAGCAGCGACCAGTCCAGGAGCCGACCAGACTTCCGGAGATCGTGATACAGGAGGACGGCACTCCCCGGCTGGGTGACGGCAAGGTGAGGTTCCAACTGAAGGAACTGATCTTTGATGACAACTTGATATTTTCAGTGGAGAAACTGCGCGCCGTGGTGGCTGAGCACATCGGCAAGACGATCGAGGTTGGGAAGCTGGCCGAGATTGCCGATGCCGTCACCATGCATTATAGAAGGGAAGGATACTTCCTGACCCGCGCCTATATCCCCCCGCAGACGATCAAGGACGGAAGGGTTCAGATTAAGGTTCGGGAGGGTCGCCTGGGAGATATCATTATCAAGGGCAATGAGCGTTACAGCCGAGACCTGATTCGCAACACCCTCAAGATCATCCGCGGCGAGGGGGCGGTGCGCACCGCCGACGTAGAGCGCGCCCTCCTGCTTTTGATGGATGTTCCCGGTCTTAAGGTCAAGGCAACGTTTAAGCCCGGCAAACTGCCCGCCACGTCCGACATTGTGATTGAAGTCACGGAAGACCGCTTCTTCGGTTTTGGAGTCGATTACAACAATTTCGGCAGCCGTTACGTTTCCCAGGATCGCTTCGGTCTATCCTTCGATCTTTTGAGCCCGATGGGTATCGGCGAAACCCTGTCCATCCGCGCAGCCACCGGCAGCGAAGGTCCGGATAGCCTGTTCTACGGTCGGGGCGAATTTTCGCTGCCCATTGGTTACAGCGGCGCCAGGATCGGCGTCAATTACTCTGCGATGCAGTATGAGATGATCGGTGACTTAAAGGCCCTCAAAGCCGGCGGCAAGTCCGACGGCGGCGGCGTCTGGTTCAGTTATCCGATTGTTCGTGGCCGCAACTGGAGCTGGTTTTTACAGACCGGGTTTGACGCCAAAAACGTTACCCAGGAGATTAACAAGCTCGATGTCGGCCGGGACAGGACCCGCCACGCCTATCTGGGCACCAGTTTCCACTGGGTTGACGTTTTGGACGGCAGCAATGCGATCAGCGTCAAGGGTTACCAAAGCTTCGCCAAAATATTCAACGGCCTTGATCAGGGCGACAACAAGACCATCCGGCTTAACACCGACGTGATTTACAGCAAGCTGGAGATAGACGCATCCCGGATTCAGCGATTGCCATTGGGCAGTTCTTTGCTGCTCCAGTTGAACAGCCAGTGGAGCGGTGACCGCCTGCCATCCTCCGAGCAGTTTCATTTAGGCGGAGCGGGCTCAGTGCGCGGCTATGCCCAGGGTGAAAGAGCCGCTGACAGCGGCCTTGCGGCCACCGCCGAGCTGCGGTTTCCGATTCCGGGCGTAAGCGACATCCGCTTGGGTGCGGGCGGCAAGACCATTGGCGAAACGTTTCAGCTCGCCCTCTTTTACGATTACGGCAAGGGCTGGATCTCCAATGCCAAGCTCTGGGGCGAGCAGGCGCTTGATGAGTCGCTCCTTCAGGGCGCGGGCGCAGGTATCCGGTTTACCTACTCGCCCTATCTGCGGTTTAAAGTGGATTGGGCGAAATCGGTCGGCGGCCTGGTTCCGCAGCGAAGTTCGGATATGGAAAACGGCGTCTGGTATGTCCAGGCGGCGCTTTCCTTCTAAATATCTGGCGGCCGGCGTCACCATCTCCTCGACGGAAAGGAAGCCTTGAATTTTTAAGAAGTCGTTTTGCTTGGGCATTGGAGCCACAGAATGCGACAGAAATTCCCGGCGCCGGCCACAGGGCGCGGGCCATGGCAATTTTTGGATACCGTTAGTGACGCGCTTTGTCGCGCACGCCGGTTTGGAAATGGTTTTCCGCCGGTTCAATCCGGTGTTTTGACCGGTTCATTCTTGTGTTTTGAAAGGTAACATCAAGAGCTGCTTGTTACTCATAAGATAAATAAAATACTGCTTAACGTTCCATCATAGAGTACGACAGGAGGTTAGTCATGGCCAGTTTAAGTAGAAAAATCAGAAGGGCGCAGTTGAGGATCGTAAGGAAGGGCAGCAAATCCTTCAGCCTGGATCGCAGCGTCAGACGCCTGCGGAACATGGGCATGGGCTTAGGCGGTGCGCTGGTCATGCTTTCGGTGCCGCAGGTTGCGGCGGCCCAGAGCGGCTTCACCCAGGAGACGGCCGGGAACACCACGACCTTCCACCAGACGGCCGACAAGGTCTTCAATCAGGTGCCTAGTTACAACATAGGCGTCTCCGAGCTGCACCAATACCTGCAGCCACAGCGGAGCTCCATCTTCGTCCAGCGGGTCATGGGCGGGTCCTACTCCAGCATCCTGGGGCAGTTGATCGCCAACGGCCAGGTCTGGATCATGAACCCGGGCGGCGTCCTCATCGGCTCCCAGGCCCAGATCAATACCGCCGGCTTCATGGCTTCCTCGTTGGTTATGGATAGGGACGACTTCTTTGCCGGGCGCTACAACCTCCAGAGCGCCGGGCAGGACGGCTTCGTCATCAATCAGGGCACAATAACCGTCAATAACGGCGGATACGCCATACTGGCCGGCGGCTCCGTGGTTAACAACGGTTACATCCAGGCGAACCTGGGCCAGGTAGTTTTGGCCTCCGGTCGCCGGATGACGATGGATTTCTCCGGCGACGGCCTCATCAACTTTGCCGTGGATGAGAAGCTTGCCGCGAGAATCACCGGTCCCGACGGGGCGGAAATGACCTCCGCCGTCCTGAATGCGGGAACGATCAGGGCTAACGGCGGCCGGGTCACCCTCACGGGCCGGGCCGCGGCGAATGTTCTTGATTACGTCGTCAACAACACGGGCGTCATCGAAGCCAAGGGCGTCATTGAAAGAAACGGCGAGATCATCCTGACGGGCGGGGACGCAGGCGCGGTCGTCAACAGCGGCGCATTGGATGCGTCCAGTGACGTGGCCCAGGGCGGCGCGATCCATGTCCTTGGCGACACCGTCGCGGTGACCGGCGCGATAGACGCCTCAGGCGCCACCGGCGGCGGCACGGTCCTCATCGGCGGCGATTACCAGGGGAATAATCCGGCGGTCCAGAACGCCCGGGTGGCCTATATCGGCCCCGAGGCGGTCATCAGCGCCGACGGCGGCGCGGGCGACGGCGGGAAGGTCATCGTCTGGGGCGATGAAGCGGCGGGCATCTTCGGGACAATCAGCGCTACAGGCGCGCAGGGTGGTTTTGTCGAGACTTCCAGCGCGGGGATTCTGGAAGTGGGCGCGGCGTCTGTCCGCGCCGGGGAGTGGCTCATTGATCCGTACAATGTTACAATCACTAATAGCACAAGTAACGGGACATATTCGGCCGGGGTTTTTACACCCAGCGGCAAGGATTCCAAAGTTGACGTGGCTTCCATCAACACATCCCTGAGCGGGGGGACATCGGTCACTATCCAGACCCTCGGAAGCGGATCGGGAACGCAGGACGGGGACATTACCGTCAGCAAGGATATCGTGAAGAGCGGCGGCGGGACGGCCACCTTGACGCTCCTTGCCGCCGACGACATTGCCGTGAACAATCCCATTACCAGTACATCCGGCATGTTGAATGTGGAACTCCGGGCCAACTTTTACAATATTGGGGATCAGGACAGTCGCGGCGGCGGTGATGTCAGTATTGGAAACGTGGCCATCACTACGAACGGCGGGTCTTTTTTAAGCTCAAGCACGGGCGCGGGCGGCGGAAATTTCACGTCCAGCCCGGGCTCAAAGATCATAACCGGCGGCGGAGCCATTACCATCGACCACAGCAACAGCGGCAAGACGGTGAGTATCGGGGGCAACCTGACGGCGGGGGCGGGCAACATAGCGATTACCTCCGGGGGCGCCACCAGCATTACCGCGAGTCCCAAAGCAGTTTTTACCGCGGGCGATCTGACGATCACGGCCACCGATATCGTGACCTTTGACAATATCGCAGACACAGGGCTTTCAGGAGTGACGGGCGCGATAACGCTGAGGCCTTCCGCGGCGGGATCAACGGTCGGCCTCGCCGGCGGGGCGGGGGCCTTCAGTCTTGACGCGAACGAGCTTTTGGTGCTGAAAAATTCGGGGGCGTCTTCCATCACCATCGGCCGCAACGACAGCACGGCATTAATGACCGTCGGCGGCAACGTTGATTTGACCGGCAGGAATGTGAGCTTCAATGCCGGTTCCTATTCCCAGGGCAATTTTGATGTGATCGCGGGGGCAGGCAACATCACCGTTGCTACCGATGAAATTGCGATAACGGCTAACACCGACAACAACGCCTTCCAGACCTCGGGCACGCTCACGCTTAGGCCATTGACGGCCTCGAAAACTATCGGCCTCGCGGGCGGCGCGGGGGACTTCAGTCTCGATGCGGCGGAAATAACCGCCATCTCAGCCGGGGCCGCTAATATCGTTATCGGCACCACCGGGGGCACCGGCGCCCTGACCCTGGGCGGCGCGGTAAATCTTGCCGGCACGAACCTCACCATCAACAGCGGACGGGTAAACGATGCTGTAAACACGATCTCTGCGGGCACGCTGACCTTGAATCTGTCCTCCTCAACCGGCGGCAATGAAGTAAAGACCAATATCGGGACGTTGATTGCCAATACGACCTTAGGCACGACAGCGACCAACAGAGACCTGACCGTCACTGAAACAGACGCCATTATCCTCGGCAATATCAACGTGAACGACGGCGTCTTCACGCTCAATGCCGGCGGGGCGATCAGCCAGACCGGTACGATGAAGGCCGGGAAAGTGTCCTTAGGCACGACCGGCGCGATGAACTTGGGCGCCTTCGACGCCGGCGCAGGCGATCTCACGCTCAAGGCGGATGACATCAATTTTACCGGCGGTGCAGGCTCGCTAAAGGGCACGGGCAATTTATATCTGCAGCCTTCCGCGGATAATAAGTCCATTGATGTTGGCTTTAAAGGTACTGGCAACCTGGTGCTTGACGATGCCGACCTGGCCGCCCTCGCGCCAGGTTTCAGCGGCATCATCATCGGCAGCGCGGCGGGCACGCACGCCATCGTCGTGGATAGCGCCCTCTTCTCGAGCCCGGTGACGATCCAGGCCCCCTCAGGCGGGAGCATCACGATTCAGGATACCGACCCAGGCGTCGACTACGGCATCAAGAGTTCGGCCGCCGTCACCCTAATCGGCTCCGGCGCAACGACAAAGCTCTCGGCCGATATCATTACGCCGGGGGCTGCGATCCTCATAAACGATTCGGTGCTGGTTGACGGCGTTCGCAGGCTCGATACGTCAAACGGCGCACTCGCGGCCGCCACCATCGAAATTACCAAAGGCATCGCCGGTTTCAATGCCGGCGGAACGGATACCTTAACGCTCGACGCCGCCACCGGCGCCGGGGCCGACGCCGCCGTAACCCTGGGCGGCAACGTGGCCGCCGGGGCAGTGGTAGGCGGGCAGAACCTCGAAGGCATCACCATCACCGGCTCGACGATTGGAGTTCAGAATATCGAGATTTCCGGCCCCATCGCCATTACCGGCTCGACGGTCGTCAACCTGAGCGGCGCAAGCTACAAGTCCACGGGAGATATTGGCATCAATTCCTACGGCGACCTCGTCGTCAACGGCACGGTTCGGACAACCGGCGCGGCGAATACGATCTCTCTTGCTGCAGATTCTGAAGCCAACGGAACCGGGACATTGACCATTGGCGGTACGGCCAATGCGGTGGTTCGAAGCGAAGCGGGCGCTATCAATCTGACCGGCAGCGGCGTAACGATTGGTGCTGCTAACCAGGGCCAGATTGTCACTGCTGGCGGCGACATTACCGTTGCCTCAATTACATCGGGCAAAACGCTTGCCGTTGGCAACGAAGCCCAGTTTGCCACCACCTTAGGCGGCAATGTTTATGTTACGGGCGCCAATTTCAGTACGGTGACCCTGGGGGCCTCGGCCACTCTGCCGCACAACATTGGTGGAAATCTTGTTATCGGCAACGGTACTGCGGTAGGCGGGGACGTCACCGTTAACGGTCAATTTGCGGGCGTCGGCGGGGCCATCACGGTAAAGGCCGACGGCGCGATCAACGTAAACAACAGTCTTTCCACCGTAAGCGGCGACATTACGCTCCGCGCGGATGCCGATGACAATGGCGCAGGAAACCTGAACATCGGTACGACTGCCGGCGCCAATATCACGATCAATTCGAGTTCCGGCGTAAAAGATATCGTTCTATATGGCGAAAACGTTAATGTTGCGACGGAGCGGAATGTGACGTTAAACGCTGGCTCAGGCAACATTACGCTCCACGCGGACATGAACGGCGGCGGTGGCGGCATCCGGATGGATGGAGTGCGCCTTACGATGGCCATGAACAATTTCTCTATTGATGCAGGAAATGCCCCGGACACCCTGTTGGTATCCGATACCGCCGCGGCCAACACAATTTCCGCTTCGGATCTGGCGAGCGCCACGGGTACGGTGACCCTGCGCGCCAATACCACGCTCACGGTAAGCGATAACCTCAGCCTCGGCGCCGGCAATTTTACAGTGGGGGCGGGCACGGGCGGCACGCTTACGGCCACGCTGGCTGACGTGACGGCCGACGGCACGATTTCCATCGCGGCCAATACGATCAACCTCGCGGGCGCCACCTACACCAGCGCCAACGAAGCGCTTACATTTACCGGCCCTGTAAATCTGACGGCCGGCGCAGGAACCACGACCGTGACCAGCGGCGGCGGCAACCTGGACGACATAACCTTCACCGGCACGATTCAGGATGCGGGTAAGGACACGAAGCTGTCACTGAACGCGGGAAGCTCCGGCAATATCTACCTGCAGGGCGCGGTTGGCGGCGGCGGCAATAACATCGAGGCATTGACGGTATCGAACGCCCATACGGTCAATCTCGCCGACGTGAGTGTTGATGCGGCAATTAATATTACTGCCGCGGGCGGCATCAATCTCAAAGGCGCAAGCTACGCCAGCACGGTCGGCGGCGCGATTACCTTCGCCGGCGCCGTGGAACTTGCCGCGGGCGCGACAACTACCGCCATTTCCACCGCGGGCGGCCTGGGCGATGACATCACATTCACGAGCACCATTCGCGACAGCGGGAAAAATACGACCCTCAGCCTTAAAGCCGGCCCGAGCGGCGCCATAGACCTGCAGGGCGCCGTAGGCGGCGGCGCAAACAACCCGGCGGCTTTGACCATTGTAAGCGCGGCCACGGCCTCCCTCAAGGATATCAGCGCAGAGGGCGCCATTGCCGTGACCGCCACGGCGATCAACCTGGCCGGTACGAACTATATCAGCAACGACGGCGACATTACTTTGATCGGCGCTGTCAATCTGACCGGTACCGGACTGGTGACCATCGGCAGCGATGGCAATAATGATGGGGTGGATGGCGCCATCACTCTGGGGGTCGTTACCGACCCCGGCGATAACTCCTCGCTCACCGTCAACGCCGACACCGCAACGGTAACGCTCGTCAACGTGGCGATTGACGGCGCATTCACCGTAACCGGCGGCGCCATCAATCTGGGCGGCAGCTCCTACACCACGCGCCAGGGCAATATCGCCTTGAACGGCGCGGTGGATTTGATTGGTGCGGGTACAGTAACGATCAACTCCGATTTTGATGCCGCCGGGGCAGTCGGCTCGATCAGCGTCAACGGCGCCGTGTCCGACATGGGAAACAACTCCGGACTTACCATCACGGCCAACACCAACACCGTGGGATTGGCCGATGTGGTCGTGAACAACGCCATTTCGGTGACGGGCGGCGCCATCAACCTCGGCGGCGCCGTTTACACCAGTACTAATGGCGCGATAGACTTCAATGGCCCGGTGAACCTTTCCGCCGGGGCGGTGACCACCACGGTCACCAGCGGCGCGGCGGGGACGGCCATCACCTTCACCGGCACGGTAAATGACGCCGCAAAGGATACGGATTTTGTGCTCAATGCCGGCGCTTTAGGCAATATAGAAATGAAGGATGCCGTGGGCGGCGTCAACGCGCTTAAGTCATTCCAGGTTTTAGACGCCAACGATGTATCGCTGCGCGCGGTGACGACGAACGCCGGGACGATTGCCGTTTCGGGTACGACCGGCGGGATGACCGCAGGCACCCTGAAACTTTTCGGCAACCTCATCACCCATAATGGCGCGGGCGGCAATGCCGGGGCCATCAGCCTGAAGGCCAACAACATCCGTTTGGAGGCAGCCGGTGCTGCTGCGGGCAGCATCACCCTCGATACCAACGCTTCCGGCGCAGGCCTCGATAACGCCATTACCCTTGCCACGACCGGCACCCTGGCCAGCACCACGGCCTGGGAAGACGGCCTCATCCTCAATGCCGGATCAGGCGCAGTGGATATCAGCGGCGCGAAGCTGGCAAATCTCGATCATCTGGTGATCACCGGGGCCACGGCGACGCTGGGAACCCTTACTGTGGGGGCTAACTACGTGGGCGCGGCAGGTGCGCTTCATGTCACAACAACTGTTGGCGCCATCACCCTTGTGGGCGACCTGGCGACCACCGGCGAGGCCGACGCGGGCACCCTCACCCTCAACGCGGCCACGACGATCATCCTTGCCGACACAGACGGTACGGTAACCATAAACACCGACAAGGGTGTCGGGGGCAATGTCACCCTCGGCACAATCACGGACGACGGCTTCGACCGCAACCTGACCATCACTGCCGGCAGCGGTAATGTGACACTTGCGAAGGTGGGCGAGCATTTCGATGTCTTTCCCCCAGGTAAGGACTCAATCGGCGACCTGTCGGTCGAAGGTAAAATCATTAACTTTACCGGCGACGTTTATGCGAAAGGCATCTCCGCCTTTGGAGTTGTCGCAGGCGACAAGATCAACATAGGCAACGTATGGCTGGACGCCAATAACGGCAGTATGATCTTCCGGTCAGACGATATCGCTATCGATTCCAATGCCCAGTTGAGAAGCAGCGGCGCTATTAGCCAGAGCGTCACCTTTGCCGGCCGGACGGACGCCACGACGATCGGCATCGGCGACTCCGCCGCGGGCACCTTGAACTTAACCCAGGCGGAGCTTCAAACCGTTCATGAGTCATTTAGTGAAATCCGCGTCGGCAGGGACGGCAAACAGTCCGGAGATATCGAAGTCAACAATACTGGAGGGCTGACCGGCCTCTACACAACCCTGCGCCTGCGCGCCGAAACGGGCGGAGCCGATATAAAAATCAACAGTGCCATCAACCAGACCACGGCGGGCGCCGGTTTCTATATCGAAGGATCGGGCAGCACCACCTTCCTGAATGCCGATATTAATACGAACGGCGGCGTTGTGGACATTGACGACACCATCCTGGTGAACGGCCTACGCACCATCAGCACGGGCAACGGCGGCGACCCGGGCGGTAATATTACCCTTCGCAAGGCCATCGGTTCCGTGGATACGAGCGGGGATACCCTGACCCTGGATGCGCTTGGCGCGATTACAAACGGCGCTGTCAACGTGATCGGCAACGTGGGCGATGCCGCGGATACGATCAACGGAGTGGCGGCAAATCAACTGACCGGCTTCACCATCAAGAACGCCACCCAGGTGGATGTGGCGAACGTATTCGTCACCGGCGGCGACATCTCCATCGCCGGCGCGAACATAGACCTCAATGGAACAACCTATCAGACGACGACGTCGGGCTCGATCACGTTTACGGGCGCGGTAAATCTGAAAAGCGCAG
>JBBIRO010000014.1:0-53011 GCA_037441775.1 Syntrophobacterales bacterium
AACGTTACCGCTCTCCAACATCCCTTCGGTTACATTTTTTAATGAGGCAATGGGTTCCTACACCTGATCACGGTCCATAACTACGGACAACCAGATATGCCGCAGGCTCTCACGACCCTCTTTAGACCTGGTCATTTTGGATAGTTTCGACGAATTGAGAACATCGAGGAAATCTTGTTTGCTCATGTTTGCTCAATCGCGGGGCAGGCGATGGCCTCCCCGATCCTATCGGTGGCGTCCGCATCCAGTTTATCAAGGTGATCCCATAAGGTCTGGGATTCCAGATTTTCCTTCGGAATCGGCGTATAGTGGCAAAGCGTGGTTACCTCTACCCATTGGGCAATAGTGCCTTAAAATGTCTCGTATTACTTCTCAATAACGCCTTTTCGATAGTCGGTAATCGTAAATAACATCTGTAACCACCGCCAGTTAATGGTTCCGCAAGATTAGTCGCTCCTGTTGGCAAAAATCGGATGAAAGTTAATAGCGTAAAACCGACCTACTTGCTAAAGACAGGGGGCGATCATAAGAATTAGCGGCTTCGTTACTAAAGTAAAGGGGCGGACAGGTGCTTTCTGAAGCCTCTTTTGATGCTGGTGTATGTCTTGCGGTCCTTGGCGGCCAGAAAACGGGCAAGTTCCAGCGCCTTCTCCCATAACTGCGCCTGCGGGTAGGCCTGGTGTACGATTTGCATCTTCTGGGCTTCCTTCCCCCCGATCCTCCTGCCCGTGAATAGCAGTTCCCCCAGGGCCTGGCCATCCGGGAACAGTCTCAGTATCTCGTGCATGACAGGCGTGAAGGGAATCTTAATGTCTACCTCGGGCAGACAGAAATAACCCCGGTCTTCGCGCATAAAGCGAAAATCGAATGTGGCGGCAAGCAGGGCGCCTCCGGCATAGGTATGACCGGTGAGGCAGCCGACAATGGGAAAATTCGCCAGGGCAAACCTTAGATAAAGCCGGTCCAGGAGGGTGGCGAACTCAAGAAAGTACTCGGGAGGCTGGGTGATTATCCAGTCCAGGTTGATCCCGTTACAGAAGAACTTTTCATCGTTGCTTGTTACCAGAAGGGCGATGTTTCCCTCCGTAGCTTCCAGCTCCGCCAAAACAGCGTTGTATTCCGCCACTACATCCGCCGTGAGGGTATTGGCATTTTGTCCGTTGGTCAGGGTAAGAATGTAGAGAGCGTCGTCGCGTGTCAGTTCCATTGTAGCCATATAAGTTCCTCCCGTTGGTATAGATTTGAGGGCTTTGTAAAAAGTCAAAGGCTCCATCTCCCTTGAGGAAAGAGGGTTTGCGGCGAGGGGAATATAATGCCGGCTATTTCGAATATTCAAGTTCCCTCCCCTTCATCCCATCCCGCGAGGGGAGGGGAATGCGGACTTTTTACATCGCAGTAATAATCGGTTATTCTTGGCGCCGCAGGTTGTATTTAATCATTTTCATCTGTAGTCCCTTGCGGCTGATGCCCAGCCGCCGGGCCGTCCTGGTTACGTTCCCCACCTCCTCTTCGAGCGCCTTGACAATAGTCTGGCGCTCCCCCTCCTCCAGGTGTTCCTTCAGAATGAGGTTGAACGGTTTTCCGTTTTCGCAGGGCGTGCTAATGTCCAGCTTGTCAAAATTCAGTTCGGCGGGCAGGTCAGCTAAAGTAATTGATCTACCCGTTGCCACCAGAACGAGACGTTCCATTAGATTTTCCAGTTCTCGGATATTTCCCGGCCAGGAATATCTTTGGAAAATTTGCCTTACCTCCGGATCGATTTTCTTGATATTACCTGCCAGCTTATCATTAAAGCGCGAAAGGAAATGATCAGCCAGCAGCTCCACGTCTTCCCGTCGTTCCCTTAGCGGCGGTATCTGGATCGGAAATATGTTGAGTCGATAATACAAGTCTTCCCGGAAGTTTCCAAGCTTTACCTCATCCAGAAGATTACGGTTAGTGGCTGCCACCAGACGTACATCAACCTTGATAATCTTGAGGCCTCCCAGGCGTTCGAACTCCTGTTCCTGAATCAGGCGGAGAATCTTGACTTGCATCTCTTTGGGTATTTCGCCGATTTCGTCGAGAAAAACAGTGCCCCGGTCGGCAATTTCAAATTTTCCCTGTTTACGAAAGTGAGCGCCGGTAAATGCCCCCTTCTCGAACCCGAAGAGTTCGCTCTCCATAAGATTTCCCGGTATCGCGCCACAGTTGATCTTGATGAAAGGATTATCCCGGCGGGGGCTGTTCATATGGATGGCCTTGGCCACCAGTTCCTTGCCGGTGCCGGTCTCCCCGGTAATAAGGACAGTAGTACGGGTGGGGGCGACTTTTTTAATCTTTTCATAAATTTGCTCAATAGCCGGGCTTAACCCGATTATTCCCTGGCGGTCAAAGTCGCCCGCTTCCGGCAGGTATTCACTTTGATCCAAGTGTCGCGAGGTCAGGGCCTTCTTCAGCAGCGCTCTTAGCTCATCGAGTTCAAACGGCTTGGTTATATAATCGAAGGCGCCCCTCTTTACCGCGTCCACAGCGCCCGCGACAGTAGCGTAAGCACTGATGATGATTACCGGAATGGCCGGATAATGTCGCGTAATCTGATCCAAAAGACCGAGTCCATCCAGTCGGGGCATTTTAAGATCGGTAATTACTGTGTCTATACCTCCTGCCTTGATGATCTGCCAGGCCTCCCGACCATCCGCGGCCAGAGCCACTCCGTAGCCTTCCCGGGAGATCATGGCCTCAAGGACAAGGCGCATATTCAATTCATCGTCAACAACCAGTATTTTGGGCATAATATCGGCTTCTAATATGGAATAAGGCCAGTGTCAAGGTGGCTGGGCACGAGCCACGTCAGACCTTGAACCAGATGAGGAATACAGTTCCCTGGCCGGCAAGAGACTTGACCTCAATATTGCCGCCATGTTTTCGGATGATTTGCTGGCAGATCGCCAGTCCCAGACCGACCCCCCGCTTCTTGGTAGTAAAAAAGGGATTGAAGATGTTTTTGATGTTTTCTCTGCTGATTCCCTCACCGGTATCGCCAATGGCGATACCAACTTTGTCGCTGCCGTCGGCGTTTTTGGAAAGTAGCGTTCTGAACGAAAGAACGCCATGGTCAGGCATGGCATCCACAGCATTAAGGCCGATATTGAGGAGAACCTGAATGACCTGCTCGGCATCAACCTTTACCAAAGGAAGCTGGGAATGAATTTCCTTGCGAATGGCGATTTTCTCATTATTGGTGTTGGCCTCGATCAAGGTTATGGCACGGTTCAATATGACAATGATGTCCTGTTCAGCCGGTTTTATCTCGTAGGGCTTGGCATAGTTTATAAACTGAGATACCACCCGGTTCAAACGGTCTGTCTCGTCTATGATAACCTGCAACAACCCCTGCTGTTGCGGGAGAGCATCTGCCTTGAGATACTGGGCAGCTCCTTTAATCGAGCCCAATGGGTTGCGTATTTCGTGGGCCAAAACAGGTGCCATCTCTTCCAATAGATGTGCTTTTTCCCTCTCCAGCCTCCGGTCCAGTTCATAAAAAGAAGTAAAAATATCTTTGCCTTCTGGGTATATATAGGCAAATATCCTTTCTAAAAGCAGGCGGAGCGTGGGAATGGAAATAACCACAATCAACGAGGCAATGAACACCTGGGTGAAGAGAGGGCTTGCCCCATTACTGAAAAGTTCGGCAAAAATGATAATCGTCATGGCGGCGAGAAACGACATGACGACTATTCCCGCTGCCCGGGCCATTAATTCGTACAGTTTAGTCAGTTGGGGATAGACAATAATCATCCAGGTGAAATACATCAGTCCCGCAAAAGCCAAATCAGTCACATATCGCTGTGACTGGCCGATAATGAGGTCCAGGCAGCCAATGGTGATGGTTAAGGCCAGCGCCGTCGCCTGATATTCGAGCCGCTTTTTTTCCGCCCCCTCAGGCTTTAGCCGCAAGTGATAAAGCACGCGCAAAAGAATATAAGCCATCGCCATCGCCAGCAAGGTTTCCATTATCGGAAACAGAAGTTCCCGCAAGCCCGGTCTGGCGAAAAATAGAGCGAACGAAAGAAAACTGATGAGCGAAGTTATGGGCAATATTCTCTTTGTCCGGATGGCTTCGCCCTGCGCAAGGTAATTCATAAACAGAACCAGAGCCGGCCCCAGTCCCACGAGGCCGGCAAATCTTATCAGGTTTGGGTAGAGACCCGGGGAGAGATCAAAGAGAAATGAGCCTCCGCGGTAAAGGAAAACAAAAAAACATATCAAGACAAAAGGCAGATTAATACGATCGGTCTTTTTCCGTAGCAGCAGGCTTAGTGCTAAAACCAGGCTGATTAAGGCCAGGGTAAGTTTTTCCAAAGACTGTTCCTTTCCGGGGCGTAAATAACTATCTAAATCTACCCAAGTAGTCAATGGAAGTCAAGTAAGTCGGCTTCCTCAAAAAGTAAAAAGCGGCTTTTCCAGGAAAAAAGAGGGTTTAGGCGAGGCGAGGGAAAACAGGATATTTTACAAAGTTTTCAAATAAACCTCACTTTAATCATGCGAGGGAACTAGTTTGCAGGTGCGAAGTATTGTTCGCACTGTATAGCTCGCTTCACACCAGGAAAAAGACGTTTAGATCATATGCGGCAGATCGAAGCGGTGGCGCATGAATAAATTCTCTGTAATTTCCGATGCATGGAGAAATTGAGCGTTAACTTAACCATGTGGCACGGTTTGTGAGTGAGAGTCCGCGGTTCTTATTCGCTATGCAATCAATATGGTCCATTGCCGATACCAGGAAAGGAGATCAATAGATATGTCCCAAAGCAGAATTGCCGTGGTTTTTCCCGGTCAAGGGTCGCAGCGGTTTGGTATGGGAAAAGATTTTTACGAACAGGAGAGCGTCTGCCGAAAGACTTACGAGGAAGCTTCCGATGTCCTGGGATGGGACGTTGGGGCCATCTGTTTTGGCGATGATGCCCGTCTGCATCAAACCGAATATACCCAGCCCTGTATTGTAACAACCGAAGTCGCCATGCTGCGTGGGCTAGCTGAAAGATATGGTTTTGAGCCGAATATCTATGGCGGCCACAGCCTGGGAGAATATAGCGCGCTGGTTGCGGCAGGAGTCATTCCTCTGGCCGTGGCTCTGACCATTGTCGTCGTTCGGGGACGACTGATGCAGGAGGCGATGCCCCTGGGTACGGGAGCCATGGCGGCGGTGATTAGTCCAGATCTGGATACGGAGGCGATCAGGAGGCAGATTTTTGATTTGCCAATCGATTTAGCAAACCTCAACTCGCGGGAACAGATTGTGATCAGCGGCAGCGCCGAGGCCATGCCGGAGGCGGAAGCGCGTATCAGCGCCTTTATGGAAGCCCAAAAGAGAGAATGTCGAATTGTGCGCCTTAATGTCAGCGCCGCGTTTCACAGCCGCTTCATGCAGTCGATCCAGGAGCCGCTGGCGAAAAAAATTGCTGAGGTCCGAGATGATATTACGGTAAAAAACGCCGCTTACGTAACATCCAATTATACCGGTGGGTTTCATGTTCCTTCAGAAGAGCGGTTATGTCAGAGCTTGATTGCGCAAGTCAGCAAAACAGTCCGTTGGAAAGAAAATGTGGAGGCAATATCACCGCTGGTGGATGAGGTTTACGAGATTGGCCCCACCCGGCCCCTAAAGGCCCTCTTGGGCAGTATGGGAGTGGAATGCCGGGCCATAACCACTTTGGCAGCGGCTGAGAAAATCTTCGGGATGAACTAAAATTAAGGCGGACAAATGTGTTTTCAAATTTTCGAAACTGACCAGAACTACGTTGATCTGGTGAGCGTATTTGTCAAGAAAGAAATTCTTGACGGCATCATGATCCGGGAGAAAAAACATGATTTTCCCTCTGATATCATCAAAAAAGTATGGGAACTGGGGATCATGAATATCTGCATCCCGGAATCGCTTAAAGGCTACTCGCTGGATATTACATCAGGCGCAAGAATTATTCAGGAGCTATCCTACGGGGACACGGGCATATCGACTTCGGCCATGTGCAACGATTTGGCCAATCAGGTCATTGCGCAGCATGGTTCCCTCAGGCAGCAGGAAATGTTTCTTCGTCCTTTTGTCGAAAAGCCGCTATTGGCCTCTTTTTGTTTAACTGAACCCGATGCCGGCTCCGACAATTCGGCGATGACCACGACTCTCACCAGGAGTAACGACGGAAAATATATTCTAAACGGCGCGAAATGTTTTATCACCAATGCCTCTTATGCCTCGCAGTTCACCGTCTTTAGCAAGCTGGGAAGCCCCGGCAGTAAGCTCCTTGCCTGTGTGGTTATTCCGGTGCCAGGCGATCCCCCTCAGGCTGATTCGCAGGTTGCGACAGGCAGAATAATCCGTCTGCCGGAAGGAGGCCTGATTGCTATCGGCAAGCCCGAGGACAAGCTTGGTCAACGCCTGTCCAATACGGCCAGCGTTACTTTCGAGGATGTTGTCGTTGATGAAAGCCAGATTATCGGCGACCGGCGGCAGGGCTTCAAATATATTATCGATATTTTGGATTTCGCTCGGCCGATGGTGGCGGCAATCGGAGTCGGTCTGGCGCGGCGAGCGTTTGCGGTAACGCTGGATTACACCCGGCAGCGGAGGCAGTTCGGGGTCCGGCTCTGTGACCTGCCCGTGGTTCGCGACATGTTGGTCAAGATGTGGAAACGGGTGGAATTGTCCGAAATGGCCCTCATGAAAGCAGCCTGGAAGGTGCAAACGCAGGCGGAAGATAGAGGGATTTATGCGTCTTTGGCCAAAAATACCGCTGCTGAGGCGGCTCTATTCTGTACCCAGGAGGGCCTTCATCTGCACGGTGGCTACGGTTTCATGGCGGAATACGAAATTTCCAAGCTGGCCCGCGATGCCCACATCATCGACATTTACGAGGGAGTGAGAGAAGTGCAGGATATGATTATCGGCCGGGAGATAATTTAATGCTGTATCTGCACGGGGTTGGCCACTTTCATCCGGAAAATGTCATTACCAACAGATTTCTGGAAGAGCTTGATATTGGAACTAACAACGAGTGGATCATGGAGCGCGTGGGAATAGAGTCCCGCCGCACGCTGTTGCCGCTCGATTACATCAAAAGCACGAAAAACCAGGATTTACGAGTGGCCTACGAAGCGGCGCTCTACACCAACGCCCAGACCGGGGCGGCGGCGGCGCGGATGGCCCTTGCCAGGGCAAAATTATGTCCCCAGGATATAGGCCTGGTAATCGCCGGCAGCAGCGCTCCGGAATACCTGTCGCCGGCGGAGTCGGCCAGTATTGCGGCCGAGCTCGGCATTGATGCCGCCTGTTTTGACATCAACTCGGCTTGTACAACTTTTGGAGTGCAGGTGAATTTTCTGGCAGCTTTGAAGCCACAAGCCTCCCCACCCTTCATTCTGTTGGTCAATCCGGAAAATATCACCCGCAGCATTGATTACCAGGACCGCAACACGGCCGTATTATTCGGGGACGCCACCTCCGCCGCAGTGTTGTCGGCTGTTGTTCCGACGGATAAGGTTATCATTTCCTGTGCCGTGCATTCCAATCCGTCTCAGTGGGATAAGGTCAGAATACCGCGGTTGGGCTTTTTCCGCCAGGATGGCAGCGCGGTACAGCGTTTTGCCATTCACAAGACCACGGAAATGCTGCGGCTCTTGATGGCCGGTTGCTCCATGGACAAGGCGCCCCCGCTGTTCATTGGCCATCAGGCCAACAGAATCATGCTTAATACTGTTTGTGAACGGGCCGGGATTAAGGAGGAAAACCACTGGTACAACGTAAATAACTACGGGAACACCGGCAGCGCGGGCGCTCCGGCTGTTTTAAGCCAGCGCTGGGATGAGATTCGGTCCGGACAGCAAATAGCGATGGTCATTGTAGGCGCGGGCCTAACATGGACCAGGATGTTATTGCAAGTGGAGGGAGCAGATTGAATTACGCGGATTTTCTTAAGAGCAATCAATTCGGGCAGGAAGAACTGCTGGCCTTTGCTTATGGACGACTGGTGGATGACCCTCCGCCCAATTTTGACAGCCGTTTGCCGACGCCTCCCTTTTTGATGATCGATCGGATCCTGTCCATCAGCAGCAATGGCAGGCAAGGCCAGATTGTCGCCGAGCAGGATGTAAGGCTCGATGCCTGGTATTTTCAATGTCATCTGCCGGGCGACCCGATTCATCCGGGCTGCCTGTGTGTGGATGCCATTTGGCAGTTGCTGGGTTTTTACTGTATCTGGCGCGGGGCTTTGGGTTCCGGTCGGGCGCTGGGCTGCGGGGAGGTGTCTTTTAACGGGCAGGTGCGCCCGTTAAACCGTTGTTTGCGCCACGAGATCAAGGTGCGAAGATTTTCCCTGCTGAAGGAATCAGGCGCCGCCATTGTCATCGGCGATGCCCGCATATTTGTCGATAACGAACATATCATGGATGTAACCGCCGCCCGCACCGGTATTTTCCGGGGAATCGGCTACCATGATTACCCGCTGCGCTCGGCCAATTCGATAGGCGGGCGGATGAAGGAGCCAAGATGAGTGTAAAACCTGTAGCCCTGGTGACCGGGGGCAGCCGGGGAATCGGCGCCGCCTGCTGCCGAACCCTCGCCCGTGATGGTTTCCGCGTGGGTATCCACTTTCGGCTGGGAAAAGAGGAGGCCGAAGACCTGCTGGCAGAAATCAAAGACGGCTTTTTGATCCAGGGGGACCTGGCAGCGATCGACCAGGTGGACCGGATGCTGACCGACCTCAAAAAAATGACCGATCATGTCGATGTGCTAGTCAACAATGCCGGCTTTTCGCTCAACGCCGATATTAACGCCATGAAAATCGATCAGTTTGATTTGCAGCGCGCCTTAACCAGAGGCGTCTGGTATTTGACCAAAAGAATCGTTCGCCTCTATATGCTGCGCGGAAACCATGGCCGGATAATCAATATTTCCAGTGTTGTAGGGCATACGGGAAACCCAGGTCAGATCCCCTATACCATGGAGAAGGCGGCTATGGATGCCTTTAGCAAGTCTCTGGCCCGGGAGCTGGCCGGGCGCAACATTCTTGTAAATTCCGTAGCCCCCGGTTTCATCGCGACAGAAATGAGCGAGAAACTTCCCGAAGAAGTAAAAAATCGCTTTCTATCCGCTATTCCCCTGGGAAGGCCCGGCAGGCCGGAGGAGGTAGCCGATGCGGTATCTTTTTTAGCAAACAGGGGCAGCTATATAACCGGCAGCGTTCTGCATGTTAACGGAGGTCTGTATGGAGGCTGACCGGTGGATGCGGGAGCTTGTTTTGGCAATGGTTCCCCAAGTGCGCCCCTTTCGGTTTATTGATGAGATACTGGAACTAAGTGAAACGCGGATTGTCGGCGGCTACCGTTTTCGGCCGGACGAGTATTTTTACCCGGGTCACTTCCCCGGCCGCGCAATTACCCCTGGTGTGATCCTAATTGAAACGATGGCTCAAACCGCTGTGGTGGCGCAGGGCCTTTACCTTACCCTGCGGCGGGAAAAAACGCTACCGCAACAGGCCCCGCCAATGCTTACCCTTTTTACATTGGCGGAAGAAGTTGAATTCAACAGAATTGTCAGCCCGGGTGAAAGGGTTATCGTTACCGGCGAAAAATTATATTTCCGGCAAAACGTAATCAAATCTAAAGTGGAGATGAAAGACGAGCGCGGCCAAGTAATTTGTTGCGGCAGGCTGACCGGGAAGGGGGTAATGCTCAATGAGACCTAGAGTAGTAGTGACCGGTATCGGGGTTGTCGCGCCCAATGCGATCGGTCGCCAGGACTTTGAACTTGCCCTCAGGGAAGGCCGGTCCGGGATTCGCTATATTCCGGAATTGAAGGATTTGAATTTTGGCTGCCAAGTAGCCGGGATACCTCCCGGTGTCGAGGCGCTCTGGCCTGAATACTTTCCGCCGGAGGAACTGGATTCAATAAACGACAATATTGGCTATGCCGGGGTGGCGGCGATCGACTGCTGGAGAGACGCTGGTTTGGAATTGCCCAGTCCCGATGACCAGCGGGTGGACTGGGATACCGCGGCAATACTGGGTTGCGGTATCGGAGGGATGCAAACTATCGCCCGGACGCTTGTTCCACTGGTGAACGAAAAAAAGATCAGGCGTCTGGGCAGCCGAGTGGTGGAACAGGTCATGAGCAGCGGCACCAGCGCCCGGGTTGCGGGTCTGTTGGCTTTGGGCAACCAGGTGACCTCCAATTCTTCCGCCTGCAGCACCGGCAATGAGGCGATAATCGAGGGGATGATGCGTATCAGGAATGGTTTGGCAAAAAGGGTGCTTGCAGGCGGATCGGAAGGGTCCTCGTATTACATCTGGGCCGGCTTTGATGCGATGAGGGTTCTGGCCCGCTCTTACAATGATCGGCCAAAAGCTGCTTCCCGGCCGCTGAGCGCCGGCGCCGATGGTTTTGTCCCCGGTTCCGGCGCGGCAGTGCTGCTTTTGGAAGATCTCAATTGCGCCCAGCAAAGAGGCGCTCAAATCTATGCCGAAATAATCGGCGGCTATCTGAACTGCGGCGGGCACAGGCAGGGCGGCTCGATGACTGCGCCCAATCCAGAAGGGGTGCGACGCTGTATCCTGGGCGCAATAGCCGACGCTGCGATTCATCCCCAGCGGATTGGCGCAATCAACGGCCACCTGACCGCAACTTTTGCGGATCCGGCGGAAGTATTGAACTGGTCGGCGGCTTTGGGGAGGGGACCCAAGGATTTTCCTTACATCAATGCCACAAAGTCGCTAGTGGGTCATTGTCTGGGAGCGGCCGGTGCCGTCGAATCGGCGGCCGTGGTCCTGCAGCTCTACCGGGGATTCCTCCATCCATCAATTAACTGCGAGGACATCCATCCGCAAATAGAGGCCTATGCCAACTCGATCCCGCGTCGCTGCCTGCCTGCAGACGGCATCGACATCATCGCCAAAGCGGGCTTCGGCTTCGGCGATGTCAACAGTTGCCTGATTTTCAAAAAATGGCATGAAAAGGGTAATGAAAATTAAATAAAAAAGGAGAGATAAATGAACGAACAGAAAATATTTTCCGAGATGCTCGATATTCTCAAACAGTACACGAAGGATCCGTCCTTGCTTGCAAATGCTAACGCCGAGACGAACATCATCAAGGATCTCAAGGTAAATTCCGCCCGGCTGGTGGACGTGATCATCAAGTGCGAAGATACCTTCGGGATTGCCATCGAGGATGAAGAGGCCGACAGGATAGTTACCGTGGGCGACGCGGTGGCAATCATTCGAGAGAAACTCAGCAAAGTTTAAAAATGACCAAACGGGAAAAATTTTTCGTCAAATTTCAATACTTTCTGGGATGGATAACGGCGCCTTTTTTGGCTCCGCTGTACATCATGGGGCTTAAGATGATGGGATACCGGATTGGCAATATTTCGCAAATCAGAAGGGTCTGCCGGAAGCTTTTCCGCGAACACCCCGGCCCCTGGATCATCTGTGCGAATCATTTGACCATGATTGATTCACTGATTCTTACCCATGCGCTTTATTCGCTTCCCGGGCATCTGCGGCATTACCGGAAATTGCCCTGGAATCTGCCGGAACGGGACAATTTTCAAGCCAACCGTTTTTTGGCGCTACTGTGCTATCTGGCCAAATGTATTCCGGTGAATCGGGGCGGCAGCCGCCAAGCAATGGCGAAGGCGATCGATAAATGCGATTACCTCCTTAGCGATCGACAATCTCTCATGATCTTCCCCGAAGGCGGACGTTCCCGCACCGGACGGGTGGATACCGCAAACTATGCATACGGGGTGGGGCGGCTGATCAGTAACCATCCTCAAGCCAGGATACTGTGCCTCTATCTTAGGGGCGATCATCAGGAAGAATTCAGCGTCCTTCCCCGCTTCGGGGAACGGTTTTATATAAAGCTGGAGCCGTTGATTGTAAAGCGGGAAAGCTTGACCGGCCTTAGAGGGCAACGCGCACTTGCGGCGCTGGTGATTCACAAGCTTGCCCGGATGGAAGAGGAATACTTTGCTTCACTGCGGTAATGACATTGTGGATTTGCGGAGTCTCGAGGCGGCAGGGAAGGGGAGGGACAGGAGATTCGTTTCCCGGGTGCTGACAACAGCGGAAGAAGAGCTGCTGGCCGCGAGCGGCTACAGCGACTGTGTTCTATGGCTTTTGTGGGCGGCCAAAGAAGCGGCTTATAAATTGGTAAGCAGGACTCAGGCAGGATTGCCATTTATCCCCAAACGTTTTCAGGCTACCTTTCCTGACTGTGGCAGCGTTTCACTTAGTAGATCAATTTTTGCGGGCCCAAACGGCTGCGTAGAAACTCCCTGCGGGGTAGTTACGGTAAAAGCCGAGCTGACAAACGACTATGTCCAGGTGATCAGCGCCGCTTCAGGAGCAATTCTCAACCAAGTTATGGCCGGAAAAATAAATCCTTTTGATCAAACAGACGAAATACCAGTGGCACATGAGTCGGAACTGACCTGTCGTTTTGCGCTGGCGGCTTTGGCGAAGGCATTGGGGACGAAGACTAGGTCTCTGGAAATAAGACGGTTAGCAACGCCCAGGGGGCCGGGGCCTCCTGTTGTGTACCATGAAAACAAACCGGCCGCGGTGAACTTGAGCTTAAGCCACCACGGCCGCTATGTTTCCTACGCCTATATCACGCCTTCAGAGATTACAGCCTTCTCAGCCAATCCGCCATTTCCGCCGCCTGGTGTTCCTCCTGCTGAATGGTCAGGTCGAGCTTCATAACAAGCCCGCCATGTTTGCTGAACTCAGCGTCTTGCCGCAGTTTCAGATGCCTTTCGCGGGCTGCTTGGACATCAGCGGTGGCTTTTGTCATTGACACAGCCGGATCGGTGATCTTCTTCAGAGCTATATGACCGAACTTGGGGCTCCGGCCGTCTTCGGCCAGGGCTTCGGTGAATAGGGAGAGCTGCTTCATTTTTTCCATTGCCTGATCCATCAGTTCCCAGCCCAGGATACCATGCTCCTGAAGAGTCCAGGACATTTTAATGTGCTGCCACATCTCGGCGTACTTGGATCCGGTTTCATCCTGGAGCATTTTGATAAAATCGGGCGGCAAGTCACCCTCGGCTCCGCAGGGACGGTTGGCATCCGCCGGAGAAAGCTTGTCCAGCAGACGCTTAAACCGGCGCGCGTGGACGGCTGACTCCCAGGCTTCCCGCTTGAGCACCCTCTTAATGTGCGGGTCATCAACCAGGTCAGCCTCGCCCAGGTAATGCGGAATCAGGTTTTCCTCGTACTTGATGTATGACTCAAGCATGGTGCGCTGGCTGGTCGGATCGAACGGGTAAGGCCCCGGCGTCAAATCCGGTTCGCCTCCCAGCTTGCAGATGATCATCCCCAGCCAGTGCAGGTGCCACATCTCCTCGCGGGAGCGGGCCAGAAGACTGGCGCCTATTACCGTGTCTTCTCCTTCCTGGTAGGCGTGGGTCAGGTAACGGATGATGGCGGCGTGTTCATCAGCCAGATCCCGGTTCAACATTTTAATCAGCTCTAGATTTTTCATGATAGTCTCCTCATGGCGTTATTAGGGATGAAATCCTAGTGATTCTATTATGAAAACTTAAATTAATACAGCGAGCGAATCAAGAAGTAATCTCCTTTTTCAACAGTTTTTTTTATCCGTCGGTCTTGGCTTAATCAGGCTGTTGACTTTTTACCTCCAGCAGTGAGACCCTACTGAATGGCAGGCTCAGAAGTCCCATTAAAACAACAACGCCAAGCGCCAAAAAGTGATGAACAATGGCCAGACTCAAGGCCTCAGACTCGGCGATGCCAAAAAAGCCGAGGCCGACAATTGTCGCATAATGCCAGTTGCCGATGAATCCGGGGGCGGCCGGGATGGCGATTCCCAAGATGAGGATCACGTTAAGAAAAAACGGCGCTAAAATAGGCAGATCAAACCCAAAAGATTGGAAGAGGATGGAGATTACCAAGACGTGCAAAAGCCAGATAAAACCGGAAAGAAGCGCGACCTGGATGAGTTTGTTATCTTGTCTTAACACATTAAACCCATTGATGAAGCTTTTTATGATGTCGCTAACCTTGGCGGCGAATCGGCCCAAATGTAGGTCGATAAAGGGAGACAAATGCTGCAGTAATATTTTCCTTTTGACAATGACTAGCATCATTGAGACCACCAGGGCAATCGTTACGAAAGAAAAGATAATCGCCGGCTTGATGAGCCAGGGCGGCAGGGGTATGAAGATCAAAAGTAAGCCGGCCATAAGCAGGATACTCAGGCTATCCATAACCCGCTCCACAACGATGGTGGCCAGGACCGAGGACAGCGGGAGGGAAGTTTTTTTTGCCGCCAGATAGGCCCGGATAAACTCTCCCAGGCGAGCCGGGAGTGCTACCACGCTGAAGAGGCCAATATTAGTGATGATTATCAGGTCGGTCTTGCCAATGTTTGTAAGCGGGCTTAAGATTATCCCCCAACGCAGGACGCGCACAAACTGGATCAGGATTATGACCAATAATGCTGCGGTAAGAGAGAACAAATCGATGGCGGCCAATCGGGAAAGTACGTCTTCCCAATGGATATTCCGGAAAGAAAGGTACACGAACAAGGCTCCCAACAGTATCCCGGCAACAAATTTTTTACTCATCGGCCACACTCCGGGTAGGGGAGGCTGCAAAAGACATTGTTCGGCATCAATCTTGACGACTTCGTAATTAGCCATAAATTCCCTCTCCCTTGAGAAAAAAGGTTTACGGTTGGGTTAAAAATAGGCGTCATTGCCGTGCTTAGATCAGCCTACCCTTTATCCCATACCGTGAGGGAGAGGGAATCAATTTTTCTTAATATTATCGGCGACCCGGTCGTGTAAAAGCTGAGATGATGCTTTGTTACCTACTGCTCCTACCCTTATGCCGACGGTGGTTAGGTTTCTCGCCTTGTATTTGACTGAAATAGTTACCTTTTCATCGCTGATAAAGGCAGATATGGTTCCCTTACCGATTTCGCGGTATGGTTTCACATCTGTCCCGCGCATCTGGGCCACAGTCTTTTCACAGGCCGTCCAAACGCGGTCGAATTCCGCGGGATGGTCGGTTTTCAACTCGCCGCCAATGTACATGTAAGTACCGGAAGCTGCCGTGACCGCCGCGACGCCGCCTACTAACAGTGGGGCTCCGCAACCGGTAAGCGGGATCGTCAGTAGTAGGTACAGACAATACTTTTTGATTCTGCCTGCCATGACCTGTCCTTTCTTGTAAGTATTGGTTATGCCGTATCTCCGTTAAGCCCTATTGCGGCTGATTGTTAGTGCGGCTCACCGCCGACCCGGGCGAATTCCCGGAGTAATTCTTCCTGCTTTTTGTTGATGCTGGTCGGTGTTACAACCCGGATTTCAATCAGGTAGTCGCCACGGCCGTACCCTTGCAATTTGGGAAAGCCCTTACCCTTCAGAACAAATATTTTGCCGCTCTGGGTTCCTTGGGGGATGTTTATCCGCTCCGTTCCGTTTATGGTGGGGACTTCGATTTTTGCGCCCAGGGTTGCCTGAATAAAGCTTATGGGTACCTGCGAACACAAATCATCTTGTTTTCTATCAAAAAATTCGTGGGGTTCAACGCTTATAAAAACGTATAGATCGCCATTTTCACCGCCAAATTCTCCTTCTTCTCCCTCGCCGCGAATTCTCAGGCGGGAGCCGGTGTTTACCCCCGGAGGAACCTTGATATTGAGGGTCTTGGAATATCTCACTTTTCCTTTGCCTTTGCAGGTATTACATAAGTCAGTAATAACCATGCCCTGCCCGCCGCAGGCATTGCAGGTGGTGGTCAGGGTAAAGAAACCGGTGGACTGGCTTACCTGTCCTCTGCCGTTACAGCGACGGCAGGTGGCCGGCGGCGTCTCTGGATTGGCGCCTGTCCCGCCGCAGGTGTCGCATTTTCGGGATTTGTCGATCTCCAGATCGGTGGCAACTCCGTGTGCCGAATCCATGAACGAGATGGTCAGATCGTAACGCAGGTCGGCGCCGTTTTGCGCGCGGCTGCGTGTCCTGGTGCCGGCTCGGCCAAACCCGAAGGCATCCTCAAAAATGTCAGAAAAATTCGCAAAAATATCATTAAAGCCGGAAAAACCATTGAACCCGGTGCCTTTGAGTCCCTCAAAACCATAACGGTCATAGATACTTCTTTTTTCCCGGTCCTTAAGTATTTCGTAAGCCTCCGCAGCTTCCTTGAATTTTTCTTCCGCCTTCTTGTCCCCGGGATTACGATCGGGGTGGTACTGCATGGCCAAACGACGGTACTCTTTTTTCAAGTCTTCATCAGATGCGTCTATTGGTACATTAAGTACCTCGTAGTAACAACGTTTCTTCATGTATTGCCTTTAATCCCCCTCAAATACTTAATACCCGTAAGGTCTCCTTCCAGACGCATGCGCCCGTCAGGATATTAGCAGGCAAAGCGCCTCTTCATAGCGCAATCTTGTCTTTTTGATGATTTCCTCAGGCAGCCTGGGCGCCGGTGGAGCCTGGTTCCAATTGATGCTTATCAGATAATCGCGCAAAAACTGCTTGTCATAGCTTTGCTGGGCGCGTCCCGCTTCATATTTGTCAAGGGGCCAAAAGCGGGATGAGTCCGGCGTGAGCAGCTCGTCTATTAGGATCAGCTCGCCTTTGCATAAGCCAAACTCGAACTTGCAATCGGCAATGATTATCCCCCTTTGGAGGGCAAATTCGGCGGCGAGGTTATAGATGGCCAGGCTGGCACTTTTAAGCCGCTCGGTAAGAGCATGACCGAGCATTTCCTCTACACAGGCGATGCTTATCGGAGCGTCATGCTGCCCGGGCGGCGCCTTGGATGAGGGGGTGAAGATCGGTTCAGCAAGCTTGTCTGACTCCTTCAACCCCGACGGTAATTTGATCCCCGAAACTGAGCCGGAATGGAGGTAATCTTTCCAGCCGGAACCGCTGAGATATCCGCGGACGACGCATTCCACCGGCAGAGGTTTTGCCCTTTCCACCAACATGCTCCGGCCCCGCAGCTCCTGGCGGTAGGGGAGGAATTGCTCCGGATAGTTTTCGCAGTCAACTGACAAGAGGTGATTGCCGATTACCCCGGAGGTCTTTTTAAACCAGAAAGCCGACATGGAAGTGAGTATATTTCCCTTGCCGGGTATCGGGTCGGGCATCACCACGTCAAAGGCGGAAATCCTGTCGGTAGCTACGATTAAGAGCTTATCCGCGCCTGCATCATAGATGTCGCGCACCTTGCCCCTGGTTATGACACTCAAGCCGGGAAAGTTTGTTTCAATAATGCCTTCTGTAAGCATTTCAATATCCTAAAGGTACGGATTGTTGTTTTTCTCGTGACCGATGGTAGAGGTCGGCGTCCGGCCGTAGTTGTGGCCGGGTAAGACCTTGGTCGCGTCCGGGAGAGTAAAGAGCCTTTCACAAATGGACCTAGACATGATATCCCAGGAGCCGCCGGGCAGGTCGGTCCGTCCCACCGCCTCCACAAAAAGAGTATCGCCGGTGAACACGACCCCGTCGCCATAGAGGGCGATCCCACCCTGGGAATGCCCCGGGACATGAATCACTTTGAGGGATTCATTGCCGATTTTAATAAGGTCGCCGTCTTTTACTTTGATATCCGCGGGCGGTGACTTGCGGGCGCCGAACATTTTCAAAATCATCGCCGGTGTGGAATCGAGCATGTCCGCATCATCCTCGTGAATAATGATCTGGGCGCCGGTCTTTTGTTTCATTTCCACATTGCCGGCCGTGTGGTCCACATGGCCGTGAGTGTTGACTATATACTTAATGTTGAGATTGTTTTTCCTGGCTTCGGCGATGATACCGTCGATGTCATCCGCCGGGTCGATAACCAGGGCTTCGCAGGTCTCCAAATTTCCCACCAGATAGGCAAATACGGCCATGTGCCCCACCTGCAACTGCTTTACAAACATAAAACCTCCTGTAATATTAAGTCAGCGCCTCTAAACGAGTATATATAACTATCATCCCTAGCGGTTTCTAGTCAATGCTTTTGGTTGATTGGCGTCATTATTGACTACTTCGTAAAACTGTCGTAATGACCGAAAAACCGGCGCTTCACTGCCAACAGCATTTATTTATTCAATGGCTTGCAAAACAAGGTGTTGCTAATTTAACAAAATTTATCATCGGCTTCTGCAAGCCGCAAAACAACTTGCGTCTATCCCGTAACGATTCAGTCTTGGGCTGCGGCGTTAAGATTATGGCGATAATAAGGCGCTGCCGCCCCTGGTTATCGGGTCTCTCATTGCTATTGGCAGGACGGAATCGGGCACAAGGCTCGCGGCTACAAAAGCAACTTCCCCTAACGAGGGATTTTGCGCAACTTGAGGATCCGGACTTTTAACGAAGGCCTCAATCTTAATAAAACTCATTAAAATCTGTTGACTTTTATCTTCATTATATGCCATATGACCACGGCGACAGAACAAATTATGGGGGGATGAAATGGCTGAAAATACTAGCGTAATACATCTTAATGACGGCGATTTTGAACAGCAGGTGCTCAAATCAACGCAACCAGTCCTAGTTGATTTCTGGGCGCCATGGTGCGGTCCCTGCCGGGCGGTCGCCCCTTTGCTTGAGGAGCTGGCGAAGGAATATGGCGACAAGGTCAAGATAGCCAAGATAAACGTTGATGATAATCAGAAAACGGCAAGCGCCTATGGCGTAAAAAGCATTCCGACCTTGATCCTTTTCAAAGATGGGAAGGTCTCAGATACCGTGGTAGGGCTGGTCCCGAAGGAACGGCTGCAGAATTTCATAAATAAATCAATTTAGTAAAGCGATGGGTTGTTGCGTCAGCTTGGGTGGAAACACCCGGACGGACTGAGGAGAGGTGCGCTGATGCGCCTCCAGGAGGAAGAATTTTGTATTGCAGAAAAATTATTCCAGCTCTGCTAGTTATGATTATCCTTACAGCCGGATGCGCAACCGGAAGGCGGGGCGAGATGGTCAAGGCCTCACCGGAGGGTCTCTATCAAAGGGCGAGCCAGGATTACCAGAAGGGACGGTACAGGCAGGCGATCGAAAACTTTCAGCGGCTGGCGGACGAGTACCCCTTGAGCGAACTGGCCTCAATGGCCAGGATCGGCATTGCCGACGCCCACTACAGCAGCAAGGAATATCCTGAGGCGGCCCGCGTCTACCGGGAATTTGTCTTCCTATATCCTAACAGTGAACATCTGCCTTACGCAATGTATCAGCTCGGACAATGTCATTTCAATGATCTGCAGGCAGTTGACCGGGATCAGACCGAAACACTGAAGGCAAAAATCCAGTTTGAGGCGTTAGTTGCAAGATTTCCGGAAAGCGGATTTTCATTTATGGCCCAGAAGCATCTCAAGGAGGCCAATAAAAGACTGGCCGAACGAGAGTTTTACGTAGCAATGTTTTATTACGACAGAAAGAATTACCGGGGGGCAATAGGCAGGCTCGAGACAATAGCCAGAGAGTACCCCGGCATAGGACTGGATTACAAGGTAAGCTATTACCTGGAACAAGCCCGCAAGAATTTGGCTGCTCAAGAGACACAAAAAGGAGATAGGTAACCGATATGCTGGATCTGATGAGAAAACATGCCCGAAACTGGATCATGAAGGTGCTTTTGGGCATAATTATTGTGGTTTTTGTCTTCTATTTTGGCTCGGTCGGTCGGGAGCAGGAGGCCAGAACACTGGCTGTTTTGAAAGGCAGGTCTTTAGTCTATTTAAATTTTCAGAAGGAGTATAGCGATCTTATCGAGCTCTATCGCCGTCAGTTCGGACCCAATCTGAGCGAGGAACTGCTCAAGGAGTTGAATGTCAAACAGCAGGCCTTTGATAATATGATCTATAAGGCCCTGGCCCTGCAAAAGGCCGAGGAATGGAAGATCACCATTACTGATGAAGAATTGCGCCAGTCGATAGTAAATAATCAAGCCTTCCAAAGAAACGGCGTTTTCGATCAGCGCCTCTATGAGCAGGCCTTACGTCTAAACCGGATGACCACTGGTGATTTTGAAATCAGCCAAAAAGAGCTTCTAACGATTAGCAGGCTGGAGCGGATTCTGGCCAGCGCCGCCGCGGCTACGGAAAGAGAACTCCGGGATATTCATGCGCTCCAAAATGAGGAGATTGCGCTGGAAGCAATCGTCGTTTCTCCTGCCGAATTGCAAAAAAGCATCCTGCCAAAAAGAGAGGATTTGGAAAAATATTTCAAGGAACATGGCAGTCTCTTCCGTACAGGGGAACAGTATCAGCTGGAATATCTTTCTTTTTCGGTGGCTGAATACGAAGATAAGGTCAAGGTGACGAGCGCGGAGATAGACGCTGCCTACGAACGGGCAAACGCGGGAACAAGGAATCAGGCCGTCGACGCTAAAGGAAACAATATGCCGCCGGCATTTCCACGGGAACGCGTGCTGGCCGAACTGAAACAGCAAAAGAAGCTACAGGCGGCCCAGGAAGCGGTGCGCAATGCGTACGAGATCATCTACCAGGAAGAGAAACTGGAAAAATTCGCCCGTGAAAATGGCCGGGAAATTATTAAAACGGATTTTTTTCCCCTCGGCAAGCCGGTAGCCGCGTTGGCCGGAATTCCTGAACTCGCAAAAACATTGACCGCAACCCAAAAGGGAGAGATTGCCCGTGTTCTTAGTGATAACAAAGCCTTCTTTATCCTGAAGGTTTTGGACAAAAAAGCCCCCGTTATTCCTCCTTTCGCGGAGATAGAAAAGGATGTGGAAAAGAAATTTATCGAACAGCAGGCCGTCATTATGGCCCGGACCGCCGCCGAAGACATCCATGCCGACCTGAAAAAAGGAATCTCCGGCCTGCAATCGTTACCCATCAAGGGGGGCATGAAGAGGGTTGAAACCGGTTATTTTCGGCCCGGTGGCGCTATTCCCGGCCTGGGCCTGGTTTCCCGGGAATTGAACGACGCCATATTTACCCTGTCCAAGAAAAATCAATATCCGGAGCGTAGTTTTGTGCTTGCCGACGGCAGCTTCGTAATCATTTACCTGAAGGATAGGCGATACATTACAGGCCAGGATTTCGAAACCATGAGAGACATGCTCGCCAGTCAATTTGGTCATATGAAGAGTCAGGAGCTGGTGCGAGCGTTTATCGAAGACTACAAGAATTCATTAATTAAAGAGGGGAATTTAAAAATAGTCAAGGACGTGAAAGATATTTAAATGAGCGTTTTGGGGCTTATTGGATGACTCAAGCAGGTATTCTCGTTCCTCATTAGAATAGATATAAAAAGGGTCAACCGCCTGCGGGTGACCCTTTTTTATTTGGTGGAGCTGGCGAGGATCGAACTCGCGACCTCTTGAATGCCATTCAAGCGCTCTCCCAGCTGAGCTACAACCCCTTTCCCTTAGAAACTGATTTTATGCGTGGGCTTCTAGCATAGGGCGTAAAAGGTTGTCAACGTATTTTCTGTCTTTAAAAGGATATAAAACACAATGGAAAAGGATTTAAATATTCGACCCCGCCGCAGGATCTGGGTGATTGCGTTTGCCTTGATTGTCCTGATTTTATCATCGGGAGCCTACCGGTATTACCGCACCGAAATGGAAAGTATCCGCAATGAGAAATACGCGACACTCGCGTCAATCGGCGAGCTTAAGGCGGGCCAGATTCAGTGGTGGATAAAGGAGCGGCGGGCGGACGCCGAGCGCTTGGCTAAAGATCAGTTGCTTATCGATGTCGAAAATAGAGACTTGGAAAATTCCCTCAGCCGGGCCACCAAAGACCGCTTGCGCGGTCACCTGAAAATCGAGATGATGGATGGTGTCTATAGCGACGTCCTTTTGTTCGATTCCCGGGGAAAAATACTCCTTGCCGCCCAGGACGATTCCCATCCGGGCGGCCCGGAAATCCTCCCGGCGTTGACAGCCTCCCGGGAGAGCCGCCGAGCGGTTCTCTCTAATTTTTACCGTTGTCCTAAGGGCGTCGTCCATCTGGATACGGTGGCTCCGGTTTTCGACGGCCGGGGAAGGCTTTTGAGATACGTCATCCTGCGCAGCAACGCCGAGAAGATTCTTTTTCCGCTGATCCAGTCCTGGCCGACACCGAGCGCCACCGCCGAAACCCTTCTGGTCAAGCGGGTGGGCGAAGAAGTGCTTTACTTAAACGAACTTCGTCATCGCTCCGGCACCGCGCTGTCGTTTAGCATACCCCTGACCAGGACGGATCTTCCGGCGGTGCAGGCAGTCCTGGGCCGGACGCGGATCTTTGACGGCCGGGACTACCGCGGCGTGGAGGTTTTGGCCGACTTGCGCCCAATTCAAGGGACGCCTTGGTTTATGGTAGCAAAAATTGACATAGCGGAAATCCTTGCCGAAAGAAACAAGCGCGCTTCGTTGATATTAACCATTGTGGTTATAGTTATCATTTTAGCGGGTTCATTGACCGCCTTTTACTATCGCAAACACCAGGTGGGACTTTACCGGCAAGCATTAATGGCCCAGCATGGCAAGGCAGAGGCCCAGGGGCGCCTTAAAGCCACCCTCTACAGCATTGGGGATGCGGTGATTGCCACCGATGCCGAAGGTCGGGTGCGGCAGATGAATCCAGTTGCGGAGGAGTTGACTGGCTGGCGCGAGGAAGAATCCTTAGGCAGCCCCCTGGAAGAGCGCTTCCAGATTGTCAATGAGGAAACCCGGGCGACCGTGGAAAATCCGGTCCAGCGGGCCTTGCGGGAGGGCATGGTCGTGGGCCTGGCCAATCACACCCTCCTTATTTCTCGCGACGGCTTCCAGCGCCCCATCGCCGATAGCGCTGCTCCAATTCATGACGAAAACGGTTCCATAATCGGTGTAGTGATGGTCTTCCGTGACCAGACAGCAGAACGCGCCAGCCAGAGACTCCTGGAGGAGAGTGAACAGCGGTACCGGACCCTGGCGAATACCGGTTCCGCGATGATTTGGACCTCCGGGATCGATAAGAAATGTGACTACTTCAATAGGCCCTGGCTTGATTTCCGCGGCCGCACTATAAACCAAGAATTGGGTGATGGCTGGCTGGAGGGAGTCCATCCCGATGATATGTCCTTCTGCCTTGATACCTATGTTTCCGCTTTTGACCGGCGGGAGAGCTTCAGCATGGCCTACCGGCTCAGGCGTCATGACGGGGAATACCGCTGGGTTCAAGACGACGGCCAGCCCCGCTATGACACCCAGGGGAACTTCCTGGGCTACATTGGCCATTGCTTGGACGTGACGGAGCTTAAGCGGGCCGAGCAGAGTATAAACGAGCAAAAATTGCGGCTTTCACAGACTATCGAATTTCTGCCCGACGCCACCTTCGTCATCGACTCTAGAGGTACTGTCATCGCCTGGAACGAGGCGATGGAGAATCTGACGGGAATTGCCTCTTCAGAAATGCTTGGCCAGGCCGACTATGCCTATGCGCTCCCCTTTTACCGCGAGCGCCGGCCGATCATGATCGATCTGGCGCTTAATCCGGACGATAGAATCGCCCAAAGCTACGCCTCGTTTCACCGGGAAAACGGACGCATCGTCTCCGAATCCTATTTTGAAAATTTCCGAGACAGGGGGGAAACATGGTTGTGGAATACCGCGTCGCTCTTCTACGCTCCCGATGGCCAAGTTCTGGGTGCCATCGAAATAATCAGGGATATTACCTCCATCAAACAGGCGGAGCGGCAACAACAGCATTCTCTGTCGCTGTTGAACGCCGCCCTGGATTCCACCCGGGACGGTATCCTTGTTGTTGACAAAAGTGGCCGGATTACCAGGTGGAATCAGAAGTTTGCGGCGATGTGGAAAATTTCACCCGCGGCGCTCGCCAGCTACGATAATGTGGCGCTGGAATATGTTCTTCCCCAACTGGCCAATCCTGATCAATTTCTGGACAAAGTCAGTGAGATTTACGCTCAGGAGGATCGGACGAGTTTTGATTACGTTGAGTTTAGGGACGGCCGGCTTTTTGAGAGATACTCGCAGCCGCAAAGAATAGGCGACGAGATAGTCGGTCGGGTCTGGTCTTTTCACGATATCACCCAGCAGCGGTTGGCCGAAAGCGATCGCCTGAAGATCGAGGCTCAGTTTTACCAGGCCCAAAAGATGGAAGCGGTAGGGCGGCTGGCCGGTGGAATTGCCCATGACTTTAACAATATGCTCAATGTAATTATCGGACATACGGAGATGGCGGAAATGAAAATGGACCCCGCATCGCCCCTGCAAGGCAATATCGAGGAAATAGCCAAGGCAGCCAGGCGTTCCGCCGATCTGGTCGGGCAGCTCTTGGGGTTTGCCCGCAAGCAACTTGTCTCACCTGAAGTGCTGGACATAAACGACGCCACCGAGAACATGCTTAAAATGCTGCGCACCACGATTGGTGAAGATATCGATCTCATTTGGAAACCATCTGGCCATCTCTGGCCCGTGACAATAGACCCCGTTCAGGTGAGCCAGCTTCTGGCCAATCTTGTCGTCAATGCAAGAGATGCGATAAGCGGCAACGGCAAGATCATTATCGAGACCGACAATCGGGAGTTCGATGTGACCTACTGCGGCCAGCACGCGGGCTTTATACCCGGGCAGTATGTGATGCTATCGGTGACCGATGATGGCTGCGGCATGTCCAAGGATACAATGAGTAAGCTGTTTGAACCATTTTTTACCACTAAACCGCAAGGGATGGGAACCGGTTTGGGACTTGCCACGGTGTACGGCATCGTCAAACAGAACAATGGCTTCATCAATGTTTACAGTGAGCCTTCGCAGGGCAGCACTTTTAAAATATATTTACCCCGGGCCACATCGGAAATTGACCCATCAGTAGAACCTCAATCATGGAAGGAAATGCCGCGCGGCAGCGAGACGATCCTTTTGGTTGAAGATGAACCGGCGCTTTTGCAAATAGGTGAAGAACTACTCAAATATCTAGGCTACAAGGTGCTGATTGCTAACAGCCCGAATCAGGCGCTCCAGCTTGCTTTGGAGTATGAAGGCGAGATTGGTCTGCTTCTGACCGATGTAGTAATGCCGGAAATGAGCGGCCGAGAACTTAGCCAAAAAATATGCGCCTTGAGGCCGGGCATAAAGCTGCTGTTCATGTCCGGATATACCGCCAATGTGATTGCCCATAAGGGTGTCCTGGACGGGGGCATCAACTTCATCCAGAAACCATTTTCCCTGGATGATATGGCCGTGAAAATTCGGAATGTCCTGAAAAGGTCCTGAAGGCAAGCATCCTACCCCACCCGGGCTTGAGGAGAGGGTCTTGCCCAATTAGCTGTAGCCGCGGGTATTTTTTAGTATGCCTCCAACTTGCTAACAGGCAGGAGCGATTGCGCTCACAAGGTGCGGCATTGCCTTTTACTGCGCTTATATTATAACCTATCCAACTTAAGACTGAATTGGTATGGCGCCCCTTTTCATTTTTCTTGACATTTCAGTTGCCTCTGAGTTAGTAACAGTTCCGCGCCGGAGTGGTGAAACAGGTAGACGCAGGGGACTCAAAATCCCCCGGGCGCAAGCCCATCTCGGTTCGATTCCGAGCTCCGGCACCAATTAAAATCCGCACTACTTCCTTTGCACGCGCATGCCTTGCGAACTTTTTACAAAGCCGTCTTAAAAACTTTCTTTTTGCTGACTTTTTACGAGTGCGTCAGTATTGCGCCGAAGAAGGAATCGGTGTTATCCCGCCAGGTGGAAGTGCGGAAAAAACCTCTTTGATCGATGAGCTGGGCAGGGATGGCAGGATTCGGACGGCACAACTGAAAGTCCTTTCGCAACCTAAGAAACTCATTGACCACGTCCTCATTTTCATCCGGTAAAAGCGAACAGGTAGCATAAATGAGCTTGCCGTCAACTTTCAGATAGTCTGCCGCATTTAAAAGCATTGTCAACTGGGTCGTCGTCAATGCGGAAATATCCTCCCTTTTTAGCCGCCATTTTATTTCCGGGTTTCTCCTCAATGTTCCCAAACCGGAGCAGGGGGCGTCCACGAGAATCCGATCAAATAAACGGGGGATAGGTTCCGGCAGGATTGCTCTGGCATCGGCAACGTATCCCCGAATGATTTCTATCCCAAGTCTTTTAGCTGTTTTACCAAGCTCAGCGATCCGTTCCTGCTTGATATCAACGGCGAAGATCGATCCGCAGTTACCCATTAATTCTGCCAGATGGGTGGTCTTACCGCCGGCTCCGGCGCATAAGTCAAGGACGATGTCGCCTGGACTG
This sequence comes from Syntrophobacterales bacterium, assembly GCA_037441775.1. Classification (GTDB taxonomy): domain Bacteria; phylum Desulfobacterota; class Syntrophia; order Syntrophales; family CAMTWB01; genus CAMTWB01. The sequence continues at coordinate 26,224 of JBBIRO010000014.1, forward strand.
GGCGATACCAGGCGGGAGATGAGCTGTGAAGCTTCGTCTTGAATGTAGAAGATGCCGGTTTTATAGCCGGCAAGCTCTCTTAGGGGACAGGGAAGATCGGTCAAGTGCAAACCGTCGGGAGAGAGGCCGGCCGGGGTGACTGAAGCACCAGCCGCCAAAAGCGCCTCGGCTGCCTCTACTCTAGAGGATTTTAGTGAATTTATCCGTATTGTGAGCGGTGGTATTTCGTTATTGGCCGTGCAGATAGCCCTGGCTTCTGTAACGTTGAAGATTGTGGCGAACCTTTCTACCAGCCATTGGGGATGGGAATGGACAACCGCCAGATGGCGAATCGGGTCATATTGCTCATTAGGGAAGACCAGTTGATCTTTTTGCCTGATGAAGTTACGCAAAACGGCGTTGACCAAACCCTGGCGCCCGGGAAAGAGCAGTTTCGCCGTTTTAACCGCTTCGTTGACGATGGCAAAGGGCGGAATACGTTCGGTAAAAAATAACTGAAAAAGAGCAACACGAAGAATGTTCTTAATGCCAGGGGGCAGCCTTGCTGCATCGCCAAAGTAGATCATGGCGATTACGAAGTCGAGAAATCCCTGCCAGCGGAGCACGCCGTAAACCAGATTGGTAAGGAGGGCTCGATCCTGCTTTTCAAGCGGATAATTGCCGCTTAAGGTCTCATCCAGAAGCGGCGCGGCAAAGGCGCCCTTTACCACCCGGTTCAGGATGGATACGGCAGTAAGGCGCGGGTTTTTATCCACCCGACCCCCCTCAAAAAAAATAATTCACAGCTCAGTTGCGGCCGGTCATCATGGCCTCGATTATCTCAATGACTTGCGAGGAGTCCTCTTGGCCCGCGCCGCGGCCGATAAGGGCATTGAAAAGCTGTGTCGCCAAGGCGGTTCCCGGAAGCATCAGTCCAATGTTATGCGCTTCCTGCATTATAATCCCCAAATCTTTGTAATGAAGACGGGCCTCGACCCCTGGAGAATAGTTGCGTTCAATCATTCTTGGCCCCATCACTTCTAAAATTCTGCTGTGGGCCGATCCCCCGGCCAGAGCCTGATAGACCATCTCCAGAGGCACCTGGTTTTTGCGGGCAAAAGTAAATGCTTCGGCAATTGCCTGGAGCGTAATCAAGAGCATAGTCTGATTGCAAGCCTTGGCGACCTGCCCAGCTCCATTGGGGCCGATATAAACGAACCTTTTCCCCAGACAGTTGAAAACAGGAAGAATCCGATGGAAGGTCTCTTCTCGGCCACCCACCATGATGGCCAGTGTCGCCTCCTTGGCGCCAATCGGTCCGCCGGATACGGGGGCATCTAGCATCTCTAATTGTCGGCAGGCGAGCTTTTCGGCAATTGCGCGGCAGTTGGCGGGGGAAATCGTGCTCATGACAACGACAACACTACCTGGACTGGCGCCTTCGCTTACTCCCCCGTCTCCCAGCAGCACCTGCCATGTATCCTCGTCGGTTGTTACCATGGTAATGGTTATGTCGCTTTTTTCGCCGACCTCCCGTGGAGAATTACAGGCTAAAGCTCCACGAGCGACTAGGGGCTCCACAGTTTCACTTCGGCGGCCGTAAATTGACAGGTTGTATCCTTGCTGGAGTAAGTTTTCCGCCATCGGCCGACCCATGGCGCCCAAACCAATGAATCCCAATCTCGTAGTCATTTCGGTTCGCTTTCTCCCATGCCGTTGAATCTTTCTATAAGCAGCAAAAGCGCCGCCGAGTCGAGATGACCATCGCCGCTTCCGACCAAGGCGTTAAAATACTGGCTGATCAAAGCCGTACCCGGCAGGGCTATGCCCATCCGGTGGGCCTGATTAAGAACGATATTGATGTCTTTCTGGAATAACTCCACCTTGAATCCCGGTTGAAAATTTCTCTCCAGCATCCGCTGGCCGTGCGCTTCCAGGATTTTACTGTAGGCGAAGCCGCCTAAAAGGGCCTCCCTGACCCGCGCCGGATCGACGCCGTTTTTCCTGGCCAGGGTAAAGGCCTCGGCGACGCCGGCGATGGTCATCGAGGTTACGATTTGATTGCAGGCCTTGGCAATCTGACCCGCTCCGCTGGGGCCGATGTGAACGATGTTTTTCCCCATGCAGGTAAAAAACGGTTTAATGCGCTGGAATATGTCCTTCTCGCCGCCCACCATGAAGGAAAGGCTGGCATTAATTGCCCCGGTTTCTCCGCCGGAAACCGGGGCATCGAGCATTGCGATGTTCCGGTCCCGCAGGCGGTTTGCCATCTGCATCACCGCTTGCGGGGAAATAGTACTCATGTCGACCAGCACGGATCCGGGCTTGATTCCCTCGAGGAGACCCCGGTGGCCGAATATTACCTCTTCCACATCCGGCGTGTCGGATAGGATGGTGAAGACAATGTTCGTAACCGAGGCGAGTTCCGCCGGAGATTTATAAGCGACTGCGCCAGCTTCCAGCAGTGGTGAAAGCGCTTGTACCCGGCGGCTGAATACTCCCAGGGTATGTCCGCCGCGGATAAGATTTAAAGCCATGGGACGGCCCATGATTCCCAAACCGATGAACCCGGCACTGATGTTCATGATTTTCTCCCCCGCTGACTGTCGTCCAGATGCCATTCTTTGCAAAAATCGGCCTCCATTGACCTTCTGATCAGGATTGCCTCGTCGTCCGAAGCCAGGCTGACATCCTCCCACTTTACCATCATCCCGGCGAGCACGGGCTTGAGGAGCTTAACATGGTGGGCAAGCCCGATGGGAAGATACCCGGCGGCCAGAGACTGACGGGCCGGCAGGAGGGTCCCATAAACGAGATGACCGCCCTCGCCGTCGAGAATATCGCCAGGCTTCAGGTCGCGTTTCGCGGTTGCCGCCACGTCGCCCACAAAATTGCGCGCGGCTCCGGTTGGCTCGTTGCGGAGCGCAACTGACGCGACCGAGATCCCCAGTTCCAACCCGATCATGTGCGCCGGGCGGTAAAGAGCCGAATAACGGCCGCTGTCATCGGTAATCAGTCCGTATTCCCGGAAGCATTTGAGCGCGTAGTCGCTTCTGGCGGTAAAGGTCACGTAAACCCCCCAGCGCAGATCCCGAAAAACCGGCCGCCCATCTCGCTCCAGGCTGGAGACGACTTCAACCTGCCCCGGGTGTTCCAAGAGACCGCCGTCAGACCTGGGTTTCAAAATTCGGGGCAGGTCGTCAGTGCCGCAGGGGGGAAAGGAAAGTCCGCCTCTGGCCGGCTCAAGTCCCGTGGCATTGGCCACTGCCGCCATTTCAATTGCCGATTTAGTTCCATCTAAAAAGGAGTTGAACATTTTGGGGTTAAAATCCCCATCAGCGACCTGCTGTCGGGAAAAACCGTAATAATCCCAAACCGTATCGGGTGTCGAATAATGATAAATGGGCAGGTACTTGGTTCCCTTGCCCGCGGCCACAACCTCAAAGCCGCAAGTTCTGGCCCAGTCGACCTGCTCACAGATCAGCGCCGGTTGGTCGCCGTAGGCAAGCGAATACACGATACCGGCCTTCTTAGCCATGCGTGCCAGCGCCGGCCCCACCAGGGCGTCGGCTTCCACGTTGACCATGATGATACTTTTCCCCTGCCGGCAGCAGGCCTGGACATGGTGGACCCCGGCCAGCGGAGATCCGGTTGCCTCGATGATGACGTCGATTGCCGGCTCAGCAATTAACGAAAGGGCATCCTCAGTTATGAAGGTCTTTAGCTGTTTGAATGCCTGCGTAAGTGAGTCGGCCCGGGCTTCCGGCGGTATGCCGAGCCGTTTCATGGCCGTAACCGCCCGATCGAATGAAAGATCGGCTATAGCCACGAGATGAATTCCGGGAGTCGCAAAGGCTTGAGCCAGATACATGCTGCCGAATTTCCCGGCGCCGATAAGGCCTACCCGGATGGGACGATCCTCTTTCTGTCTTTGTAAAAGCAGGCGGTGCAGGTTCATTTCCGGCTCCAGAGGGGTTCAAAGGAAAAGATTTCTTCGAGTCTGGCCGCAATAGAGAGGACACGGTAGTCATAACCGTGAGCGGCAACAACCTGCAATCCCAGCGGCAGACCAAATGGGCCCAAACCGGTAGGTATGGTAATCGCCGGGACACCGCAGAGATTCCAGATAGAACAGAAGGCGGGGTTGCCTGTTTGCGCAAGCGTTGCCGGAGCCTCTCCGGTTGCCGGCAGGGTAATTGCGGCATCGTAATCGAGGAGGAAAGAGAGCAGTTCGATTTGCAATAATCTCCTTAGACGCAGCGCCTGAAGGTAAACCACCGCTGCCAGCTCACGGCCTTCCGCAAGAAAGTCAGTCAGGATCTTACTTAGTTCAGGAGCGTGCATCAATCTCAGCTCCTCGAGATTGAAAGCTGATTCCACGGCCATGATCGCGCGAATGGCCTGGTGGGCAAAATTGAATATTTCCGGCAGCTCAACATCGAAAACCTCCACACCGGATTTCCTTATTTCTTCCAAAGATTTAAGGAAATGATCCTGTGCGGGTTTCTCAGCCTGATCCCAGACCGTGGTCCTTAGGGCTGCCAGGCGAGGCCTGCTAGCTGACATTTCGGACAGGTCGCAAGACAGCCTCCTTTCCGGAACAACTGCCTTTAAAATCCACTCGGCGTCGGCCACATTCCTGGTAAAAACGCCTACCTGATCGAGGGTATGGCTGAAGGTGAGGGCTCCCTTCGTGGACAACATACCCTGAGTTGGTTTGAAGCCGACGACGCCGCAGAAGGCCGCGGGGCGGATTGTGGAGCCGTTGGTCTGGCTGCCGATTGCCGCAGGAACGAAACCGGCGGCCACTGCCGCCGCGGAGCCGCTGGATGACCCGCCGGGGGTATGCTGAGGATTCCAGGGGTTCCTGGTTTTGCCCGGCGAAAGGAAGGCGCATTCAGTTGTAACCGTTTTACCTAGAATTAATCCCCCCTGCGATTCCAGGCGCTTGACAATCCAGGCGGATTGATCCGGCCTGTTGCCGGCAAAGATCGGGGAACCCATTTCGGTCGGGAGTTGTTTGGTGTCGAAGATATCTTTTATTCCGAATGGGATAGACCTAAGTGGTCCGGAGCTGTTGCTCTTTTGCGCTTTCGCATCACAGCGGCGGGCGGCGGCAAGGGCCCGGCCGGGCTCAAGATGAGCCCAGGCCTGGACGGCGTTGTCAAATTCCTCGATCCGCTGCAACAGCGATCTGGTGTATTCTTCGGCGGAAAAAATACCAGATTTGATTCCCCGGGCGGCCTCTACCAGCCCAAGCTTGTAAAGTTCCGTATTCATAAGCGCATGACCTCTATCTCTTTGTTATGACAAGTATTTAAGCTCAAATCTTTGGCCTCATGAAGATTTCTTCAGTACCGCTGGATTCAGTAAGTTAGGGGGTGTTGATCCAGTCAGGGCGGCTACCAGGTTTTCTGCCGCCATCATGGCCATCCGGCGTCTGGTTCGCTCCGAAGAGCTTGCGATATGGGGCGCAAGGACAACATTTTTTAACGATAGAAATCCGGGATGAAGGTTTGGCTCTCCCTCGAAAACGTCAAGACCGGCGCCGGCGATTCTCCTCGATTGAAGAGCCTCTACCAGGGCGGCATCATCCACAATTCCACCTCGCGCGGCGTTGATGATGATAGCCGTCTTTTTCATTTTGGCGATTTCACCGGCGCCGATCAGGTGATGCGTATCCTTGCTGTAGGGGACATGGATAGTTACAATGTCTGAATTTTCGAGCAATTCATCCATGCTGACGTAGCGGCAGTTCAAACGCTTCTCGATGCCTTCCTCAACCCTAAGGGGGTCATGGTAAAGGATGGTCATTTCAAAGCCGGCTGCGCGGCGCGCCACTGCCTGGCCGATCCGTCCCAGCCCGATGATGCCGAGGGTGGCGCGATGTACATCCAAGCCCAGAAGCTGCTTTAACTCCCACTTCTGCCATTGCCCGGCCCGGACATATGCTTCTGCTTCGGTTACCCGGCGGGCCGCGCCCAAGATCAGAGCCCAGGTAAAATCGGCGGTGGTGTCGTCCAAAACGCCGGGGGTGTTAGTGGCCATCACCTTGAGTGTGGTGCAAGCCTCAAGGTCGATATTGTTAAAGCCAACGGCGATATTGCAGACCACCTTCAAATGGGGACAGTTTAACAGCAGGGCGTAATCGATCCGGTCGGTAAGAGTGATCAATGCTCCATCTTTGTCCGCTAAAGCCCGGGCCAGTTCAGATGACGAATAAATTTTATCAACCTGGTTGGCTGTGACTTCAAAATGGCCTGCCAGATATTCAAGGGTGTCATTAAAAATTTCACGGCTGACCAATATCTTTTTTGTCATATTTCCGTCCTGTAAAAAAATTGGTGTAAGATAAGGATTATTTGGCTGACCGGCTGGGATCCGAAAAAAAACGGGGTAACCCCTGCGAGCTACCCCGATCTAAACGAAAACTAGTAAAGAACGCTGGGCAGCCAAAGGGCGATGCCCGGGAAGATGTACAACAGGGCCATGGCGATGATTACCATGAACACAAATGGCAGACAGCCCGCGAATATCTCCGTCAGTTTGATATGTGGCGGAGCTATGCCCTTGAGGTAGTAGGCGGCCATGGCCATCGGCGGCGTCAGGAAGGACGTCTGGATGTTGAGGGCCACGAGGATTCCGAAGAACAGCGGATCGATCCCGTAGAACTTCACCAGGGGCAGGAAGATGGGTACGAAGATGATAATGATCTCGCTCCATTCAAGCGGCCAGCCCAAAAGAAAGATGATGATCTGGGCCAGAATCAAAAACTGGATCGGGGAGAGTTGCATCACCGTAAACCAGTGCTCCACGACCTCATGCCCCCCCAGGATGGAAAAGACCGATGAGAATGACCAGGAACCCACGAAAAGCCAGCAGACCATGGCTGAGGTGCGGGCAGTCAGAAAGACCGATTCCTTAAGCATGCTGATATTGAAGCGCTTGTAGCCGATCGAGATCAATATGGCGCCAAGGGCGCCCAGTGCCGCCGCCTCGCTCGGGGTGGCCAGACCGAACAAAATCGCTCCGAGCACCGAAGTTATCAGGATGGCCAGGGGAACGAAGGATGTGAGGAGCATCTTGAAGATCTGTACATAGGGAATATCCGTCTGTTCCGTGGGCAGCTTTGGCGCGAGCCTAGGGTTGATGAGGGTCCGGCCAACGACGTAAAGCATGTAAAGCCCGGCCAGCATGAACCCCGGGAAAATGGCGCCGGCGTAGAGCTTAACAACCGAGACGCCAGCGGTTGCGCCGTAGAGGATCAGCATGATCGAAGGCGGAATCAGGATTCCCAGGCAGCCGCCGGCAGTGATGACCCCGGCGGAGAGCTTCACGTCATAGCCGACCTTCAGCATTACCGGGAAGGCCAGCAGGCCCATCAAGGTGACTACTGCGCCCACAATGCCCGTAGCCGTGGCGAACATGGCGCAGGTCGCGAGCGTGGCTACGGCCAGGGAGGCCGGAACGCCCTTCATGGCGACCTGGAGGCTGTGGAAGAGCCGTTCCAAAACGTTCGAACGTTCCACGATATATCCCATGAAGAGAAAAAGAGGCACCGAAATCAGGATATCATTTGACATGACCCCGTAGGTGCGTTGCACCAGGAGGGAAAAGACGATGTTGCCCTGGGCGTAATATCCGAAACCAACCGCCAGAGCGATGAGGGTAAAAGCGATGGGGAAACCGAGGAGAATTATGGCAATAAACAACCCCAACATGAGTACGCCAACTTGTGGATCGGTCATTGTTTATCCTCCTTGTGTTTTCCAGTCGCGACTGCGGCTAGAATTTCATCGCCCGTCATCCCCTGCTGAGCGTCTTTCAAAATCTGTTTTTCCAGCTCTTCCACATCGGAGAGGCGCTGGGGCCATTCCCCGGTCTTCAACGCCCGGACGCAGCGAACCACCTCGGCAATACCCTGAAGGAAAAGGAAAAAACCCGCCAGCGGAATGAGGCTTTTAAAATGGTAGAGGGGCGGGCCATCGGGGCTGAGGGCGCTGTGCTCTTTGATTACCCACGCCATTTTGGCGTATTCAAAGCCGGAGTACATGAGGGCGATGACCGCAGGGAAGAAAAAGATAAAATAAAGTGTAAGATCAACTCCCGCCTGCCAGCGGATGGGCATGAACCGGTAGAGCACATCACCCCGGACGTGACCATTGCGGGAGAGGGCATAGGCGCCGGCCATCATGAAGAGGGAGCCGTAGAGCATATAGGAAGCGTCGTAGCCCCAATCCGTAGGGGCGCGGAAGGCATAACGCATGAAAACGTCATAGCTCGTGGCCAGCGTAAGCGCCAGGATGCACCAGCCGAACGTTTTGCCGACCCAGACGCTGGTGTGGTCAATAAAAAATAAAAAACGCTGCATTATTACTCCTTTCAGCGAAACTAGCCGCGGTCTTTACGCCCCGAAAGATCTGAGGGGGAAAATCACGATAAAGCCGCGAAAGATTGATCAAAGTTCCGTCACTATAAAGCTGACGAATTCGTTAAAAGTCGGTAAAGCTTCCATTTTACCATTTTCGCAAGGGTACTATTTAGGAAGCCGTCAATACGTATAAAGCGGGACCGGCATGACTCCTGTCCCGCTTTATTGCTGCTAAAACATAAAAACGCCGATCCTAGGCAAGCTTCCCGAAGAAGTGGGTATAGGCCATTTCCGTGCTGGGCGTATTCGTAAATTCGAATTGGATTACCCTTTTCACCCAGGCCTTCTGGGAGGCGATAACTTTAGCGAAGAATGCATCCTTGGACTGCTCTTCGATTACCTTGTCCCAGGCCTTCAACTGGGCTTCAAGAATTGCCCTCGGGGTCTTGTGGATCCTTACGCCTTGCTTGGCGACCATCTCTTCGAGGTCCACGGGGTAACGGGCCATACACTTCCAGGACATATCGGCGGATGCGGCCTCGGCGGCATACTTCAAGACCGCCTGAAGGTCGGGCGGCAACGCGTCGTATTTACGCTTGTTGAAGACGATTTCAAAGCACTCCATGGCCTGGTGATAACTCTGGAGCATGTAGTTTTTCACGACATCAGGGAATCCAAGCACTCGGTCCGAGGATGGATTATTGAACTCGGCGGCGTCGATGACGCCACGGTCAAGAGAGGGCACGATTTCCCCGCCCGGGATCATGGTGACGGCGGCGCCAAATTCTTTCATAAGATCCGCCGCCAGGCCCACGGTGCGGTACTTGAGACCTTTGAAGGCCGCGACACTGGTCACCTCACGCTTGAACCAACCCAGGGGTTGGGCGGGCATGGGGCCGGTTAGGAACCCGACGATATTCAATTTCAAAATATCGCGGGTGAGTTCGTTATAGAGGGCCTCGCCGCCGCCGTACTTAAACCAGCCTAGCATGTGATTGGCCTCCCAGCCGAATGAGGGCGCCGTGCCGAAGAGGGCGAAGGCCTTGTGCTTGCCGTACCAGTAGGCGCATACACCATGGCCGCCGTCGAGCACGCCTGTATTGACTGCGTCCAACATTCCGAAGGCGCCTACAACGGCGCCGGCGGGAAGTACATCGATCCGGAGACGGCCCGCGCTCATCGCATTGACCTTTGTGGCGTAGTCGGTGGCAAACTCATGGAAAATGTCCTTGGTGGGCCAGGTGCTCTGGAACTTGAAGACCACCGGGGTCTGAGCCTTGGCAACCTTGGGCAGGCCCAGGGCGGCCGCGCCGGCCACGCCCGCGGCGGCGGTGAGGAATTTACGGCGTGATACGGCAGTTTTCTTAGTGTCATTCTTCAACTCGTTCTTCATTGTACCCTCCAGTTCTTGCGTTAATGAAAAAAATCGTTTAACACGGATAACCCTTAACCAGCTTCCATTGAGGCAATTCGCATGGGCCTAAATGCCTGCATAAATAAATTTTAGCTATATTCATGGCGTTACTTATAGGAGAAACTAGCATTACGGAATAAGCGTGTCAAGTTTTTTGTATAGGGGTTATCGATTACCAATGTTTGTGCCAGTGCTCCGGGTTATTATGCAAATTATATTCTGAAGAGCTAATTGCCAAACTCACGTCAAGAAAGCCAGGATGGGATGTGGAATTCCATCTGGCTTTGTGGTCTTGGCTTCAGTGGCAGGAGCCGCTGCCGTCGGATAGACAGCGCACGGTCCCGGGTGGCGGACGAAAGCCGCCTTTGAATTCCGCAACCGGCAGGGCCTTCCGGTTTTCCCATTGCAGGGTTTTTAAAAGAACGTAGCCATCAGCCGCTGCTACGGAAATCCCGTCTGCGGTAGGGATAAGCGTCCCCGGTGGTTCCTGGGGCGTAATCAGACGGCCGACGGCGTTAAGTATTTTCAGTTGCTTTCCTCCGACGAAGGTGTGAGCGCCGGGCGAGGGGGAAATCCCCCGGATCAAATTGACAATTGAGGACACGTCTAGTTCCCAGTTGATCAGGCATTCTGCTTTTTTTATCCGGGGTGCAAAAGTTGCCAGCAGGTGATCCTGCGGCCTTGGCGACAACGCGCCTTCGCCCATGAGGCGGATGGTTTTTAACAGCAATTCACTGCCCGTCTGAGAGAGGCGGTCCTGAAGCGACCCAAAAGTTTCATCGGTCGGGATGGGAGTTTCTTCCTGTAAAAGAATATTTCCCGAATCCATTCCCTCGTCCAAAAGCATGATGGTTACGCCGGTTGCTGTTTCTCCGGCCATAATAGCCCGGCTGATCGGGGCGGCGCCGCGGTATTTGGGCAGCAGTGAAGGGTGAATGTTTAGGCATCCCATGGGGGCTGCTGTAAGTATTGGCGGCGGCAATAGCTGGCCAAAGGCGGCGACTACTATCAGTTCCGGTGACAACTGGGCGAGGATATCAAGAAAATCATCATTGCCCACCCATTCAGGCTGGAATAACGGCAGCTTATGCTCCAAGGCGAAGGCCTTAATCGGGGCGAAAGAAAGCAGCTTCCCCCGGCCTCGCGGACGATCCGGTGGGGTTACTACCCCGATTACCGGGTAGAATTCCTTCAACAGGCCGGCAAGGGGGGCGATCGCGAATACCGGCGTTCCCATGAAAAGTATTGTCGGTTTTTTCATTTATATTGTTTCCTTTAATAAGTTGATTTCATAAATATTCCAAAGTTTCCTATCGCTTGCGAGGATATGGTTAGGGTAGGGGTGATAATAGACGCTATTTCAATCATCTAGGTCTCTCTCCCCTATATCCCCTCCCGCGAGGCAAGGGGGAAGCTGGTTTATTCCATACTACATAAAACTGATGGGATCCACGTCAACCTGCACTGTTATTTTGGGAATTCGCGACGCTAAAGCTATAACATCGCAAGTTAATTTATGCAATGAGGCCATATCCCGTCCCTTAAGCATAAGCTGCCAGCGGTGGCGTCCCTTAATCATGCCCAGGGGTGATTCGGCGGGACCTGCGACTTGAATTTTTATGTTTCGACAGAGCTCCCGGACGCCTATCCCAAGCTGCCTGGCCCCCTTCTCGCCTTCTTTGGCATCACGGCTGGAAATATGGAAGTTAACCAGCCGCGAAAAGGGTGGGTACCCCAGGGGACGGCGGAGACGAATTTCTTCCTTATAAAACGTTTCGTAATCATGGCTACATGCGGATACGATTGCGTAATGGTCAGGGTTAAGGGTCTGGATTAAAACCCGCCCTGGGAGATCTCCGCGACCGCCCCGGCCCGACACCTGGGTCAAAAGCTGGAAAGTCCTCTCCGCAGCCCGAAAATCCGGGATGTTAAGCGATATATCCGCGAGTATTACTCCGACCATGGTTACTCCGGGAAAATCATGTCCCTTGCTGATCATTTGGGTGCCCACCAAAATATCGATTTCGCCGGCGCCAAGTTTGTCAAGTATTCGCTCGTAAGAGTCATTCCCCCTGATGCTGTCACGATCTACCCTTGATATCCTGGCTCCGGGGAAGGCACGGATCAGTTCCTCTTCGACCCGCTCGGTGCCCAGGCCGATTTTTTTAAGACTTAGCCCCCGACACTCCGGGCAGCTCTCGGTTACCTTAATGGCATAACCACAATGATGACAGGTCAATGATTCCTGTTTGCGACCTCCAAACGGTTGGTGGTAGGTAAGCGATATCGAGCAGTTGCGGCAGCGAAACACATAGCCGCAGGCGTTGCAGACCACCAGAGTGTTGAATCCGCGGCGGTTTAAAAAAAGCATTGTCTGCCCACCGGCAATTAGATTTTTTCTGATGGCCATGGCCATCGGTTCTGAAAAGGGCAGTTTGCCGCCATATTTTTTTAAATCCACTATCGTAACCGGCGGGAGGGGCCGGCTTAATACCCTTTCGGGCAGCGACAGAACGCGGTACTTACCGGTCATCGCATTGTGGTAGGTCTGAATATCAGGAGTGGCGGAACCCAAGACCACCGTCGCATCGAAAATCCGTCCCTTGACCAGGGCCAGATCACGGGCGTTATATTTGAGCCGGTCATCCTGTTTGTAAGACGGGTCATGTTCCTCATCTACAATGATAATTCCCACTTCTTTTAGCGGAGCAAAGATCGCGGAGCGGGCGCCCAGAACGATTCGGATACGGCCGTCCAGGATTTCCTGCCATTGGTGGCGCCTGGTTGCTTTGCTGACGCCACTGTGGATGACGGCCAACGGTTCGCCGGGAAACCTGGCCCCTATCCGTTCCAGAAGCTGTGGTGTCAAGGCAATTTCCGGCACCATGTAGATTACGCTGCGTTGGAGGCGGATACTTTCTTCTATCGCCTGCAGATAGACTTCCGTTTTGCCGCTGCCGGTAACTCCATGCAGCAGAAAGGGAGAAAATCTGCCGCCGATTATTGCCGACTTAATTGGTTCCAGAGCCAGTTGCTGCCGGTCATTTAAAATAATGCGCCTGTCCTCAGGAAGAGCGTGGAAGGACCCAAGCTTTTTGGAACTTCGGCTGATCTGTGTCTTCTCGACGATGTCCTTTCTAAAAAGAGCCGCAAGGACTGGAGATGTGCCGCCTGCTTGAAGGCGCAGTTCAACAAGCGAAGCTTGGCCATGAATTTTGAGGTATTCCACGACCGCCGCCTGCTTTGCCGTAAGTTTTTCCGCAGACACCAGGGGATTTTTCAGGCGAATTAAGGTTATTTTTGCTGATTTTTTACTCTCCGGGATAGTATCACAAATGGCCTTGCCCAGAGGGTAATGGTAATAACTGGCAATCCAGCGGTATAAAAGAAGGTCTCTCTCGGTGAACTGGGGAGTGAGAGAGGTGATTTCACCGATCTCCTTCGGGGCGTTGATTTCCGTATTTTCCGCGGTTTCGAGCACATAACCCCGAATCATTTTTTTTCCCAGGGGGACGATAACTTCAACGCCCGGCGCTATGGAATCGGCCATCCGGAAGGGGACCCGGTAAGTCAAGGGCTTGTCAATTGGTGCATCAACCGCAATCAAGGCAAAACCTGAGGGGGTTGCGGTTGATTCTTCGGGCATAGAATTTAATCCGGCAAGAAGGTTAGGAATGGTTGATCAGTGTCTTGATATATACAGGGAGAATTTTATATAGCCAGATGTTCGGCGTCATCAGGTGACTTGGCCAAAAAAGGCCTCATTCACCCTTGCGTTTTTCTATCCTCTCCAGTTTTGTTTTGCAGATGATACACTGGGTGGTGACGGGACGTGCCATGAGTCTTTTTTCAGAAATAGGCCCGCCGCACTCTTCACAAATGGCAAATGTTCCATCGTCTATACGCTTAATGGCGTCCTGTATTTTGGTAATAAGCTTGCGTTCCCGATCTCGGATGCGAAGCTCAAAGTTACGGTCTGATTCAAGGGTGGCGCGGTCTGTCGGGTCGGGGAAATTTTCCTTGGCGTTCGACATTTCCGTCACGGTGCGATCCGCTTCATCCAAGAGTTTGTTCAATTCCGCTGTCAGCAAGTCTCTAAAATATCGTATTTTATCCGGTTTCATGGTTGTATGACCTCTGATAAATTGATTCCCATCTTGCCCATCATTACTATAGATATTTTATATCATGGGAAAAATATTGTAAAGAAAAAATCCTGAGCTTTATAAGAGGTTGATAATTATTTGCCCATATTGTAAATCCGAAACGGATGGGATATTAGCCTCCAAACGTATTAATTATAGTTCAAGAAGGCTGGTATATGGAATACGCGAACATATATAGCGGTTTGGCCTTGATTGCCGACCCCATATACCGGTACGCTTCCTTCACGGTTCCCCGGGGGGAAGGCCCATCGGAGGCAACAGAGAAGGATCTTCTGGACTCCCCATGGCTACAAAGGCTCCGTCGCATCTACCAGCTGCAGAGCGCGCGGTGGGTGTATCCAGCGGCCGAGCACAGCCGTTTTCAGCACTCACTGGGGACGATGCACATGGCCGGAGAATTTGGCCGGCACCTCTATCCGTCTCTCAAACAAGTCTGCCCTGACCTCCCATCGCCAAATTATGTCGAAGAGCTGCTCCGGGTTGCCGGGCTGCTCCATGATGTGGGCCATGGACCATATGGCCATTTTTTCGATGATAACTATCTCGACCACTTCCAGATCACCCACGAAGATTTGGGAATGGCGATAATTACGGAAAAGCTGGCGGACGTTATCCGGGCCATCAGGAGAAGTCCCAGCGGCAAGTTCGCCGCTGGGGAGGAATTTGATCCGGCGCAGGTATCATTTTTAATCAGAAAACCCGCCGCAAGCGACAAGCGGCGGCCGAAATGGCTGAAATTCCTCCGCCAGTTGTTTTCCGGCATTTTCACCGTGGACAATCTGGATTATGTCCAAAGAGACGCCTTCATGACTGGTTTTTCCCTGGATATTGTGGATATCGCCCGGCTCCGTTTCTACAGCTTCTTCACCAGGGATGGATTGGCCCTTCACCAGACAGGTATTTCCGCCCTAAGCCGGTTTCTCAACGCCAGAATAAATCTCTATACTAATGTTTATTTTCACCGCACCACCAGGGCGCTAGACATTCATCTACAGGAAATATTCCGCGAGACAATGAATCTTGTTCTCTTAGGTTCGCCACTCGATGATTTAGATGGTTATCTGGCGTTTGACGAATGGTTTCTCTACCATAAGGTGCAGGAATGGTCGCAGGAAGATGATCCGGTAAAAAGAGATTTAGGAAGGGAATGGTGCAATCTTCATCGGAGAGAAGTAAAGTGGAAAATGGCTTTTTCCACAGAGATATCGATCGACCAGATTCACCGGGGGGCGAGATTTCTCAAGGCGTCCGATTACGAAAATCACATTAGAGAATATTTGCCGGCGAAATTTAGAAGCATCAATTTTGTAGTGGACATGGCCACCCAGGACCCTCGCCCTTTAAATCCGATGGCGGAAGTTGACAAAAGGGTGAGCATCTACAATCCCAACACCGGCGTTACTTCACTGGAGCCGCTGATTGAAATCTACCGCTTCATTCCGGCCCGGGTCGTTCATTTTCGCGTATTTTCGCAAAATCACCAGCAAGATGGAGTGCTTTCTCAGGCAGCCGAGCGCGCTCTCGGCGCCTTGGATAGACCTGAGAAGACAAATATATGAACGAGATCAATGAAACAACCGACCTGACTCTGTTTGTGCGCACCTCCGGCGCTGAGTCCGCCCCCTGGAATCGGCAGCGCATTGTCGATGCCCTGTTAAGGGAAACCGGCATTGATTATCTGACTGCCGAGGCGGTAAGCAAAGAAGTTGAGAAACAGATCATGGCCTCCGGCTTGACCAGGCTAACCACCACGCTGGTACGCGAGCTGGTGGATGCCCGGCTGGTAGAACGAGGTATGGAACAGGCCAGGGGGATGCACTCCACCTTAGGTTTTCCAATGTTTGACGTACGGCAACTGCTGCTGCACGAAAACAAGGAAAACGCCAATGTTCCCCATGGCCCGGAGGGTACTAATCTGATTTTGGCGGAAGGAATAAAGCGTGAGTACGCTCTGCATGATGTTTTCAGCCAGGATATTTGTGACGCCCATATCAGGGGTGATTTGCACCTTCACGGGCTGGGATACATTGATCGCCCTTACAGCGCCGCCGGTAACAGCCTGGAGTATCTAAAGCGATTTGGCCTTGACCTGCCCCATGCCCTTACGGTTGCGCACCCGGCCAGGCACGCGGAGGTTCTTTTGGCCCATATGGTAAGGTTCAGTGCAGTTCTCCAGGGGCATTTCGGCGGACTCATCTCTTGGAATATGGTGAACATTTCCTTTGCTCCTTATATATCCGGCCTTTCCGATCGGGAGGTCGAACAGTTCGCCCAGATGCTGATTTACGAGTTTTCCCAATTGACTTCCACCCGCGGCGGTCAGGCCCTGTTCACAGACATTCATCTCTACTGGCACCTGCCCCAGGGAGTAGCCTGTATGCCGGCGATTGGGCCTGGCGGGGTATACACCGGCAAGACCTACGGCGACTATCAGGCAGAGGCCAGGAGTCTGGCCCGGGCGATTTTCATGGTGTTTCGTGCCGGCGACGCCCGGGGGCGCCCCTTTATATTTCCCCAGCCCGTAGTGCATATCACGGATGAGTTTTTTGCTGCCGACGGAGCCGATGAATTCCTGCGCTTGATTTGCCAGGTTGCCTTGGAAAAAGGCAATACTTGTTTTGTCTTTGACCGCTCCCGCGAAAACCTGCCTGGCGCTGATTTAGCCCGTCAAGAAGGAAACAGTAAATATTGGGATGTCAGGCAGGCGACGATCCATAACGTGACGATCAATCTGCCGCGCCTTGGTTACCGGGCGCAGGGAGACGAGAAGCGTTTTTTTTCCTTGCTTGACGAACAGATGCAACTTGCTGTCCGCGCCCACATCAATAAAAGGACATTTATTGAGCGACTGCTGGCCTTTGGTGATATGGGCCCGCTTGCGGTCTTGGCCATGAAACAAGATGGCCGCCCCTATCTCCAACTGGAAAATGCCCGTTACTTTATCGGTCTGGTCGGACTTAATGAGCTTGTTGAGATTATGAGCGGCCGGGGGTTGGATGATGACAGCCGGGGGATGACTCTTGGCCTGAAGGTAGTAGCCTACATGTCCCAGAAACTGGATATGCTGAGCCGTAACATGGAGCTGCCCCTCTCCCTGGTTCAAACCGAAGCGGAGACAACTGCCTACCGCTTTGCCCGGCTCGATCTTAAATATTTTTCCCCTGCGGCTGGTAAGTTCGTTCGCGGGGATATCGCCTCGGGCGGGATGTACTATTCGAATTCCACCCATTTGCCGGTTTCGGCCGCGGTATCATTTTTTACACGAGTGGAGATGGAAGGGAGGTTCCACCCTTATTTAGATGGCAAGCCAACTTGTATTCTCTATACCGGCGATCAACCGCCGCCGGTTGAAGTCGCTGCCGATTTCATCAAGAGGGCTTTGCTGGAAACCGGAGTGGTAAGCCTGGTATTCTCGCCCGAATTCACCATCTGTCCCGCCTGCGGCAAGACAGGAAGAGGATTGCAGGCCTTGTGCACTGCCTGTGACTCAAGATCGGTTGACGGAATCGCCCGGATTACCCACTACCTGAGCCGTATCTCCGGATGGAACAAAGGGAAACTGTCCGAGTTGAAAGACCGCAACCGGCAGATGTCGTTTTTTTAGAAATGAGCGGATCCGGGGGGAGGCCATTGCCAGGCTGTCCCGGCAATGGCCAGACTTGCTTCACGGCGGGGTTTCGCCCGGAAATATCTCTTCTTTGGCAGCGGCAATTGCCCTGCGGAGATAATCTTCGTCCACCATGCCGAATGGTCCGGGAGTCTCCAGTATCCGTTTAGGGATGCGGAGATTCTCAAATGAGAAACCTTCACGGATCTTGAATTCAAACTTGGCCCGATGTATTTCTTTTCCGATGCGGTCCAGTTCCGAAGGCGGGATATCAAAGCCGGCCACAGCCAGAGCTTTTGAGACCAGTTCCGGGGTGTAGATGCCGCGGGCGAAGAAGCAGACCACCAGAGAAGATAGGATCTGACGCCACCTTTCCTCTTTGATCAGCTCTGTTATCATCTCCCCCGCCTCTGGTATCCGTTTGGGGAGAACCTTCTGATCATAGCTGTAACCGCCGTTATCAAGGTGGCTATGGCGCGCGCCAATGAGAACCCCGACATGGGCGGCGGGTCCGGTATGATAACCGGGCATTTCGTTTCCGGCAAAAGAGAGGGCAAAATCCGCACCGCCGTATTTTAGAATGGTGTATTCAAGACCCCTTGACAGAGCTTTATATAGATCATTTTTCTGCTTGACGATTTTTTCCAGCGCAAGCATGTAGGTTTCATAATCACCCCAAACAAGCTTCAGGCCCAAATCCGCTTCGGATATAAGGCCTCTCTCCAGGGCTTCAGTAGCCCAGGCGAGGACAACCCCGGCGCTCATGGCATCAAAGGCCCACTTCTCCACCCACTCGATTAATTTTAGGAGCCCTTTGGGATCGGCAATGCCAAGCATCGATCCAAGCGCATATATCGGTTCGTAATCGTAAGAAATCATGGATGTCTTATAGAAATATGCCTCATCCACATATGGTTCCCTCAAAGCGGCAATGTGAATGCAGCCTACCGGGCAATGGGAACAGGCCAGCCGTCGCCCCAGGAAGTGCTCAGCCAACTGCTCGCCCGAGATGGCGGCGGCATTTTCCATGCTGGTGGCAGTCAGATTTTTTGTTGGCAGTCCCCCCATTGCATTTAAGGGAGCTATGTTTTCCGCCGTTCCCAGGTCGTGGTATTTTTTCATCACCGTGGAAGTGACGGCGGCCTGGTAAATGCTGTCGTATGTTTCCCGATAGGCCTTTTTATTGCTTATTGGCAATGAATGGTTTCCGGATATAACCACTGCCTTGAGTTTTTTGCTACCAAACACCGCTCCCAGGCCCAGGCGTCCAAAATGGCGGTAGGTCTCGGTGGTCACACAGGCGTAGGATACCAGGTTTTCCCCCGCACCGCCGATCCTCATAATGGTCCTAATGCCCGCGCCCTTTTCGTTTTCCCGGATAATTCTTCCCACAGTAAAACTGCTGACCATGCCCCAAAGGGATGAGGCATCACGAAATGAAACCCCGTTGCTGTGAATAGCCAGGTAAATCGGCGTTGCGCTTTCTCCCTTGATCACGATTGCCCCGAAACCGGCGCAGCGGATCGCAATGGCGCTCCGGCCGCCGCAGTGGCTTTCTCCAAGATTTCCGGTCAAGGGGGACTTAAACATGGCGACGGTCTTTGAGGCTAAAGGGAATAAGGCGGTTAGCGGCCCAACCGCCATGATTATAGGGTTTTCGGGACTTAAGGGGTCGGCGTTTGGCGGGCATTCCTCCGCGATAAGCTGTGCCGCCACTCCGGCGCCGCCAAGGTACCGGGAGAATAGATCCTCACGACGCACCGTCCGGAAGCGTTTTTTTGTGAGATCAACGTAAAGCACATTGGCCAGGGAGTCGGCGGCGATCATTGTTTTACCTCCTTTTCTTCCATCCCGATAACGCCGTGGGGGCAAAAATTGCTGCAAACGCCGCAGTGGATGCAAATCATCGGCTTGTTAATTTCATCAGCCCAGAAGATGGCCTTAATAAGGCAGGCATTCCGGCAGTTACCGCAACCCAGGCACTTGTCCAAATCGAGTATTACGCCGCCCCCTTTGCGCAACCGCAAAGCGTCCGTGGGGCAAACCTTGAGGCAAGGCGGGTCATCGCAGGCCCTGCATACCACTACGGTGAAACCCTTTTCCATTCCGCCGACGGAATGAACTCCAATGCAGGTTTTCGCAAGACCGCCCTCTCCTTGGCGACGATTGCAGGCAAACATGCAGCTCTGACAGCCAACACAGCGATCCGTGTCTTTTATTGAAATCCTCATTTATCCTTCTCCGGTAGTTAATCTTGAAAGATGCTGCTTCTGTCTTTTTGATTATCCTGCGCATTAATACAAAATCATCAAATTATTTTCAATTATTTTCGTTGCCTTTTAGCGGGCACCCTGGCTTTAGAGTTGTTCGCTTCAGCGGTTTCCGTCAAGGCAAGGGGATTGACCCACTGGCCCAGGATGGAAAGTCCAAAATGCAGGTGAGGCCCCGTGGAACGGCCGGTACTGCCCACGAGGCCGATTACCTGGCCGGCGGAAACCAGCTCATCTGGAGCTACTAGAATCTCCGACAGATGGAGGTAAGAAGTTATAACGCCCACACCATGATCCACATAAACGGAGTTCCCTCCGAAATAATGTTCCGCGGTCAAGGCGACCACCCCGGCCGACCAGGCATGTACCGGTGTTCCGAGAGCTCCTCTGAAATCCACGCCGCGATGCGGTGCGCGCGTTTGGCCGTTGATAATTCTTTGGAAGCCGAAGGGAGTGGAAACCGTTCCCGGCGCCGGCCTGGTAAATTCCGGCCGCCAGTATTGAACGGGGGATTTGGCGGAGACAACCTCTGCGATCAGGGCGTTTTCCTGCCTGATTCTGGCCAATGACATTTCGTCAGGTGTAACCATACTAGGCGGGAGAGTGAGACGCTGTTGGGGATAAACCTTGGACACAACCGTGATATTTGATGTTATCGTTAAATTTATTAGAGGGGTTGCGACAACAGCCTTAAATGGAAATTTCCCCGGTTTACCAGCCAAACCGACTCCCAACAGGGCAAGAATTGACCATTGTTTTCCTTCTTTATGTGCGGGAACCCAGATTTTTTTGTTCAACCACTCGATTTCAGCTCCGTTCAAGGGCTTTTGCGAGAAGACCTGAAATAAGAATGGCTCTCCCTGGTTTACTTTTGCCGGTAGAAAATGCCGGTAGGGGGGATGGGAGGCGGACAATGCAGCGGCCCCAAAAAAAATTAGAAAAAAGCTCAGGAGAATCAAGTAAAATATCATCCGACCAGGAACTTCATCACTTCTCTTGATTCTAAAACTTTTCATGCTCCCCTCTTACTGGCAAAGGTGTACGCGATCTTTTGCGACACTTAAAGATACTAGAAAAATCACATTGCCATCAAGGATAAAATGGGCTATAGGTCACACCCATTCTGATGAGCAAAATTACATCAATATCTGGAGAAGGATCGTGTTCATAGACTATATTTTGGGTAAATTTTCCAACGACCTGGCCATTGATCTTGGCACTGCCAATACGCTGGTTTACGTAAAGGGGAAGGGCATCGTATTGAGCGAACCTTCCGTAGTTGCCGTGCACCAGGATATTCGTGGAGTAAAAAAGGTGTTGGCGGTAGGGACCGAGGCCAAGAAAATGCTTGGCCGTACCCCTGGCAATATAGTGGCCATCCGGCCCATGAGAGATGGGGTGATAGCAGATTTTGACATTACGGAGGCAATGCTCAGAAACTTTATCCTCCGGGTGCATAATCGCCGTTCCCTTGTTCGCCCCAGAATTATCGTTTCTGTGCCCTCCGGAATTACTCAGGTTGAGAGACGGGCAGTGAAGGAAACAGTGGAATCCGCCGGAGCCAGGGAGATATATCTCATTGAGGAACCAATGGCGGCCGCAATAGGAGCAGGCTTGCCGATTGCCGAACCTATAAGCTCCATGATAGTCGATATCGGCGGCGGCACTACCGAGGTTGCGGTGATCTCGCTGGTCGGAATTGTTTATGCGAAATCTGTTCGTGTGGCGGGGGACCGGATTGATGAAGATATACAACAGTATATCAAGCGTAAATATGGTCTGTTGATTGGTGAACGTACCGCAGAGAACATAAAAACCTCCATCGGCTGCGCCTATATGCGTGAGCAGTTGCTTACAATGGATATCAGGGGCAGGGATATAATTTCGGGGATTCCCAAGATAGTCGAGATAAATTCAGAAGAGATACGGGAGGCGATTGCCGAGCCGGTCCGCATTATTGTGGATGCCATCAAGGATGCGCTGGAAAATGCCCCTCCGGAACTTGCCGGTGATATAGTGGAACGGGGAATAGTTCTGACCGGCGGCGGCGCCCTGCTGAAACATCTGGATATTTTAATCCGTGAAGAAACTGGTCTGCCGATAACCATCGCGGATAACCCCTTGACAACCGTCGCGATAGGCGCCGGAATGGCGCTCGATCAGATCCACATCCTGCGAGAAGTAGCGATTCAGGTGTGAGCTTCCGGGGTGAATATTTTTTCGCCCCGGCATTCTTGAACATCCTGCGGCCTATCTGCCTGAGTACTTACAGATGCTTTTGCCCCCTCCCAAATTAAGGCTTTTTGTCGTCGCGATTCTGATAGCGCTATCCTTAAGTGTTTTCCTCTACCGCGTCCTTCGCCCTCTCGAAACCAGTATATTTACAAAGGTGACTCGTGAAGTTGTTTTACCAGTGCAATACCTGCTCCGGGCATCCCTGATAAACCTTGTAAATACATGGAAAAGATATATCTTCTTGATTGGCCGTGAAGAAGAGAATATGCGGTTAAGAGAAGAGAACGCCCATCTCAGGGATCAAGTTGTCAGTCTGACCAGCCAAAAAAGGGAGTATCAACTTGAAGCTCAGCGTTTACATAAACTCTTGGCCATGAATATTCCGACTGAACACAGAGGAATAATAGTTCGGGTGATCAGCAGGGTGCAATCACCCTTGTCAAGGCATATTTTTATTGATCAGGGGTCGGAGCGGGGAATTAAGGTGGGCATGCCAGTGGTAACGGAAGCCGGTCTTGCGGGTAGGATCACGGAAACATCACAAAATCTATCCAAGGTTATGCTGATAACTGATAGACTCAGTCGAGTTGATGTCGTGACCCAGGACGCGAGGTTAAGCGGAATTCTGCAAGGAACAGGGTCAGCTGACTGCCTGTTGAAGTATATCGCCCGTGACGAAGCGGTTAATGAAGGAGATTTGGTGCTCACATCAAGATTAAGCAATTTTTTTCCCCATGGCCTGCCTGTGGGCCGGATCAGTCGCCTGGGAACATCCCAAAGCGATATGTTCAAGGAGATTTACGTTCGGCCGGTGGTTGATCTGGCCAGGCTGGAAGAGGTTGTGGTGCTTGTGCCCGTAAAAGGGACCCAAAAATAACGACTGCATAAAATGAAATACGTTCTTGTGGCCATTTATGCCCTGTTAGTGATCCTGCTCCAATTGTCATTTTGGGAAATAGTTGGATCGGAGAATAGACATCTGGAATTTTCTCTGCTTTTGGTGATCTATGCCGGCCTTAGAATGAATCCCGTCCTAGGGGGAGTTTTAAGTTATCTTCTGGGTTATTTCTTCGATGCCCTGGCGGGAGGAGTGCCGGGGTTGTACGGGCTGATTTATGTGCTTATCTTTTCGGCCTCCCTGTTTGCCTCACGGGCGACGGCAGTTAGCAGCAGCCCGTTTATTATGCTCTTAGTTTTTTTTGTTGTGCTGTGCAAGGAATTCCTGGTTCTGGCGTACTTAATTTTGGTCAATGATCCGGTCATCTGGGAAGATATGTGGCTTATGCTTTTGCTACAGGCCGCGATCCTTGCTTTATTGAGCCCTTCTTTTTTTCGCCTCTTTGCCCGTTGCGAGGTCATCTTAAGCCGTGAGCGACAGCGATAAACTTAAAATTACCAACCCGAGTCTGTTGCGACGTAAAATCAATTATGCGGTGATAATAATTTTTCTGTCGTTTACGTTGTTAGTTGTTCGACTTGCATACCTTCAACTTTACAAGGGTAATGAGCTTGGGCTGAGATCGGAAACAAACAGCATTCGCCTGCGCAAGATTACGTCTCCCCGGGGCCTAATCATGGATAACAGCGGCCGGATCATTGCGGAAAATATCCCTTCGTTTCACGCGTATTATGTTCCCAATCGCACCAGATCATACCAGCAGATTAAAGATGATTTCGTTCGAATTTACCGGGAAAGATCTCTTGAAATTCCCCGGGAAATTCTAAAGACTTCGCTTGCGCCGCCTTTTGTAACGCAACGGCTGGACAGCCTCTTGAGCAGACACAAACTTGCTGTTATTGAGACAAATTCCCACCTCCTTCCTGGTGTTTTTATTGACGTTGTTCCGGTGCGGAGGTATCCATATGGGGAAACTATTGCCCATGTGATCGGTTATGTGGGAGAAATCAGCAGGGAAGAACTGACAAGTGATATCTCAGGTCACTACAGTAGTGGCGACTTTTTAGGCAAGTTTGGGCTCGAAAAGGAACTGGAAGATTTTTTAAGGGGACAATCCGGCGCTGAGCAGGCGGAAGTGAATGCCGTTGGCAGGGAAGTCCGGGTTCTCGAAAAATTGGAGCCAATAGTTGGATATAATGTCGTTTTGACGATTGATATGTCTTTGCAGCAGGCAGTTTCTGGTGCCATGAATGGAAAGGCCGGCGCAGTTGTAGTGATGGATCCCCGAAATGGCGACATTTTAGCGATGGTAAGCTCACCCTCTTTTGATCCCAATTTGTTCAGTCAAGGTATCTCAACCCAGGACTGGCGTAAATTGGCGTCGGATCCATTACATCCTTTAAAAAACAGGGCCATATCGGGGCAATATCCTCCGGCTTCAACATACAAGGTTATTTTAGCGGCGGCGGCTCTTGAAGAGGGTCTATTAACCCCGGATACCGTTTATAATTGCAATGGCGAATACGAAATTGGGAACAGGAAATTCCGCTGCTGGCGCAGTGATGGGCATGGACGGGTAAATATGCACCGGGCAATTGTTGAGTCTTGTGACGTTTATTTCTATAATCTGGGTAAGCTTATCGGCGTTGACATGATGGCTCAGTATGCTCAATACTTCGGTCTGGGACAGAAGACCGGCATCGGGTTGCCGCAGGAAAGAAAAGGTCTGATCCCGACTAAAAACTGGAAAAAGGATAGGTTCAAGGCGCCGTGGCATCTTGGTGAAACCATTTCTATTTCTATCGGGCAGGGGTACAATCTGACCACACCTCTTCAACTGGCCAATCTTTATGCCGCCCTGGCCAACGATGGTAAGCTCTACCGTCCTCGCATTGTAAAAAAAATTCTCCATACTGATGGCCGCGCTTACAGGGAGTATCAACCTGAGCTTTTGTCACAAATACCGATTAGCGCTAAGACAATCCGAGTAATTAACCAGGCCCTTTGGGGCGTGGTTAATGAGCAGGGCGGTACTGCCGCCGCGGCCAGAAGGCATGAGAAGGATTTAAGCGGCAAAACTGGAACAGCTCAGGTCGTAGGGATCCCCCGTACGGGCGAGACACTTAAGTATCACGCCAGCGGCCGGCGACTTAAGGATCACGCCATTTTTGTCGGTTTTGCTCCCGCCGATAGACCGGAAATATTGGTAAGCGTTCTGATAGAACACGCCGGAGCAGGAGGAGGGGCAGTAGCCGCCCCGATCGCGAAAAAAATCGTGGATGCCTATTTTTCAATGAACCAGAAGAACAAGCAGCCGTCCAGGGAACTTACGGCCAAAGCAGGTAACAGATGAGTATTGACCGAAGAATTATTGCAAGCTTCGACTGGCCGCTTTTGCTTTTAGTTCTCACAATATGCGCGTTGGGACTAATCAATCTTTACAGCGCCGGTCATAGTTTAAAATTGGTGACGCAGGAGCCATATTATATCAAGCAGTTAAAATGGATCGCTATCGGTATTTTTTTTATGGTGATCTCGTTTTCCTTGGATTACCGGACCATCACCAGACATGCCTATTTGATCTACGTGGTCTCGATAATTATGCTGTTACTCGTCCTTGTATTTGGAAAGACGGCTCAGGGCGCCCAGCGGTGGCTTAGTTTTGCCGGATTTAGCTTTCAGCCCTCAGAATTAGTCAAGTTGGTCCTGATCCTTGTTTTAGCCAGGTATTTTGAAGATCGGAGGATTGATGATAAACTCCATCTTTCCGATCTGGCAGTTCCTTTTCTCCTTATGGGATTGCCGTTTGCGCTGATTTTAAAACAACCTGATCTGGGGACCGCCCTGATTCTAGGCGCTATTTTTTTCCTGATCGTTTTTTTTGTCGGTGTAAAATGGAGATCGCTTTTACTGGGGTCCGGCGCCTTGATACTGTTGACGCCTTTGTCATGGTACCTGCTTAGAGACTATCAGAAGGAAAGACTGCTTACCTTTTTAAATCCGGAGCGGGACCCGCTGGGCGCCGGTTATCACACTATACAGTCAATCATTGCCATCGGTTCAGGAAAACTAACCGGAAAGGGGTTTCTGGCAGGTTCGCAAACGCAACTAAAATTTCTCCCGGAGCAACAGACGGATTTTGTGTTTTCCGTGCTGGCTGAGGAATGGGGCTTTGCCGGCGCAATGTTAGTGATTATATTACTGTTTGTTTTGGTTACCATGGGATTGAAGATTGCATCCGGCGCCCGTGATGCAAGCGGTGCAATTATCGCTTTTGGCGTTACGGTATTTATTGCGCTGGGAGTTTTTGTTAACATCGGGATGGTTCTCGGAATTCTGCCGGTGGTGGGAGTGCCCCTCCCGTTTCTTAGTTACGGCGGCTCTTCAATTTTGGTGCTGATGGTAGGAGTTGGTTTGCTGCTTAATGTTAGCGGACGGCGCTTTTTGCTTTACGGTTGAAAGCATTTGAATTTTCTGCGACACGGGATAAGGAGGTCACGGTGACCAAAAAAAATGAAAATGACGAAGCAAGCTCTTTTTTGGGGAAGGGGGCTTCATTTTGCGGTAAGTTGATTTTTACTGAGACGGTAAGGATAGATGGTAACTTTGAAGGTGAAATTTTTGGCGAGGGGACGCTGGTGATCGGTGCGAAAGCTGAAATCAAGGCCCGGATAAAGGTCGTGAAGGCGCTGATCAGCGGCAATGTTTACGGTTACATTAATGCAAAAGATAAGGTTGAAATTCATTCCACTGGGTGTTTTTTCGGTGATATGAAAGCTTCCCGGCTGGTCATTTATGAAGGAGCCATCTTTGAGGGAAGCTGCTGTATGAAACGCGGTGATGAGGAG
>JBBIRO010000014.1:53111-60680 GCA_037441775.1 Syntrophobacterales bacterium
GCAAGGGCGGGCAATATGCACTCCCTCCTAATTTTTCATAATTTACGCATTCAAGCCTTGCAGACTTTTTCCCAAGCCGCCCTGAAGCTTGCATTTTCATGGCTTATTACGAGTTCAAGAAGTACAACGTTCTTATCGTTATAACAGTTACAGATTGACAAGATATTCTTGATGTGATTGATAGCCACGGGAAATATACTGCGCGTAGAATTTTTATCGCTTTTTTTCTGCATATCTTAGCGAGGGGTAGACAGTGGTAAGCATCGATTATTCTGTTTTTTTACAAGTTGCCAATTTCATCGTGCTGCTCATCATTCTCAATTTTTTTCTATTCAAACCCATCATCAAGGCGCTAAATGAGCGCCGTCAGAAGATAGACGCTGCCGATCAGGATTGCCGGAAGCTGGAGACAGACTTAGCTGAACGTATTGCGGTTTATGAAAGCAGGCTCAACCAGGCGCGGATTGAGGCGTCAAATGTGCGCCACCGGCTGGTGAATGAGGCAAAGGAGGCCGCTGCCCGAGTGATGGACGAGGTCAACCGGGATGTTTTGGAGACTGGCTCTGAATTTGAAAGGAACATGCGGGCAGAGGTTGACCGGTGCCGTGAACTCCTGAGGAGTCAATCAGAATGGCTATCCGTCGAAATTACTGAAACCGTGCTGGGTAGGAGTATCCGATGATGAGTTGGCGACGAAATTGTTCTGACGGATATCCAGTCTCCGAAGGATTTTTCATTATAACCGTCAAGATATTGCTTCTAGTCATGCTGTTTAATCTGTCCGGATTTGTTCCTGCCTGGGCGGCGGGTGATGGAGGCGAAGGAAGCTTTGCGGATTTTGGCTGGCGAGTGGTTAATTTTGCGATTCTGGCAGGGTTACTGTTTTATCTGGGGGCTAATAAAATCAGGAGTTTTTTCGATGACCGAAAAGCTGGTGTTTTTAACGCTCTTAAGGAGGCGCAGAAAGCACGGGATAATGCCGAATCGAGGTATCAAGAGGCCTTGGCTAAGCTTGCCGCAGCGGATGAGGAGATAGCGGGGCTTTCCCGCTTGATTGAAGCCCAGGGGCGCTCGGAGCGGGAAAAGATTCTTTCTGAAGCCAATGACATGGCCCAGCGGGTTAAAGCGGATACCACGGCCAGGATGGAGCAGGAATTTGTCCGCCTTCGCCAGCAGTTGCAGCAGGAAGCGGTGTCGCTTGCTATTGATTTGGCGGAAAAATTGTTGCGAGAAAAGATAACTCTTGCTGATCGGGAAAGGATGATTTTTGAATATTTGGTTAGTCTCCGCCAGGAGGACCGGAAAAACGCCCGATACTCTCAGGTTAATATGCTATGATTGCTCAGAATATTGCCCGACGTTACGGAAAAGCCTTCTTCGAAATCGCCCGCGAAGATTCCTGTTATGAGATTTATTTTAACCAGCTCAAGATCTTCACGGAACTGCTGGAGCGGCAAGAGAATCTGAAATCACTTTTAAGAAATCCTGTTTTTGGTCCTGATGAACGCCGGGCAGTGCTTGAAGATGTTCTGTCAAAACTGGCGTTCAGTCCGATGGTTACCAGTTTTCTACTCTTTCTCGCCGATGAGAAGAGAATCGAATGGATAGAACAAATCCTGGATTCATACCGATTTTTAGTTGATGAGGCCCAGGGCATTCTACGCGTTTCGGTGCGAGCAGCCCATGAGCTTTCACCGGAAATGATTCGCGGTCTGGACGAGACATTGAAAGGCTGGACCGCAAGTAAAGTAGAGATGAGTTTTGAAGAGGATCCATCTCTTCTTGGAGGGGTTGTTATACGGATTGGCGATACCATTTACGATGGTACACTGAAAAAGCAATTGATGCTTCTGCAAAATGACCTGATGTCTTGGCAGCATTGACCGCCTGCTATGCTATTGGTGGGCAGCACCGACATGTGATACCCCCCATCACTCGATATTTATTTATTTCGTTTTCCTGGAGAGGAGATGTGACAAAATGGAGAAGATCCGTGCGGAGGAAATAAGCGGGATTATTTCCCGGAGAATAAAAGATTACGAGAAGAAACTCGACATCAGCGAGGTGGGAACAGTTCTGTCGGTGGGTGATGGAATTGCTCGCATCTATGGCGTAATGAATGCGATGGCTATGGAGCTTCTCGAATTTCCCGGCGGGATACTGGGAGTCGTACTGAATCTGGAAACGGATAACGTTGGCGTGGCCGTTCTGGGTGATGTTAGCCATATCAAAGAAGGTGATATTGTCAAGAGAACGGGAAAAATTGCCCAGGTTCCGGTTGGAGATGGCCTCCTTGGTCGGGTGATTGATGCTACTGGAGCACCGCTGGATGGCCTGGGACCAATTGAGGCCAGCGAGTACCGACGTATCGAGATGGTTGCCCCTGGCGTTATTCAACGTCAGCCGGTTAATGAACCCCTCTACACCGGAATTAAAGCAATCGATGCCATGACACCCATTGGTCGTGGTCAGCGCGAACTTATTATCGGCGACCGGCAGATAGGAAAAACATCTATCGGGGTAGATGCCATTATCCGCCAGAAGGGAACGGGCGTGAAGTGTATTTACGTTGCCATCGGACAAAAAAAGTCCACCGTCGCCCAGGTGGTGGAGAGTTTGCGCAAGCATGATGCCCTGTCCAATACCTGCGTGGTTATGGCCTGCGCCAGCGATCCGGCTACGCTCCAGTACATCGCTCCCTTCAGCGGTTGCAGCATCGGTGAGTATTTCCGTGACCGCGGCCAGGATGCCCTGATTATCTATGATGATCTTTCCAAGCAGGCGGTTGCTTACCGCCAGATATCACTCTTGCTGAGACGTCCACCCGGTCGTGAAGCCTATCCCGGCGATATCTTCTATAACCATTCCCGGCTGCTTGAACGGGCGGCCCGGGTCAGCAAGGAACTGGGGGGAGGTTCCCTTACGGCGCTGCCGATTATTGAAACCCAGGCCGGCGATGTCTCCGCCTATATCCCGACCAACGTGATTTCCATCACCGACGGCCAGGTTTATCTGGAACCCAGTCTTTTCTATTCCGGCATCCGGCCTGCAATTAACGTTGGTTTATCGGTTTCCCGCGTTGGCGGCGCGGCCCAGGTGAAGGCGATGAAGCAGGTGGCGGGGACGCTCAAGCTGGAACTCGCCCAGTATAGAGAGCTTGCCGCGTTTGCCCAGTTTGGCAGCGATCTGGACAAGGCGACTAAATTTCAATTAGAGCGGGGAATAAGGCTTGTGGAGCTGCTTAAACAGCCCAATATGAAGCCAATGTCTCTGTCCCAGCAGGTGGTAAGCCTGTTTGCCGGAACAAGAGGTTTTCTGGATAAGTACGAACTGGGACAGATCAGAACCTATGAAATACAGCTTTTATCTTTTGTTGAGACCAGGTATCCCGAAATTATGGCGGAGATTGAGGATAAGAAGGTCATCAGCCCCGAGTTGGAGCAGAAGATGAAATCCGTCCTTGGTGAATTTGATACGCTGTTCTTGAGCGCTTCCGACAAGTCTACCCAGGGGTGAACGGGCTTTTTGGTTAGCAATCGCGAATTCTAACCAGTGAAATTCATGGCCCAGATAGGGAGTTGTTAATGGCCGCGTTAAAAGATATCAAGAGAAAAATTCAGGGAGTCCAGAAGACCAGGCAGATTACCAAGGCCATGAATATGGTTGCGGCTTCCAAGTTTAAAAATGCCTTGCTTAAGATGGAGAGCTTTCGTAATTATTCCGAAAAACTCTCTGATTTAATCACGACCCTCGGCGCTCGCGTTGACCTGGAGTCCAATCCGCTATTAGCTGTGAGAGAGCCCGCAAGGATCAGGCTTCTTGTGCTCAGCTCCGATCGGGGCCTCTGCGGCGGCTTCAATAACAACCTGATTAAGTTTACGGCGCAATTGATAAATCAAAGGGTCAACGAGGGCAAAAAGATTATTTTTACGCCAATTGGACGTAAAGGGCGCGACTTCTTCAGGAAAAAGATTGACGTTACAGATGAAATGACCGACGTTCTGGGTAATCTGGACTTTTCCCTCGCGGCATCTCTGGCCGATCGTCTGATCCTGTCTTTTA
Organism: Syntrophobacterales bacterium; assembly: GCA_037441775.1. GTDB lineage: Bacteria > Desulfobacterota > Syntrophia > Syntrophales > CAMTWB01 > CAMTWB01. Next base: position 57,174 of record JBBIRO010000014.1, read on the forward strand.
TCCGCGAAGAGTTTGACGAGCTTTACCTGGTCTATAATCGTTTTGTTAATGTGGCCGTGCAAAAACCTGTCTTACTTCGCCTTTTACCTTTGGGAATCGCGCCTTTCGCTGATGACGAGGCAGGTAGCGATTACCTGTATGAACCATCGGCCCGGGAGCTTTTAGATAAGCTCTTGCCTATGCACATTCATGTGCAAATCCATCAAGGACTGCTGGAAACCGTCACCGGGGAAAACGGGGCACGGATGGTGGCGATGGATAACGCGACAAAAAATTGCGACGACTTAAGGCGAACTTTGACCCTTAAATTAAACAAAGCTAGGCAGGCGGCGATCACCGCTGAGCTCATGGATATAGTCGGCGGCGCCGAGGCTTTGTCTCAGGGTTGAAAGGCCAATAAGCGGGCAGACAGCCTGTGGCAGATGAGACGGCTGCATACTTATAAGATTAGATAAGGAGCCAGATATGAGTATTGGTAAAATAGTCCAGGTAATAGGTCCGGTTGTCGATTTAGCCTTTGAAACAGGTAATCTTCCCCCGATTCTTAATGCGGTGGTTATTACAAATCCGGCGATTAATGACGAAGAAGAAAACCTGATTGTTGAAGTTGCCCAGCATTTGGGGGACAATGTTGTCCGTTGCGTAGCCATGGACATTACGGATGGACTTGTCCGGGGGATGTCCGCCCGCGATACCGGCTCTCCCATCATGATGCCGGTCGGCCCTGCCTGCCTGGGGAGGATATTGAACGTGGTCGGACGGCCGGTGGACGGTCAAGGTGCGGTTCTGTCTGATTCCTACCTCCCCATCCATCGAACTGCGCCATCCTTTATGGAGCAGGATACCACCGTCAAGGTTCTGGAGACCGGAATCAAGGTGATTGACCTGTTGGTTCCCTTTCCCCGGGGCGGTAAAATGGGTCTCTTCGGTGGCGCTGGCGTTGGTAAAACCGTCGTTATGATGGAGATGATCAATAATATTGCCATGCATCATGGAGGAATCTCGGTATTCGGTGGTGTAGGTGAAAGGACCAGGGAAGGTAACGATCTCTATCTGGAGATGAAGGAGTCAGGTGTTATTAAGCAGGCGGCTCTGGTGTACGGTCAGATGACCGAACCCCCGGGGGCGCGGGCCCGGGTGGCCCTTTCGGCTCTTACGGCGGCTGAGTATTTCCGGGATGTGGCCAAGCAGGATGTTCTTCTGTTCATCGACAATATCTTCCGTTTTACGCAGGCAGGATCTGAGGTGTCGGCCCTTCTGGGAAGAATGCCTTCCGCGGTCGGTTATCAGCCGACCCTGGCTACAGATCTGGGGGAGCTCCAGGAGCGGATCACTTCCACTACCAACGGTTCAATTACCGCGGTACAGTGCGTCTATGTTCCGGCGGACGATCTCACAGACCCTGCCCCAGCTACTACCTTTGCCCATCTTGATGGAACAGTGGTGCTTTCGCGGCCGATTTCCGAACTGGGCATCTATCCGGCGGTCGATCCTCTGGATTCCACCTCCCGCATTCTCGAGCCCAGCGTGGTCGGCGAGGAGCATTATCAGGTGGCGCGTCTGATTCAGATTACCCTGCAGAAATATAAGGATCTTCAGGATATTATCGCCATTTTGGGCATGGATGAACTATCGGAGGAAGATAAACTTACCGTCAGTCGGGCGAGAAAGATCCAACGATTCCTCTCTCAGCCTTTTTTTGTGGCGGCGCAGTTTACCGGCACCGAAGGCAAGTTTGTGCCGGTTGGCGAGACGGTCCGCGGCTTTAAAGAAATACTCGACGGCAAGCACGATGATCTTCCCGAGCAGGCCTTCTACATGGTGGGCGGCATTGAGGATGTAATTGCCAAAGCCAGGAGGCTGGCCGAATAGGGGAGGGTGATGACTGAGTTAACTTTGGAAATTATTACGCCGGATAGGATTGTTTTCAGTGGATTGGTCGATCAGGTGACCATTCCCGGTTCTGAAGGTCAGTTTTCGGTGCTTAAGGGCCACGCGCCGCTCTTGAGTTCCGTGGATATCGGAGAGCTTTATTACCGGAGGGGACAAAACAAGTTTCAATACGCCATCAACACCGGATTTGCACAGGTAGCAAATAATCGCGTCACCATTTTAGTGGAGACTGCGGAAAGGTCTGATCAGATTGACCGTGAGCGGGCACTTAGGGCCAAGCAGCGAGCTGAGGAATCCATAGGCCGGGTTTCGCGCGACGATGCGGAGCATCAAAAATTGAAGGCCGCCCTGCTCAGAGCAATCACCAGGCTGAAGATTGCCGAACGTGGATAAACTTTGATGCACCCCTCAAAATAACTAAAGACTTTGAATTTTGGCCGGTTTTGCAAAAAAATCGCCAGGCTCAAGAGCGCAAATCACGTGAAATCAGGATTTTTACGACGGCATCAACTTTCGGAAGCTGTAGCGGGTAGGGGCTTGGGCTCCGGATTTAGATAGTTTTAATCGGCTCCGAACCTGTTTTAAGCGCAGTTAATTTTCTCCTTTTTCCTGCCCAGATAGATGTCAATCAGCGTCAATTCCCTCATCCCCCCCGGGGTTTTTACCATGACAGAATCGCCCGCCATCTTGCCGATCAGGGCCTTGCCGATAGGGGAGGTCACGGAAATTTTGTTTTCATTGATATCCGATTCATAGGGTCCCACAAGCTGGTATTCTATCTGATCGCCATTATTGATGTCGTCGATGAGTACGGTCACCCCGAAGACTACCTCGTCGGTGGAGAGATTACTGGTATCGATAATATTGGAGGTGGCCAATTTATTTTCTAGTTCCTGTATCTTGCCATGGATAAATGACTGCATTTCTTTGGCGGCCGCGTATTCGGCATTTTCTGACAAGTCTCCATGGGCACGGGCCGTTTCGATGTCTTTAATGTTTGCCGGAAGCAAGACAGTCTTAAGATATTCAAGCTCCTTCCTTAAGTTTGCAAAACCTTCTTTAGTAATGGGAACCTTATTCATCAGTTTTCTCCAAAAAAGATTATGCCCTGGTCGCGCAAACTTTTTGTTTGCCGCCAAGGCTTTAATTGACACTTAGATGATAATTATTGGGCTGTCAAGCCAGATTTGACGAGCTCGCAAAAAAAAACCGATTATCTCTTTTGGACGAGCAGTGTTTGAGGTTATTATACCCTTGTGGCTTGGTCTCTCTCATTGCCTGGAGACACAAAGACGGCGGCCGGAACGTCCGCTTACGCCGGGTCTGCCCAGTTGCCTGTTTTCGCACTTCTCTTTGCCCAAAGAATTGGCCTTGGAGCAAAGAAAATATATCTGTTGACCCCTGAAGCAAGCTGCTGTAAGCATCGCAGACGAAGGACAGCCTGATCACGTGCGCGTCCACAACTATTTTTCGAAGTTGTCAGGAATGCCCATTTTGGCGTATATAAACCGCAAACGCGTTCTTTTCTTTTACAAGGAGAAAAAGAAGATGAAAATACGCTATTTATTTTTTGCTGCGCCGATTGTCGTTGGGATTTTACTTTCATCCGGGACG
>JBBIRO010000015.1:0-15057 GCA_037441775.1 Syntrophobacterales bacterium
GTCGTCTGGGCCGAAGCGGTCATCGCAAAGGCCATGACCAAAGCGGCCGACAGTAACACAATCCAAAATCTTTTCATTATTTCCTCCTGTTAAAATTTTTTATTGACTACTTCCCCCTGGGCCGGGGGTTCCTGATTCCGGGGACATAACACTTATTTCGTCCCCTCCGGCGGGCGGCGCTTCCTTCGGCCCCGGCCGGCGCGCGGCTTTGATCCTCCTGCCGCCTTGCCATCACCTCCTTAATTGCTATTTTTCGCCACGTTCCACTAGCAGAACCAACCCGGCCTGTCAAGGCCTATCGGGTCGATACGGCCTGGCGGTAGTATGAATACAAAGCAAGTACCGTGCCCGGCGCTTGCCGTGACCCGCCCGCGGGCCGTAAGCAGATGGAAATTAATCTAATTAACAGTTTTCACCCATGGAACCAAAAAGTATCCTGCCCCGATGGCCGGGCCCCCAAGGCGGCTTTTGTGTCGCGCGGGACACAATGATCCGCCGGTGTGTTGTTTGCGACACGGCATTTGGCTGGAGCCCTGAATATTATAACGCGCATGCTCCCCTGGTTGGCATGCCGGCGGGCCTGGTGCCCGCCAACGCGGGGCAATGGGCAACGCGGGGCCGCCCGTTAGCTCCCCCTCCCCGGTCCCCTCCCGCGAGGGGATTGGGCAAGTCTTTTTTTAAGTCTCCTGGTCCATCGCCTGCCAGATCAATTCGGCAATATCGCCCGCCGCCATGGTCTCTTCCTTTCCGCGGTCCTTGATCCCGTCGGTCATCATGGTCAGGCAAAACGGACAGGCAACCACGATTCCCGTGGCGCCCGCCGCAATCGCCTCGTCGGTTCGCAAATCGTTGATCCGCTCGCCCTGATCCTCCTCCATCCACATCCTGCCCCCGCCGGCGCCGCAGCAAAAGCTCCGGGCGCGGTTACGCCCCATTTCCACCGTCCGCGCCTGAGGTATGGCCGCCAAAAGCCGCCGGGGGGCGTCGTAGATGTTGTTGTAGCGTCCCAGGAAGCAGGAGTCGTGATAGGTGAAAAGGCCGGGAATGTTTTTCCGCAGGTTGATCCGGCCTTCGGCCAGAAGACGCGCCAGAATTTCGGTGTGATGGTAAACCTCGTAATTGCCGCCGAAGGCGGGGTATTCCTTTTTAATGGTATTGTAGCCGTGTGGACAGGCGGTGATGATTTTCTTCACGCCGTGGCCGTTCATCGTTTCGATATTGGCCTGGGCCAGGCTCTGGTAGAGGTACTCGTTTCCGGCCCGCAGCGCTGAATCGCCGCAGCAGCCCTCCTCCGCGCCCAGAATCGCAAAACTGACCCCGGCCGTCCGCATGATCTTCGCCAGGGCCACCGAAACCTTCTTGCCCCGGTCATCGAAACTTCCCGCGCAGCCCACATAGAACAGATATTCCGCCGCCGGATTTTCCGCCATAGTCGGGATGTCAAGCTCTGCCGCCCACTCACCCCGCAAATGAGCGCCCACCCCCCAGGGGTTGGAGTTGTTTTCCAGATTGCGGCAGGTAAGCTGGAGCTCCGCCGCGAAATCCGCCTCGGTCAGGACTTTGAATCGTCTTAAGTCGATAATTTTTGGCACATGCTCGATGAAGACCGGGCAATGTTCCATGCAGTACATACAGTTGGTGCAGGCCCAAAGTTCGTGGAGATCGATCACCTCGCCCGCCAGGGCCTTATCCGCGGCCGGCGCTTCCGCCGCGCCCTTTTCCCGGGCGGCGACAGTGGCCTGGGCGCGCGTAAGCCAGAAGTCCCGCAAATCCTGAATGAGCTTCTTGGGCGATAGGGGCTTGCCAGAAAGGTACGCCGGGCAGCCGTCCTGGCAGCGGCCGCAGCGGGTGCAGGAATCGGCGTCGAAGATCTGTTTCCAGGTGAATTCCTCCAGAGCGCCGACGCCAAAGGTCTCGGCGTTTTCAAAATCGGCGATCGGTTCGAGATGCCCCGCAGGTTTAAGCGAAGATAAGTACTGGTTGGCCGGAGCGGTGATAATATGTATCAGGCGGGAATAGGGGATGTAGGCGATGAATCCCAGCGATAAAACGGCGTGCAGCCACCAGAAGAAGCGATGCCAGGACTTTCCGCCCTCCGCTGACAGGCCCGCTAAAAGTTGCGCCAGACCGTAGCCGACGAAGGACCAATGCTCCCAGGGCGCCCTGGTGACGTGGATCCGGAGGGCCTCAACGAGAAATCCGGTAATGATAATAAGACCGATCAAGGCCAGGACGAAGCCCTCTTCCCAGGTGGTATCCGGCCTTTCCCGGTAGGCGAGCCGATCGGGTTTTTGAACAAACCGGCGCCAGGCAAGCAGGATCACTCCCAAAAGCGCGGACAGCCCAAATATTTCCAAAACGAGCGAAAACCAGAGGTAGAATGGGCCCCTCAGGTAGGCCAGATCCAGCGGCCGGGCGAGGTAGTAATTGACGGCCACCAGCGCCGTGCCCAGAAACAGCGCCAGAAAACCAAAAAAGAGAAGTGCGTGCATGATCCCGGGATAGGGGTCGGCAAAGAGCCTGGCCTGCAGGAGGCCGTCCCGTAGCAGCCGCTTGATCCTCGCTCCCGCGTTATCCCATCTGATTTCCGGTTTACCCAAGGCCTGCCAGAGCTGGAAGCGGCGCCAGATGCCCCAGGCAAAAATCGCGACCGCGACTATGGTCAGGATGTAAAAGATAAAACCGTGCTGGATGTTCCAGTAATCAACCCTTCCTTCATTGCCGGCTGTGAAGTCCATTTTTGCATCTCCTTAAATTGCCGTTCTTAACCACTCCGCGTTCCCCTCGCCTCGCGGGAGGTGATAGGGGGAGGGAGAGTTAAGCGGTTCGCGCATTGCCTATTGGCAAGGCTGACCTGGGCTCAAGGCCCCAAGGCTTACACCATCAGCTTCCCGTGACGAGGGATGCGGCTATAGGACCGCATTCGCGCACCTTTTTTTGCTACGATGGTATTGACGCTTTCGTAAAAACTCCGCATTCCCCTCCACTCGCCAGAGAAGATAGGGTAATTGGGAGCTTGGCGATTGAAATACGGACGATTGCAACCCTCGCCCCAATCATCTGTTCAAGAGGGTGAGGGAGCGTTGAATTTTTACGAGTTCATCAAAACTGGAATAAAAAGGGCGCGGGGTTCGTCTCCCGCGCCCCTTATGATCAACTGAGGAGCTTTTTGCATTCCTTAGTCAATTCCGGAACAACTTTGAAGAGGTCGTCCACGATGCCGTAATCGGCCCGGGCGAAGATTGGCGCCTCGGCGTCCTTGTTGATGGCGCAGATGTATTTGGAGGAACTCATCCCGGCCAGGTGCTGGATGGCGCCGGAAATCCCGCAGGCGATGTAGAGATTGGGCGAAACCACCTTGCCGGTCTGTCCCACCTGGTCCTTCTGGGGGCGCCAGCCGGCGTCGACCGCCGCGCGCGAGGCACCCACGGTAGCCCCCAGCACATCCGCCAGCTCCTCAAGAATTTGGTATCCCTCGGGGCCCTTCATCCCGCGGCCGCCGGAGACGATGACGTTGGCCTCGGTCAAATCCGGCCGGCCGGTGGCATCTTTTTGTACTTCCAGCAGTTTGGTTGCGGGCGCCACCCCAGCTAAACCGGGATCAAATTTCTCCACCACCGCCGCCCGGGGGCTTTCCACCATGGGAAACACATTGGGCCGAAGCGAGGCCAGCTGTGGGTTAGTGGCGATCTCGATCTGGCCGAAGCACTTGCCGGCATACAGGGGACGTATCGCCAGGAGCCTGCCGGAGGCGATCTTCACGTCCACGCAATCGGTCGCCAGTCCCGTGGCGAGCTTTCCCGCCAATCTCGAGGAAAGGTCCTTCCCCTCGGAGGAGGCGCCCAGAAGCAGGATTGCCGGTTCCTTTTCAAAAACGATTTTCGCCACCGCCGTGCTGTAGCCATCCGTAGTATAGGCCGCCAGCGCCGGGTCATCGGCCAGGTAAACCCTGTCCACTCCGTATTTTGCGAGTTCGGGGGCGAGTCCTTCCACGCCGGAGCCAAGCAGTATCGCGACCACTTCCTCGCCCAGTTCATCCGCCAGTCGGCGTGCGACCGAGGCCAGCTCAAAACTTATCTTACGCAGAGAGTTGTCCCTCTGTTCAGCGACTATCCAAACGCCTTTAGCCATTTTTTCTTCCTCCCTTTTCAGCCTTCTTACATTTTAGCAAAAACAGCCTGCAGCCTGTCTCCTATATCACCTTAGCCTCTTCCCGCAGGAGCCGCGCCATCTCCGCCGCCTTCACCGCCGGATCGTCGCCGGCGATTATCTTGCCCGGCGCACGGGCCGGAGGCGGGGTAAGGCGGACAACCTTGGCCTTTACCGCCGGAGTGATACCGAGCGCGGCGGCGTTTTTCACGTCCACCGGTTTTTTCTTCGCCTTCATGATCCCGGGCAGGGAGGCGTAACGGGGTTCGTTGAGACCCTTCTGGGCGGTAATGAGGCAGGGAAGGCCGGCCTCGATCAAAAGCTGCGCCCCCTCGATGGGCCGGACGGCCTTGATCTTCTTGTCTTCCACTTCCAGCTTGACCGTTACGGTCACCTGAGGGATGCCCAGAAGCTCCGCCAGAATGGAGCCAACCTGGCCCGCGTCGTCATCGATTGCCCGCTGTCCGCAGAAGATCAAATCGTAAGGCTGGGCCTTGATGGCCGCGGCCAGGGCGGCGGCGATGGTATAGGCGTCCGCGCTGTCGAAGGCGGGATCGCTGATCTGCACCCCCTTGTCGGCCCCCATGGCAAGCGCGGTGCGGATGGTTTCCATGGCACGGGCGGGTCCCACCGAGATCACCGTCACCTCGCCGCCCTTCTTTTCCTTGATCCGCAGGGCCTCCTCCACGCCGAATTCGTCGTAGGGGTTCATGATCCACTTGATGTTGCCCTCTTCAATTCCGCTGCCGTCTGGTTTTACCTTAATCTGGGTCTCGGTATCGGGAACCTGCTTCACACATACAATAATATTCACCGCTTTCTCCTTTCCCGGATGCGTCCCGTTTTTGTTGCTTCCCGGGCATCCAAATTGAGTTTTCGTTCGGCCGTCAGCGCCATCAGCAGGGCCAGTCTATTTAATTGCGTTGCTTCGCAAAATGATATGCCTGATTTTTTCCGCCGGGCGAGGCGGTCGCGCGTGACCAGCGGTCAGATCGCCTTGCTTGCCTACACCATGATCTTTTTTGATGTCAAGGGATATTTTCCCCTGGGGCCGGCGACAAATTTATGGGTAACATTAAGCGACCATTGAGCTTGTGCCCGACGGCCGGAAGTCCTATGGGGATAGGTTGGCAACAGGCAATGCTGGACCCGCCCAAGCAGGGGCTAAACTACCTTTTTATCGCCTTTATTTTGGCCGCAACAATCAACAAGGGATCATTGCCGCCCAAAGTTCTTTTCGCTTGCAAGTTCGATTTTAATTTAATAATAAGCCTCCATAATTCATCCCGGAGGGAACTTATGAAGAAGCTGATTTTCCTGGTTGTAGCGGTGACGCTGATTTTTGTTATGGCTGGTCTAACCATGGCTGTAGGCCCCGCTAAAAAGGTGGAGTATGACAACAAAGCAGCCGGCAAGGTGGTCATGGACGGCAAGACCCATGCCGATAAGGGTTTGAAGTGTGCCGCCTGTCATCCCAAAATCTACAAGATGAAGCCCCCTTTCGATAAGATTACCATGGCGGATTTGAATGCCGGCAAATCCTGCGCGGCAGCGGACTGTCACGACGGGAAGAAGGCCTTTGGAGTGAAGGATTGCTCCAAGTGTCACAAGAAATAGCAAACGCACTGAAAAAGGCCCTTTCCTGAAGCTTTCGGGGAAGGGCCTTTTGATATTGACGGCATTGTAGAAAGTCCGGATGCGGCAACGTAAGCATCCGGACTTTTTTGCGAAGTCGTCTATAAAAAACTATTGACGGCGGAAAATATTAGGAGTAAAGCGGCAAAAAATCATGATGCTTTTTTGAACCGGAAGCGGTGGCTTAAAAAGAATAAAAACCGCGGCTGACGGCTCAAAATATGGGGGTGGGAAAGACGGAAGTGGAAGAAGAAACGCTCTTAAGTGAAGACGCCGAACCTCCCGGCTCAGCTCCGGCCAATTTTACTGCCCGGCAGGGGATAGCCGCGGCAGCCGACCAGAAACATAACTTCCCGGCACTTCTCAAGCAAACAACGCCAAAAACGGGCAGCCAATGTAACCCCTCAGCGCAAAACTACCGGAAACGATTCCTGCCTTTTATCAGTGACAGCCTGTGGAACGACTGGACATGGCAGTTATCTAATCGGCTCACGAATGCCGCGCACCTGGACCGAATCATAACGCTTTCCGCGGACGAAAAGATTGCCCTGGAAAATCCGGGGATAATGCCATTTGCAATCACCCCCTATTTCGCCAGCCTGATAGCTGGCAGCGCCCAAACAAATCCCCTGCGCCGAACGATGGTTCCAGTTCGCCTCGAGGCCGTGGAATCACCGGAAGAAAAGAGCGATCCACTAGCGGAGGAGCAACACGCGCCACTGCCGGGGATCGTCCACCGTTATCCGGACCGGGTTTTATTCCTCGCCACCGACCGTTGCGCCGCCTATTGCCGCTACTGCACCAGGTCTCGCCTGGTTGGCAGGAGAGGAGCCGAAGCGCCGGACGGATGGGAAGCGGCTCTGGCCTACATTGAGGCCAATGAGAACATCAGGGATGTCCTGATCTCCGGAGGAGACCCCCTCATTCTGTCGGATGATAAGCTGGATATGCTGCTTGCGCGCTTGCGCGCGATCGCTCATGTGGAAATCATCAGAATCGGCACCAAGGTCCCGGTGGTTCTGCCGCAACGGATAACATTCCGTCTTGTGAGCATCCTCAAGCGTTACCATCCTTTGCTGATGAGTATTCATGTGACCCATCCCGATGAGCTGACGCCGGAGATGAAGCAGGCCTGCGCTCGCCTGGCCGATGCGGGTATCCCCCTGGGAAGCCAGACCGTCCTTTTAGCCGGCATCAATGATCAGGCCGAAACCATGAAACGGCTGATGCAGGGGCTCTTGCGGATCAGGGTAAAGCCCTACTATCTTTACCAGTGTGATCCCATCCCGGGTTCGGCCCACTTTCGATCCCCCGTGAAGCGCGGCCTGGAAATAATCAGGCAGCTAAGGGGCCATACCACCGGTTACGCCGTGCCGACCTTCGTTGTCGATGCCCCCGGAGGAGGCGGGAAGATCCCGCTTTTACCCGACAGTTGTCTTGGTTACGAGGGGACGGATCTGTTGCTTTGCAATCACGAGGGGCGGATATACCGATACCCGGATAACGATGCCGGGCGCAGGCCCGAACCTCCTTGTCTTGAGCCGTAAGTCTTGCGCCCACGCCCTGAGCCCTGGATCTTGCCTGTAATATGAAAATAGGACTCACCTACGACCTTCGCGATGATTACCTTGCCGCGGGCTTCAGCCGGGAGGAGACCGCCGAGTTTGACCGGCGGGAAACAATTGATGCCCTGGAGGCGGCTATTGGCTTGCTTGGCTATCAAACCGAGCGGATCGGCAACTTGGCGGCGCTGGTCAGCCGCCTTGCCCAGGGGGCCAGGTGGGATCTGGTTTTCAATATTGCCGAGGGGCTCTATGGATTGGGACGGGAAGCCCAAGTGCCGGCGCTTCTGGAAGCTTACCGGATTCCCTGCACCTTCTCGGACTCGCTGGTTCTGGCGGTCACTCTCCATAAGGGATTAACCAAACGGATCATCCGCGATCTGGGAATAGCCACGCCGGAGTTCATCGTCATCGAAGGGCCAAGTGACCTGGCGGCGTTTGATTTGCCATTTCCTGTTTTCGTCAAGCCGGTAGCGGAGGGCACCAGCAAGGGTATTGACGGTTTCTCCCGCGTCGGCACCCGGGAGGAACTGGCGGGGGCCTGTCGGCGACTGCTCGTCCGCTTACGGCAGCCGGTTCTGGTAGAGGCATTCCTGCCCGGGCGGGAGTTTACCGTTGGCATACTGGGAACCGGCAAAGATTCCCGGGTAATCGGCGCAATGGAAGTGGTGTTGCGGGCGCAGGCACAACGGGACTGCTATTCCTACGAACATAAGGAAAGATACGAGGAGCTGGTTCAATACCTGTGCGTGGATTCAGACCTGGCGGCGAGCCTTGCTGATATGGCCCTGGCGGTGTGGCGGGGACTGGGGTGCCGGGATGCGGGCCGGATCGATTTCCGCGCGGATGAAGAGGGAAGGATGCACTTTCTGGAAGTCAACCCTCTGGCGGGACTCCACCCCGATCATTCGGACCTGCCGATTATCTGCTCTCTTATGGGTATGAGCTACCGGGAATTAATTGCCGGCATAATACAATCGGCCCTGAAACGGGTGGCGCCGCCTGACGATCCATTTAATCCCTGAAAAAAATGAAAATCGCAATTTTATACAGCGCTCCGGCAGCCAACGCCCGGCCAGATGAGGAGGACGGACTGCTTCAGGCCAGGCTGGTTTCCGAATCTTTAGTGGCGATGGGTCATGCGGTGACGCTTGTCCCCTTTGGTTTGGATCTGGAAGGGGTGACCGGGGCGCTAAAGTCAGAAGCCCCCGAACTGGTTTTTAATCTGGTGGAAGCCGCGGACGGCAGTGACCGGCTGATCCATCTGGCGCCGGCGCTTTTGGATCATCTTTCAGTACCCTATACCGGCGCGCAAACGGAATCCATTTTCCTCACCGGCAACAAGCTTCTGGCCAAAAGACTGATGAAGCTCAAGGGGATTGGCACCCCCCACTGGTTTCATGCCCGGGATAGCGAACCATTTAAGCCCGGCAAATATATCGTCAAATCCATCTGGGAACACGCCTCGCGGGGCATCGACCAGACATCGGTTATCGAGGCCGCAAGCCCCCGGGACTTGGACGAGCTTTTGGTGGCACGACGGCATAAAATCGGCGGCGACTGCTTTGCCGAGCTTTTTATTGCGGGCCGGGAATTTAACATCTCTCTTTTGGGTGCCCCGGGCGGGCCGCTAGCCTTGCCGGCGGCGGAAATCGAATTTATCGGCTATCCCGCCCGAAGAGACCGGATAGTCGATTACGCCGCCAAATGGGAACCCTCGTCCTGGGAGTACGGCGCGACCCGCCGCCGGTTCGCATTCCCCAGAGCTGATAGTAACCTCCTGGCTGAACTCAGGGAAATTTCGCTGTCCTGCTGGCGGCTGTTTGAACTAAGGGGCTACGCCCGGGTGGATTTCCGGGTCGATCCAGCCGGGAATCCCTGGGTGCTGGAAGTCAACGCCAACCCCTGCCTGGGAGCAGATGCGGGATTTGTGGCGGCAGCCGCCGAAGGGGGTTTGGATTTCCCAACATTATTGAAAGTGATTATCGCCGAGACGCTGGGCAGGGAACAAAAATGAAAGACATTGAAGCGCCATTGTTAAAATCTCTAACCTTCCGGCTGGAGCCGGTAGCCTCGGACGCAGTCGCAATTCGACGCATTGTGGAATCCACGGATTTCTTCAACGCCGAAGAACGGGAAATTGCGATCGAACTGATCTCGGAGCGGTTGCTCCAGGGCGAGAAGAGCGGGTATCATTTCATTTTTGCCGTCATTGATGACCGAGTTGCCGGCTATTGCTGCTTCGGACCGATAATGGGAACCTGCGCCAGCTATGATCTCTACTGGCTGGCCGTTGATAATGACTGCCGCGGCGCCGGTATCGGCCGCGAGCTGCTTGCCAAAGGCGAACAATTGATTGCTGCCCGCGGCGGAGAACGAATATACGCCGAAACGGCATCCCGAGCCCAGTACGCCCCCACCCGCGCCTTCTATCTGGCCCGCGGCTACCGCGAAGATGCCCATCTGGCGGATTTCTACAGCCCGGGCGACGGCAAGATTATTTATGTGAAGGTTTTGCTCAAAAGCCCGAATGATGGGTCAATCTTGACGCCTTCGTAAAAAGTCGGGAACCCTTGTATTTTGCCATTCCCGCGCGGCTGGAATCTGGTAATCTCAATTGCTTCCGGATTCCGGGCCACGCGGCAATAACGCCGTGGGTACTTTTTACGAGGTCGTCTTAGTTGATGGTGCGCGGAAACTGGTCAATCGGGGTCAGGCCCTCGTTTTGAGCGATATTCAGGTCCCATTGGGCCAGGCGGACGGCGTCGTTGATAAGTTTTCGCACCGAATGGATAAGCTGAAGATTCAAGGTGATATTTATCCCCTGATTTCTTTGGTCTTTGATGCAAAGTACCTGCTGTCCATCGTGGCCGTGGCCGGACTGGATCAGCGAGGCCAGGATCGGGGCATCTCCTAAAGGCAAGGATGAGGGCTGCTCACCCTGGAATGGGGTGGAGAAGTCAGTATTCTTCAATGCGGCATCCTCCTGGAACTGACGAACCACCTGCCTGCTTTCCGGGGAAATGGATGGATTCTTTTTCATCTCCAACTCCATCATCTGCTCCAGAGTTGACCACAGAAGCCTGACGAAACGCCTGGTCAGCCATACTCTGTATTCGGACAGGCCGCCGGGTTTACCGGCGGTCATTCGCAGCAGAAGCCGGTCCTCAACCGGCACGAAAGAGATGTTGATCTGTTGTAGTTGGTCAGTCATGGCTAAGTCCTTTTGGCGAAATGTTAACCAGGCGGAAAGTCCTCGTGCTTGGATGGGGCATCCTGTTTAATCCGAAAGAAAACGGACCAGGAGGCCGCCCAAAAACGTCAGGGGTAAAAAAACGATTAAAGTAATGATAACAATAAGTATTCCGGCTGCCAAACCGGTGTTGCAACTTTGGGCCGGCCGGTCGTAGAGGGGGTTGAACAGAGAGGCGATTACTGCCTCCCAGAAAATCGGAAAGAAAAAGTAAAGCAAGATCAAGCCGAACCCGGCCGTAATTAGGGCCGGAAAGATAAAAAACGGGATGTTCTGAGCCCTTGCCTCTCCCATTGTTATTCTCCGACTGGTGGTTTCCCGTTAGTATCAAGAGACAGGCAGGAGGCCGGTCCAACTGGTTAAATCCCAGGAGGGATCCAGGTCTGGTACGATTGCCGCGCTAAGCGGCTTCATGCCGCACTTGCGGGCAAAATAACGATGGAAGGCCAGGCAGGGGGTCAGCTCGGGGTGAAATACCGTGACCAGGACGCCGGCGCTTTCCGCCGCCGCGATGAAATCGTCTTTTCCCCAGAGCACCCGGACTGCCGGGCCAGCCTTTATTATCTTTGGCGCCCGAATGAAGGTCAGCGGCAACTCGGTGGGGGATATCTCCGGGATCAGGGCGCGATCGGTGAAACTGTCCTGTTGGCTGCCGAAACTGTTGCGTGCAATCTCGATGTCCAAGAGGGCCAGGCAGGGATCCTCAGCGGTAATCTTTCCGGCTAAAAGAATAGCCCCGGCGCAGGTGCCCCAGAGCTTCATCCCCCGATGGTACTCATCAACAATGGCTCTGTCCAGACCGAATATCTTAAGCAGCCGGCCTAGGCAGGTGCTCTCCCCTCCTGGAATTATCAGGCCCGCCAGCCCGGAAAGATCTCCCGTCTCCTTGACCAAAACCGGATTGAGTCCGAGACGCTTCAGGTGTCGGACATGTTCAACGACGCCTCCCTGCAGATTAAGAACGCCAATTCCGTCGGGGCGGGGAATGGACGCGAGTTTTGGCATGGTTTTCCACCCTCTACCAGCCGCGGCCGGCGAGAAGCTTATCTTCCGGGATGGAGCCAATTTCCAGGCCCGGCATGGCGCCGCCTAAATCCATCGAGGCCTCAAGAATCTTTTCGGGATTATTGAAATATGCCGTGGCCTTGACAATGGCCCGGGCGCGGCTGGCGGGATTGTCTGATTTAAATATTCCCGAACCGACAAATACCCCGTCGCATCCCAGTTGCATCATCAGCGCCGCATCCGCCGGCGTGGCGATGCCGCCCGCCGCAAAATTCACGACCGGCAGGCGTCCCAGTTCTTTGACCTGAAGGGCCAGCTCGTAGGGAATGCCATTTGCCTTGGCGAAGGGGACCACCTCCTCGCGGGGCATGTTCACCAGTTGCCTAATCTCCCGGTTCATGGTCCGCATATGGCGGACCGCCTCGACCACGTTGCCGGTACCGGCCTCGCCCTTGGTTCGGATCATGGCGGCGCCTTCGGCAATCCGGCGCAGGGCTTCGCCCAGATTGCGGGCGCCGCAGACGAAGGGAACGGCAAAGCATGTTTTGTCGATATGGCATTCCTCATCAGCGGGGGTCAAGACTTCACTCTCGTCGATATAATCGATCTTGAGGGCCTGGAGAATCTGGGCCTCCACAAAATGGCCGATTCGGGCTTTGGCCATCACCGGTATCGATACCGCTTTTTTGATTGCGGCAATCATCGCCGGGTCGGACATGCGGGCCACCCCGCCATCCTTGCGGATATCCGCCGGTACCCGTTCCAGGGCCATCACGGCGACTGCCCCGGCTTCTTCGGCCACGCGGGCCTGCTCCACATTGGTCACATCCATGATAACGCCGCCCTTGAGCATCTGCGCCAGTTGGACGTTTAGTTCATATCTGGTCTTATCCACTTTTATCTCCTCCCTGATCAATTATCCCGGAGCCTGTTATATCAACGCCTGAAGTGCCGACATCCCTCAACAGTTCCTGTATTGGCTGCATTATAAACCAGCGGCAATTAATAATCAAGCTTGACGGCTTCGTAAAAAGTAAAGCGGCGGCAGGCCAAATTGCGACAGGGACGATGAAGTTATTTTTTGGGGAGCCGTTTTTCGGTGCCGGTCAGGTCTTCACCCGGCCAAACAGATACAGGGCGAAGATACCGAATAAAAGGTTGGCCGACCAGGCGCCCAGCAGGGGCGATATGGTTCCTGCCCGTCCCAGGGACATAGCCAGGGCAAACAATATCCAATAGGAAAATCCCAAGACAATTCCAGCACCCACGCTTCTGGCCATGGCGCCGCTACGCTCGGTTTTAATGGAAAAGGCGATGCCGATTGCCGCCAGGATGATATTGACGAAACTGAAGGCCAGTTTTCCGTGCCAGTCGGCCAGGTAGGCAGTTATGTCATAACCTTCCGATCTGATCCGGTCAATATACTCTTTTAATTCGAAATACCCCATCTTGTCAGCGCTCTTCTGTAATCTCAGAAAATCATCCGGTTTTTCCGGAAGCTCAAATACCATTTCATCCCGACGTTCAATGACCGGCGATTCACCCACGACGAAACGGGTGATCAGCACATTGTAGAAACGCCACCGGTTATTCTCCCAAACAGCTCTTTGGACGTCCAGGCGTCTGGTAAGATTGAAGGCGCTATCGAACTGGTTGATGGTCACCCCGTGAATTGTACTGCTTTGGGGTTCCAATAAGCGGAAGTTGTATATGCCGGCCTTGCCGCGATACCATAATTCGTTTTGGCTGAAGGCGCCCAGAGGTTGCTGTTTCTGGATTTCCAGCCGAATAATCCGATCGGCATTTTCATTGGCCCGGGGGGTGACAAATTCATTGAAGGTAAAATAAATGCCGGAAAAGACCAGGGCGAGCAGCAGCATCGGCAGGCTGGCCCGATAAACGCTGATCCCGTTTGCCTTCAGCGCGGTGATTTCGTGGTTAAGACAGAGGGAGCCGAAGGTGGTCAAGGTTGCGATGAGAAAGGCGGCCGGGGCGATAATTGAGATGAGCATGGGAAGGGCAAAGAAGAAATATCTAAGTGCCTGATCAAGCGTGGCATCATTGCTGAGAAACATCCGAATCTTCTCAAAGAAGTCAATAATTATCGATAAAACAAGCAGCGACAGCAGGAAAAGAGCAAAAAATCTTAGGAACTCATTGCGGATATAACGGTCGATGGTCTTCATTTAGTTTGGGTCCCCAGCCGTCCAAGCATCTTCTGGAGGCGGTCATGTAGCTTCCGCGCAGGCGAGATGTCTCGCCATGCCAGGTAGAAGAGCGTCACTCCCAAGGCAAGAAAAAGAATATTCGGCGTCCAGGTCCCTGTCCAGACCGGGATCCACCCCTTTTCCACCAGCGCGTCCCCGGACATTTGCATCAGGTAGTAGGCCAGAACTATCAGCAGGCTGATGGTCATGCCCCGGGATTTGACGGAGCGATGAGCCCTGATACTAAGAGGAATGCCCAAGAGTCCGAAGACCAGGCAGGACACTGGTATGGTGAATCTTTTATTAAGTTCAATTGCGGTCTCCCGGTAGGTTTTAACGTCCGACCGGGCAGATCCCATATTTTGCCACAAATCCAAGATGGTCATTTCCGGAAGCGCCACCCTTGGCGCGGGTCCGCTTTCGGTAAGCGCCGAGCCAATATCCAACTGGACGTCGTAGCTGGCAAACTCCATCCGGCGGTAGGAATTCAGGTTGGCGTCAACCAGGTGAAGGCTCCCCTTTTCCAGTCGCAGGAAGACCTTTCTGGATTGGTGATCAGATACCAGAAAGGCCTTTTTCGCGTAAAAGGTTCCTGGTTCGCTGGTTAAGCGGCGGTCGGAGATGATCACTCCTTCCAGATAATCGGCGCGGGGAGAGACCTTTTCCGCATAGATCAGGACTCCCTGGAAGTCGGTATTAAATATCTTTTCCTTGATGCCCACACTGGCCTTGGTCATGGCCAGGCGGAAAAGGAGGTTCTTTGTGGCCTGATTTCCGTAGGGCAGAAGAAACAGTACCACCAGCGCCGTGACCAAGAAAAACCCCATCGCCATGCTTCCCACCGGCCACAGGAGTCTGGGCAAACCGATCCCTGCGGCCTTCAGCGCCGTCAGTTCATTGTCCGCCGAGAGGCGCCCGATTCCGATAAGGATTGCGGTAAGAAACGAGATGGGCAGGGTGAAGATGAGGAAAGAGGGCATCAGATAAAGAATCAGGCGGGAGATATCGATAAGTCCCAGACCCTTGTTAATTATCAGATCTACCAACTGGAGGAGCTTGCCCATGAGCAGCACGAAGGTAAGGACGAAAAGAATCAGCAAAAACAACTGGCCGATCTCTTTTAATATGTAGCGATCGAGGGTCTGGTACATATTGTTCGGTTTCCCCTGCTCTCAGTGGGTGTTTGGTTGGCAGCTAAACAGTATCAGGAACCAAACGTCCTTGACAAGGGTTCTTTTATCGTGTC
>JBBIRO010000015.1:15157-28233 GCA_037441775.1 Syntrophobacterales bacterium
GGAAGTTGCTTTTAGGATTGACAGCTGCGTTCAAAGTATGGGAATAACCGTTGCCGTAATGTATTAACAACTTCCATTAATGCCGGTGAGAGTAGATGAAAGTTGACAGTATGAGGAGGATTGACCGCTATCTGGGCATTCCCCTGTGCTTTATCCTGTCCATCCCTGTTTTCCTCTATCGCCTTTTGAGTCGCGGGAAGACTATCCACCCCAGAAAAACTCTTTTCATTGAGTTGTCCGAAATGGGCAGCGCGATCCTGGTCGATCCGGCCATGCGGTATCACGGCAGCCGGACCGGCGCGGAATTATTTTTCGTTATCTTCCGGAAGAACAAAATCAGCCTGGAGCTAATGGGAACGGTGCCGGACGCGAATATCTTCACCATCCGGGAAAACAATCTGCTGGTCTTTGCCTTAGATACCCTAAGGTTCCTATTCTGGACGAGGAAGAAGGGGATTGATTCGGTGGTGGATTTGGAGCTCTTCTCGCGTTTCACGGCGCTCCTTGTCATCCTCTGTGGGGCGCGGCTCAGAGTGGGATTTCATGGTTTCCATAACGAAGGGCTGTACCGGGGGAACTTCCTGACTCATCGGGTGCTGTACAACCCGTATATGCACATTTCGAGAAACTTCATGTCCCTGATTTATGCGTTACATTCAACGACCAATGATATTCCCAGCCCTAAGGTGGCGTGCGGCCCCGTTGAATTGCAAAAAGTTGTCATTCCGGAAGGGGATAAAAAAGCGCTGCGACAGGTGGTGAAAAAACACTGCCCGCTCTACCTGGCGGACAAACACCGGATCGTCCTGGTCAATCCCAACGCCAGCGAAATGCTGATCCAGCGTCGCTGGCCTGTCGATTATTACGTGGAGCTGATCAAACAAATCCTTGATTACAACGAAAATATCCTGGTATTGATCACCGGCGACCCCCGGGAAAGGATCGAGGCGGAAAGGATTAAGACGGCGGTCGGTCATCCCCGGGTATTTAACTTTGCCGGCGCGATCGGTTTTTTACAACTGCCGGCGCTTTACGCGATAAGCGAGTTCATGATTACCAATGACTCCGGTCCGGCTCATTTTGCCGCGATAACGCTCCTGCCGACCTATGTCTTTTTCGGCCCGGAAACCCCGCTGCTCTATAGTTCACTGGGGGAGACAACCCCGATCTACGCCGGCTTTTCCTGCTCGCCCTGTGTGAGCGCCTACAACCATCGCAAGACCCCCTGTCGGGACAATAAATGCCTGCAGGCGATATTGCCCGCGCAGGTGCTGGAAATAATCAGACCTGCCTTAGAGAAACTAAGATGAAACGGGAAAAATGGCTCTTGGCGCTGATAATTGGCGGGTTTACGGTCTTGAGGCTGGTTGTTGCCCCCCTCTTCGGCCTGGGTGTTGACGAGGCCCATTATATCCTCTACGCCCGCCATATCGACTGGAGTTATCTGGATCACCCGCCTCTGGTGGGATGGATTCATTTCCTGTTCTATCGTTTGCTGGGTACGGGGGAGTTTCTGGCCCGGCTGCCGGCGATCCTCCTGTTTGCTCTCAACTCGCTTTTGGTCTATAATTTCACCATCCACATTTCCAATTCTCCCCGGACCGCCCTGTGGGCCACGGTGGCGATAAACAGCTCCTTTCTTCTCAACGCCCTGGGGTTGATGCTCCTGCCCGACTCGATTCTTTTTGTGCTGATTTTTTTGATTATCAACACGGTGGTCAGGATTGAGGAAACCAACCGGCCAAGATACTACGCTTTGCTGGGGCTGTGGATGGGACTTGCCGGACTGGCGAAGTACACATCGGTCCTCTTTGTCCCGGCCCTTATCATCTATTTTTTGATCAAAAGACAATGGCATCTGATTTTTTCCGCCAAGATGATGCTTACGGGTTTTATTGCCCTGGTAATCATCTCGCCTGTTTTATACTGGAATTACCAGGAAGGCTTCGTCAGCTTCAATTATCAGATGAACCGGGTCTTTACCTACCAGAATCTTGAGCTGCAACGCTCATTGACGTCGCTTGTCGCTCAGTTCGGCGCTTACAGCCCGTTTCTTTTCCTTACCGCCTGGTACGGTTTTTTTCGCGGGCTGGGCAGCCGCAACGATTATCTTTTGCTGGCCTCGCTTTTGGGGGGCATAATTCCGGTTTTTTTCCTCTTCAGTTCTTTTTTTGAAGTTGCCCTGCCCCACTGGATCGGCGTGTTTTATATCCTTTTTATCCCGATCGGAGTTCACTTCCTGTCGCTGCCGGCGGGGCGTTTCCGTAAATACTTTCTGAATGTTGCAATATATTTCAGCTTCACGGTAACCATCCTTCTCTATTTAATGCTGGCGGGCAAGTTTATTGGATTTCCGGATTACAAATCCCCCTTTCGGGATATCTACGGCTACGACCTCATTGCCCGGGAGGCGGATGCAATTCTAAAGGCCAACCCCAAAAAGCAAAAGGCCCTGGCGGTGGGCGAATGGACGATGGGCAGCCGGATCATGTACTACAGCATCCCCTTTCTTCATCAGGTTTTCGTCATCGACGAGCGGAGGGATCAGTTTGACCTGTGGCAGAAGACCCCCCCGGAAGGTCATGACCTGCTGGTAATTGATTCCCATTTTTCGGAGGCGCCATTTGTGGGGAGACTCCGATGCGACCGGACGGAAAGGGTCGGGGAGCTCGATCTGATAATTCAGGGCGGCAAGGTGGATACGATCAGTTTCGATTGGTGTTACAACTATAATGGCAAGAGAACCCTGCAATGACTGGTTGCAAGTTTCGGGCGCTTGGCGCGCTTTTCGTAATTCTTGCCGCCGGGCTGAGTTTTCTGTTTTTTGACCGGGAGGTTTTCTGGTTCGCTGAGGGTTTGCCGGCCGGGGTAAGGGAATTTTTTGAAGTAGTTACCTGGTTTGGCCGCTCCGACCCCTACCTGGTGGGTTCCTTTTTTGCCTTTATCGGCTGCTGTATCTGGAAAAGAAAAATCCTGGCCAATCGCTTTATCTTTGTTTTTACGGCTATTGCCGTTTCCGGCATTCTGGTGAATATCATCAAGATTATTTTTGGCCGGGCGAGACCCATCCTGCTGCGGGAGGGGGGTCATTTCGGGTTTGAATTTTTCCGCCTAGGCTATGAATACGCCTCTTTCCCCTCGGGGCACGCCGCGACGGTTTTTGCCGTGGCGGCCACCCTGCAGCTATTCTACCCCCGCTACGCCGCTTTTTATTACCTCTTGGCTTTGCTGGTGGGGGTAAGCAGGATTGTTTTGGGGGCTCACTACGTAAGCGACGTTCTGGTGGGCGCTTTGTTTGGCGTGCTGTGCACCTTTGCGCTTAAAAAATATTTCCAAGGCGTCAAGTATGATCCCTTCGTAAAAAGTTGAAATTGAGATAATATTATTTCAGCTTATTTTGGCCTTGAATTCCTTAACTAAATTGTAAACCCGATGAGGCAGGTCAGCACTTGAGGCCTGCCGGTCTATCAGATCCACCAGGGCGCTGCCTATTACAATTCCATCGGCCAAAGGAGCGATTTGCGCGGCTTGGGGCGGCGTCGTAATTCCAAATCCCACAACCAAAGGCAGGCTGGTGATTTCCCTGATCCCGGCGATTTCGCAAGCAAGCTGAGTCTGGTTGGGGCTTGCCGTTCCGGTGACGCCGGTAATCGAAACCAGGTAGAGGAAACCCCGGGCGTCGCGCGTGATCGAGGCGATCCGTTCTTTGGGCGTGGTGGGGGTAAGCAGGGTGATGAAATCGAGGCCGGCGGGATCGGTATGCTTTCTTAACTCCGGGGCTTCTTCCGGGGGAAGGTCAACCACGAGCAGTCCGTCAATTCCCGCCTTCCTGGCCTCAGATGCGAAGCGACCTAAGCCAAAGGCATGGATGGGATTGAAGTAGCCGAAAAGCACCAGGGGGACGGAGCAGGTCGTGCGCACCTGTCCAACCAGCGGTAAAATCTCTTTGAGACTGGCTCCCGCCTGGATTGCCCGTTGGGAAGAACGTTGAATTATCGGTCCATCCGCCGTGGGATCCGAAAAGGGAACGCCGATTTCAATAATATCCGCGCCCGCTGCGGCCAGCGCCGGGATGAGTTCAATGGTGGCCGCCAGGCTCGGATGCCCGGCGGTGATATAAACGACGAGGGCCTTTTGACGGTCGGCCTTAAGCTTGGCAAATACATTGGCGAGGCGATTCATCTGCCCTCCTTGCCGGATAAGTTTTGAACGTAGCTTGCGTCTTTGTCGCCCCGGCCGGAAAGATTGACGACAATTATCCGATCGGGGGGAAGGGAAGGCGCCAGTTTGATGGCCTGGGCCACGGCGTGGGCGCTTTCGAGCGCCGGGATGATTCCTTCCGTCCGGGAAAGAATGAAGAAGGCCGTCAGCGCCTCACTATCATCCACCGCGACGTAGCTTGCCCGACCGATCTCGTGCAGATAGCTGTGTTCCGGTCCCACGCCGGGATAGTCCAGACCGGCGGCAATGGAATGGGCATTGATGATCTGGCCGTTTTGGTCTTGCAGGAGATAGGTTTTGTTTCCGTGGAGAACCCCTGTCCGGCCCGCGCTGATGCTGGCGGCGTGCCGTCTTGTTTTGAGACCCTCACCCGCCGCCTCAACGCCGATCATGGCGACTTCCGGCCGGTTGATAAAGGGATGGAAGAGTCCCAGGGCGTTGCTTCCGCCGCCCACGCAGGCGATAAGGTAATCCGGCAGCCGTCTTTCCTTTTTAAGTATCTGCATCATGGTTTCCCGGCCGATTATGCTCTGAAAGTCCCGCACCATCAGGGGGTAGGGATGGGGGCCGGCGGTGGAGCCGATCAGGTAGTAGGTATCGCGGATATGAGTGAGCCAGTGCCGCAGGGCTTCGTTCATGGCGTCCTTGAGTGAGCGGCTGCCGCTTTCCACCGGCAGGACTTCGGCATCCAGTATCTTCATCCGGTAAACATTAGGCGCCTGTCTGCTTATATCCTCCGTGCCCATGAAAATGGTGCATTTAAGGCCCAGGAGGGCGGCGGCGGTGGCGGCTGCCACCCCGTGCTGGCCCGCCCCCGTTTCGGCGATAATCCTTTTTTTGCCCATTCTCCTGGCCAGAAGAGCCTGCCCCAGGGTATTGTTGATCTTGTGGGAGCCCGTATGGTTCAAGTCTTCCCTTTTGAGGTATATCCTGGCTCCTCCCAGCCGGGCGCTCAAGCCTTGGGCCAGATAAAGAGGCGTCTTGCGGCCGGCGTAATCCTTCAAGAGACCCGATAACTCCTTTTGAAAGGTTCGATCACGCCTGGCCTGAGTGTAGGCCGTCTCCAGTTCCATCAGGGCGGGCATCATCGTTTCCGCCACATATCGGCCGCCGAAGATTCCGAAGTGTCCCCTTTTGTCCGGTAATCTTTTTTGCATCATCCCTCCATTGGTCTATGTTGCCTTTAAAAAACAACTTTCATCCGCGAGAGCCTTGCCCTTCAGGCTGCGGATCAGATTCATTACAGTCAGAACTTTTTGCCGATCCTTGATTCCGGGCGCAAGCTCCACGCCGCTGTTGATATCCACCGCCCGGGGCCGCACTATGGTAATGGCAGCGGCAATATTATCCGGGTTTAGGCCCCCCGCTAAAATGATCCGGAGCCGCCTGGCCGCTAAGGCGGCGAAGTCCCAGTCGGTGGTTTTCCCCGTTCCGCCGGCCAAAAGGGGGCTGTAGGTGTCGATTAATAAGGCGCGGGCGGGGTATTCCTCCCGGGGCGGCGTTTCCGGCTTTCCCGGGAAGACGGCCTTAATTACCCTGTTTGGATCAAAAAGGGCGCAATAGTCAGGGCTTTCCTGGCCGTGGAATTGAAACATGTCAAGGCCGACCTCAAGGGCGATGTGCCGAACCTGGTCCGGAGGGCTATCCACAAAAACCCCAACCCGGACGATCCCGGGAGGTATATGATGAGCCATTTTAGCAGCCCGCCGTGGATCAATGTAACGGGCGCTTTTCTCGTGGAAGATAAATCCCAGCGCATCAACTCCCGCTTCAGCGCACACTAGCGCATCTTCCAGGCGGGTAATCCCGCAGATCTTTACCTCGGTCATGAGCAAAGACCCTTCCCCAAAAGCTCGCGTAATTTTATTTCCGGCTTCGCCGCCGTCATCAGGGCCTCACCGATAAGAAAGGCCTTAATTCCCGCGGCCATCAAGAGTTCAATGTCCGCTCTGGTGGCGATGCCGCTTTCGCTGATCAATAGCACCTCTGGGGGAATGAGGGGCGCCAGTTTCAGACTTAAGGAAATATCCGTTTGGAAACTTGCCAGATTGCGGTTGTTGACCCCGATGATGTCGGCGCCGGCCCGCAAGGCCAGCGCCAGTTCGCGTTCGCTGTGGATCTCAACCAGGGGCGCCAGAGTAAGTTCCCGGCTAAGCCCGATCAGAGTTTTAAGATGTTCTTCTTTAAGGATCGCGGCAATGAGTAAGATCGCATCCGCCCCGCCGGCCCTGCTTTCCCAGAGCTGAGCTTCATTGATAATGAAATCTTTTCTGAGAATCGGCAGCGTTGCAGCTGCGCGAACCTCTTTTAAGTGGTTAATGTGACCGGAAAAAAATCGCTCATCCGTCAATACCGAAACCGCTGCCGCCCCGCCTAGCTCGTAGGCGCACGCGATTCCGGCCGCAGCGAAATCTTCCCTCAGGCGGCCCCGGGAGGGAGAGGCGTGTTTAACCTCCGCCACGATGGCCGGCGCGCTTTGCAGGGCCTTCTGGAAGTTGCGGGTGGGCGGCAGGTCCGGCAGCGCCCTTTCCCATTGCTTCATCATTTTTTTTTCAATGATCTCTTCTACTTCTGCTTTTTTTGCTTCCAGTATCTTTTGCAGAATCAACGCAAATCCTCCTCAACTGTTGGAGATGGCGATCAGCGCCTCCAGTTTTTCCATTGCCCGGCCGGAGTCGATGGCCTCTTGGGCGATAACTATCCCTTCTTCCACATCATCTGCCTTTTCGGCGGCAACGATGGCCAGGGCGGCATTGATTAAAACCACGTTTCGCCCCGGGGTTTTGGCGCCGGAAAGGATTGCTCTGGTTATCGCCGCGTTTTCCTGGGGGCTGCCCCCCTGCAGGGCGGCCAGGGTTGCAGTTTCCGGGAAATACCTCTCCGGATTTAAGTTATAGCTGGAAACTATCCCCTGATTTAATTCGCTGACCCGAGTGGGGCAGGTTATGGTGACCTCGTCCAGACCGTCTAAGCCATGAACCACAAAGGCCCTTTTTGTCCCCAGGTTTTTGAGGACCAGAGCAAACATTTCCGTTAGACGCGGCTCATATACGCCGATCAACTGGGCGGTGGCGCCGGCGGGATTTATCAGCGGCCCCAGCATATTGAAGATGCTCCGGATGCCAATCTCCCGCCTTGGTCCCTGGACGTTTTTCATTGCCTGGTGATAAAGCGGGGCGAAGAGAAAGGCGATGCCGCACTCCTGGAGGGACTCTTCCATAATTTCGGGATCAGCCATGATATTGACCCCCAGGGCCTCCAGGACGTCGGCGCTTCCCGAGCGGCTGGATACGGAGCGATTACCGTGCTTGGCCAGGGTGATGCCGGCGGCGGCCACCACAAAGGCCGCCGTGGTGGAGATATTAAACGTGTTGAGGCCATCGCCGCCCGTGCCGGCGGTATCCACTATTACCGAAGAGCGGGCGTCGATTTTTAAGGCCAAATTTTTCAGTACTATCACTGCCGCCGTGATTTCCGCGGCGGTTTCACCCTTCATCTTCAGGGCGGTGACAAAGGACCCGACCTGGGCGGGTGTCGCCTCGCCCTGCAAAATTTCCTTCATGACCAGGCCCATCTCTTCCGGTAACAGGTCCTGGCCCAAAGTGACCTTGTAAATGGCTTCCTTAATCATTTTTTCTCCCTGCCAAATGTAAAAAATTTCTTATCAGCCGCTTGCCCTTAGGGGTAAGAATCGATTCCGGATGAAATTGAATGCCCTCGACCGGGTAGCGGACATGCCTAAAACCCATTATCTCGCCTTCGGCGGTTTCGGCGCTTATGACCAGACAGGAGGGCAGGCTTTCCCGCTCTACGATCAGCGAGTGGTAGCGGCCGGCGGCAAAGGGGTTCGGAAGGCCCGCATAAATGCTCTGCCCGTCATGAATGATGGGGGATGTTTTGCCGTGCATGACCCGGTTGGCGCGGACGACGCGGCCCCCAAACGCCTGGCCGATGGCCTGATGTCCCAGGCATACCCCGAGAATTGGTATCCGCTGATGGAACTTTTCAATCACCGCAAGGGTAATGCCGGCCCGGTCGGGGACGCCCGGTCCGGGCGAGATAAAGATGGCTTCCGGCGCCAGGGCCTCGATTGCGGAAAGTGATATCTCGTCGTTTCGGCAGGTTTGAACCCCGGCTCCTAGCTGCCCCAGGTATTGAACAAGATTGTAGGTGAATGAATCGTAATTATCGATCATCAGTATCATTTCTGCCCCCTTGAAATCCGCCTAAATCCAGGTTGGCGGCCGCTAAATTAAGCGCCTTGATCATTCCCTTGGCCTTGTTGACGGTTTCCGCGTACTCACAGTCCGGATCCGAATCGGCTACAATGCCGGCGCCGGCCTGGATGCAGATGGCATCTCCCGCAAGGACGATGGTTCTTATGATAATGCCGAAATCCATGTTGCCGCTGAAACTGAAGTAACCAATCGCCCCGCCGTAAGCGCCGCGTGGCTCCCGCTCCAGCTCGGAAATAATCTCCATCGCGCGGATCTTGGGCGCCCCGGATAAGGTCCCGGCCGGGAAGGTAGCGCTGATGACCGCGTAGGCGTCTTTGCCTTCCGCAAGCTGGGAGCGGACATGGGATACCAGATGCATCACATGGGAATAGCGTTCCACCAGCATCAACTGGCTCACCTGAACCGTGCCGATCCTGCTGACCCGGCCCAGATCGTTTCGCCCCAAATCGACCAGCATTACATGCTCGGCCCTTTCCTTTTCGTCATCGAGAAGTTCAGCGGCACGTTGCTGATCTTCTTTTTCGTCTTGACCGCGGGGTCTCGTTCCGGCGATGGGTCGCAATTCAACTTCGGTCTCCGTCAGGCGGACCATCGTCTCGGGTGATGAGCCGATAAGGGTCATATCCCCGTCGCGAAAGAAAAAGAGGTACGGCGAGGGGTTGATAAAGCGGAGCGCCCGATAGAGAAGCACTGGTGAAAGATCGGTCGTCCCGCGGAATTTCTGGGAGATTACCGCCTGGATGATCTCGCCGGCATGGATATATTCCTTGGTTTTCCGAACGCGGTCGATGAACTCTTCCCGGGTCAGCGTTGGATCGAGGCGGATGCCGCTTTTTGTGGCGGCGTGCATCTTAGAGGGCGGCCAGTTGATGGCGGCGATGATCGTTTCGATTTGCCTGGCGCAACGGTGGTATTCAGCGCTGATGTCATCCGTATCGCCGCAATAGGCGCAGACCACGATTTTCAAAGTATGCCTTATTCGATCGAAGATGAGCAAACTGTCGGTGATGAAGAAAATCGCCTCATCCTGCCCAGAGCCGTAATCCGGCAGGCGGATGCCGCGGTCGAAATAGGCGGCCATCTCATAACTGAAAAAACCCACCGCGCCGCCGAAAAAGCGCGGCAGCCCCGCGGTGGGCACGGGCTTATATTTTGAAAGGTAATCTTTCATGACCGCAAGCGGATCGCCGCTTTGGCTGATCTGCACGTTTTGTCCGGTCTCGGTTACGGATACTCCGTCTCTATTTACCCTGATTATGGCCCGGGGGGCGAACCCGATAAAACTGTACCGGGCCCATTTCTCGCCGCCCTCCACACTTTCCAGCAGAAACAGATGAGATTTGTCGGCAAATTTCTGCAGAACCCCCACGGGGGTTTCGCTGTCGGCCAGTATCTCACGATAAACGGGGATCAATGTTCCCTGCCGGGCGAGTTTGCTGAAGGCCTCAAAATCAATATTGTACATTTTCCCTCTCCTGCCAAAAAAAAAGCCGTGAAAATTCACGGCTGATACTTAATTGCAAAATAAAAAAACCGTGAACAACCCGATGGGCTACTCACGGCGGGAGTGACTTCAGTTTGTAATCGCTACCGGCGGCGCAGCCCTTCCTTGGTGCCTTGCCACCACCAGTTTAATAAACTCATATCAGCAAACATGTGACTCTCTCCGTCCATTTTTATGGTTCCATAACAGCAGCCGGGGGGAGGTGTCAATCTTTTTTTTCGCCTGTCGCGTCAAGATTGATGCCTTCGTAAAAACGTAAATATTAGGACTGCTTCGTAAAAAAGCCGCGGGTAAGGCGCTAAATCACGATGAATGAGGCGCGCTTAGAGTATGCCGCAGCGACGAGTGATCTGGCGCGCCTCAGGCATCCGGACTTTTTGCGAAGTTGTCTGTCATGATCCGATTTAATACGCCCTCCAGGATTCCTTTTATTTCCTGCAGGCCGTAGGAGCTGGTGGATTCAAATCGCATGACTAAGACCGGCTGGGTATTAGAAGCCCTAAGCAAGCCCCATCCATTGGGAAATATTACCCTTACCCCGTCAATGTCAATTATGGGGTGTGTCGGGCGAAACTCCTCCCGGACCCGGGCAACCACCTGAAACTTAATTGCGTCCGGGCAATCGACCCGGATTTCCGGGGTGGAGTATGTTTTGGGTATATCTTTCAGGAGTTCACTTAGGGGGTGTCCGGATTGAGAGAGTATTTCCACCAGCCTGAGGGCGGCATAAATGGCATCGTCGTAGCCGAAATAACGATCGGCAAAAAATATGTGCCCGCTCATCTCTCCCGCCAGGAGCGCCCCCTCTTCTTTCATCTTTTCCTTGATCAGGGAATGGCCGGCCTTCCACATGATCGCCCGTCCACCGTGTTTTTCGATGTCGTCAAACAGTGTTTGCGAACACTTCACCTCCCCGATTATCGCCGCGCCGGGATTTTCCTTGAGGATAAAGCGGGCGAAAAGGATCAATAGTTCGTCACCCCAGATTATCCTCTGGTCGTTCGTAACCACCCCGATCCGGTCGGCGTCGCCGTCAAAGGAAATGCCCAGTGCGCAGCCGGTTTCACCGACCAGCCGGATCAAATCCCGGAGGTTTTTCTCCACCGTCGGGTCCGGGAAGTGGTTGGGGAAATTACCGTCGGGATTGCTGTAAATATAGTGTACCGGGCAGTTGAACCTTTTTAAAATAGGCAAAAGAAAGAGTCCGCCAACGCCGTTGCCGCCATCAAAGGCTACTTTTACTGGGGTTGGTATCTTGATATTTCCATACAAATGCTCTTCATAAGCCTGGGAAACGTCTTGCCGGTATGAAAGCCCCGACCCCGTAGCGTAGGCTTTGGCTTCCATAATCCTTCTTAATTCCTGGATATCTTCGCCATGAATCGTATCCGGGCCGATGCAGATCTTAAATCCGTTAAACTGGGGCGGGTTGTGGCTGGCGGTAACCATTACCCCGCCTTCTGTTTTCAAATGGCGGATGGAAAAGTAGAGGACCGGGGTGGCGCAAAGGCCGATCTCAATGACATTTATTCCCGCGGCCAGAAGGCCGTTTTTAATCGTTTCTTGATATGATTCGGAGGTCAGCCGGCAATCACGGCCCAAGGTCATGGTGACAGCCCCCCGCTTACGCGCCAGAGTGCCGATTGCCCGACCCAGGTCATAAATAAAAGCCTCAGTCAAATCACGATCCACCTGCCCGCGGATATCGTACTCGCGAAAAACTTCCCGGTTCATAAGCGACTCCCTGGACTATTGCGTTATCGGTTGTCAATCCTGCAAATTAAGATTTGCCGGAATATTGTGGCCGGCGCGAAGAAGCTTTAGCAGTTCAGTTATCCCCGCCACACTCGTAAGAACATAATCGGCGCCTGCTTCATTGAGTTGTTCTCTGGTGGAATGGCCGGTAAGGACGCCTGCCGTGGTGCATCCCAGCGACTTGCCGATGATGATGTCCATCGGATGGTCGCCTACCATGATTGCACCTTCGGGGTTGCTTCCAAGCATGCGCAGGGCTGTCCGGAGGTGTTCCGGATGGGGTTTAAAATGACTGGTGCGTTCCCTGGTTATGACGGCGGCTCCAAAGTAATCATCAATAGCGGGCAGGACAAGGGATACCGCGGGGTAGCAGTTTCTGGTTACGACCCCGAGCTTGAGTTTCTGGAACTTGAGTACTTGAAGCATTTGTCGCGCTCCCGGGATCAGGCTGCCCCTCCGGGCGGCTGCCACTTCCTCGGCAGATACAATTTCCATCGCCCTAAAATAGAATTCCTCCGCGTGGGAGTCGCCCCGGCGGATAAAGCCGTTTTTCAAAAAAACGATCATCTCCAGGATATACTGCCCCTCGCAACCATTGAGATCAGCGGCATACTCGGCCGCAAGCGCCAGAATTTTCTTACGGATCAACAAAAAATCGATATTCAGGTACCCCAGGGTGCCATCAAAATCGAAAACAACGGTATCGATTGCGGCAGGAATGCTATTTTTTTCAGTCATATACGGGCTCGCTAAAACTTATCTCTTGGAGACTGGATGTCCCCCTTCAGGTAGCGGTTGTCGACGGTTTTTACTATTACTGGCGGGGCGTTATTGCCTGGGTCAGGTAGCGAGAAAAATAATTTCATGAAGGAAATCACTATCTGGTAGGTCGCCCCCCAAAGCACATCTCTACTATCACGGCCATGATGGATAAAACAGGGAAAAAATCCCGGCGCCGAAGGCTTTTCCCCGGGGGAGTCGGGAAATTCGAGCTTAAGAAGCCCGTAGTTTTCTTCCCTAAGCAAGGAGATCAGGGGGATGGAGACGATCTTTTCCACCTCGTGATTTAGCTTAAAGGCGGTTGGTTTTTTTATTAATGCGAGAATCGGGAAGATAGTCCGGCTGAACATGGTCAGACTATAGCTGGGCAGGGCACCCAGAAAATGGATATTGCAGGGACTAAGACCAATTTCCTCCCATGTCTCCCGAAGGGCGTTAGCCAAAAAGAGGGTTGCCAGTTCGAAGGTGCGTTTATCGCGGTCTTTGAGGCGCTGGCGGGGGAGCCCCTGAAGAACGGGCAGGATGCCGGTTACAATCAGTAAACGAAGCCAGCAATCCAGGTTCGGTTGCAATATCCC
>JBBIRO010000015.1:28256-41449 GCA_037441775.1 Syntrophobacterales bacterium
CGCCCCCCTGTGACACCATGCTTGACCTCTTGATGAGCAGCAGATTAAATGCGGGTTGGCTTGCGCCTTCCGGGCCCGCCGTGGCTTCGGTCAAAAGCACCAAAGTGCCGGCCATAAGACGCCGGTCGGCCCCCTTCTTTCCCGAATCAGACGGCAGGTATCTTTCGGCATAGTCGATCGGGAGTTCCCCCAGGCGCTTTTCAACTTCACTGATGAAGGCGGCCGGCTCGGCGAGGATCCAAGGGGGAAGCGAATTCATTTTATTCCTCAAGCTCTTTTTACGAGGTCGTCTCTTTTGGCGGCTTCGTAAAAAAAAACGGATGCTTACGTTCAAGCTGGATCAATTGTCACTCAAGGCGTACTCCAGGTACGCCGCATTCCTTGCTGGTTTGCGCGCTCAATTCTTGCGAACTTTTTACAAATGCATCCGAAAATTTTGGTTTTATGGAGTTTTTACCGCTTCATGTCTTTGAGTGGGTAAGTCAAATTCATCATTCGGCCAGACCTAAGGCGGCGTCAATTTCCTGTAGTAGTCGGCCCTGGGCGGCGGGCCGCCCTTTTTCGAGTATGGCGCGAGCAGTCTTGCCGCCTATTTTGCCAATTGACCAGGCGGCCATGGCGCGGACATTGTCACTGCCATTATTGGCAAAAGCCTGTTCTAAACAGGGCAGGTAAATTTTGTCGCCGCTGTTGCCCATCGCCCGGGCGGCGTTCATCTGCCAACGCCAAAGGTCTTGGCTGTTCATATAGAACATGTGGGGCCAGACTTTGGTTTCAAAAAAGGTTAGATCCATTTGCAAAAGGGAGATCAAATCAAAATTTTCCGCTTTTGCCGCCACTCTTTCGTTCATGGGCAGCAATTGGTTAAGCCAGGGGGCATTACGGGGACAGACCTCCTGACAACGGTCGCAACCATAGACCCACATGCCCATTGGTTCCCGCAGCTTAAGCGGGGTTAGCTCATTGCCGTAGTAGGTCAAATAGGAGATGCACCTGCCCGGGTCGATCTCCCCCGGGCTTTTTAGCGCCCCGGTGGGACAAGCGGCAAGGCATACGTTGCGGCACCAGTCGGGACATCCGACCCGGATCGAAGGCTCATCGTAAGAAAATTCACGATCGATCATAAGCGCAATCGGAACCACCCAGGAGCTGCCGCGTGCGGCTCTTCGGGCGTAGAAAAGGCAGTTCTTCCCAAAGTTGCCAAGCCCGGCCCGGGCCGCAGCCAGACGATGGGGCAGGTTTATCGGTATTTTTGATTCGATCTGCTTATCACTGAGAAACTGCCGGAATTTTTTTATCTGCCGGGACAGGCCGTCTTTTGTAACGCGATCATCATCGAGATAGCAGCGTCCAAAGAGACCGGTCAGCGAAGGTGGGAAGGCATGGGAATGATAGTTCTTGATCAGCACGATAATTGTTTTTGCCTGAGGCATGATTGTAAGCGGGGCACTGCCGGCAATTAAGTCCAGGCCGGCCTGAGTAGCCCAGGCATAGCGGTCCTTGCGTTCGGTCAATAATTTTTCTTGGGATAAGAAGGGCTCCGGGCTGGTGAACCCGATATCGTCGAATCCGAAGCCCCTGGCCGCGGCAACAACGTCGTCTTTGCTGAGCATGTCCTCTCCTTGGCAATAAACAGGATGCTGGTGAAAAAGAATCTGCTGGAGTTGTCGGTTACTTAACGGCTGCATAAGGTTAATGTCAAGAGGTAATTCCTGTAAGTGTGTGGCTTGGCCGCTGCCTTTGAGCAGGATACGGCGTAAATCTTGACGAAACGACATTGCCATTCGGTTGCACGCATTTAGGCAGTATGAGGGTAAAATAAATATGGTTTGACATATTGCTGAAGCTTCGATAAGTGAATTTCGGCTTTATAAAAAGCGATACCGCGAAGAATGGCGATTGGAACGGTGGTTTTTACTAATTCGCCAGGTGCGTTGGGCTTTCTCGAAAGGCATATGATGACCGGACAAGTAAGACAGGAGCCGTATCTGCCCCATACAGCAATATCATTGCCGATGTTTTTTCTTGGCGTTGACGATCTACAAGGGGTGGGGATATAAATGGTTGAAGTCACGGTGCGGGATCAGTCTTTTGATATGCACGTGCCGAGGAAGAGGATCCTGCGGGTAATCAATTCCATCATCACCGCGCATAATTTATCCAATGTGAAGTTGCCCAAGATTTTTGGTCTCTCCCCCTCCACTATTGATGGTTACCGATGTGGCATCAAAAAGCCAAGATTTAAGACTCTTGCCTTTATTAAAAACAGGTACAAAATAAGCTTGGCTTGGATAGTAAACGGCCTAAGCGGTCGATTCACCGATGACCGCCTAGCCGAGAGCTTCCCCTTAACCGGGGCGAGGTCCACTGAAACCGCTGTCACCACTGACGGCGGTTTCCATTTGGCCGATGAATTGGTCTTTATCTCCCCAGATGGCCGGCGCGGTCAGCAATGGAGAGCCGGTGCCCGATGGTACGACCGAAATTCTGGTTTTCCCGTGAGATTGACCGATAACGAAGAGTGAAATAGGCGGGATCGTCTTGATGGCTATTTTATGAAGCGATCCTTTTTGGGAACCAATTTTTGACAAGAAAGGAATTGATCAAATAATGAACCCATCTCCTTTCCTTTCCTTCCGCGGAATCACAAAATCCTTCCCGGCTGTTTTGGCCAATGATTGTATCGATCTGGATATTTACGGGGGCGAGATCCATGCGCTTCTGGGGGAGAACGGCGCGGGGAAAAGCACCCTGATGAAGATACTGTACGGTTTTTACCGGGCAGATGCGGGGGAGATAATCGTGAACGGCGAACCGGTGAACATCCGTTCGCCCAAGGATGCCCGCAGGTACCGCATCGGGATGGTTTTCCAGGATTTCATTCTGATTCCGGCCCTCACGGTGGCCGAGAATATCGCCCTGTTCCTGCCTGATCTGCCTTTTGTTCTCGATAGCGACTCGATCATCAAGCGCATAGAGGAGCTTTCGGAGCGATACTCGCTTCGTGTCAATCCTGGTGCGCCCGTCTGGCAGCTCTCGGTCGGGGAGCGCCAGAAGGTCGAGCTTTTGAAATTGCTCCTGGCGGATACCAAAATCCTGATCCTCGATGAGCCCACCAGGAGTCTCGCGCCCCATGAAACAGCGGGACTGTTCCAGGTGCTGGCGAACCTGCGCCGGGACGGGTACGCAGTAACGGTGATTACCCACAAGATGAAGGAGGTTCTCGAGTATGCGGATCGCATCACGGTCATGCGTCGGGGTAAAATAGCCGGCACCCTTCCTGTCGCAGAGGCCACGGAGAGTCGGCTCGTTTCGCTGATGTTTGGAAAAGCCGTCGCTGAATCCCCCAAGACGCGTGGTGAAGCCACTTTCGAAGAAGGGATGCTCCTGCTGGAATTGAGAGGGGTGAGGACGCAACCGGAAGGAAGCGGCATGGGGATCAAGGACATCAACCTTACCGTCAGGTCCGGTGAAATTGTCGGGATCGCGGGGGTTTCCGGCAACGGCCAGCGGGAGTTGGGAGACGTGGTCCTGGGAATGGAGAGATGTCAGCGGGGGAAAAAATTCATAAAGGGCGAGGATGCGACCCATTGGTCGGTTGCAAGGATTCGCAGCAGCGGCACGGCCTTCATTCCGGAGGATCCGCTGGGTATGGCCGCTTTTCCCTGGTTGAGCATCCAGGAAAACATGGCAATGGCCGATACATCGCGTTACGCCCGGTACGGCGGGTTGTCGATGGATTGGGGGACTGTTCGTTCCGACCTGCAAGCCTCGCTTAAGCGGTTGGGATTCACTATTCCGCCCGTATATGTCCCGCTGGGCATCCTCTCCGGCGGAAATATCCAGCGTATGATTCTGGCCCGGGAGATGGCCCACGATCCCCGGTTGATTGTCGCCTTTTACCCCACCCGGGGCCTCGATGTTCAAAGCGCGGTTGCAGCCCGCGAGGTGTTCCTGAACTCCCGCGATAGGGGAGCAGGGATTCTCTTTATCTCTGAAGATTTGGATGAACTGTTTGCACTTAGTGATCGTTTGATCGTCATGCTCCGCGGGGAGATTGTGGCTTCAGGTAAGCCCCGGGAGTTCACCATGCAAGAAATCGGCTACCTCATGACCGGGTCGAGAGCAGAGGGGGGTCAGAATGGATAAAGGTTTGGGAATCAAGGGGATGTTTCGGCACAAGTGGGTGGCAGCCATCATCCGCTTTTGCGGGCTGATGGGGATTGCCATGGCGGTTTTTGCCCTGGTTCTGCTGATATTCGGTCAAAACCCACTTAGGGCTTACGCCGATATCTTTAAGGCAACCCTCGGAACCGCCTATGGGTTTTCGGAGGTGCTGGTAAAAATGATTCCCCTGGTCTTGACTGCCCTTGCAGTGGCGATACCGTCCAGGATCTGGTTGATCAATGTGGGTGGGGAAGGTCAGCTTTTCATCGGCGCCCTGTTTGCCACCTGGGGCGCCCTTCAGTTCAATGGCTTGTCCATTTGGCTACTGCTCCCCTTGATCTCCTTCCTTGGATTCCTGGGCGGCGGGCTATGGGCCTTGATTTCCGGGTTCCTGCGGATCAAGGGGTGGGCCAGCGAGACGATATCCACCCTGTTGATGAACTATGTGGCAATTCTGCTCGTGAGCTTCTTTGTTTTCGGTCCCTGGAAAGACCCTGAGAGCGCGAATTATCCGCAAAGCGCCCCGTTTCCCGATGCGGCCATCCTCCCAACTTTTTTCGGGTCGCGGGTCCATTTGGGGGCCGTGCTGGCGATTGCGGGACTGCTTCTGTTCTATTTTGTCATGTCGCGGACCCGATGGGGTTTGGAGATGCGGGCCATGGGGATCAACCAGGAAGGGGCACGCCGGACCGGGATTCCAACCTATAGGTACATCCTTCTGCTGATGTTCATCGGCGGCGGAATGGCGGGTCTCGCCGGGATGGGCGAGGTCTCTGCGATCCATGGGCAGCTCCGTCCGAGCCTTTCGCCTGGCCTCGGATACACCGGGTTTTTGATCAGTTGGATCACCATGGGGAGCCCGCTGGGCATCATTGCGGCGGCTTTTCTGATTTCGATCATCACGGCGGGTGGGGATATTCTCCAGATGACCCACCGTATTCCGGCGGCAGCGATACATATCCTAATGTCCCTGGTCTTGTTTGTCGTTCTTGCCAGGAGCACCGGTAAAAGGGGGAAGAGATGAGTGACATACTTTTGATCAGCATTCTGTCCGGAGCGGTCCTTTCAGGTACGCCGCTGCTGTACGCGACCCTCTCCGAGATGCTTTCCGAGAGGACAGGCGTCATCAACCTCGGACTGGAGGGGATTATGCTCATCGGGGCGGTCGTGGGCTTTGTAACGACGGTCAAGACCGGCAATCATGCTCTGGGTATCATTGCCGCTGCCTTTGCCGGGGCGCTCTTCAATATGATCTTCGCCTTCATGGTGATAACCCGCAAGGCTAATCAGCTCGCCAGTGGCCTTGCTTTAATGTTCTGCGGTGTGGGCCTGAGCGCCCTGATCGGCGCTCCCTTTATCGGCAGCCGGATTGAAGGGCTAGGCGCGATCGCGATTCCTCTTTTGTCCGACATTCCATTCCTCGGTCGCGTTTTTTTCAACTATGACATCCTCGTATATCTGGCGATTCCAACGGCTGTAGTCATCTGGTGGTTTCTCTTCAAAACTCGATGGGGGCTTAGCCTGCGGGCAGTAGGTGAAAATCCTACCGCGGCCTATGCCGCCGGAAAGAATCCCTACCTGCTACAGTACCAGGTCCTGTTCATCGCGGGATTGCTCGGCGGTATCGCCGGCGCGCACCTGTCGCTCGCCCTCGCGCATACCTGGGCCGAATGGATGACGGCGGGACGGGGCTTCTTCGCGGTGGCCCTGGTGATCTTTGCAAAATGGCATCCGCTCCGGGCTATCGCCGGCGCGCTGCTCTTCGGGGGGGCGATTTCTTTGCAGCTTCAGATGCAGGCCCAGGGTGTTCCGGTGTCGTCATTTCTCCTGGACATGCTCCCCTACGTTTTGAGCCTGGTGGTTTTGGCGCTTTGGGGCGGCGCTCGCCGGTCGGCTGTACCGGGCAGCCTGGGGCGGGTTTTTCAGGGGACTGAATAGATACGCTTTGCTTTTATAGTGCTTGATTGAAAATGACAGAAAGGGGAAAAAAACATGAAAAAAACGGTATGTCTGACCTTGAAGGGGATGGTGTTTTTGACAATTGCGGCTCTTGCCCTGGGCGCGGGTTTACCCGCGACTGCACAGGGTCAGGAGAAACTGAAGGTGGGAATCATCCATATCGGGTCCATCAACGATGCCGGCTATAACCAGGCGCACTCCGAAGGCGTGCAGGTTATGAAGAAAAATTTGCCGAACGTCGAGGTAATCCAGGCGGAGAATATTCCGGAAGGGGCAGATGCGGAACGTGTTATGGAGAACATGATCAAGCAGGGGGCGAAACTGATCATTCC
Organism: Syntrophobacterales bacterium; assembly: GCA_037441775.1. Taxonomy (GTDB): domain Bacteria; phylum Desulfobacterota; class Syntrophia; order Syntrophales; family CAMTWB01; genus CAMTWB01. Next base: position 34,715 of record JBBIRO010000015.1, read on the forward strand.
CGCAAGCTTCGGCTACCTCGATCCGGCATTGAAAATAGCCAAGAAGTACCCGGATGTCAAGTTCGTCCATCCCGGCGGATATAAGCGTGCCCCGAACCTGGGTACCTACTGGGCCAGCACCCCGGAGGCCTTTTATCTGGCCGGGATTGCGGCGGGAAGAACGACAAAAACGAATAAGGCGGGATATGTGGTCGCGCTGCCGATCAGTTTTTTTCTGGCCAACATCAACGCCTTCCATCTCGGCGCCCGTTCGGTAAACCCAAATTTTGAAACTCGGGTGGTCTTCATGGGGACCTTCCTCGACGCCCCAAAGGAGGCGATTGCGGCAAACGCCCTTCTGGATATGGGTGTCGATGTTCTCGGGGTGATCGTGGACTCGCCCATTACGGTCGTGCAGGCGGCGGAAAGGCGCGGAGCATTCTCGGTGGGCTATCATTATCTTGGCGCGCAGAAATTTGCCCCCAAGGGATGGATTACCGGGATCGCCTTCACCTGGGGCGAGCTTTACACCCGTTTTGCCAAAGCGGTCATGGACGGCTCCTGGAAGAGCGAAGCGGTGTTCGGGAACCTGGCCAGCGACTACCTGACCATTGCCCCGTTCGGATCTGTGGTTCCGGCGGACGCGGTAAAATTGGTTAACTCCACAAGGCAGGAGTTCCTTGCCGGCAAGAAGGATGTTTTCCAGGGACCGTTGAAGGACAATAGAGGGGTGGAGCGCGTGAAGGCCGGCGAATCGTTTCCCCTTCAGGGCATCGGGAAGATGGACTGGCTGGTTGAAGGCGTGATCGGCCAGCCCAAATAGAACTGGCACATATGCTGTTAGAACACCCGCAATCTTTTGCGGCTTTAACCCACCGGGCCATGTATATCGGGGCCAGGGCAAAAAGCCTCGCGGGCGAGCAAGGGTATATCGGGCGGGTGTTGGCAACCCTTTCCGATGCGGTTTACCTGTCGGGACGGGATGGGGAGATTATGTGGCTCTGCCGGGAGGGGGCGCCGCTCCATGGCAGAGCCATTCTGATTCCGTTCCCCCTGCATTGCCTCCGTTCGGGAGATGTCTTTTGGGTGGAGGGGCAGTGTATAAAGATTGGGGAAGAATTTGCCGTCGATCTCAACCGGGCGATTGCTTGGACCCCCGAACCGCCAGGACGAGGAGAGATCGGGGCGTTTGTCAGGGTGAACGATCGGGTTCGGCGGTTACTCGAAACAATTGTTCCGCTCATTGGCAACGACGGGCCCGGCCTGGTCATTTATGGCCTTTATTCCATCCTGAATGGATCTGGTGACCTGAATTTTCCATCCGACTCCTGGGAGCTACCGATCCTGTCGCCGATTTATGGCCTGATGGCGTATTGTCTCGATCACGGTATCTCCGATATCGAAAAGCGGGCAAAAGATCTGATCGGCCTCGGCCCGGGACTGACCCCTTGCGGCGATGATTTTCTCGGAGGGCTTTTTTTTGCCGCCTACTGGCTTCGCGAAACCCAAAGGGGAATGGTCCGCCTGGAACCCCAGGCTGTTTCAGACCTGCTGCGGTGGGCGAGATACCGGACCCATCCCGTGAGCCATGTCATATTGGGCGACCTGGCCGTCGGAGAGGGTCCCGAGCCGCTTCATCGTCTCCTTCGGTTACTTTTGATGGGCGGGGAGCTTTACGGTCGGGAATTCGATGCTGTCAATTGCCTGCTGAAGGTGGGTCACACGACGGGCTGGTACATGCTGGCAGGCTTACTCACGTGCCTGCTTGCAGCCGAGGCAAGGTAAAACGATGGTATGGCGAGGACGTACTTGCAGGCAAAGGGGATGCATTTTTTCTCCGTCAAACGGTCGCACTTTGAACTTTAGGAGGAGCAATTATAGATGGATGATATCAAAGCGAAGATAGAAGCCGCAAACGCCGAAGCGGTACGACGTATAAACGAGGCGAATCCAGTTTTGGTGGACATCGCGCCCGCGGGCGAGGTTATCCCTGGTCTTGGTGACCGGATGATTTTCCACTCCGGTCCTCCGGTTGACTGGCAGCGGATGAGCGGGCCGCAACGCGGCTCGATGTATGGCGTGGCGATTTTTGAAGGCTGGGCCAGAGATGCCGATGAGGCTGATAAACTCTTCGAAAGCGGCGCGATCCGGTTTGAACCGAACCATTCGCACCAATCGGTCGGTCCCATGGCGGGGACTATCTCCAAATCCATGCCGGTTTGGGTCGTAGAGAACAGAACCTTTGGCAATCGCGCCTTCTGCAGGCAGGTGGAGCCAAAGGTGCAGTTCGGCTCCTACAGCGATGACGCGCTGCAAGGCCTGCGGCTGTGGAGGGATGTCTGGGCGCCCGCCCTGAAGAAGGGGCTCGCCGGGATGGGCGGTCTTTCGCTCAAGCCGATTATCGCCAAGGCGCTCCAGATGGGCGATGAGCTGCACAACCGTCCCGTGGCGGCATCGAGTCTTTTCGCCAATGCGATGGCATGCCCGTTGATCGAGGCCGATCTACCGAAGGGGCAGCTTATCGGTACACTCAAGTACATCACGAACCACGAACTCATTTTTCTCGCCCTGGCCATGGCGTCGGCCAAGGCTTCGGCGGACGCCGCGGCCGGTATCGACTACAGCACGGTGGTCACGGCCATGGCCCGCAACGGTACTGAATTCGGCATCAGGGTCAGCGGCTTGGGCGAGGAGTGGTTCACCGCGCCGGCGCCCAAGGCCGAAGGGCTTTATTTTCCTGGGTACACAAAAGAAGACGGCGGATTGGACATGGGGGATTCTGCCATCACCGAGACCGTGGGCTGGGGCGGGTTTGTCCTGGCCGGCGCAACCGGCATCCTCGCCCTGGTAGGAGGAACGCCGGAGGAGGCGATGTCCTACAGCAGGAATATGCGGCAGATAACAGTAACGACAAGCCCCCATTATCGTATGCCCATCATGGGCTTTCAGGGTGCGCCGGTCGGCATTGACATCCGTAAAGTCGTCCAGACTGGCATCGTTCCCATCATCGACACGGCGATTGCCCATCGGAACCCCGGCTATCCCATCATCGGAGCGGGGCTCGTCAGCGCCCCTCTGGAGTGTTTCAAAAAGGCGCTAATCCGCTTTGGCGGGAAATATAAATCCCAATGAGCGGCCTTCAATGTGGAGCATGAACGATGTGCAGAGGGATTGTCGTAAGAAAAAACGAGTATCACGACTCGGTCTTCTTGATGCGGGTGGCCAGACGCATCTCGGAGCAGGAAAACATCGATCAGGCAGCGCTGTTCATGGGCACGGAGAAAAACAAGGGGATATTGATTGAACTTGGTTACCCGGCCCGCGAGCTGGAGGCCGTCACGCCCAGCGATCTGATCCTGGCGGTCAAGGCGAGAGATGAAAAAAGCCTAAATGACGTCCTGGTAAACCTGGAAGGCTGGCTTAGGGCCGAACCGGGACGAACTGACCTGCCGGCTGTCCGTGACATGGGCGAAGCGCTGAGCCGCCAGCCCCTGGCCAACCTTGCCGTCATTTCGGTGCCCGGAGCCTATGCGGCCAGTGAAGCGCAGAAGGCGCTGGAAAGGGGACTGAACGTCTTTTTATTTAGCGACAACGTTCCGGTCGAGCGCGAGATATTCCTCAAACGGTATGCCAGTGAGCGTGGCCTCATCGTGATGGGGCCCGATTGCGGTACGGCGATCATCGGCGGGATAGGGGTCGGTTTCGCCAATAAGGTCAGGCGTGGGCCCATCGGTGTCATCGGCGCTTCCGGGACTGGACTGCAGGAGTTTACGACCCTTGTCCACCGGGCCGGCTCCGGCATTTCCCAGGCGATCGGCACGGGAAGCAGGGACCTTTCCGACGATGTGGGCGTAATTTCGACGCTCGCGGCCCTCGATGCCCTCGCGGCGGACCCGTTGACAAATACTATCGCTATTATATCCAAACCGCCGGGACCGCAGGCGCTTGCCACCCTCATCCCGCGTATCCAGAAATGTCCAAAACCGGTGATCGTATGTTTCCTGGGGGCGAAAAAAGAACCAGCCCCCGCAGGCAGTGCTTACCAGAAGGTGCGTACACTCGATGAGGCCGCGGCCCTGGCGCTGCAAAGCATCACCGGGCATCTGCCGCCACTCTTCGGGCCCGATGACACCCGCCTAAAGGCGCTCGTCTCCGGAGAGCGCGAAGGCATGAATCCGCGGCAAAGGTACGTCCGGGGACTTTTTGCGGGCGGCACGTTCTGCTACCAGGCCCAGCAGGTCTTTATGGACGCAGGCTTGGTGGCCTACTCGAACGCCCCCATCGCGGGGAATCACAAACTCTCAGATGGCTCGATGAGCAGGGAGCACAGCCTGATCGACATGGGTGCGGATGAGTTCACCGTTGGGCGTCCCCACCCCATGATCGATTCGCGCCTGCGCCGAGAGCGGCTTTTCGCCGAAGCGAAAGACCCGGAGGTGGCGGTGCTCTTACTGGATTTTCTCCTGGGTTTCAATGCCTCGGCCGATCCGGTGGGCGAACTCGCGCCGGCGATAGCCGAAGTCAAGGGCGAGGTGAAAAAGCGCGGGGGATACCTCTCCGTGGTCGCCTCGGTGTGCGGTACCGCCGAAGATCCGCAGGGCCTCGATGGGCAGATCGCCCGTCTCGAGGGGGAGGGGGTTGTCGTTCTGCCCAGCAGCGCCCAGGCTGCCCGATTCGCAACGTTGCTGGCGGCGCATATTAGAAGGAGGTGTTGATGTCCGATAGACTGAAGGAACTCCTGGAGCGGGGCCCGAAGGCCATCAACATCGGGGTGCAGGATTTTGCCGATAGCCTCAAAGCCCAGGGGGCGGAAGTCGTCCAGGTCAACTGGGCACCCCCGGCGGAGGGCGATGTGGAGATGATGGCGCTTCTAGACGAGCTCCTATAGCAGGCCGCTGAAAATGTTATAAGTGACGAGGGGATGTCGCAAGTATGAAGAACAATCGGCAGAGAGTCGTTATTGCTCTGGGAGGCAACGCCATCAAGCTCCCCCGCCAGCAGGGGACCTACGAGGAGCAGCGGGCCAGCATCAGGTCCGCATCGCTTTATATTCTCAAGTTCATCAAGAATGGATATGATGTCGTCATCACCCACGGGAACGGACCGCAGGTGGGAAGCCTTCTCGTTCAGCAGGAGGCGGCGGCATCCCAGCTTCCTCCCCAGCCGATGGACAGTTGCAATGCGATGACTCAGGGACAACTGGGATATATGCTGCAGCAGGCCCTCATGAACGAACTCAAATCATTGAATTTGAATTTCAACGTGGTGACGATGATTACGCAGGTGCTTGTGGACCGCAACGACCCGGCTTTTTCAAATCCCGGCAAGCCGGTGGGGCCTTTTTACGACGCCGAAACCAAGGCGAAGCTCGAAGCCGAAAGAGGCTATCTGATCAGACAAGTCCTCCCCAACGGGGAAAAACCCTTTCGTCGCGTTGTCCCCTCGCCGGATCCGATCCGGATACTTGAGGTGAACGCCCTCAAGAAAGTGGTCGATGCCGGCATGATTGTCATCGCGGCCGGCGGCGGCGGGGTCCCGGTGGTCTTAAACGAGCGGGGGGAGTTTGCAGGGATCGAGGGGGTGATCGACAAGGATCTGGCCGGGGAAAAGCTGGCGGAGGCGGTGGCTGCTGATCTATTCATGATCCTGACGGATGTGCCGAAGGTTAAACTGGACTTCGGCCGCCCCGGTGAGCGCACGATCGATCGCCTCGATGTGAAGCAGGCAAAAAAATATCTCCAGGAAGGGCAATTTTTTGCCGGCTCCATGGCCCCCAAGGTGTTAGCCTGCATCCGCTTTATCGAATACGGAGGCGACAAAGCCATCATCACGTCGCTCGATCGGGCCTGGTCGGCGTTGGAAGAAAACGAGGGGACCCATATCGTTCCATAGGGGGGCACCATGCGGCATCGGCATATCATCGAAGCCCAGCAGTTCAACAAGAAGGCGCTGCAGGAGATACTCAGTGCGGCCGACCACATCGAGGAGCGTACCGAGCGAAAACTACCGCTGGACCTGCTCAAAGGGAAAGTTCTCGCCAACCTGTTTTATGTTGCATCGATGCGGACGAATCTCTCATTCGACTGCGCCATGAAGCGGCTGGGGGGGGAGGTTGCCCATATCGATTTTCCCGAAAGTTTCTCTTCCGAACTTGCCGGTGGCAGTTTTGAAGATACGGTGCGGGTGGTTGGCTCGCTGGTCGATATCATCGTCCTGCGCCATTACCGGGGAGGGTCGGCAAAGCGGGCGGCGGAGATTTCTACTGTTCCCATCATCAACGGCGGTGACGGGCCAGCCCAGCATCCAACACAGGCCCTGATTGACCTGTACTGCATCGAAAAGCTCAAAGGGGGGATCGACGGCGTTTCCATTGCGTTTATCGGTGACCTGGCCGGCAGCCGCACGATTCGGTCACTGGTTTTTTTTCTGGCTAAGTACTCGGGGATCAAGATCGATTTCGCCTCTCCACGTGTATTGAAAATCGATGAGGAGACGAAGAAATACCTCGGGGAAAACAGCATTCCCTACAGCGAATCCTTTGACGATGCCGAAGAATTGAAGGCGGTCGCTTCGCGGGCGGATATCCTTTACATAACCCAGATGCCCAAAGACCGTTTCAAAAATCATGATGAGGACTATTGCCGATCGAGGGAGATCTTCCGAATCGATCGGGAGATACTAAAGCTCATGAAGAAGGACACCTACATCATGCACCCCCTGCCCCGCGACTATGAACTGCCCGTCGAAATCGACAGG
>JBBIRO010000015.1:41493-59151 GCA_037441775.1 Syntrophobacterales bacterium
CAGATATGGGCAATTCCTGCGCATGGGTTTGTTATGTCTGGCGCTCGGCGTGCCGTTTGACTGAGCGTCGCTTCTTGCCACCCTCCTTGTTCGCCGCCTGGGCCGCCGCGAGGCGCGCGATGGGCGCACTAAACGGCGAGCAGCTCACGTAGGTCGGCCCGGTCTCATAGCGGAACTCATGCTGAGGCCGGATCGCACCCACCCCCGTACTTGCCGCAGATGCCGATCTTGAGGTCGGGACGCATGGCGCGGCCCCAGGCGACCAACATCCGGATGAGCACCCCGACGCCGTCTCGATCGATCGTCTGGGAGGGATCGGCGGCGAGGATTTTCTGATCGAGGTACCCCTTCATGAACCCCCGGATATCGTCGCGGCCAGATTTACTGTTGACGTTGGCCGGGCAGGATGTTAAAGATAGCCAAAAAAAGGTGAGTGGAATGAGGCACTTGACTATAATTCCGCTGATTGAAAGAAAGCCGGAAGAAAAACCGTCGCTGTCTTGCTGCGCCCCGCTTAAAAATGCGCAGATCAGCCGGCCGGTGTTTGATCAGTCTTTTGTAATTGGAAGGGTCGCCGCCGCGAATGGGGATGTGCCCCTGATTTCGACCACGATCACCCCGCGGGATCGCCTGCGGGACGGGCTGGCCCGCTGGGGTTGGCAGCGGATGAACTACAAGCTTGATGCCGGTCTTTACGCCGTCGGGAAGCCCGATCATGGTTCCGCTGTTTTGGTAAGCGCCAACTATATGTATAGTTTCAATAGATTGAGGGAAAATCTGGGAGGTCGCAATCTCTGGCTTCTGGTCCTTGATACCGGCGGGATCAATGTCTGGTGCGCCGCCGGCAAGGGCACTTTCGGCACCGCTGAATTGACAAAAAGAATTGAGCAGTCTGGACTGAAAGACATTGTTTCACACAGGCGGCTTATCGTTCCCCAATTGGGCGCCCCGGGTGTGGCTGCCCACCTGGTGAAAAGGTATTCCGGGTTTGCCGTTTCCTATGGACCAATCCGCGCCGTGGATGTTCCCGGGTATCTTGATTCCGGGCAGGTTGTGAGGCCCGCCATGAGAAGGGTCACCTTTAATCTGAGAGAGCGACTGGCCCTGATTCCGGTGGAACTGGCAGTTGCCTTGAAGGCGACGATGATGATCGCCGCCGCCGCCCTGTTAATCGCGGGCCTGACTGGACCCGTTGCCTTCGGGAGCAATCTTGTGCGGTATGGCGGCTGGGCTGCCTTGGTGCTGCTTGTTGCCCTATTGGCGGGGACGGTTTTGGCGCCCATTCTGCTTCCATATTTGCCGGGTCGCTCCTTTTCCCTTAAGGGGGCTGTTCTTGGTTTGCCCGTGGCAATCCTCCTGCTACTGGTTTCCAGTCACCCCCTCTCCGGCTGGCCGGATCTGTTGGAGGCAATGTCGTCAATTGTTGTTATTACGGTACTTACCTCCTATCTGACGATGAATTTTACCGGTTCCAGCACCTATACTTCGCTTTCCGGCGTGAGAAAGGAAATGAAGTGGGCGCTGCCCATCCAGATCGGCGGGGCAATCGTAGGCGTTGTTATTTGGGTTGCCTCGCTTTTGGTAAGATGAGGAGTCTAAACCGCGAGGATATTTTATGCATGATCGCTTGCGTTATCTGCCAAACGTTGCCACGCTGAGGTATGACCAGGGGCTTTGCATCGGCTGTGGTATGTGTCTTGAAGTCTGTCCCCACCAGGTATTTATCCCCAATGATGGGAAGGTTGCCGCCGGGGATATTGATGCCTGTATGGAATGCGGGGCCTGCATGGTAAACTGTCCCACGGCCGCGATCCAGGTAAAAACCGGCGTAGGCTGCGCCGCCGCCGTGATCAACGCCCTCCTGGGACGCGAAGGCGACTGCACTTGCAGTCTGGTAGAGACCCCAGAGAGAGGCCAGACTAATAAAGGCGGTTGCTGTTAAAGGATCTGTTGCCAAAGCCAGAAGGAACCCATGCCCACCAGAACGGTTACCGCCAGGGAGCGCGTTGCCAGGGCGATGATAATAGTGGGAATAGCGGCAAGGAAATGAGGCTGGACAAGGGAAATCTCTCTGGCGTCGCCCGGCATGATGATCAAAGGCAAAACCAAGGCCCCCAGGATTGCGGCCGGCAGAAAATCAAGACCCTCCTCCAGCCAGGGCGGTAACTGGAGTTTAGTTAATAAAAACAGTGGGATGAGCCTGGGCAGGTAAGTCAGGATTCCCATTCCCAGGATGAGGAGAATATATTCCATCTTTAGCTAGACCCCCCTGCCGTCGGCCAGGCGCCTTCTTTTGGCAAGCACCCCCAGGGGCACTGCCAAGAAGGGCGCTAAGAAGACGTGCCAAAAGCCTCCCAGATAAAGGTAAATAAAAAGCGCGATTAATCCTCCCAAAACGGCAACCAGCAGGTATTCCCGGCCTCTCAGTTGAAAGAGGACGAGCCCGATGAACATGGCGGCCAGTGCAAAATCGATGCCGAATGCCCCCGGGGGAATGAACTGCCCGCTTATTCCGCCCAGCATGGTGCTTAAAATCCAGACCAGATTGGTGGTGTGATTGACAACCAGGGATCTTTGCCAGTCCCAGTTACCATTGGCGAACCTGGTCATATTTACCGCAAAGCTCTCGTCGGTCACACCATAGGCGAAAAGCGGCAGAAGCCGGCGATCTGTTTTTTTCAGATGCACCGACAGGGCTGCGCTCATCAGGAGATGGCGCAAGTTTACAATCAGAGTGGTCATGATAATTGATATTGTCGATGCGCCGCCAAAGATCAGGGAAACGGCGATAAACTGGGAGCTGCCGGCGTAAACCAATAGCGACATCAGCCCGACCTGCCAGGGGGTGAGGCCGGCCTTTTGCGCCAAAACGCCGAAGGCCAGTCCGATGGCGATATAACCCAGGCAGATCGGCCAGGCAGCGGTCACGCCGTCCCGGAGCGAGTTTATTGTTAATTGCTTCAGGCTATTCATAATGAAGGCAAGCTATCTTGTTCGGGTCTGGCGAACCGCCTTGTGCCATCCCGCGATAAGCTGCTTTCTCTGTTCGAGGTCCATTGAGGGATCTACCGCCTCCTCATGACGGGTCATGCTGGCTAGATCGTCCTGGTCTTTCCATATACCGGCCTCGAGTCCGGCGAGAAAGGCCGTCCCCAGCGAGGTTGCCTCGGCTATCGTCGATCGGCGCACCGGCTTATTTAAAATATCCGCCTGAAACTGGATCAGGAACTGATTTTTTGCCGCTCCCCCGTCCACCAGCAGAAATTCTGGAATCATGCCTGTTTCCGTCTCCATAATGGAAATTACATCGTACGTCTGGTAGGCCATGGCTTCCAAGGCGGCCCGGATCAGATGATTGCGGTTGGAACCCCTGGTCAGGCCGGTTATCGTTCCCCGGGCCTCCATGTCCCAGTGGGGCGCGCCCAGCCCGGCAAAGGCGGGCACCAGGTAAACCCCCGCGTTGTTGGCAACCGCCCGGGCCGCTGCTTCCACCTCATCGTAGTTTTGGATTAACTTAAGTTCGTCCCGGAGAAACTGCAAGGTCGCGCCCGCCATAAACACCGAGCCTTCCAGAGCAAAACAGGTTTCACCGTTTCCGCCCAACGCCAGGGTGGCAATCAGGCCGCTGCCGCTGGAAGGCCGCTTCGGCCCCGTATTCATCATGATAAAACAACCGGTGCCGTAAGTATTTTTTACCTGGCCCCAAGCGACGCAGCCCTGGCCGAAGAGCGACGCCTGCTGATCTCCGGCGACGGCCAGGATAGGTACGCCGGCAATTTCGGGTATGGTTTTAACAACGCCGTAAGAATTCCGGGAAGGTAGCACTTCCGGCAAGATTCGGGCCGGCACGCCGAACAGACGACACAGATCTTCCGCCCATTGTCTTTTTTCAATATCCAAAAGCATGGTCCGGGAGGCGTTCGTAAAATCAGTCGCATGAACGGCGCCGTCGGTCAGTTTCCAGATAAGCCAGGTATCGATGGTGCCGAAGAGGAGATCGTCAGGGGAGGATATTGGCGCCTGGTCGAGAATCCAGCGGATCTTGGTGGCGCTGAAATAGGCGTCCAGCGGCAGGCCGGTTATATCGCTGATTATTTTCTGATGCGGTTTCAGGTCGTCGCATAAAGAGGCGGTACGGCGGCATTGCCAGACAATGGCGTTATAGACGGGCAGTCCGCTTTTCCGGTCCCAGACGATACTGGTTTCCCGCTGATTGGTGATGCCGATCGCCGTAATTTTTTTAGGGCAATACCTGATGATCTCCTGCACGGTGGCAACAACGCTCCGCCAGATTTCCAGCGGGTCCTGCTCCACCCATCCGGGCTTAGGGTATATCTGTCTGGTTTCGCGATAGGAGCGGGCGAGAACTTCAGCTTGTTTACCATAAAGAATAGCGGTGGTTCCCGTGGTTCCTTGATCAATGGCTAGGATGCACATCGTTTTGTCCTCCTTGCTGCCGGGCGGCTTGCCGTGGCGTTTTCGTATATTAAGACCGGGCTTGCGGTCAAGCTCATTTAATTGTCGTCTGCAATTGGCATTGCAAAAAATGCCATAAACGTATATGCGTCACCATCACATTAATTTGCGCTACGAAAGGGATAGAACATGATCTTATCAAGTAAGGATCTCAATCCATCCCCCCGGGTTTTGCTGGGGCCGGGGCCAAGCATGGTTCATCCCCGGGTGCTGAGGGCCATGAACACTAATCTGGTTGGTTACCTCGATCCGGAATGGCTTGCCCTGATGGATGAAATGAAGGGTCTCCTGCGCCAGGTCTTTATTACCAAAAATGACCTGACCCTTCCAATCAGCGGAACGGGGTCGAACGGTATGGAGGCCGCAATTGTAAACTTTCTGGAACCGGGCGATCGCGTACTTATAGGGTGTAACGGTTATTTCAGCGACAGGCTATGTGAGATGGCCGAGTTGCACGGGGCGGAGGTTATCCGGCTTATGAGGCCCTGGGGCGAGGTATTTACCGAAGAAGAAGTGGAAGAAGCCTTAAAAAAAGCCGGGAAGGTAAAGATGGTGGCCCTTATTCACGGCGAGACATCTACCGGCGCCAGGCAGCCGCTGGAGAATATGGCCAGGATCATTCATGAGCGAGATGCCCTGTTCATGGTCGATTGCGTTACCTCTTTGGGAGGGGTGCCGCTTAAGATCGATGAATGGGGAATTGATGTCGCCTACAGCGCCTCTCAGAAATGCCTGGGATGCCCCCCGGGGTTGGCTCCCTTTACGGTCAATCAACGAGCCAGGGAGATACTGGCAGGAAGAAAAACCCGGGTGCTCAACTGGTGCCTGGATCTGACCATGCTCGAGCGATACTGGAATGAAGAGCGGGTCTATCATCATACCCCCTCGACGACATTGCATTACGGTTTGCGGGAAGGATTGAAATTGGCATTGGAGGAAGGACTGGAAGAACGTTGGGCGAGACATCAGGTAAACGCCGAATACCTGTGGTCTAAGCTAGACAATATGGGCCTCAAGCTTCACGTAGCAAAAGAGCATCGTCTGGCCCCCCTGACCACGATTCGCATCCCTCAAGGGGTGGAGGACATGCCGGTTCGAAAGAAACTGCTCAATGATTACAATATTGATATCTCCGGCGGATTTGGTCCCTTGAAAGGAGAAATCTGGCGGGTCGGCCTGATGGGTTTTTCCAGCCGCCGGGAAAACATTACCATGCTGACCGAGGCGCTGCGTGAGGTATTGTCCGGCAGCATAACCAGATAGTTTTTAACATATATCGCTGACGCCCTGAGGTGCAAAAATGAAGGTTCAAGCAATAAAAGAAAAACTGGCCGAGCTGGCTGTGGAAATAGCGGTTGCGACTCATTTTGAGAAGGAAGAGCAACCCCAGGGTATCGCCGCTGCCCTTGATGAAGTAACAGGCGGTTTGATCCGGTCGATTATGGCCGGGGGCGATTTTACCGGGAAGCGTTTTGAAACACTGGTTCTGTTCAACAATAAGTCGATCGGCCCGAAAAGGATTATCCTGGTGGGCTTAGGGAAGAAAAAGGACTTTTCCCGGGAGACACTGCGGGGCGCTTACTCCAGGGCGGCCCAAAGTATCAGAAAACTTAACTTAAAGACTTTTTACGCTGCGGGCGATTGGGATGGAGCCGCCGCGGTCAATCTGGATGTGGGGGCGGCAACCGAGGCGATGGTCGAGGGCGCCATGCTGGGCCTCTATCAATTCAATGCCTTCAAGACGGTGGACCGGGACCAAATTCGGGAGGTTGACGAGTTTGTTATCGTTGAAGACCGGGACGAAGTTTTCGAGCAGGTCAAAGCGGCGGCAAAAACGGCGGAGTTGATTGCGCAGAGGGTCAATCAGATTCGTGACCTGGTTTCCCATCCCGGCAATGAGATGACCCCTAAGGATCTGGCACAGGCGGCGCTCGACCTCGCGGATTTTTCCAAAAAACTTAAGACCACCGTTTTGGAAGTTAAAGAGATGCAGGAGCTAGGCATGAACGCTCTTCTCGGTGTGGCCAAAGGCAGTGATGAGCCACCCCGGTTCATCATTATGGAATATCGCGGCGCCGGGGAGGAGGAGCCGCCCATTGTGCTGGTCGGCAAGGGTTTGACATTTGACAGCGGCGGCATTTCCCTTAAGCCCGCCGATAAGATGGACGAGATGAAATCCGACATGTCCGGGGCCGCGGCCGTAATCGGAGCCATCAGGGCAGCGGCGGATCTGGCCCTGCCTCGGAACATCATTGCCCTGGCGCCGGCGGTGGAAAACCTTCCCAGCGGCAAGGCGTATAAGCCGGGTGATATTCTAAAATCCATGTCCGGCCAGACGATAGAAGTTGTGAATACCGATGCCGAAGGGCGTATCATCCTGGCCGACGCCCTTTTTTATGCCCAGCGATACCAGCCCCAGGCGGTCATTGATCTGGCCACCCTGACCGGCGCCTGTGTTGTGGCCTTGGGAGAGCATGCGGCGGGAATGATGGGTAACAATGACGAGCTTAAGCAGAAAATAAAGGCGGCGGCGGAAGTTACCGCGGAAAGGGTATGGGAGCTGCCGCTTTGGGATGAATATCAGGAAATGATCAAAAGCGATGTGGCGGATCACAAAAATTCCGCTGGCCGGGGGGGCGGAACGATTACCGCTGGCGCCTTTCTCAGTAAATTTGTGGGAAGCTATCCCTGGGCTCATCTCGACATTGCCGGAACTGCCTGGCTTGGCAAGGATAAACCTTATATCCCTAAAGGGGCGTCGGGCTTTGGAGTTCGCCTGCTGGTTCAGATGCTCAGAGAGTGGCGTAAAGACAGTTAAGGGCTTGGAATGGCTCCCCTGCTGGAAATAGAGGGACTTAAAACCTTCTTCTACACCAAAAGAGGGATCGTCAAGGCCCTCGATGATGTGGACCTGCAACTGGAAGCCGGCGACACCCTGGGGGTGGTGGGCGAGAGCGGCTGCGGAAAAACGGTTCTTGCCCTTTCGATTATGCGGCTGGTGCCAACCCCGCCCGGCAAGATTATTGCCGGGAGGATCATCTTCAATGGGGCCGATCTCCTCCTGCTTAAACCTCCGGAAATGCGGTCTATTCGGGGCCGGGAAATTTCAATGGTTTTTCAGGAACCGATGACTTCCCTAAATCCGGTCTTCTCCATTGGTGATCAGGTGATCGAAGTCCTGCGGGCGCACCACAGGATCTCTAGGCAGGATGTAAGAGAACGGGCGGTCGAGTTGCTTCAGAAGGTAGGCATTCCATCCCCCCGGGCACGGCTCAAAGATTATCCTCACCAACTTAGCGGCGGGATGCGGCAGCGGGTGATGATTGCCATGGCCCTGGCCTGCCGTCCCAAACTGATGCTGGCCGATGAGCCAACGACTGCGCTTGATGTCACCATTCAGGCTCAGATACTGGATTTGATCGACCAGTTGAAGGGTGAAACCGGGACATCGGTTATTATGATCACGCATGACTTGGGAGTTATCGCGGAAACCGCGCAGAAAATAGCCGTGATGTATGCGGGAAGAATAGTGGAATACACTTCGGTGGAGCAAATTTTTGCGACCCCCCTCCACCCCTATTCCATCGGTCTTTTGGAGTCCATCCCGCGAATTGCCATTGGCTCGCGAGATGTGCTGCTCAATCCCATCGTTGGGCAGGTTCCCAGTCTCTACGATTTGCCCCGCGGCTGCGCCTTTCAGGAGCGATGTTCCCATTCCATGAGGGCGTGCCTTGAGGAGATGCCGCCCCTGAAAAGCAAAAGTCCTGGCCATCTGGTGCGCTGCTGGAAATACATATGAACGACAAATGCCTTTTCCGGCCGCTGCTGGAAGTATCCAATCTGCGTAAGGAATTCCCTGTTTCTCGCGGTTTTCTGAGTCGTTCCGAGGGGATGGTTCGGGCGGTCGATGGGGTTGATCTGCAGATATTTTCCGGGGAGACCCTGGGATTGGTGGGTGAAAGCGGTTGTGGGAAAACGACCCTGGGGAAACTGATCCTGCGTCTCGTGAAGCCCTCCGCCGGGGTCATCAGCTTTGAAGGACAAAACGTAAGCGAGCTTTCCGGCGGTCAGCTCAAAGAGTACCGCCGACAGGTCCAGATGATTTTTCAGGACCCGTATGCCTCATTGAACCCCCGCCGAAAGGCGGGCGACATCATCATGGAGCCTCTGACCATACATAGCTTGCGGCAAAGCAAAGAAGCGGAAGATTTTGTCTTCCGGCTTATCGATCTGGTGGGCATTACGAAGGAGCAGCTTACGAGGTATCCCCATGAGTTCAGCGGCGGGCAGCGGCAGCGGATCGGTATCGCCCGGGCCCTGGTTTTAAGACCCCGGCTGGTGGTGACCGATGAGCCGGTTTCCTCGCTGGATGTATCAATTCAGGCCCAGATACTGAATTTGCTCAAGTCGCTCCAGGAACAGTTCAGCCTGACCTACCTGTTCATTTCGCATGATTTAAGCGTCGTGCGTTACATGGCCAGCCGGGTGGCGGTTATGTACTTGGGGAAAATTGTCGAGCTGGCCGCTAACGACGAACTTTTTGGCCGGCCCCTCCACCCCTATACCAGCATTCTTCTGCAGTCAGTGCCGCAAATAAAACCCGGCCGTAAAAAAAAGACTCTCCTCTTAGGTGATATGCCATCACTTAGCGATTCGCCTCAGGGATGCCCATTTCACCCGCGCTGTCCTAAGGCGATGAAAATATGCAGCGAACAACAGCCGGATATATTGGAGCAATCAGACGGTCACCTGGTGGCCTGCCATTTGTACTGACTGTTTCAATACGCCGGCGTCTGTCAGAAAGGGGGATAAGAAATAATTTAAGAAAATGGGGTAAAAAAATGTAAAAAAGACTTGATTTCTGTTTTCTGGAATGATAGAGACGAACACGGTTATTCAAATTGTGATGTCGAGTGACGCCACAATTTGCTTGACGAGGGAAGCGGAGTAGTTTTGGTGCAGGTAAAAATAGAGAGTATAAAAACCACACTAGGAGCTAGGGGTTCTCGGCCGGTGTGGTTTTTTTATTCGTTCCGTCTGCGCCGCGTATCAAATTTTAAAGGAAGGAGGGAGTAGCTTTGCCAGAAGGAAAAGTAAAATGGTTTAATGAGAAAAAAGGGTTCGGCTTCATCGAAAACGATGAGGGCGGGGATGTTTTTGTACATTTTAGCGCCATTCAGGGTTCAGGATTCAAAACCCTGTACGAAGGCCAGAAGATCCGTTTTGACATCGAAAAGGGTGCCAAAGGTCCGAGTGCGGTAAATGTCCAAACAATATAGTTAACTAGAAGCCCAACAATGCTCGGCAGTTAAATTTCTGCCGGGCATTTCTATTTCTATCCGCGAGACGATTTCATATTTTCAATTTTACGCGCCGTACCATTGGCGCCAAACGGCCGTGAAAGTCAGCGTTTTCTAAGATTTATCACTGATGGTCCGGCGACCTCCCGGTTGACCGGCATCAAACTCGTTGCTGATGACAGGGGAGGGAATCATATCAGGTGATGCCCTGCATCAGATCATGAGCTTCCCAATGATTTCCTTCATGATTTCCGTGGTGCCGCCGCCGATGCTCAGGATCCGGGAATCACGGTAAAGCCGCTCCACCAGGTATTCCCGGGCGTAGCCGTAACCGCCGTGAATCTGGACCGCCGCGGATACCACTTCATCGCAGACCTCGCAGGCGAAGTTCTTAGCCATCGAAACCTCCCGGACGGCGTCGAGACCGGCCTCCATCCGGGCGGCCACCCGATAGTTGAACTCCCGGGCCACTTCCACTTTGGTGGCCATATCGGCCAGTTTGTGCCGCAAGACCTGGAATCCGACCAGGGGACGACCGAAAGCCTCTCTTTTTTTTGCGTATTCGAGCGCTTCTTCCAGGGCCAGTTGGGCCAGCCCATGGGCCATGATTGCCAAAGACAGCCTCTCCCGCTGGAAGTTGAGCATTATGCCGTAAAAACCGTTCCCCTCCCCGCCAATTAGATTTTCTGCCGGCACCAGACAGTCCACAAAAGAGATCTCCGCAGTATCGGAAGCGTGCCAACCCATTTTTTTGATTTTTTTGGTCACGCTGTAACCGGGGGTCGAACTTTCGATTAGCAATAGAGAAATTCCCTGGAAACCCTCGCCGCCGGTGCGGACGGCGGTGGTGAGAAAATCGGCCCGGCAGCCGGAGGTGATAAAGGTCTTAGCCCCGTTGATTCGGTAGTAATTCCCCTCGCGCAGCGCCCTGGTTTTGATGTTGGCGACATCGGAGCCGGTATTGGGTTCGGTGATGCCCAAAGCCGATATCTTCTGACCCTTTAAAACGGGAACGAGAAATTTATTTTTCTGTTCCTCGCTGCCCATCTTTAAAACCGGCGGCATCCCGATGGAGAGGCTTCCCAGGCCGGCAACAAGTCCGGCCGAACCAGCCTTAAGCAGCTCTTCCGCATAGACAATTCCCATGAAGATATCCGCAGGGGTCCCCCCGTATTCCTCCGGATATCCCAGGCCGAGAAACCCAGCTTCGGCGGCCCGATAGTAAAGCTCGCGCGGGAAGATCTCCTCTTCTTCCCAGCGGTCGATCCAGGGCTTGATCTCCCGCAAGACAAATTTTCGCACGGAGTCGCGCAGGAGGTGATGCTCCGGTGAGAAGTATTCCTGGTACATATCAACCCTCACTGAAAGGATCCAATGAAGCCTTGGCTATTTCCCCCCGGAGCATTTCGGATGTCCCGAAGGCCAGCTCGGCGAAACGGGCGTCACGGTAGATCCGCTCCACCAGCCCCCCCTTCAGATAGCCGTGTCCTCCGTGTACCTGCATTGCCAGATGGGCAATCTCGCGGGCAGCTTCACTGGTGAAGATCTTGGCGGCGGCGGCAAGCACCGCTTTTTCCGGATCGTTTTGCTCCGTTGCCCAGGCCGCCTTGAAGGTCATCAGGCGTCCCAGGTCGTTTAAGGTGAACATGTGGGCGAGTTTTGCCCCCACCCCTTCGAAGATGCCGATCGGCTTGCCGAAGGCCCGTTTGGTTTTGGCGTAGCTGGTGGACTCTTCCATGGCGGCAACACCCAGGCCTACGGAAAGGGTGGCGATAGCCAGCCGGACATGCGTAAGCGCCTGCAGCAACTGCTCGTAACCGCGGCCGATTTGGCCGCCCAAAATGGCTTCATCGGGCAGCAGGCAGCCGGAAAGGTTTATTCCGGCGACCGGGGCGCCCCGCAGGCCCAAAGTGGATACTGCCGGTCCGATGGTCAGGCCTGCCGTATCGCGGTCGAGGAGGAAGAACGTAAGCCCACCCTCCAGTCCGGCCTCTTTCCCCGTCCAGGCCAGGATGAGAAATACATCCGCCAGGGGGGCGTTGGTTACGAGGTTCTTGGCGCCGGAAAGAAACCAGCCATTGTCCTGCCGGGACGCCTGGGTGATGATCCCGCCTAAATCCGAGCCCGCCCCCTCTTCCGTGTAGGCCAGACACCCCACCAGGTTTCCCGCGGCCAAAGCCGGCAAATATTTTTCCCTTTGGGCATCGCTGCCAAAAATGAAAACCGGCGTACCGAAGGAAATTCCGGAAGACATGGCTGCAAGAAAGGTGGCGCCGCAGCTTTTGGCCAGTTCCTCGCCAGCAGTACAACGGCTGATCATATCCGGCGCAAGAAGACAGCTGAAATACCCCGCCAGGGCTAGCTTTCGCAGATTTTCCCGCATCAGACGGGCGGCCTCTCCCGGGTCGGCCGTATCCAGAATGTCTGCCTGCGGGAGGATTGCGGCCCGGCAATAGGCAGCGAACGAGGCGGTAATTTCCCGCTGGCTTGCGGTAAGTTCGTAATTCATTTTAACCCCCTTAAGCCATCATTATTCTAGAGACGATCATCCGCATTACATCGGATGTGCCGCCGCCCAGTTGTCCCAGTTTGGCGTCCCGGAGGTTGCGCTCAACAGGGTACTCGTGGATGTAGCCATAGCCGCCGAAGAGGTCGACCGCAATCGAGGACATTTCGAAACCGCGGTCTCCCAAGTACATCTTATTGACCGCCGCCAAAAGTGGATTGAGGGCAATTCCGTTGTCCTTGGCGGCGGCCACCCGGTAGACAGCCAGACGGGCGACCTCGGTGAAGATCTTGATGTCGGCAATCCGGTTTTGGATCGATTGAAAATCGCGAATGTAGCGGTTGAAGGCCCGCCGCTGGTTGGCGTAACGGCTGCAGCATTCGAGTGAAAAGAGCGCCGATCCCAGATAGGGAGCCAAAAGAGTGCTGCGGTCCCATTCAACACCGCCCAGGGCGATCAGCCAGCCCAGGCCCTCGCCCCCCAGGCAGTTTTCCGCCGGGACCTCGCAATCCTCGAAAAACACCTCGGAGGTTGCCGAGGTGCGGCAACCCATCTTGTGCATCGGCTTACCGGTGGTGATCCCCGGAAAATCACGATCAACGATGAAGGCGGTCATGCCTTGGTGTTTCAACGAGCGGTCAATGGTGGCAAAAACCACGAAAACCTGGGCCAGGGGGGCGTTAGTGATGAAGGTTTTGGCTCCGTTGAGCAAGTAGCCATCTGCGGTGCGGCGCGCCTGGGTGGTTATGGCGGCGGCGTCGGAGCCGCAGCCGGGCTCGGTCAAGGCCATGCAGCCGATCCACTCGCCGGTTGCCAGCCGGGGCAGGTATTTCTCTTTTTGCTCGGGCGTTCCGTGCTGCATGATGTTGGCGGCGCAGAGGTAGGTATGGGCGCCCCAGGCCAGGGTATGGCCGCCATCCACGCCGGCCTGGCCGACAGCCTCGCCCGCCAGGCAGCAGGTGACAAAATCCGCGCCCTGGCCGCCGTACTCCTCCGGGACGGGCAGACCAAGAAGTCCCATCCGGCCCATCTTTTCCCATAGTTCAAGGCAAAATTCGCTTTTGAGGTCGGCTTCCTCGCAAAGGGGGTAGAGTTCCTCCCGGGCAAACCGATAGATGGTATCGCGGAACATTTGTTGTTCGGGGGTTATTGAAAAGTCCATATCGATTCCTTCTTTTTAAATGTAAACGAGGCCCAGCCGCTGCCGGCATTCCTCACTGGTGGCCGGTTTGCGGCCCTGGTCCCGAATCATCCGGGCCGCCTTGGCAACGAGCTCGCCGTTGCTTTTTGCCATTAACCCCTCTTCAACGTAGAAATTGTCTTCTAGTCCCACCCGGACATTACCGCCCAGGCCGATCGCAGCGGCCAACATCCGCCACTGGTCATCGCTGATGCCGATGACCTGCCAGTCGCTTTGGGGCGGCAGGAGCCTTACCTGCTGCACCAGATTTTCCACTGTTGGCGGAATCCCCCCCAGGACGCCCATGATGAGGCTGTACTGGTAGGGCGGCAGGACAAGCCCCATGTCGATTAAGGGAAAGCTGTTGCCGATATGGCCCGCGTCGAAGCATTCCATCTCCGGCTTGACCCCTATTTCCTTCATCGCCGCAACCAGGGTGATGATTTCGGTGAAGGGATTGGGGAAGACGAAGTCGAAAACGAATTTCTTCTTGCCGGGGTTGTACTTGGCATAGTTCATAGAGCCCATGTTGAGCGCGGCAATCGCGGGACGGATAATCTTTACCGGCGCCAGCTTGGTTTCCAGCGGAATGCCGATTGCGCCGGTGGAAAAATTAATGATGATCGGGCAGGCGGCGGTCACGGCGTCGTAAATGTTGCGGTAATCGGCAATTTCGTAGGAAGGGGAGCCGTCGGGCTTGCGGGCATGGATATGAACGGCGGCCGCGCCGGCTTCGTAGCACCGTTTCGCTTCGGCGGCGTACTCCTCGGGCGTGTAGGGAATCGCCGGGCATTGGGCGCGGTTGGCCACCACGCCGGAAAGCGCGGCGGTAATCATGCAGGGACGTTCAAAATTAAAGTTATCCTTGATCCAAAGCGAACTCATCGCAGCCTCCTTGTGGGGGGTGGCGCCAGGCGCCAGAGGGTTAGGGGGATATTCATCTTCCCTTGAAGACGGGTTTACGCTTTTCGATAAATGCGGCCATGCCTTCGGCGGCATCTTCGCTGGCGATGATCTCCGAAAGTTGAGCCGCAAGGTAGTCCAGTGCCTCCTCGAAGGGCAAATCGGCCATCCGGTGATAGGCCCTCTTCCCCATAGCAAGCCCCAGCGGGCTTTTTTCGGTCAGAAGCCTCAATGTTTCCTCGACTTCTCGGTCAAGTTCTTCCGGGGCAACCGCCCGGGTGATGAGACCGATTTGCTCGGCCTCCACAGCGCCGATCCGGCGGGCGGTGAGCGCCATTTCCATCGCCTTTTTCCTCCCCAGATGGCGATAGAGGAGAGCGCCGACGATCATGGGGAAGATGCCGACATTAACCTCCGGGGCGCTGAAGTAGGCGTCATTACGGGAAAGGACGATGTCGCAGCTGAGCATGAAACCCAAGCCGCCCGCCAGACAGGGGCCGTTTACCCGCGCCACCAGCGGTTTGCCCATTCGGGCCATCTGTTTTAAAAGGGAGGCGAAATTGTTTACCCCGGACTGGATATCACCCCCTCCCAAAGTTGAAACCAGATCGGCGCCGCTGCAGAAGGCCCGGTCGCCCACGCCGGTGAAGCAGACGACATTGATGGCGGGATCGGCTTCGATCTGCGCCAGGCGGGCCGCCATTTCGATCATCAGGGGTTGGCTGATGGAATTACGCCGTGCCTCCCGGTTGATGGTCAGCCAGGCTGCTTTTCCCTTGACTTCATAGATTAGTTCCGGCTCCATGTTGATCCTCCTCATCGGGTTCGATTTCCACCAGGATTTCTCCCGGCATCACCTGGGCGCCCGGGGCGGCATTGATCTTTATTACCCGGCCGTGGTAGGGGGCAACCAGGGTTGTTTCCATCTTCATGGCGCTCAAGACCATCAAGGCCTGACTCCGCTCTACCTGTTCTCCCTCGGAGACCAGGACTCGGATTACCGTTGCCGGCATTGGCGGCGTAACCATCCGGGCCAGATCATCCGAGCTCCCCCGGCGTATAATCCTTGCGGCGGCCTGATCTTCGA
Organism: Syntrophobacterales bacterium; assembly: GCA_037441775.1. GTDB lineage: Bacteria > Desulfobacterota > Syntrophia > Syntrophales > CAMTWB01 > CAMTWB01. Next base: position 56,946 of record JBBIRO010000015.1, read on the forward strand.
TTATGAACGTTTCCCCCTGGATGAAAAGATGGGTTTTTGCGTCCTCGCAAGCCAGGTAGAAGGGGATCAGCCGCCCGTCCAGCTCAAGGAGATATTCCTGAGCGCCGATTGACTTAAGCTCATACTGATGAGAAATTCCCTCCAGGAAGGCGGTCTTCTTAAGATCAGGCGATGAGCTAAGGGTCAATTTTTTCTCCTCGTGATTCACCAAAAGACGGTATTCCATCGCCTCCTCCTCACAAAGACCAAGATCCCAGGGTTTCCCAGGGGGTAGGAAAGTGATCCGCCGTTTTAACGCCGTCGCCCATTTGATATTTACGGGGCATCTCCTGGCTGGCGGCATAAGCTATACAGGCGGCGTCGGTCATTTGCGCCGTCGGACGCCAGGGGTTAAAGCTTTCATCGATCAGCCTGGTATGGGTGGCGCCCCGGCGGAAGGCTTCTGAGCCGACCACCTCCCGTAGAAAGGCAATTGGCGTTTTGATCCCTAACACTACGTATTCGGCCAGCGCTCGGCGCATCCGCTCGATGGCCTGGGGCCGGTCGGCGGCATGGACGATGAGCTTGCTTAAAATCGGATCGTAGGCGGTGGGCACGGTAAAGCCGCTGTATATTCCGGAGTCGACCCGGATTCCCGGCCCCAGCGGTTCCTTGAGAAAAAGGATCTTGCCGGGACAGGGGAGGAAGCCGGTTTCCGGGTCTTCGGCGTAGATGCGACATTCGATGGCTTGACCCTGGAAGCGGATAGCTTCCTGCTTAAACGCCAGCGGCAGACCGGAGGCAATGTCAATCTGCTGGCGAACCAGATCAATGGCGGTGATCATTTCCGTGATCGGATGTTCCACCTGTAATCTGGTATTTACCTCCAGGAAATAGAACTTGCCTTCGTTATCCAAAAGGAACTCCACCGTTCCCGCATTGACGTAGCCCGCGGCACGGACGGCATTGAGGGCGGCCTGTCCCATAGCTTCCCTTAGATTGGCGTCTAGCGCGGGCGAGGGCGTCTCTTCGATGATCTTCTGATGGCGCCGCTGAATAGAGCATTCCCGTTCGCCCAGATGGACCGCCTGACCGAAGCGGTCAACCAGAACCTGGATTTCGATGTGACGGGGCCGATCGAGGAACTTTTCCAGATATACCGCCCCCTCGCCGAAAGCGCGGCGGGCTTCGCTTGTCGCTTCCGTAAACGCGCCCTGCAAGTCCCGGGGGTCGCTAACCACCCGCATTCCCTTGCCGCCGCCGCCAGCTGCCGCCTTTATCAAGACCGGGTAGCCGATTGCCGCTGCTTGCGAGGATAGTTTTTCAATATCGTCCTCCGGTTGGGTCATCCCCGGGATAACCGGCACCGAACTTGCCAGCATTGCTGCCCGCGCCCGGGTTTTATCGCCCAATAGTTTGATAGCGGAGGCGGGCGGGCCGATAAAAATTATGCCTTCCTCTTCACAACGACTGGCGAATTGCGCGTTTTCCGAAAGAAAGCCATAGCCGGGATGAATCGCTTCGGCCCCGGCCTGGAGGGCCGCGGCGATGATCTTGTCTATGTTGAGGTAGCTTTCGCCGGGCTCGCTTGGCCCTAGAAGTGCCGCTTCATCGGCACATTGGACGTGCAATGCCGACCGGTCCGCCTCAGAATAAACGGCAATGGTCGCAATCCCCATTTCCCGGCAGGTTCTCATTATTCTAACGGCGATTTCGCCGCGATTGGCCACCAGTATTTTTTTGAACATAACGGCCTCCCCCTACATCCTAAACAGGCCATGTCCCTGCGGCCCGCTGTGGATCGGCGCGTTGAGCGCCGCCGAAATGGCAAGCCCCAGGACGTCCCTGGTTTTCGCTGGATCCAAAATGCCGTCGTCCCAGAGGTTGGCAGTGGAGTAGTAGGCATTGCCCTCCTTTTCCGCCGCCGCTATGATCGGTTCCTTGATGGCCCGGATCATTTCTTCGGGCAGGGGCGACTGACCCTCCCGCGCCAGTTGGTCGTTTTTTACGGAGATGAGGACGTTGGCCGCCTGCTCGCCCCCCATGACGCCGATCTGGGCGTGAGGCCACATCCAGAGGAAGCGAGGGGAATAGCCACGGCCGCACATGCCGTAATTCCCGGCGCCAAACGAGGCCCCGACGATAACCGTGAACTTGGGGACCGTGGCGGTCGCCACCGCATTGACCATCTTGTGGCCGTCTTTGGTGATCCCGCCCCGCTCGTACT
>JBBIRO010000016.1:0-56562 GCA_037441775.1 Syntrophobacterales bacterium
CTCGAACCACGGACCCGATGGTTAACAGCCATCTGCTCTACCGACTGAGCTACTGAGGAAAATTTTTAAAACCTTAAACTTGCCCTTTTACTTTAACATGATCTGCAAGCGAGGCTAAAGCAACAAGAGCGAGGCATCTTTATTTCAACTTGGGAACAAAATCAATAATTTTTTTATAACGCCCAAGAAACCGAGTGGTTTACCTTATTCATAAGTTTCTTCATTTCCAGATCCACCCGGGCTTGAATCTGTTTCACCTTCTCCGGACCAAGATGGCGGAACCGTCCCTGTGGCTTGAGATAATCGGATATGGGCGTCAGTTTCTCCGGCAGATCGACGGTGATTTTATAAACCCCGTTTTCGACCTCGTAGAGGGGGAAAAAGCCGCTTTCGTGAGCTACCCTCCCCAGCTCGATACAGGTCTCGGAGGTAGAGCGCCAACCCGTGGGGCAAACCGCCAGGCAATGAATATAGGAGGGTCCTTCAACCTCGCGGGCCTTCCGCATTTTATTCATCATATCCTCAGGATAGCTGGGGCAGCAGGTGGCCACATAGGGCAGGTTGTGCGCTACCATAATCTCCGCCATGTTTTTCTTCCAGGTCCGGTTGCCTGGAATCGCTGATCCCGCCGGCGCCGTGGTCGCCGAGGCCATGAAGGGGGTCGCGCCGCTGCGCTGAATGCCGGTATTCATATAGGCTTCATTGTCTAGGCAAACATAGATCATGTCATGGCCGCGTTCCATCGCCCCGGATAAAGCCTGAAAGCCGATATCCACCGTTCCTCCATCACCGGCGAATACGACTGTTTTTACCCGGCGATCCGCAATTTTTCCCTTGCGGCGCAGGGCCTTGAGACCAGCTTCAATTCCGGAACCAACCGATCCCGCATTGGGAAAAGCCACGTGAATCCAGGGAATATTCCAGGAAGTGGTGGGATAAATGGCCGATATAACCTCCATGCAGCCTGTCGGATTGGAAATAACCGTATCTTTTCCCAGAGCCTTGCACATCAGGCGGATCGCCAGCACCTCTCCGCAGCCCTGACAGGCGCGGTGACCGGAGGCAATATATTCCTCCTTATCGACCGACTTTACAAGCTTTACAATGTCTCGCTGATATTTCGATAACTTGACTGTCATGATGTCCTCACTCCATAAATTTCGTATGCCAGTTTCGGCTTTTTTGTTTCAGCCTTCGCGGCGCGTTTAGCCATATCAATAAAGTCCTTGACGGCCACGTCTCGGCCCCCCAGGCCAATGATGTAATTTACCACCGCGGGCTTTGTGGAATCATCGTAGAGAGCGGAACGTACTTCCGAAAACACCGGCCCGCCCGGACCACCGCATGATAACGCCCGGTCGGTTATGGCCAGCACCTTCGCACCCTTTACGGCCTTTTTGAATTCGTCGAATGGGAAGGGGCGCCAGAGCTTAATCTTGACCAAGCCCACCGCAATACCAGCGGCTCTCATCTCATCCACCGCGATCTCCGCCGTCTCGCCCATGGAGCCCATGGTTACCAGAATCACCTCGGCTCCCTTGGTTTTATAGGATTCGACCGGCTCATAAGTACGCCCGAAAAGTTTTTTCCATTCTTTCCAGACCTCCAGAATCACCTTTTTAGAGTTCAGCAGTGCGGAATTTTTGGCCATCATCGTCTCTGTAAAGATCTCCGGCATCCCCAGGGCGCCCATGGTTACCACCCGGTCCGGGTGCAGAGTGACCAGCGGCTGGTAAGGCGGCAGGAACCTGTCAACCTCATCCTGGTCAGGAATTTCTACCGGCTCTACCATGTGGCTGAGCTGAAAACCGTCGAGGTTGATGTTTATCGGCAGCAATACATCGCGATGTTCGGCGATTTTGAATGACTGGATGGTCATGTCCACTACTTCCTGACCATTTTGGGCAAAAAGTGAAATCCATCCGGTATCGCGGGTATTCATGATGTCGCTGTGGTCATTCCAGATGTTGATCGGGCCGGATACCGCCCGGTTGGCAATCGCCATCACCACTGGCAATCTCATGGCCGAGGTGATGGGCAGGATCTCCTGCATGAAGAGGAGACCCTGGGATGCGGTGGCGGTGAATGTCCGCGCACCAGTTGCTGCGGCGCCCATTGCGGCGCTCAACGCTGAATGTTCCGATTCAACGGTAATATATTCGGCATCAAGCCGTCCATTCGCGACGATATCGGAGAGATGTTCGGCAATATGTGACTGAGGGGTGATGGGATAAACCGAGGCCACATCGATCCTGCAAAGGGCTGCTGCCTCGGCGCAGGCCGTTGTTACTTCCATTCCTACTCGTTTAGCCATTTCTATACCTCCTCAGTAATCATACTAATCGCGTCGGGGGGACATTCGTAAGCGCAGATCCCGCAACCCTTGCAGTAATCCATATCCGCCGCGTAGTAACCATTGTCAGTCTTGCTAATGCAACCTTCGGGACAGAAAAGGTAGCATATGCCACACTTAATACACTTGTCATTATCCCAGATGGGCCTCTGGGCACGCCAGTTTCCCGTCAGATAGGACCGGGAGCTGCCGGGTTCGAAAACCACGTTTCCAATACCGATCTCCTGCCATGTTTCAGGCCATTTCTTAGCTGTCATCACGCTACCTCAATCGTTAGAATAAGTTTATTTTTACCTCATTATAGGCCCTCTTCGCTGCCGCCAGGTTCTTCGGCGCGATGCGGGTGAATCTCTCTTCAATGGGCTCGGTTATGGATTCCAGTTTCGCCACATCGGTAACCTTAAGAAGCGCGCCCAGCATTGTCGTGTTGGTAATGGGAACACCAAGCTCGCCCCAGGCAATGGCTGTTGCATCGACCGTGGCGAGCCGACCCTTATAGTTAAGCTTCTCCGCCATATCCCGCGCGGATTTCGCCGTGTTTACTATGAGAACTCCATCTTTTTTCAGTCCTTCGGCGACATCCACCAAGCCGATCAAAGATTCATCCAAGACAACGACCACGTCTGGATTATAGATGCCGGATCGGACCCGGATTCTCTCGTCGGAAACCCGGTTAAACGCTGCAACCGGGGCCCCGCGGCGCTCCGGCCCAAAGCTTGGGAATGCCTGAGCAAATCTATTTTCGTGAATAACCGCTTTAGCCAGGAGCTCAACCGATGTAACCGCTCCCTGACCTCCCCTGCCATGCCATCTGATTTCAATCATTAATTAACCTCCACACTATTTCGTAATAAACTGCATATTGCGCCAAGCTTCAGCTTCTCGCCCGCCGGTGTATCGGTATGAAGCTCCAACAGGTAAACCGAAAAACTACTGCAAATCGGATGCCATAATGTTGCAAAAAATAATATATAACCTTTCAGGTATGGCCGGATTGCCTTCTCGGAGTTGTGGCCGCAATAGTCCCGGTATATTTGCGTCCGGAAGCGACGGGCAGTCAATGCCCTGATAGCAAACAAGTCTTAACGACAACCACAAACGCCGTTTGTGTGCTGCCAAAGCACAACAAGTGCATTGCCGGCACATAACACACTGCCGGGCGCTAGGTTATTGCCCCCAACTGCCAGGGCACGAATTCCCAATCCCCCATGCCAAGGTTCTCGCTCAAGGTTTTCCGGCCAGAGGCAATATCCAGCAGCAACCGAAATATCTTCTCGCCCGTCTCTTCCAAAGACATGGTTTCGTCCATCACAACACCGCAGTTGAAATCAATGTCATCTTTCATCCGCTCGTAGAGCGAAGTGTTGGACGCAAGCTTTATTATCGGCACCGGTTTGCAACCGAAGACGCTGCCGCGGCCGGTGGTGAAACATACCACATTGGCGCCGCCAGCCACCATCCCGGTTATCGATACCACATCATAGCCCGGTGTATCCATAAAAACCAGGCCACGGGTCCGGGCCTCTTCGGCATAGAGATATACCTCGTTTAAATCTGTGCTTCCAGCCTTGGCAATAGCCCCCAGCGATTTTTCCCATATATTGCTAATCCCTCCCGCCTTGTTACCGGGAGAGGGGTTATTATCCATGCTGCCGCCGTTTCGGGCGGTATAATCCTCCCACCAGCGAATCCGTTCCAGGAGTCTCTCGCCCACCTCGCGGTTGCGAGCCCTGCCGGTGAGGAGATGCTCTGCCCCGTAAATTTCCGGTGTCTCACTCAAGATTACCGTGCCGCCATTTTTTACCAGCAGATCCGCAGCCACCCCTAAAGCCGGATTTGCGGTTATACCGGAATAGGCATCCGAACCGCCGCACTCCAGACCCAGTACCAGATGATCGGAGGAGACCAACTGCCGCTTTACCTCACAAGCCTGAGGTAACAGTGAGCGCACTGCCTCAACTCCTTGGCGAACGGCATTCCTGGTTCCCCCAGCCTGCTGAATATCAACGGCAATCACATTGGGCAAGCTGTCCAGACCCATATCCATAAGCAGTGATTCGATCTGGTTGACCTCGCATCCCAGACCAACGAGGACAATCCCGGCAAAGTTCGGATGCCGGGCATAACCGGCCATCGTCCGCTGCAAGAGACGGTGGGCCTCGCCCCCCGGGATCATACAGCAGCCAAGGCCGTGGGCCAGGGCAACCACGCCGTCGACGCCGGGATAATCCCGGAGGTCCTTGAATTCATCGGCGATCATCCGGGCAACGCTCGCGGAGCAGTTTACGGTAGCCAAGACTCCCAGATAATTGCGCGTGGCGACCCGTCCGTCCGACCTGATTATTCCGGAGAAGCGGGCCCGATCCTGCTTTGGAATAAAGTCGGTAAAGCGACGATGGGCGGCGATATCATGCTTTCGGCCGTTATTCTTGAGCTTAAGGTTATGCAGATGGACATGGCTGCCCTGGCGTATTTTCTGGGAGGCAAAGCCGATAACCTGGCCGTACTTGGTGACTGCGCCCGATCTGGGAATATCGGAAAGAGCTACCTTATGGCCGGCCGGTACTAATTCCAGCAGCTTCAAACCGCTGTCGATAAGGCTGCCCGCCGGAAGATCTTCCAAGGCCAAGGCAACATTATCCGCACCATCCAGGCGAATCGTCTTTGAAGATTTGCTTACCATGATAATCACCAAACCAGCTTCACTTGTTTAACTGCCAAGTTCGCGGCGAAATTGCAGAGATTGGGCCAGTGTCATGCGGTCGGCATACTTCAAATCGCCTCCTACCGGTGCTCCCGTGGCAATTCTGGTCACCTCCAGGCCTAACCCATTGACCATCCTGTTGATCAGGTGCGCCGTGGACTCGCCCTGGACCGTGGGGTTAGTGGCAATAATGAGCTCCTTAATGTTCTTTGCAGTCACGCGCTGTATAAGTTCCCGCAACTTCAACTCCTCGGGCCCCACCCCATCGAGGGGGGCCAGACAACCATGAAGAACATGGTAAACACCGCGAAAACTGCCGCACTCCTCGATGGCCAGCAGGGTATCCGGATCTTCCACCACGCAAAGCACATTGCCGTCACGGGAGTTGTCCCGGCATATGACGCATAGCTCCTGATCCGCCAGGTTGAAGCACAGCGAGCAGAAGGATATCTTTTCCTTTACGTCAATTATACTTTGGGCCAGTCTCCGAGCGTCTTCAACTGATCCGCGCAGGATAAAATTGGCCATCCGCGCCGCTGATTTTTCCCCTACTCCGGGAAAGCGAGTAATTTCGTTGATGAGTTTTTTTATCGGTGGGGCATAACCTTTGGAGATCATCGCCGGCCTCGTCAGATCAAGCCGGGAATATTCAAACCCCCGGTAATTTGCGACATGGCCGATGAGGTCATCTCTTGAACTTTGCGTATCCCCTCGTTGACCGCCGCGGCAATCAGGTCTTGCAGCATTTCCACATCGTCGGGATTAACCACTTCTTTTTCAATTTTGAGGGAAATCACTTCATACTTGCCGTTCATCAAAATCGTGACCATCCCCCCGCCCGCGGATGCGGCGATGGTTTTATTTTCTAGCTCTGCCTGCATACTGGCCATCCGCTCCTGAAGCTTCTTGGCCTGCTTAATCATGGTACCAAAATTATTTGTCAATGGACTTACCTCCTGTTGATTGGTTATTTTTCCTGGGGATGATCTCCCGTATTTCAGCCGCGCCGAAAGTATCCATTATCTTAAGCAGGGCCGGATGATTCAGCGCTTCCCGTCTCAGGGCATTCATTTTATTGGCGCCGGAGGCTTCATTGGAACTTCCCGTGGTGTTTTCAGGCTGCTGTGTTGCAATGGTTTCGATTCTGACATTCTTGCACCCTGGAAAAAAACGGCTGGCACTCTCCACCATGGCGGTTAGATTTTCCTGGGACTTGACATCATCAAGGAAGATATAATTGCCGGGGAAGCCAATTCGTAGACTGCCTCGATCAAGACCCATGAATATTCCGGAGCTAATCTTGGAAAAAAGGATGGGGTGAGTCTTTTTAAGCAGCGATTTACATCTTTCCCAGGGGTCAGTGGTCAAACCATTATCAGCCTTGGCCAGATGATTTTGATCGTCTCTCTCCTCGTCCGGCTTTCGCTTTTCTTCGGGAGCGGCTGCCGGAACAGGCGACTCAATTGAAAGGTCGTTCGGGTTTATCAGTCGCTTTTCGATCGACTCCAGGCGTTCAATAATTTCCAAAATTGGAACCGCAGGGGGCAGGAGGGCCATTTTAACGAGAATAATTTCGTTTGAGATCCGGGGATCATAACTCTTTTTGACCTTTTCTTCTTCCCGCAAAAGTATATCAAGGAGACGCTGAATATCTTCCTGGGACACTCGGGCCACCAGGGCGGTTATTTGGCTAAGCTCTTCCGGCGACAGCTCAATCAGGGATGCCTCGGCCCCCAGTATCTTTACCAGAAGGCAGTTGCGGAAATGCTTGAGCAGCATCCCGTAAAGGTATTTCATGTCCAGGCCGGCATAGTAGGCCTCTTCAAGTATGGCAAGGCACCTGCCTGGCTCCCTGTTGAGGACCGCTTCGGATAATTGCAAGAGAAATCTGCGATCGGTAATGTTCAGGAGCTCCTCTATCTTTTCATCGGCAATTCTGACGCCGGCAAAGGAAATAGCCTGATCGAGCAGCCCCTGGGCATCCCGGAGGCTTCCGTCGGCCGCCTCCGCCAGCCAAGCCAATGCCCGGTCACTGATCTCAATCCCCTGATCCCGGGACACATTTCTGAGACTGCTTACTATCTGCCGCTGGGAGATCCGTCGAAGGTCAAAGCTTTGACATCGTGACAGGATAGTGGCTGGAACCTTATGGATCTCGGTGGTGGCAAAAATAAAAATCGTGTGGGATGGCGGTTCTTCCAGTGTCTTGAGCAGGGCGTTGAAGGCCTCCCGGGTAAGCATGTGGACTTCGTCGATGATGTAAACCTTGTAGGGTGAGGCGGCAGGGGAAAAATTTACATTCTCCCGCAGTTCGCGTATCTCATCGATACCCCGGTTGGATGCCCCATCGATTTCGCGCACATCCAAAGACGAACCGGCCGTGATTTCGCAACAGTTGTTACAGGTGTTACAGGGGTCGGGCGTGGGGCCCTTTTCACAGTTTAATGCCTTGGCCATGATCCGGGCGATCGAGGTCTTCCCTACTCCCCGCGGACCGCTCAGAATAAGGGCGTGAGGAATGCGATTATTGGCAATGGCGTTCCTCAGGGTTGCAGTGACATGATCCTGGCCCAAAACCTGTTCAAAGGCCTGGGGACGGCAGGTTCGAGCCAGGACCTGATATTCAGCTTTTTCCGTCATAGAATAAACAACACCCGCGGCAGCGTCTCAAAAGGGCAAGTATCGTGACTTCTAATCCTCAAGGATTACCTCATAACAGGATAGCCAGGTTTACCCGCGGCACAAAACGGTGATTGCTGCCGCTGCTTCCTTCCGGACCTGGCGGGGTTCACAATCCGTTGTTGCACGGGACCCGGCTATCGATCTGGTTCTATATCCGAACAACAAAAAATAATCAATGCCCAACTTCCGCAGCTTTAGGGGGGAAATCATATTGAATAACGGCAGGCAGGCAGAAAGTTCACTTATATCCGGCAAAGCGGAAGCTGCCGCGATCAGGAAAAAGGATGGCAAGCTGCAAACGCTTCTTCTTGGGGCCTCATCAAAAAAAGGCTAGAAATCCAAGTATGATGACTTCGTAATAAGCCCATATCCAGCTCCCCGAGAGCAGGGGGATAAAGGGCACGGATATAACTAAGATATATAGACGTAAATCGCATCCACCCCAACCCTCCCACGTCAAGCTCGAGGGTTGGGGCGACTTAATGCGAAGCCAACAAATTTTGTTATTGCACTGACCTAACCAATTACCTTGGGGAAATTGGTTAATGAATATAGGTGGGCATATATCCAGGCCAGATAACCTTTACGAACCAGAGACAGCAGGTCGGTATCCGGCAGATTCAGAACCGCTTGTTCATCTACCATAAGGAAGTTCTTCACGGAAAAATTTGTTCCGTCCTTCATGGTAATATTCGCATCAACAGGTTTGAAGAGGTTCAAATTCTTCAGGGTATTAACGAACTGCTTCGTAGTATCGAACTGGCTATGGTATCGACGGAGGAATTCCACCGCCTGGTTAAGGGCCGGGGTGTTCTCTCCATCGTCGGTGAAGAGCCGCACGCCGTCCTGTGCATCATAACCGGGATAATCTGCATCTATGCATACCGTCAAAGCCCCATCTTGAGCTAAGCCTTCTGCCAGTATGTAGGGATAGCGTCTGATGAAGGCAGGGATATAAACGCCCTCGCTCCACTTTCCCTCGGAATTGCAGAAGACATTACCCTGGGCGCCGAGAACCAACAGGGGGTTTACAACGTCGTTGTTGCTGGCAAAAATAATGGGATAATATTTCGCCGCCTCCAGAAATTCCTGCCCCAGGACAAGGCAAGAGTTGAAATCAGCGGCGAAGGCATAACTGCTGACCGGTGCAACTTTGAGGTACCTGTGGTTGATCGAATTTATCATCGTTGGCTTGGAATACATCAGATAATACCTCCAATAAGAAATTTTGATACTGGACAGCTAACATTTATGAAACTCAATGTACACAATTATTATTAACACGGAATTGCGGCCACCGGAATTATAAGGACATTTCGTGGTTATTGTTTTTTTCTCCTTTTTACCTTGATTGTAACCGTTACATAATTCGCACTTTCCTCAGACACAAACATATCCGGAGGGAGAAGGAGCCTCCTCGTCATTTTACGGTTGGCAGTCAGAAGTTGCAGATTGACCGGTTCCGTGGGAATCCTGAGTTGATCGTCACGCAGAGATGGAGACACTAAAACCTTCACTAAGGAGGGATCGACCTGAATCCTATCAATGATGTACTGGGGGTCCGGTTTGCCCAGCGTCACCAGTTCCACTCGGGCATTTTTATAGACCATCTGGTAGGCGTTTAGACGGATCTTGTCCGGTTTAATGCCCACCACGGTCAAACTGGATGGCGTGTTGAGCATTTCTCCGGTAAAGGTTAACTCATTGCTTCCCCGGCGTAGCATACTCAGATCCAGTGATATTTTAAGTTGTTCCGGGTTGAACAAACGGAAGGCTTGAGGGGGGCCCAAGAGGGTTATTTTGGCTGCCGCAATCCTTGGCTCCTCAATGCGCCAATCGGCGGGTACATTTTTATAATCGATTGGCACGGTAAAATCGCGCCGGATAGATTCTCGCTGATAGCCGAAAAAAACCCAGAGCAGGCAGGCCAAAGAAAGCGCAATTACCTTTTCCCGCTGGTTTTCCTTGAGCCACCGGAAGGGGCTTATCTTTTTCTCGTCCGGCTGCCTGGCTGCGTAAAAAGAATCAATGACGCTTCCCAGAGCGGAAGCGTTTGGTATCTCCTGAAGAGCTTCTCCCATAGCCAGCGTAATTGTTCCCCGCTCCTCGGAGACCACAATACACATTGCGTCGGTGCGCTCGGAAAGACCGAGGGCAGCCGTGTGACGAAGTCCGACATGATCGTACTCGCCGGAATGAGTGGATAGGGGCAGGCGGCAACCAAAGCGGGTCACAATGTCGCCACGTAGAACTACCGCGCCGTCATGCCCCGGGGAACTGGGATCAAAAAGACTCTCCAGGAGTGACTGGCTCAACTGACCGTTTAGAACCACCCCACCGCTCAAATGCCGCTCGAGAACGTCATCCCCGCTAATAACAATCAGTGCGCCCACCCGTTTCCGGGCCAGATTCTCCACTGCCTGAACCAGTACGTCGGTTGTTTTGCGGTTCGACAGATCATCCGACGACAGGCTTTTTCGGAACATTCCCCATAGGGCCAGCCGTTCGAACAATCTTCGGAGGTCTTCCTGGAAGATCACCACCAGCAGGAAGAGAAAAATGGCAAAAAATCCCTGCAGCAGGGCCGTTGTCAGGTATAGCTGCAAGAAAATGGCAAAGGCGTAGATAGTGCCGATAAGACCCAAACCAGCCAACACAAAACGGGATGCCCGCTGTCGAAACCAGATCAGGATCACCGCGATCATAACTGAGACAATGGCTATATCCAAGATGTCCTGGATACGTAGCTGGCCGAAAATGTTTAGAATATTGTCCAAAAAACCAACCCTCTGCCTGAAGATAATGAGGTGAAAAGTCTGACCTTACTGATGAGATATATAGTGATAAACTTGCTATTACGTCAAGTAATTATGACGGTTTCGTAAAGAGACCAATTTCCGCTCGACGTCACTCAAAGGACGCTGATCGTTCCATGACTTTCCCCGTTGGCCGCTCTTGGTTGCCCCGACTTTCTCTTCCAGCGTCGATTTTGGCAAAGGCAGACCCTTGCCCGTCTCATTTACCGGCAAGCCGCCATAATCAACCATCCTTACAGCTTCTGCTCGAAACTCCCTCATGTAGCGCCAATTCGCAATCATCTCCACATAAACACCTTCGTCCGGTCTTATTACCTAAACATTGGTGTTCACAATTTTCAAACGACCCCGGCAAACAACATACTGCTGAAAGGTCGCATCCGGACTTCTTCGGACGTCGTCTTTTTTGGATTAATCTAAGCGTCTCCTAGCTACAAGGCCAGGAGATGTCCCTTCATCTCCTTAATTTCATCGCGGATGGCCGCCGCCCTTTCGAATTCCAGCTTTGCCGCCGCCTCTTTCATCTGCAGGTGCAATTCTTTCAGATGCTCTTCCAGATCCTTTTCTGATTCCCAATGGCGCCCTGGTTCAGCAACCAGCGGTAACTTCAGATAGTCAGCCTCGTAGATCGAACCCAGAATATTGCTGATAGATTTCTTAATTGATTCAGGGGTAATATTGTTTTCCCGATTGAAACGCTCCTGGATTTCCCGTCGTCTCCTGGTCTCGGCTAGGCAGGATTTTATCGCGTCGGTTTCCTGGTCGGCATACATAATCACCTTACCGTCCAGGTTTCTTGCTGCCCGGCCGCTGGTCTGGATGAGCGATCTCTTGGAGCGCAAAAAGCCCTCCTTGTCGGCATCCAATATGGCCACGAGTGATACCTCTGGGATATCCAAGCCTTCCCGTAGCAGATTGACGCCAATGAGCACATCAAACTCGCCTAGCCTCAGATCGCGTATAATCTCCACTCTTTCCAGAGTTTTTATGTCCGAATGCAGATACTTGGCCCGGATACCAAGCTCCTGATAGTAGGCTGTCAAATTTTCCGCCATGCGCTTGGTGAGGGTGGTAACTAGTACCCGCTGATTTTTTTTGGCCCGCTTTCTCACCTCTCCTTGAAGATCATCTACCTGTTGGCTGGTGGGCCGGATGATTATTTCGGGGTCCATCAGGCCGGTTGGTCTTATTATCTGCTCGACCAGCCTTCCCTGGGCCTTTTTTATTTCATGATCAGCCGGAGTCGCCGAGATGTAGATGCGCTGCTGGGGAAATTTTTCAAATTCCTCGAAGGTAAGGGGGCGATTATCCAGCGCCGAAGGCAGCCGGAATCCGTATTGCACCAATGTTTCCTTCCGGGACCGGTCACCACGGAACATCCCGTAAAGCTGCGGAATGGTAGCATGGCTCTCGTCAATAAAAATCAGGGCATCAGTGGGAAGATATTCCATCAGGGTGGGCGGTGGTTCGCCCGCCCGGCGGCCGGTAAGGTGACGGGAATAATTTTCGATGCCTTGGCAGTAGCCCATCTCCTCCATCATCTCCAGGTCAAACTTGGTGCGCTGTTCCAGCCGCTGCGCCTCCACGAGTTTGTTGTCCCTGATTTGCGCGCCCAGGCACTCCTGGAGTTCTTCGCGGATGTCCTTTACCGCCCGCTGCAGATTCTCCCGGCTGGTTGCGTAGTGGCTGCCCGGATAAACCGCAATCCTCTCCAATCTCATCAATTTCTTGCCCCGCAGCGGGTCGATAATGCTTATCTCGTCAATCATATCGCCACAAAAGGTGATTCTCAGCGCTCGCTCTTCCTCATAAGCGGGATAAACATCGACCTGATCGCCCCGGACACGGAAGGTTCCCCGATGAAAATCAATGTCATTTCGCTCATATTGAATCTCAATAAGGCGCCGGAGCAAATTTTCCCGGGGGATTTCCCGGCCTATTTCCAAGGAGATATGCATTCCCCGATAGGCGTCCGGCGACCCGAGACCATAGATGCATGAAACCGACGCCACAATGATCACGTCCCGCCGCTCTAATAATGAATAGGTGGCCGAATGTCTGAGTTTATCGATCTGGTCATTGATGCTGGAATCCTTTTCGATGTAAGTGTCGCTGGAAGGGATATATGCTTCTGGCTGATAATAATCGTAATAACTGACAAAATATTCAACGGCATTGGCGGGGAAGAGTGATTTGAACTCTTCGTAAAGCTGAGCCGCCAGCGTCTTGTTATGGGCGATCACCAGCGCCGGACGCTGGGTCTCCTGGATGAGGTTCGCCATGGTAAAGGTCTTGCCCGAACCGGTGACGCCCAGGAGGATCTGGTGGCGCAACCCCTGGTTTACCCCATCGCTCAGCGCCGCAATAGCCTGGGGCTGATCACCGCGCGGAATGAAATCTGTTTCCATTGCAAATTTATTCATAGCCGATTAATTCCCGCTCTTATGCCTGATTCCGTGACATGTAACAGACTAGATCTAAAAACATATTAATAGTTACTTACCTCAAACGCGCGAAGCGGTCAACCGGGCCGGCGAATACATCTTTACGATTGGCCCTGATTTTATCTTGACAAACGTTGGCGCCAAAGGCTATAAGCCACTGATTAATTTTAAGAGGTTGAGCGGAACATGAAGAAGAATCTTACCAATAAAAGCAATATTAAGCGCAAGAGGACCCATGGATTTTTGGTTCGAATGGCTACCAAGGGCGGCAGGCTAGTCCTGAAGAGACGACGAGCAAAAGGAAGGGCCAGGCTTACGGTTTAATTTTCAGCCTGACTTTCGGCCGGCAAGTCGCCGCGGTTTTTTGTACAGATGATGAAGGAAACCTTTAGTAAGAGTGAACGGATCAGGAAAAAGAGGGATTTCTTGGCCATCCAGCGACAGGGCCGGCGTTGCCATTCCCAGCACTTCACCTTTTTATTCCGGCGCAATCAGCTAGGATTGAGCAGATTAGGAATAACTGCCAGCCGTAAGGTGGGGAGCGCGGTTAAGAGAAACAGAATTAAGCGACTGCTGAGGGAGTTTTTTCGGCTCAATAAAGCGTCCCTTGGTTGTTTCGGAGATATATTGCTGATTGTTAGGAAGGGGATTCCGGACCTCAGCTATCAAGAAGTCAAAATAGAATTGGATGAACTTTTGACGACGCGGTAAAAAGCCCGGATGCTTACGTTGCGCGGCATTGCTCGTCACTCAAGGCGTATGTTGTGGGGGCGGGTTTTATGCCCGCCCGACTTGTTTTTCGTGACTTGCGCGCTCAATCCTTGAGAACTTTTTCCGAACCGTCCGAAGGCTTTTGTATTAAGGAGTTTTTACCGCTTCAACAACTTTTGAGAACCATAATAGATGCTCGATAGATTGCTCACGCCCATACTGAAAGAATTTTTATTTTTTTTCATATATTTTTATCAGGTGTGCATCTCACCCCTTTTCATCTCACCTTGCCGTTTTACGCCCTCCTGCTCCCAGTATACCATGGACGCCATTTGGCAGCACGGGCCATATGTGGGCATTTATCTTGGGGTGAAGCGCATCTTGAGGTGTCAGCCCTTTTCCTTCGGCGGCTATGATCCTGTGGACCGAAAAAGCAATGCCGAGTGAATATGCAGGTCAATCTAAACGGAGGTAATTAATGGACAGAAATACCCTTACCGCCATTGTCCTTTCGCTGGCGGTTATTTTTGCCTATCAGACATTTTTTGCACCACCACCCCCCCAAAAAGCGACCCCGGTTGCTGAGCCGCAGACAATGCAAAGGCCGCCGGCCGCCGATGCCGTGGCAGTCCCCATCAAACCAGGCGACTCATATCTAGCCAGAGCTCAGTCCCAGCAGAGGGTGGCGGAGAGCGACATTAACGTGGATACGCCGCTTTACACAGCTGTCTTCACAACCAGGGGGGGAGCGCTTAAATCCTTTAAACTTAAGAGTTACAACAAGACACTGGATAAGAATTCCGGTTTGATCGAGCTTGTGGCGGTTAAGGATTTCATGCCCAAACCATTGAACGTATCTTTCCCTGATTCGACCTTCGATATACCCCCGGATAGCATGTATGAGGCAGACCAGGCCGAACTTAAGCTTTCTCCGGATGGCGGCCAAAAGAAACTGACCTTCCGGCAGATTTATCCCAATGAAATAAAAGTGGAAAAAATTTATACCTTCCAGCCGGGGAAATATGTCTTCGACCTGGAAATCCGGGTACATAATTTGTCCAGCCAGACATTGAATCAGAATCCCAGCCTGAGCTGGACCCAGTTTGTCGATCCGGCTGTGGAAACAGACAGTTACAGCCATGACGGGCCAATATCCTACATTGCCAATACCCTGGACCGGCACGTGGTGAAAAAGATTACTGAGCAGAATGTTTTAGGCCCCAACGTTGCCTGGGGAGCCTTCGAGAGTAAATACTTCATGGCTGCCATGGTGCCCCACAACCCCATTCTGACCAGCCTCTATCTGAGTAATGACAGCCAGAATATGGTTTCCGTGGGCCTGCGGGGGCCGAAAAATGTCATCCCGGTGGGGCAAGTTGCTCTTTTCAATTACTCCCTTTACATGGGACCCAAGGATTACGAGATTCTCAAAGAAAAAGGGGTCGGTTTGGAGTATGCCATCGACTTTAGCGACTGGCTGCGCTGGCTGGTGGTTCCTCTGCTGATTGTCCTGAAATTTCTTTTTGGCTATGTGCAGAACTATGGCCTGGCTATAATCATCCTAACAATTTTGATTAAGATCATTTTCTGGCCCCTGGGAAACAAGAGCTACCGTTCGATGAAGGAAATGCAGAAACTGCAGCCGAAAGTCGCGGAACTCCGCGAACGCTACAAGGATGATAAAACACGTCTCAGCCAGGAAACAATGGCCCTTTATAAATCGCACAAGGTCAATCCTCTGGGCGGATGTCTGCCCATGATAATCCAGATACCGGTATTCTTTGGTCTGTACAAGGCGCTGCTGTATGCAATCGAACTCAGGCATTCCCCTTTGTTTTTGTGGATTCAGGATCTATCTGCTAAGGACCCCTACTACATAACTCCGGTCATCATGGGAGTGACAATGTTTATTCAGCAGAAGATGGCCCCGCCCGTCGGTGATCCGATGCAGGCCAAGATAATGTTACTCATGCCGGTGGTGTTTACCGTCCTTTTTTTAGGGTTCCCTTCGGGGTTGGTTCTGTACTGGCTTTTCAACAATGTCATCAGCATCGGCCAGCAGATGTACATCAACAAAAAGCATTCTTGAGGCGGCAGAGGGCATTCATGGCACAACGGGAGCGCCGCACCCCGGTGCGGCAATTCTCCAAGGATGTTAAACCATGACCCAGGACACCATCGCAGCCATAGCAACTCCTCTTGCCCCCAGCGCCATCGGCATCATCCGAGCCAGCGGCCCCGGCGTGGAAAATATCGCCCGACGGTTGTTCCGCTGGAATCAAGGCCGTCTTTGCCCTTTTGACAGTCATCACCTCTATCTGGGGGATATCATTTGCCCCGACTCCGGTTGCGTCCTCGACGAAGCACTGGTCACTATTATGCGCCAGCCCCGCTCGTATACCGGTGAAGATTCCCTGGAAATACATTGTCACGGCGGGGTGGTAGTTCTTCAGCGGATACTTCGGGCAGTTCTTCTGGCCGGAGGACGTCTGGCCGAGCCGGGTGAATTCACCCGCAGAGCCTTCCTGAACAATCGCCTCGACCTCACCCAGGCGGAGGCGGTTGCTCAGATAATCAACGCCCGGACAGAAAGTGGCCTCGATATCGCCCTGGGCCAGCTCAAGGGAGATATGACTTGCATCATCCAAGACCTCCGAAAGCATATTATTGAGCTGCTTGGTAATATGGAGGCGTCACTAGACTTTGATGCAGAGGATCTGAGCCCGGGAGAACTCAATTGCGACGCGCGATCGTCCCCGGCGGAACGAATTAGCGCCATAAGAAGAAGAGTAGGCGAGCTTTTGGCAACCTATCAAAAGGGGAAAATGCTTACATCCGGGATCAGTGTCATGATCATCGGCCGGCCTAACGTAGGCAAATCGAGCCTCTTAAACGCTCTCTTGGGTAAGAATCGAGCCATTGTCACACCCATTGCCGGGACTACCAGAGATCTGATTGAAGACACCATCCAAATTGGCGATATGAGCCTACAGGTTGTCGATACCGCGGGGATTCGTGAAACTGCCGACATAATCGAAATTGAAGGTGTAAACCTCGTTAGAAAACGCCTTTCTTCCGCGGATCTCGCGATAATCGTTTTGGACGGAAGCAGGGAGCTTGAGCGAGAAGACCTGGAAATTATCGAATCGAACCGGCATCTTCCGTCAATAGTTTTCCTCAATAAATCCGACCTGCCTTCCCGGATCACCCCAGGTATTATATCTGCCGAACAGCCGGGAGCAATCTGCATACAGGGCTCGGCCAAGCTAAATTTTCAAATAGAGGAGCTTAAAACAGCCATTTACAATCTTTTGAACATCGAAAAAAAACAGACCCAATCGTCCTTGGTAGTGGCAAATTTGAGACACAAAATTGCGTTGGAGAAGGCATCCCAGTTTCTTGACCAGGCTTGGTTGGCTATTGAAAATTCCCTGTCTCACGAGTTGGTGCTGCTGGATTTGCGGGCAGCAGCGGACTCCCTTGCCGAAATAACGGGTAAAATTGAGCGCGATGATGTTCTTGACCAGATTTTTTCCACCTTTTGCGTAGGCAAATAACAACTTCGCTACGGCGTGCCAAGACTGTTTAATATAACAGACTGTTTAATATAACTTGACACTACAATAAAATGTATTAATGATTTAACTGTCAGTCGATTACTCAGACTATAATAGATTAGTTTAAAGCTTGTACCCCTACCTTTTAACACCAAAAACCAATGGAGGAAAGCTGATGAAAAGATGCTCAGTCGGGATTGTTTATTTATTCCTGATGTTCATATCTCTCTTGTCGGCCCATGCCCAGGATACAGTTATCTCTACCGGCATGGCCGCAGTTCATCGCGGCGTCATCGACATTGCCCGGGATAAGGCTCTTGATAATGCCCTGCGCAATGCAGTCGAAGAACAGGTAGGCATCCTGATCACCAGTTTTACCGAGGTCGATAATTTTCAAGTCAAGATGGACCAGATACTTACCGAGTCCAAGGGGTTCATTAATTCCTACCGGGTAATATCCGAGGGGCGTGAAGGAGACGCCTATAAGGTTACTGTCGAGGCCAGCGTTGGGACGGGAAAGCTGAAGGAGCGGATGTCGGCGATTGATCTGATAATGCTTCGGAAGATGAAGCCCCGGTTGATGGTCGTCTTTAACGAACCGGCTTTGCATAATGCGGTAGCGGAAGCAGCGATGACGCGCTATTTCCTCTCCCAGGGATTCAGGGTGATTGACGCCGGTGCAACGAGGAAGGCCGGACGGGCAATGCCGGCTCCCGCGCCCGGCGCTGATGCCGGGCAGATTGCGGGCCTCGCCCGGTCCTACGGAGCGGAAGTGGTAATTTTAGGCAAACTGGACCTGACTAAAAGAACCTTCAAGATGGGAGATATTGAAATCACCGCCAATGAAATTACCCTGTCGGGCCGGGTTATCAACGCCGATACTGGCGAGATAATCACCACTGACAGCAGGAGCAGGCGGGGAGAGGCGCGGGCCGTCACGGAGGAACTGGCCCGGGAGCTGGCTCGATCCCTCAAAGAAGAGACCCTGGATCGCTGGTCCGGAGAATTGACAAGCGTAGCTGTGGTCAAGCTCTTGGTCTCTGGTCTCTACACCTATCGGGATCTGCTGCACCTGAAGGAGCAGCTCTCCAGCGAGGTGAAGGGTTTCCGGCAGCTTCACCAGCGGTCTTATGCAGCAGGCGAGGTGGATCTCGATATTGAGTTGAGGGGAAATGCCCAGGGGTTGGCTGATGATTTGGCGGCGCTCTCCGTGAGGGAGCGTAAGATCGCAATTCTCGAAATAACCCCCAATGCGGTAGCAGCCAGATTGTTGCCTTAATTGCTAGTGACCACGAATAGTAATGCAGCGTGTGAGGGGGCGGCTATTGCGGGCGGGCATTGTCAGAGGGCTTAATAAAAGCTATGCGGTTGTCGCCACAATAGACTTAGATAATCTAGAATAAAGTACTTTTATGGAGGCGGAGATGAAAACTCGCGGATACCATTACCAGCTTCTGGGATTGGTATTGATCCTTGTGATCCTTTGGGGCTGTACACCGTTAAGCGAACATTACAAATCCGGTGAGCGGCTTAGCCAGGATAAGCGCTGGGAGGAGGCAATCGGATACTTTGAGAAGGCGCTTAAGGAAGATCCAAATAGACAAGAATACCAGGATGCCCTTAAGCAGGCCAGGCAGGAAGCGGCCAAAATCCAACTGGGAAGAGCAAAAGCGGCGATGAGCGCCGCCCCGGAACGCAGCATCGCGGCCCTCGAGACGGTGGGAAGGATGGTCGAGCGCGCCGTCAGACTGGATGCCGCCAATGGAGAGGCTCTGGCGCTCCAGCGCGATATCCAGCAAAAGCTCAATAACCTTACCAATGTTTTACGATCACTCTACAGCCAATCCGATGAGGATATGAAAAAAGAGGATTGGCCTCAAGCGCTCTCCAAACTCGCGGAGGTGAATCAAATATTCCCAAATTACGAAGATACCGCTGCCAGAATCACGAAAATTCGCCAGGAAGGGCCGAAGAAATACTATCAGAAGGGGCAGGCCGCTGCCAAACAGGAAGACTGGAAGACAGCAGCTCAGGCTTTCAAGAGCGCTTTGGATATCAATCCCGATTTCTTTGACACGGCAAAACTTTATCAGGAAGCCCTATCTAAGGATAATGCCGAATATTATATCGACGCCGCCGATAAGGCGGCCAAGGCGGGCAACTGGGAAAAAGCAATCGACCTGTTAGAAAAGGCCGTTGAATATCAGCCGCGCAATCAGTTGCTAACCCAGAAGCTTGATGCCCTGCGGGATCGGGCGGGGCAGATTTTTCTTGACGAGGCCGCAAATATGGCCCGTCAGGGCCGTTTTTACCAAGCCGTGAAAAAGTTGGAACTTATCGCTTCGCATGCTCCTTCTTTTCAGGATGAGCCGGTCTATATTGAATTTATCAACAGATTCTGCGGCAGCCTGATGAGCCGGGCCGACAAATTCATCGAGCGAGAAAGGTTCGCCAATGCTCTGCTTTGGCTGGAGCGAGTCGATCTTTTAAGGCCAAACTACCCCAACCTTTTTGAAAAAATTATTGACGTCAAGGACCAGATTAACCGGCGAATCAGGAAATCCATCGCGGTATTTGATTTCGGCAGCCCCACTTACAACAAAGATGCGGGCAAGATAGTTGCCAACAAGCTGATAGCCTTTTTACATAAGAACGCCAGCGGCGATCTAAGAATAATCGAACGGGAAAACCTCCAGTCCATCTTGAGGGAGGTTCAGCTCGGCCAGACGGGCGTACTAGACGTTAAAACCGCCCAAACGGCCAAGATGAAAGGCATTGATACCTTTATCATGGGCGAAGTTCTTACCTTCTCGGCCCGCACTACCGACAACTTCAATCAGAATCAGGTCCGCGCCCCGGTGGGAGAGGAGGACGTGCCGAATCCGGCATTTGCCCGGTGGCAGCATTTAAATCCGAACCCCTCGCGCGAGGAAAGGCTGCAGGCCCCCGCTCCGACTACAAAACGACCGGTGATGCAGATATTTTCCTATAAACAAGGTATCGCCCGCATAACGGCAATGTTCGAGACATCGTACAAACTAGTGGACACCTCCACCGGGGAAAATATTCTAACCGCAACCATTCCGGGGCGTTTAATTAAAGAAGATAGGTATCAAGATCCTGTGGCGGCAGCAAATATCCAGCATGACCCGCTGGATTTACCAACCGAAGCGGAGGTTCTCGATGAACTCACCAACGATAAATGCGCCGAGATCGGCCGGAATATTTTAAAGCAGTTTCAAAGCCTCGAAGTCGAATATTTCAATCAGGGGGAAATACAACGCAGGCGGAGAAGTAATGAACTGGCCATCGAAAGGTACATCGATGCAGTTTACATCGAAAAACTGAAAGGAATGACTACTCCGGTAACCGAGAAGTCCTTAGAACAGGTGGATTTCCTGATTCAGAGTATGTAGGGGCTCAAAATACGACAAATTAACGCTTAAGGTAGCGAGGATGAAATGCGAAAGATGCTTTTTAGGGGGCTGCCGTTTTATATCCTGCTGATATTATTGTTTTGTCCTCCTTTGGCAACGGCTCAGCATAATGTTGTACATAAGCTCGCGGTGTTCAATTTTGTCGCAATGAGTCTGGATGCCGCGCCTTACGGTACCAGCGTGGCCAACATGCTGATGCAGGAACTAGAGAGAGAGCCGCGGCTGATTATTCTCGACCGCAAGACTCTGGAGGGTTTTTTAAGCCTTAACAGTCTTCAGCAGCGGGACGATCTGGCCAATATCATCCACATTGGGTCCCGTTTGGGGCTGGATTTCATCGTTTCGGGGAATGCTGAAAAAAGGGGAATGAACATTTTGATCAATTGCCGGGTAACCAGCATCGTCGAGGGTAGGGCAATATTTTCCACCCAGCTTAGAGTTCCCGGCGATCCCCAATTGCAGAGAGAAATCAATAGCCTCTCCCGGATGATAATCCAGGCCCTCAGCGATTACGCGTTTCGGCAGGTGCCGGCGGTGGTTACGAAACTTCCAGCGGCGCCGGTGAACATCAGAACACGCCCGGGGAGTAAAAGGGTATACATTGCCTGGGAAAACCCACCTGGCGCGCCGGTGACTGGTTACGAACTATTTCGCGGCACGGGTCTTGGCGGACCCTTTGCCAGAATTGGCGCCAGTGACCGGCCGGAATACACGGATGAAGGTCTGGAAAGGGAGGCAACCTACTATTACCGCATCCGCTCTTTTGACAGCACGGGCCAACTAAGTCCCTGGTCAAATATTGTCGCGGCTAAAACAGCCTTGACCCCCAATCCTCCGATAATACTGAGAACCATAAGTCAAATTAAAGGGGTCCAACTGGTCTGGTCGCCCAGTAGCGCTCCCAGCGGCGATCCGGCAAAGCTTAAGGGCTATAAACTCTACCGTGCTAAAAATAGCGAGGGACCATACCTGGAGGTATCAACTATTTTGGGTAGGGACCTGGGGCTTGGCGTGGATGCAGGTGCCGCACTCGATAAAATTTTACAGGTCTCTTTTGTGGATCGCGGCTTAACTGATGGGGAAGAATATTTTTACCGGTTGACCGCCTATAACGAATTTAATCTGGAAAGTGATTTTTCATTTCCGGTAAAGGGTAGCGCCATCAGGTCGGTGGGAGGAGCGGCAGCCCAGAGCGGGCTGATTAGAGAGGTTTCGCTGAGCTGGGACCATATCGATTCCCCGATAATCAAGGGTTACTTCATTTACCGCAGTCTTCTGGAAAAGAGCGGCTTCACGAAGCTCAAAAAAGTAGATCAGCCTGCTGCGGCGCAAAGGGTTAATTATAGCGATCGCGACGGCATGATCGATAATACTACTTATTTTTACCGGATAACGGCCTTAGATGAGGCCGGCCTGGAAACATCGCCCTCGGAAATCATTGCTGCGATCACCCGCGGCAAGCCGCCCACCCCGCAGGGCTTGCAGGGTCGCTCTGGTATTTTGAAAAGAGCGGAACTGACCTGGCAACCAAGCCTTGAGAGCGATGTCGAGGGTTACATGATCTACTTTTCGCGAACCAGAGAGGGCAAATATCAGCATCTAAGGAAGATTGAGGGGCGGGCCGCTGTAACCTTTACCCATGGCGGCGCCTTCGAAAGACTCGATGATGGAGCTCAATATTTCTACATAATTACCTCGTTTAACCGTGTGGGAGTGGAAAGTGAGCCCACAGCGCCGGTGGCTGTCCAAACAAAACCTCGCCCGACCCAGCCGGTTTCTTTCCAAGGTGAGTCACTTAAGGTTAAGGAAGCGCCGCTTAAGTGGCAGGAAAACCTGGAGAAGGACGTGGTTTATTACCGTATCTTCCGCAGCGAGACCCGGGAGGAAGACTTTTCACAAATCGCTCGGATACAGGGAGCGACTTCATATGTGGACAAAAACTTAAAAGACGGGATGACTTACCGCTACCGAATACAGGCTGAGGATAAGGATGGATTGTTGAGCGACTTTTCTGATTTGGTGCGAGTACAGACCAAGGCGAGACCGAGTAGGCCTCTGGGGCTTAAGGGTGAAGCACTGCCGGCAAAAGTGGAACTTGTCTGGAAGCCATCGCCTGAGGCGGATATTAGCCATTATGTGATCTACTCGAAGCGTTTTCTAGGATTAGACCGGTTGGGCGTAAGCAGCGCCGCGACATTTAACGATGCGCCGCTGGAGCGGGGCAAAAGCAAGACATATGTGGTGACCGCCGTTGATAAGGACGGACTGGAAAGCGAGGCCAGCGACGAATTACGCCTGGTTGGCCGATAGGGGGGATTACCCAAATGCATAAGGAAGCAATAAAATCTTTTTACCGAGGGAGCTGTCTTGTGGCACTGATACTTTGTATTCTTTCACTGCCGCAAGCAGCCTATCCCAGTGAAAAAACCGGCGCAGCGGCAAGTAAATACCAGGTTGTCGCCGGCGACGATGATAAGGCCTATCTGGTGGATACCACCACGGGAATGGTATGGGTGCTAACCTTTCGCACCCTACCCACTGGGCGCGAGCCAGTGGCTATTCCGTATAAATTTATTAGAATATCACCTAAAAACCAGGGGGAATTTCTGATAGAGAACCTGCCAGGACAGGTGATGTCCATTGAGCAAAAGCTTCAACGCTGACGACTTCGTAAAAACATTCCTCGTTTACAAGGGGAGATTTAAACCATGAAAAAACGTAGTCTAAATTATTTTTTGCTCCTGCTGATAATCCCCGCTATCACCGGCTGCCTGGTAGCCACTCAGGATACTATCATTACCCCGCAAATCCAAACCATATTTAAGGGCACTTACAAAACCGACCCCTATATGGAGAAAAATATTCCCAAATCCATCGCGATCCTGCCTTTTCACAACGATGCGAAAAGCAAACAGGGATCAGAGGAGGTCCGGCGAGGATTTTACAATCATTTCAGCTCTCTACCTTTCAAGGATATGGAAATCCACCGGGTTGACGACCTCTTGAGAAAGGCAGGGTTTACTGATCCGGAAATAATCAATCAGACAAATGCCACAGAATTGGGTAAGATATTGGGGGTAGATGCGGTCATTTACGGCACCATCTCCAATTTTGACAAGTTGTTTGCAGTTGTTTATTCAGCAGTGTCCGTTGGCGCGGAGGTCAAGATGCACGATACGAAAACGGGCAATTTCCTCTGGAGCGGCAAGCATGTCACCCGCATTCACGAGGGGGGCATCTCAACCACGCCGGTGGGCCTCATTGCCACGGTGATCGCCACGGCGATGAATATCCGGGATATTCAGCTGCTTAGGGCTTGCGACGACCTCTTCCGGGAGATGGTGAAGACCATCCCGACGCCAACTTTGGCCGAGGCGCTGCGTCCGCCACTGATTACCCTTTTGACCCAGGACAGCCGTAATCTTCCAAAAAAGGCCGGCGATGAAATCCGGGTCGTCATGCAGGGCGCACCCAAGATGACGGCTTACTTTCAGATTGGCGAATACCGTAAAAACATTCACATGCAGGAGATTGAGCCTGGAGGGTATCTCGGGATTTATAAGGTTCTTCCCGGAGATAATATCAATCAGGCCATGATTACCGCTTTCCTCCGCGATGATGCGGGCAATACCTCGTCATGGGTGGATGCTCTTGGTTCAGTCACCCTGGACACGATCCCGCCCGCTGCGCCGAAACAGCTTAAGGTGGTGGGACGCAACAACCTTACCCTCTTGAGGTGGGAAAAATCGCCGGATGTAGATTTAGCCGGCTACCGTCTATATCGCAGCAATACCCCATTGACCGGCTTTCAGGAAATCGCCCGGACGGAACTTAATGAACAGCGGGACGAAAACCTAAAAAACGCTGAAAAATATTACTATTTGGTAACGTCTTTGGATCTGGCCGGTAATGAAAGCGATAAATACGAGGTCGTAATGGGTATGCCTGTCGCACCGGGACCAACGACTGTTGGCGGGGTTCTTGAGACCGATACTACCTGGTACTCCGGGGCTAGTCCCTATGTGCTGACAAGAGATCTTTTAGTGAAAGACAAGTCGCTCTTAACCATTGAGCCGGGCACGCGGATCATATCACGGGGGGCTGCGTTGATTGTCGAAGGCCGGCTTCACGCCAGTGGGGACCGAGAAAATATCATTGAATTTGATACTGCCGAGGCCAATAGCAACTGGCCGGGGATTCGATTCGTCAATGTTAAGGATCGCGACAATTACTTAAGCTATACCCGGATCAGGAATGCTGATACGGCCGTTATGTGCGAGTCATCCTCCCCCCGGATTGAGAATTCGGAGTTTACCGAGAACAATAGCGCTATGAAAATCAGCGGCGCCTTTTCGAAACCCGATGTTGTCCGGAACATTTTCCACAAGAACCGGGCGGCTGCTATGGTCATTACCGACGGCGGCCAACCCCACGTTACCGAAAACCACCTCCGGGATAATCTGAAAGAGGCGTTGATTATCCAGGGAGCTGCTCCGGTAATCCGCCACAATTATATTTTTCGCAACGGAGGCAACGGCATTATTGTTCAGGGGGGAAGTCCCCGCATAACCAGGAACAATATTTATGGCAACCAATCCTACAATATTGTAGGGGATGCTGCGGATACCCGGGAAAATTGGTGGGGAAGCGTCAAGGGGCTCGAGATACTCGCCGGGATACGGGGCAGAATCAATATAGAAACAGTATTGAACGCTCCCTATCCGGAAGGTAAACCTCTCGAGTTGCCGATTCTCGCCTCTGAGCTGGGTGATGTCTTGACCAGGGATTCCTTCCTTATCTTGGCCAACAGCCCATATACCGTGCAAAAAAATCTCGTTATCGACGGGGCGGTTACTCTCTTTATTGAGCCCGGAGTAGTTATCCGCTATGGCCAGAACACCTCAATCATTATCGAAAACGGCGGGATTATGGCCCTGGGAACCAGGGAAAAACCAATTGTCTTTACCGCAGCAGCAAGCACGCCGTCACCGGGATTTTATCATAGTGCCATCAAATTCATGGGCAAAGAAAAAAAGGTCAACAGCTCCATACGTTACGGAATCTTCCAGTATGCCGAGACGGCCCTGGATATTCATTACGGCGCTCCGGAAATCTCCTACAGTCACATCGCCAGAAATTCTCAGAGCGGCATCTTCTGCCGCAACGATGCTGCGCCGCTGATTACGTTTAACAGCATTCAGGAAAATCGTGGCGAGGGTGGCATCAAAGCGGTCGGCATGTCCCGGCCGGTAATCAACAACAACAACTTTATAAATAATGAAATCGCCCATATTCAGGCCTTCTCCTCCATCAGGATCAATGCGATGAATAATTGGTGGGATAACTCTCCGCCGGATGAAAGGGGCATATTTAAGCATAACGACGACAGCATCAACATTACTCCCTGGCTGATCGCCCCCGACGACCGGGCCTTTGTTGTACCGAAATAGTGATTATGCTTTCGACAGATAGGATTAAAAAACAGGGAAATCGGCTTCTCCGTGGTAACCGGGAAGATCATTGGCGGCTGACGCTCCCCGAACCATCGAGTTCCGCCGCGGTCGGCACGTCGACTAAATAAGGCTGCCCAAGGTATAGCATCAGGTCGTCGATGAACCGGCTTGCCTCGAGGCAGCCGGTTTTTGTGTTCTACAGGGAAGATCGCGATGATGACGCGGCAGAAAAGTCAAAAGGCCCCTCTCCATTGGTAAAAGGAAGTTGAAGCGCTGGCGATTATAGACGTCATTGCAGTTATTTAGATCATTTTTCTTTATCCTTTTTCTCAAAGGAGAATCCGAACTTTTTACGAAGTCGTCTAATATGTTTATTGACGATTATCGACAGGCGGTAGCATCCAATTACTAAGGGGAAAGTTCATGTACGAAGATCTGAAGGGAAAAACGGCCTTTATTACCGGCTCCGGAAAAAAGACCGGTATCGGTTATGGAATTGCGCAAAAGCTGGCTTCCTGCGGATGCCACATCATCATCGCCGACTTACCGAAAACAACTGGATTCGAAGCATCGTTGAATACAGTAACTCAAGAAGAAATGGGTGAGATCGCGGGGCTGATCGCAAAAACACATAAAGTTAAAACTTTAGCTGTTGGTGTCGATGTGACTGACAACGCCTCCATCGCTAATATGATTGAGAAAGTAAAGGTTGACTTCGATTCTATTGACGTTCTGTGCAATAATGCTGGCGCATCATTTGGAGTTCCCAATACGGTGTTGAGCTACAATGAGACAGACTGGATTAAAACGGTCGAAGTGAATCTTTTTTCTGTCTTTCGCATGTCGCGGGCGCTAATCCCCATGATGATAGGCAGGCCCGCAGCGATTATCAATACAGCTTCCCGCGCCGGTAAGGTACCGCCTATTTTCAACAGTGCCTACGCCGTGGCCAAAGCGGGCGTTATCATGTTAACAAAGGTTATGGCCAGGGAACTAGCTGGTGCCGGAATCCGCGTCAACGCCATTTGTCCCGGGCAGATTGCCACTGATTTACAAAAATGGCGCTTCGGTCTGGAAGCTTCTTTTTTTAACACCACTGTCGAAGAACGGGAAAAGGAGATGTGTAAAACTATCCCTCTGGGCTATATCGGCGATCCCAGCGACGTGGCCGACCTGGCCGTCTTCATGGCTTCCGACGCCTCACGGTACATTACAGGACAAGCTATAAACATCGATGGCGGGCAATGCATGGAATTGTAAAAACTCTTTTTATTGCGGGAGAAAGAATTATGGCTAAAATTATCGGCGGCCAGCTTGCCGCGGAGGCACTGATCGAACGGAACGTTGAATACGTCTTTTCTTTAAGCGGCGGACACATTACCCCCATTTACCAATTTCTGGAAAACTCAAAAACGACTATTTTTGATACCCGACATGAACAAGCGGCGGTTTTCATGGCAGAAGCTTGGGCCAGAATGAATCGTAGGCCAGCCGTCGCCATGGTGACGGCTGGACCCGGCTTTACCAACGCCTTGACCGGCATTGCCAGTGCCAGGCTGTCAAACGCTCCGGTTATTCTCATTTCCGGTTGTATCGGCCTGGAAAGCGTGGAAAAACTCGATCTCCAGGACATGCGGCAACTTCCCGTCATCGAACCAATGGTTAAAAAAGCGTTAGTCTGCCATATTCCGGAGAGGATTCCTGAATTCATCGATATGGCCTTCCGAACTGCCATGAGCGGCAGACCAGGCCCGGTTTATCTGGAGCTTCCATGTGACGTTTTGAATTCTGCAGTTGATATGGCCAGGGTAAAAAAGATGAGCACCACGCTCAATTCCAAACCTGTAGATTGTGAAAATACCAAAAAAGTTGTTGATCTGTTGAAAACGGCAAAAAAACCGATTGTTATCGGAGGCAGCGGTATCTGGTACGCCGGCGCTGAAAAAGAATTTATCGAGTTTGTTGAAAAAACAGGCATCGCGGCATTTACAGCGGGAGCGGGAAGGGGCGTCATTTCCGACACGCATCCCCTCTGCTTCGAATCATCTCTGGCCATCAGGCCAGGCGCGGCCATGCTTAGCCTGATGAGCTGTGATCTTATCCTTTTTGTTGGCAGCAGGTTGAGTTTATTTTATATCTTTGGTGAAATATTCCCACCGCAGGCTAAATTAATTCAGGTTGACATTGCCGCAAGTGAAATCGGGCGCAACCGCACCGTTGATCTCGGCATCGTCAGCGATGCTAAAGCATTTTTTTCTGAACTCAATGGCATTCTTGATGAACAGGATCTTGGCGATAAACTGAGCAAACAATACACGCCGTGGTTGGAGATTGTCCGCCAGGCAGATAAAGACGGTAAAAATGAGGCAAAGGCAATGTGGGAGAGCGACAAACTACCCATACATCCCATGCGGCTGGCTAAGGAAGTAAATGATTTCATGAATCGCGAGGACGACATAGTAGTCGCCGACGGCGGCGATACTTCGATATGGATGGGGATGACCCGCACTATTCGCAAGGGCGGAACTTATCTCGATTACGGCCTTTATGGCTGTCTGGCTGTTGGAATTCCCTACGCGAACGCCGCCAAGCTGAAGCATCCATCCAAACGTGTTCTTGTTATCATTGGCGACGGGTCTGTCGGTTTTAACTTCATGGAGTTCCACACGGCTATCCGTAAACAACTGCCAATTGTTGTTGTAGTAAGCAACGATCAGTCATGGGGCATGATTATGCACAGCCAGCAGCTTCGTCTTGGACACTATATCCCAAATGGAACCGAGTTGGGTTGGGTCGATTACCATAAGATGGTGGAAGTGCTGGGCGGTTTTGGGGCATGTGTCGAAAAACCGGAAGATATACGTCCAGCTCTGGAGGCGGCGTTTGCTTCCGGAAAAACGGCCTGTGTCAATGTCAAGGTTGACCCATCTGTAATCAGTCCCGGCAGCGTAGCGCTGGCTAATCTCGGTGGATACAAGAGCAGTTGATATTGGTCTTTTTTGATTGCTTTGTTTAGGAGGATTTTAAATTTAAATTGGAGACCTTCGTAAAAAGTCAATATGCCCCCCGCTTACATGAGGGGATAGTGATGGTCTGAAGGGGACAATAGCAGTTATTGCAAAGACTTAGATCCACCTCCTTTTATCTTCTATCACGAGGGCAGGGGATAAGTTAGATTTTAGGAGTGCGTCAAATTTTACGAGTCAGCGCGGTTTCTTATGAAATATTCTCAATCAACAAAAAATATCCCCAAGCGGCCCAACTTTCATCTGTGGGATATTGATTAATTATGGCAGGAGGATATTTATGGATGCAGCTCTTCTTGATCAGGTAAAATTGAACTTCAACCCCCAGGGTCTTTTTATCATCAACGCGGCAATCGGCATTATGATGCTCGGCGTTGCCCTTGATCTGAAGCTGGAGGACTTCAAAAGAATTGTCGCCAAACCGAAAACACCGGCTATTGGACTTGTCGCGCAGTTTATACTTCTGCCCGCTTTTACATTTCTGCTCACCCTGATTATCAACCCTATTCCTTCGATTGCGCTGGGAATGATTTTGGTGGCTGCCTGTCCTGGCGGCAATCTCTCCAATGTTATCACTTATCTTGCCAGAGGTAATACCGCGGTATCAATCAGCATGACGGCTGTCTCGACGCTGGCAGCGATAGTAATGACGCCTCTCAACCTGGCCATTTATGGAGGTCTTAATTCGCACACCGCGCCCATCCTTCGTCAGGTCAGCCTGAGTCCCTATGACGTTTTTGTTACCATTGTCATCATTCTCGGCGTTCCGATGGCTATAGGAATGACAATATCGCGGATTTTCCCGGGCATCGCCGATAAATTACGCCGCCCTTTTAAAATCTTTTCTTTAATTTTCTTCATAATAATTGTGGCCGGCGCGCTTATTGCCAACTGGAAGCATTTTCTAAACTACGTCAACATTGTCATCATCGCCGTGTTCATCCATAACCTGCTTGCCCTGAACATTGGTTGGTGGTCGGCAAAAGCGCTTCACTGTAGCGAGCGCGATTTGCGGGCAGTATCCATCGAAGTGGGAATACAAAATTCTGCCCTAGGGCTTGTTCTGGTCTTTAATTTCTTCGCCGGTCTGGGTGGCATGGCAATAGTGGTAGCCTGGTGGGGAATCTGGCACATAATCGCGGGGCTTGCCGCCGCGTTTTACTTCTCCAGAAGAAAAATCCCCGCCGGCGAAGAAGGGGTAGAAATTGAACAAACTACTTAATTTTACGGGTATTGCGCTATGAAAGACGTGCTTGCGGGTAAAGTAATCGCCGTGACGGGAGGAGCCAGCGGAATCGGCCTGGCCATTTGCCGCCGCTTCGGCCGTGAAGGCGTATCTGTGGCCCTCATCGACATGAACCATGAAGAAGCTTCCCGTCAGGCGGCAGCACTCAACGCATCAGGCATTGAGGCAAAAGCATTCACGTGCGATGTCAGCAGTGAAGAGCAATGTTTGCAAACCATTCAGGCCGTAATTGATACTTACGGAGGAATTGATTTTCTAGTCAACAATGCCGGCATTACTCAACGCAGCGCCTTTGTCGCAACAGAGACATTCGTCTATAGGAAAGTTATGGGCATAAACTTTTTCGGAGCGCTTTATTGCACCAAGGCGGCGATAAAAAGCCTGATCGACCGTAAGGGCGTCATCGTCGTAACTTCCAGCCATGCCGGCTATGCCCCGCTTCTTGGCCGGACTGGTTACAGCGCAAGCAAGCACGCCCTGCACGGACTTTTTGAAAGCTTAAGGACAGAGGTCAAGGATAAGGGCGTCCATGTGATGATGCTCTGTCCTGGATTTACCAAAACGCAGTTGCAAGAAAGGGCACTGGATGGTAACGGCTCTATCAGTTGCCATCCGCAGTCCAAAGTTGGGTCGGAAGACACGCCGGAGCGTGTTGCTCAGGCTGTTTTTAACGGAGTTCTAAAAAGGAAGCGCATTGTTGTTCTGACACCGACAGGGAAAATGACCTACTTTTTGAGCCGCCTGGCTCCTGGGCTTTATGAAGAAATTATGGCAAAAATGTTAAAGAAGGAATTGATCCGCCAGGCTTAGCGTTATCGCTGCCCAAAAAATCACCTCAGGAAGCAAAAAAAATCCGGCGCCTGGAGAAGGAAGGTGAGGAGGAATTTCGAAGTTCAACATAATTGAGAATAGCAAGTGAAGCAACTTCATCAGGAAAATGGCGCCGGCGTAAAATCCGCTGCAATATTTAACAAACTAGTTAACGCATATCGCCTACCTTTTTAAAATTCAGAACTTAAGTTTATTAATAGTGTTGGTCTGCGCCAGCAACTGAGCAGGTCACAGATCAGCGGTATCATCCCGCGCTGCATATGCTCCGGCCGGAGGGCAATGAGAAGGTAAAGGTCGATCCAAGGCCTTCGGTGCTTGTGGCTTCAATCTGGCCCGAGTAGCGCTCCACTAATCTTTTTACTATGGCCAAACCCAGTCCATTTCCGATAATTTCTCTGGTTTCTGGCCGTTTCTCGCGGAAGAAATCGTCAAAAATACGCGGAACGTTCTCCGCTTTTATTCCCAGCCCGGTGTCTGCGACCTCAAATATAATCACGTCGCCGCTGCGATTTACTCTAAGCGATGCCGCTCCCCCTGGCCGGTTGTATTTAATGGCGTTGCCTATCAGATTTGTTAAAATTGTTTTTAAATCCTCGACATTTATAACCCCCTGGAGGTTGGGTTCAACAGTTATAGTTAAATCGATCTCCGCCACCTTGAGCTGTTCCCGGTAGAGTTCAGCGATTTCCTGCACGACCGGATCGATAGGAATGGGGCTGACATTGGCCCCTGTTCTGCCTTGAGTTTCAATTTGAGACAAGGACAAGAGCGCTCCTATGAGCTCAACCAAGCCGTTGAGTCGCATATGGGCCCGCTCCAGGAGGTTTGTGTAGGGCGTAACCTCGTTTCCCAAGCTCCGATCTTCCAAAACTTCGAGAACACTTTTTATGGCCCCCAATGGGGAGCGTAATTCATGCACCATGGTGCGGATAAAGCGCGACTTTTCCATGGCCATTCTTCGCACCTCAGAGATGTCGGAGATGGTTAGGATATGGCCTAGAGCTTCGTGATTTGCTGAATAAAATGGAGTCACACTGACCATGTACTGGTGATTCTCAATTTCAATATCGAATACGGAACGACCCTCGGCTGTCCGATCTGAAAGTGCCTTTGCCAGAGGGATGAATGCGCCTTGGTTCAAGATCTCCGCGGCTGGCTTGAGCAAGAGATCCGTTTCGGTGATTTTAAGTAAGAGGGTCATAGCACAATTCACCAGTGCTACCTTGCCATCGCGGTTGACCACCATTACCGCGTCCCGAAGACTTTCCACCAGGGAGTGTGTCTGGCTCTGCTCCGACGCCAGGGCAAGCAGGCTTGCCTCGTGGGCCAGCCTCAATCTTTCCGCCTGCTCCCTGATTGTCCGCTGCTTGAAAAGGTTATTAACAACCCCGACTAAATCATCCGGCGAAAAGGGCTTTGGAAGAAACATATCTATGCCCTCTCGGGTTGCCGCAATAGCCGTCTCAATATTGGCATAGGCGGTTATCATACAGGTGGCCACATTGAGCTTGCGAGACTGTATTGCCTGCAGCAGCGTGATCCCGTCAATATCGGGTAGCCGAAAATCGATAAGAATCACATCGAATTCTTGAGAATCAACGGCTGCCAAGGCTTCCCTACCGGTTTCCACCGCTTCTACCAGGAAACCTTCAAGCTCCAGTATATCGCGGATCCCGGTCCGAATTCCGTATTCATCATCTATGACGAGAACTCTGCCATGGCTCATTTTTTAAGTCTTTCTTTATGAGGTTGAAGTTCTTTTTTCGATCAAATCCAGCAGTTGCTTGCCTGAGACCGGCTTATCAATGAAGCCGTCCAACTGACACCAGTTTTTCAGGCTTTCCTGCTCCTGGTCAAACCGACGGCCGGCAGTGGCGGCAACCCCCGAAAGCATCACTAGGGGAGTTTTCTGGAAGCGCTCGTCACTGCGAATTTTGTGACTCAGCCGGAAGCCGGAATCATAATTTTCCATCATCAAGTCGAGGAAAATGAAATCCGGGGTGTTTGCGGCCAAGACCTTCATCGCTTCATCCGCGCTTGCCGCCGTTAAAACAACGTAACCCCGTCCGGTTAAAAAGGTTGATTGTGCCTGGAGAAAATCAACATCATCATCAATAAATAGTATTTTCTTATTTTTACTCACTGGATAATACTCCTTCCCGCCATGGTCTGGTTCTTGGGCAGTTCGATATGAAATGTTGTACCTGATCCGACAACGGAATCGAACCAGATATTACCGCGATGCATTTTGACAATACCGTAACAGATAGGGAGTCCCAAGCCAACTCCCTTGCCGATGCTTTTGGTTGTAAAAAATGGTTGAAAAATTCTTTCCGCATCCTCAGCCGGGATGCCGCAACCCTGATCCGTAATTGTGATGTGAATGCCGCCTGTTTTTGTTGGTCCTTCCAGAGCGATTTTAAGTTCACCCTGTTTACCGCTCATGGATTCCACGGCGTTGTTTATCAGGTTGACTATTACCTGGGTTATCTGGTCGCCATCCAAGTCAGCAAACGGATCAGATGTTTTTGCTTCGTAAATGATTCTGATCCCCTTTTCAGAAAAATTGGGGCTGCTCCAATAAGTGTCTATTATATGAAGGATCAACTCGCTTACATTGACGGACTGCATCCGAACCTTGTTTTGGCGGGCAAAGTCCAAGAGACCACCGACAATTTTTTTGCAACGATTGGCCTCTTCCGTAAGCAGGTTCAGATCGTGGGAGAGATCGGTTCTATCTTTAAGCTTACGTTGCAGAAGGTTAGTATAGAGCAGAATGGTTCCCAGCGGGTTGTTCAGTTCATGAGCCACACCGGCGGCTAGCTGTCCCATGGAGGCCAGTTTTTCCGTATTGATAAGATGGCGATGCACCTGACTGATCTCCTGCCAGGGTATTTTCAACTCCAGGCAGACTCTTTCCGCCTGGTCAATCATGAAAGGCAGGCACATTGCGTCCTCGGCCAGGCCGTGATGCACAGCTACAGCCTTGCTGCGGCAGGTTTCATAACCGCAGGCGCGGCAGTTTAACTCGTCGGCGTGGGTAAACTTGTTAGTCCTGGCTAGAATAGCTTGAATTTCGTTCTCGGTAGGATCCTTCAAGCGATGGTCTTGGGGTGTAAATTTCCGTTTAATTGATAAATCAGATGGTTTGGCCTGCCCAGATCTTTTGAGAAGCCCTTCGCGGCGATAAGTGCGGTGGTTCATCACATATTTGCAGATCACCTCACGGCGCTGATGACGATTATTCCGTTCGGTCATGCCCGGGCCGGTATGACAGCCATGGCACATGAGAGCTTCTATGAGCTGCGGCTCTATTTCCCCGCGAGCCGCTGTAGCTAACACTTCGGTGATGTCATGGGGCCCGTTGATGACTACCATGTTCTTGTCCAGCACGTCCTGCGGCAGGCGAGCGCTCTTGAGCAGGCCGCCGCTTAAAGGAAAAGCCCGGCCGATGCCTGCGTAGGGCGGATCAAATTGTGCTGAATTCACCTGCGAAAGCAAAATCTCCATTTGGGCGAAAAGAGTCTTGATTTCTTTATAGGTAATGACCTCGTCAATTACTGGCGGGCAATCAGCCTGCCTGGCCTCTAGCTTTTTGGCAATACAGGGTCCGATAAAAACGCAATGAATATCATTGGAATATATTTTACGCACGGCTATTGCCGTGGCGATCATTGGCGACACCACCGGAATAAGCCGTGAGGTGAGCTCCGGTTGATACTTGGTTACATATTCATTAACCGCGGGGCAGGTGGACGCAATCCACATTGAGTCGCGGTTATTCGCTAAGAAATCCCTATAGGCCTCGCTTACCAGGTCGGCTCCATAGGCTACTTCCACAACCCATTTAAAGCCTATTTCCTTAAGGGCCCCCACCAACTGAACCGAATCGTGGTCGGGAAATTCCGCCGGAAATGAAGGGGCCAAAAGAGCCGCCACCGGCTTGCCTGAGACAAGAAGCTCCTCAACTTTTTTCAGGCCTATGGCATATGTTTTTGCATGTTGTGAGCAGACCATGGTGCAGTTGCCGCAGGCGATGCAGCGGTCCGTGACTACCGAAGCCTGTCCATCAACGATCTTGATGGCTTTGACCGGACAGTCACGGACGCAGGAATAACAGCGGCGACAGTTCTGGGCTATGGTCTGAATTGCCTCAAACATGCTTCCTCTCCCGGGGCAAAAGGTTGATTGCTTCAATCCGCCCGTTCATCCGCATTTCCGGGTCATATAGGACCGATGGAGCAGCCGGTGGCTGGTCTTACTCAGGGGTTTATCCAACAATGTGCGGTAAAGCGCCTTGACCTGTTCGTTTTCGTGGGAGAGACGGATACCTGCCTTACGATCCGCATCATAGATCAGCTTTAATCTCTTTTTGACTGTTTCAATATCGGTGTTGTAAGGCTGCCCGCCCCCGCCAACACAGCCCCCCGGACAGGTCATTACCTCCACAAAATGGAGATTAAGGTTATCATTCGCCATCATATCAAGCAGGGTCTTTATTTCTCCCAGGCCGTTGACCACGGCAAATTTGAGAACTGTGCCTTTCACATCCAGGGAAAATATCTTCAGCCGCTGTAAACCTCGGGCCTGACTTATTTTGAGGTCTCCTCCGAGTTCCTCATCAGTGAGCATTTTGTGGGCCGTTCTGATAGCGGCTTCCATGACGCCGCCCGTGCCGCCGAATATCCGGCCGGCTCCGGTGGCTTCCGCGAAGGGGACATCCAGCGGGGCCCTGATGCCGTTGGGCGTAAGCTTTACGCCAAAGCGGTTGAGGAGTTGTTGCAACTCGCGGGTGGAAAGAACGGCATCGATATCTCCGAGATCCTGAGCCTCAAACTTCTTGGCGGTGCAGGGCATGATGGAAACCGAATAAACGCGCCGCCCACCAGTGTCTATCCCCTTATAATATTCCTTGATCAGCGCCCCGGCCATCTGCTGGGGCGATTTGCAGGTGGACAGGTTGGGGATGAGCTCCGGCCTATGCAGCTCGACATACCTTACCCATCCCGGAGAACAACTGGTAAACATTGGCAGCGTACCGCCTTGAGTTACGCGCTCGATCAGTTCAGTCACTTCTTCCATGACCGTTAGATCGGCAGTAAAAGAGGTGTCGAAAACGGCGGTAAAACCGATTTGTTTGAGGAGACCCGCAAGCAACTCCAGCGATCCAACAAGAGAAGGCAATTGAAATTCCTCCAAAAGGGTCGCGGGGATAGCCGGAGCGACCTGGGCGACGACGATAATGTTGGGGTCGCTTATGGCTTTGATGACGTCATCGACGTGATTTTTTTCCGTTAGCGCTCCGGTGGGGCAAATCTTCAGGCATTGACCGCAAAAAATGCATCCCGAGACGTTTAGACCAGCATAGAAAGCCGGATCGATTCTGGTCTCGTAGCCGCGGCCGGTAAAATCAATGGCGCCTACCCCTTGAATATCGTGGCAGACGGTAACGCAGCGGCCGCAGAGGATACACTTGTTGGGATCGCGGACGATAGAGGGGGAAGATAAATCTATCGGATTGGTCTTCTTAATGCCGGAGTACCGCCTTTCCCTTATTCCAAGCTCAGAGGCCAGGGCGGAAAGCTGACAATCTTCGGTTTTGCTGCAGTACATGCAATCATCCGGGTGGCTGGCCAAAAGCAGCTCGACGATGTTTCGCCTGGCCTTATGAATCCGTGGGTTATGGGTGCGAACTACCATCCCGTCTTTGGCCATCAGGGTGCAACTGGTCTGCAGACGGGGATCAGCATCTACCTCCACAACACAAAGACGGCAGGCGGCGGGATGAGAGGTTGCCCCTTCAAAAGCGCACAGATGGGGAATATTGATGCCTGCTCGCTGAGCCGTCTGGAGCACTGTTTCCCCTGGTCTAAATTCAACTTCCTGCTTGTTGATAGTAATCATTTTCTTTAATCCCTTGTTTGCAAAGTTAGAGTTTTTTACCTTAAACGGATTGGGCTCCATTTATCTCCAGTAAGTTGCGACCTTTGGATGCCTCGAATATTACCTTTTGCGTGCAGGCGTCAGCGCAGGCGCCACAGCCGATGCAGCGGTCGCCAATAATGTAGTGGGCCTGTTTTCGATCTCCTACAATAGCGTCACTGGGACACTTTTTCTTACAAATCGTGCAGCCGATGCACAAATCAGTGTCGATAAAGTAGGTTTTTAATCCTTGACAGACGCCGGCTGGACAATGATTATCCATTATATGGGCAACATATTCGCTGCGGAAGAAACGCATGGTACTCAATACCGGGTTAGCCGCGGTTTGACCCAACCCGCACAAAGATGTTTCCCGGCAGGTTTCGGCCAGCTCTTCTAGATGAAAAATACCCCTAAATCGTTCCAGGCGCTGCAATTCGTCTCCCACCGGCTTTTCCGTCAGGCGGACTAGAATCTCATGCATCCTAGTAGTTCCCTCTCGGCAGGGTGCACATTTCCCGCAGGATTCATTGCGGATAAATTCCATGAAAAACTTGGCGACGTCGACCATGCATGAAGTTTCATCCATAACGACCATCCCGCCGGAACCCATCATTGCTCCCTGTTCTTTGAGCGGTAAATAGTCTACCAAA
Source organism: Syntrophobacterales bacterium (assembly GCA_037441775.1). Classification (GTDB taxonomy): domain Bacteria; phylum Desulfobacterota; class Syntrophia; order Syntrophales; family CAMTWB01; genus CAMTWB01. Next base: position 37,836 of record JBBIRO010000016.1, read on the forward strand.
ACATCGAATTTATCTTCGGGAATGCAGCCTCCGCTAGGACCGCCAATCTGGACGGCCTTGATATGGTGAGACGGCAATGCGCCACCGCCAATATCATAGATGATTTTCCTCAAGGGAATGCCGATAGGTACTTCCACCAGGCCGGTATTCTGAACCGATCCGCTCAAGGCAAAAACTTTGGTTCCGGTACTGGCTCCAGTGGAGATTTTCTTGAACCACGATGTCCCCTTTGTGATGATACCTGGGACATTGGCCAAGGTTTCTACATTATTCAGTATCGTAGGCTTGCCGTGAAGCCCGCTTACAGCGGGGTAGGGCGGTCGGGGACGCGGCATTCCCCGTCCGCCTTCAATGCTAGCCAAAATTGCCGTTTCTTCGCCGCAAACGAAAGCACCGGCTCCCTGTTTGATAATTAGATTAAATGAAAAGAGGCTGTTGAGAATATTATGTCCTAAAAATCCGGCGGCCCGGCATTGCTCGATAGCCTGTTGCAGCCGTTCTATGGCCAGGGGGTATTCGGCCCGGCAGTAGATGTAACCCTTTCCCGCGCCGATTGCATAAGCGGCGATCAGCATTCCCTCCAGCACCCGGAAAGGATCTCCCTCCAGGATGGCGCGATCCATAAACGCACCCGGATCACCCTCATCGGCGTTACAGATCAGGTACTTCTCTGAGGCAAGAGTATCCAGTGCCACCCGCCATTTCTGGCCGGTTAAAAAACCGGCCCCGCCCCGACCCCGTAAGCCTGATTCTAGGATTGTGTCGCAGACCTGCGCTGGAGTCATATCTCGTACGACCTTGGCTGCGGCCTGAAAGGCACCAGCCGCAAGAGCTGCGTCAAGCGAAGATGGATCGATAATCCCGCAATTTTCAAGAACCAGCTTATGCTGAAGCCTGAAAAATGGAGTGTCTTTAATAAGCGGGATGTCAGATAAATCTTCCGTAGCCTCATTTAAGCGGGCGTAGAGAAATCTGTTTTTCATGTTTTTTTTGATTAAAACCTCATCGAGCAATTCTTCGATATTCTGAGGATTAATACCGCAGTAAGACAGGCGCGGGCCCTGTCCTAGGAGAAAATCTACAAAAACCTCTTTCTGACAGAATCCGACGCAGCCAACCTCGATTATGTGGGCGGCGATAGCATTGGCGTTGAGGAAGTTTTTGATGCTCTTGGCAATAGAGGCGGCGCCGTTAGCCAGGCCGCAGGTTCCGGCGCCGAGAAAGATTAGAGTGCCTTCGCCGCCTCTTCGTATCCGATCGAGACGTAAAGTGCGCAATTTTCGACAGTTATCGCTTTCGTGGCAAAATGGTCCGCCTGAGATACAATCAATGAGGTTTCGGCAGGGCGTGCCTTTGGTGTGCCGACAATGTTCGCAACAGGGTTTTATCAACTCAGACGGATTCATTTTGTTCCTCCCACTTCATCAATCAGCTGGTCCAGCTTTTGAATGGTCAGGTGCCCATAAAAATCGTTATCAAGTTTTATGACCGGCGCCAGTGCGCAAGCTCCGAGGCAGGCCACGGTAACAACGGAAAAACTGCCGTCTGGTGAGTTCCCATCGCTTTTGAGTTTGAGGCGTCTCTTTAAATGATTGGCCAAAAGGAGACTGCCTCGAACATGGCAAGCTGTACCCCGACAAACCTGAATGATATGCGTGCCTAGGGGAGCGAAGCGAAATTGTCGGTAAAAAGTAGCCACACCATAGACCCTACTAACTGGGATCCTGACCATCTGGGATATTTCTTCCATTGACGCCACGGACAGGAATCCTTCCTGCGTTTGCACTTGTTGTAAAAGAGGGATCAAGCTATCAAGTGAGAGATGATTTGCAACCGTGGTTTCTTTAACTGAACACATCGTTTATTCTCCTTGTTACCGATATCTATAATACTTTTATGCTAAAGCTTCTTTTCTAACAGGATATTATCGATTTTCGCCGCCAGCTCCTTGAGGTTAATGGGTTTTTCCATGTAGGCATCCGCAGGCCAGTCTCTGCCCAAAATGAACTCGAACTTTTCCATATTTCCGCTCAGATGCTGAGAAAATCCAGAAACGATGATAATGGGTATCTTCTTGGTTAACTCATCCTGGCGCAATTTATACGCCAAATTGAAACCTTCCGATTCATAATCCATCATAATATCAAGCACTATCAGATTTGCCTTCCCGGTCTTGATTTTTTCCCAGCCTTCTTGACCATTGTATGCGGTTTCAACAGTATAGCCGCGCCCCTCCAGAAATGTTTTGGTGGAAAGAACAAAATCACGGTCATCGTCAATTAGCAATACATTCATCTCTTTCGTAGCCATTTGTTTCTCCTTTCTGTTGTCGAGTTAATAAAATAGACATCATCCCGTTGTTAATTTATACACAGCGAAAACATTCACTATGGATCCCCATAAACTGCACACGCCTTGGCTAAGTAGGCGATTGATGAAAGAGAGCTTTTCAAGTTTGGCTGAAAAATTGACATTTTCGAGATGGATTCCTTCAGATGCCTGTATTTGCATTGGTACAAAATTGAGAATGGACCTAACTCCAACTTTTCGGAGCCTTTCAGTTAATTCGTTTAGGCTCTGTGGTCCACATGCCAAAATTGCTATAGTTACATTGAAGTCCGGTAGTATCGTTTCCAATTCGCTTATGTGGTAGCAGCGTCTGCCGGCAAATACCTTTCCGGCTTTACTGTCATCGATGTCAAAGATTACTGCTATGTGGAAACCGCGTTCTTCAAAACTGCGATAAGACAAGAGCGCTTGACCTAGGTTTCCCGCTCCCACCAGAACAACATTCTGTGGGTAGTCTGTCCCGAAGAGGCGGCTGATGGTCAGGATCATCTTGTAGACGGGATACCCCTTGGCAATGTTGCCAAATATGCCGCAAGAAGCAAGATCCCGCCTCAATTGGGCGGCGCCGACGCCGACCATCTTCGCCAACTGGTGAGAATAGACCGATTTCCAGCCGGCGCGATGCAATTCTTCCAGAACTTGTCGGTATAAGCTCATCCGCTCAATGGTCTGCAGAGATATCTTTTTACCAACTTTATCTGACGCCATGCATTGCTCCTTTTATCTCAGTCAAGCATTAATATTTTGGCTTCGCTGTGAACATATTCACTATTGATAAATATGTCAAGTGTTTTTTTTGTGTCGACAAGTAAAAAAAATACCGGCGGGAAAGCTGATTTTATTGGTTTTTGGCTTCCTTGGTAAGTTTATGATCAAAATTGGCCAAAAAAGAATTTAAAAATGCTGCGCAATTTTCAGAGGCGCGAAATCGGCAACATTGACGATTTTTGAACAACTCCGGAATATCCTTACGCGATGGGAGAGGAATTTTGACTTCTTAAGGGGAGATGAGATTGGACTTCTTTCGAAGGCCTCAATATTTAATCAGGGGCGCGGTCGCCCCTGTTATAATTTCTTGACAACGAATAATTGTTGCGATAATTGAATCAACATTCAGATATTGAATCAAAGTTCATGATGCAGGAGGTAATGTGGCTACAAAAATAACGGTCAGAAAGGAGCGGGAATTTCTGCTGCGCCGGGCGGATATTTTGGCCCAAGCCGAGAGAATATTTGCGACTAAGGGTTATTCGGCTACGACAATGGCGGAAATAGCCGACGCTTCCGGATTTGCCATTGGTTCGCTTTATCATTTCTTCCAGGGCAAGGAGCACCTTTACGAAACGCTGATTACGGAAAAAATCGACAAGTTTCAGGACGAAATAAGGCGATCATCTCTTGCTGCCGACACCGCTTTGGAAAGGGTAAGCGCAATTGTAAAAACTCATTTTGCCATGCTTACTACATACGAAAATTTTTTTAGCATTCTTATTAAGTGGGAAGGGATACATCAGAAAGACAAAAGGCCCAATCTGCTCGAGAAACTTTTAGATAACTATCGAGGCTACACCGATTTCGTGGAATCTGTTTTAAGAGAGGGCCAAGTTCAGGGTGAGTTTCCTAATGTTGAGCCAAGAGTTGCCGCGATTGCTCTCATTGGCATGATTGACGCCTTTGCCTTTAGCTGGCTGATAAGTGCCAACCGGGAGCCCCTCCAGGATCGGGCAGAGGCGTTGTTAGACCTTTTTTTCCGGGGAGTAAACGGCTATGGCAAAGCATAGTCTTATTTTTTTATTATCTCTTGTTATTCTTCAAAACTTGTCAATTCACGTCAATCAGGCTCAGACGGCTCAAACCGCTGTTATTTCACTCAACGAGAGCATTCAGGTGGCGCTGACCCAAAGCCCGCTTCTGCGAGCCACGAGGGAAGGGATCAGGGGAGCCGAGGCCCAGAAAAAGGAGGCATTTACCGGTTTCCTGCCACGCCTGAGCACATCCTACAGCTATACCCAACTGGACAAGACTCCGACCTTTACGATCCCGGCGGCACCTCCCTTTCCGGCCAATACTTTAGCTACGGGGACAAGGGATAATTATAATTGGAGCTTGGAAGCAAGGCAGCCGCTTTTCGTCGGCGGTGGATTGATGGCCAATTACGAGATCAACAAAATCGCTCTTGCCATAGCCTCCCTGGAAGAGATAACTATCAGCCGGAATATCGTCCTGGAGGTGACTACCGCTTATTATAATATCAACAAGGCGCAAAGACTGCGGGATGTGGCCCGACAAACTTTGGAGCTACTCAATGCTCATCGAGATGTGGCGGGTTATTTCTTCAGAGCGGGTTTGATCCCGAAAAACGACCTGCTCCATGCCGAGGTTGAGCTTTCCGCCGGTCGGCAGTTTTACCTCAAGGCGGAAAACGTCCTCGCCATGGCAGAGGCAAATTTTAACTCCATATTACGAAGGGATATCGGAACTCCTGTTCAAATTGCGGAACTTTCCCCCGCCTCAGCCTCCGAAATGACCTTTGACCATTGCCTTAAGCTGGCAATGCAAAACAGGAGTGAGTTAAAAATATATGATTTAAGAATGAAGCAGGCTGAGACAGCGGTGCAACTTGCTAAAAGCGAGTACTTTCCGGCGGTGAGCCTAATTGGAAATTACAGCCGCTACGGCGATGACCCATCTGTTTCCGGCAGCAAGTACAAAGAACGGGATAGCTGGCAGGTTAGCGCCGTTGCCAACTGGAACTTCTGGGAGTGGGGAAGGACAAAAAATCGGGTTGAGGTAAATCAAGCCAGGCTAAAACAGGCGCAGGAGTCACTGGCCCAGATCCGTGACCAGATAACCCTCGAGGTAAAAAATGTCTACCTGCAGTTGGAAGAGTCCTATAAGCAAATTGTTGTTTCTCAATCAGCTCAGACGGCGGCGGAAGAAAACTTGCGGATCAGCCAGGCCAGGTATATGGATCAGGTGGCAACTTCAACGGAAGTAATCGATGCACAGACCAGATTGACCAGAGTAAACTCCGACTATTTCAGTGCGCTCGCTGATTATCACATCAACAAGGCCCGACTTGATAGGGCCATGGGCAGGTCTGATCATGTCCAATAAACTAAAACCGATTGTTTTTGTTATTTTTTTTGCCTTACTCTGGGGGTGCGACAGCAAGCAGCCTAGGGAAAATCCGGCTCCGGCGGCATCTGCCGTTCTTAAGGAGGCCACTCCAGTGCCGGTGGAGGTTGTTGAGGTGCGCCGGGGAGATATTTTTCGCCCCATTATGACCACCGGCAACGTCAATGCCTGGTTGGAGGCCAATGTGGGGGCAAAAATCGGGGGGCGGATTCAGAGTATCCCGGTAAAAGAAGGCGATCAGGTAGTAAAGGGAGCAATTCTCTTTCAGTTGGACTCTACAGACCTCGTCCTGGCAAAACATGCCGCCCAGGCTCAGCTTGCCGTGGCCCAGGCATCGTTTGCGGAAGCAAAAATTTACCTGGATACGATGACCAGGGAAAAGGAGCGTTTCAACCGGCTTTTCGAAAAGAATGCCATCTCCCAGCAGAAGAATGACGAAATCAATTCTACGTATTTAATGGCCGCAAGCAAGGTGGAACTGGCGAGCGCAAATCTCGCGGCTGCCCAAGCCAATCTCTCTTTGGCCCAGACCCGCCTGGAGGATACCGTTGTCCGGGCCCCCTTTGCGGGAATAGTCTTCAGAAAGGCAGCCAATGAGTCAGAAATGATTTCCGCGGGTATGCCTTTGATTTCCATCATGAATATTGACCGTTTGAAACTCGAAGTGGACATTCCCGAAATTCAGGCGTCGCAAATCAGGAAAGGCGGATCGGTGGAAATAACTGTCGATGCCCTTCCCGGCAAGGTTTTTAGCGGTCAGATTTCCGTAATTAACCCTCGGGTCAATCCTCAAAATAGAAATTTCAAGGTGGAAATATACATCGCCAACGAGGGGCACCTTATCCAGCCGGGCATGTTTTCACGCATCAAAATCAAGACCGAGACAGTCAAAAATGCCGTTATTCTTCCCCTTAAGGCCCTACTGACTGATCCCGCGGGTCGTTCATATGTACTGACAGCCAAGGATAACCGGGCAGTCCGCGGGAACGTTATCACCGGCATAACAACGGATTTTCTGGCGGAAATCAAGGAGGGCTTACAGGTCGGCGAAATAGTTTTAGTGTCCGGTAATTATGGTATGCAGGAGGGAACGGCGCTGGCCGCGCGCATAGTCTCATACTAATGTTGAACCAGCACTTAATAAGGAAATGCCATGTTTACAAGAAAAACGAATCTGATGTTTGCATTTGCTATTTCCCTGCTTATTTACAATATCTGCGGCGTTAACCCGGCATTCGGGGAACTGACCCTTGCTGACCTCTATTCCAAGGCGATCACCCATGCTGAAAAGATAAAGATTGCCGAGGATCAGGTTAAAATCACTCAGGCCGGAAAAGACAAGGCCCAGGCTGCCCTTTTGCCCCGGCTTTCCGGCGGGGCTGCGGTTACGCGGTTCAATCAGGATAAACGGACGGCGGCGGGTATCCTGATCCAACCCGAAACAGCCGGCAACTGGAACCTTAGGCTCGAACAGTCCTTTTCCCTGGCGGGGAGGGAGTTTACCTCCCTTAACATATCGGAGGAGAATATCGCACGCAGCAAGGATGATTTGCGTGCGCTGCGCGAGGAATATCTTCTTGCCGTATCACAATCATACTTCGAGGTATTACGGGCACAGAAGTCCCTGGAAATAGCCAGGACAAATCTTGAGAGGCTTAAAAAGCACCGCGGCGCCGCGGAAAAACGCCTCCGTTTGGGGGAGATAACTAAAACCGGTCTCTTGCGCGTTGACGGAGAGCTTTCCGGCGCCAACTCCGACTTTATCCGGGCAACTAACGCATTGGAATTGGCCAGACAAGTCTTGATCAGGCTTGTTGGTCTCGACGCTCATTTCAAACTAAAGGAGCCGGACCCGGCCGGAGAAGTTATCCCCACCCTGGAAGTAATCAAGCAACGGGCGATTTCTGAGCGATCGGAGATCCGAAGCGTTGAACGCCAGAAGAAAATCGTCCAGGATCAGATAAAACTTGCCAAATCGATGTACTGGCCCAACCTAAATCTGTCGCTCGGCTATGCCGGGGTTGATCAGTATCCGGTCTCGGCCACCTTGAACCGGGAGAGCTTATTCGGGACTTTGGGAATCACTATTCCCATCTTTGACGGCGGCCTGAGAAAGGCCGAGGTAACCGAGGCGCACTTGAAGCAGCAACAGGTTGATTTTGCGGCCAGGGACCTTCAGAAGGCAATCATGGTGGAGGCGGAGAGCGTTTATCTGGAAATCATTACCCACCGGGGAATGCTTAAATATCATCAGGACCAACTTGCCTTCGCCCGCGATAACCATAATGCCGTGACCAGACAGTTTGAGTTTGGCCTGGCCAGCGCGCTGGACGTGATTGATGCCAACGCGCAACTTGTTGCGAGTGAGAGAAAGCTTGCCGAAACCAATTACAACTACCAATACGCTCAAATCAGGCTCAAAAGGGTAATGGGTGAGGGGCTTTATGAACTAAATTAGTAGCCGCTCAAAAGCCGGTGGCATGGAGAAAGGAGCCAGAATTTAAGGAGGATAGGGTATTGAGAGAATCAAGTAATAGCCTCGGTGTAGTAACGATAATCGTGGGTATTATTGTCCTGATGATTATTACGCTCCCCCTGGGTTGCAAAAAAAAGCAGGAAACCAAAACAAAAGCCGAACGGATAATTAATGTGCGGGCCGCAATGGTTGAGAAAATATCCTATCGTCCTTCCCTGGAGGCTGTGGGAACATTGGCCGCACTGGAAGAGGTGGTGGCCAGCGCCGAGCTGGACGGCATCGTAAAGACGGTAATGGTCGATGAGGGCGGCTCAGTAAAAAAAAGGATGATCATTGCCGAACTCTCCGACCGGGATTATCTCTTGGAGGCCAGAAGGGCCGAGGCAGCGCTAATGCAGGCGGAGGCTACGCAGGCCAACATCGCGCTGGAATTCGAGCGCAAGGACGCCCTTTACAAGGAAGAATTGGTCACGCGCCAGCAATATGATGACGTCTCCACCCGGCTGGCCCTCGCCAAGGCGGAAGTGGAACGGGCGCGGGCTTCCCATTTACTCGCAAAAGAGAGGCAGGGGAAAACGGTAATCGTCTCTCCCGTAGATGGAGTGGTGCGGGAAAGAAAGATTCAACAGGGCAATTTTGTCCGTGCCGGAACCCCGGTTTTTACCCTGATCCGTGTCGATCCGATAAAACTGATCTTTACGGTCCCCGAAAAAGAGATGGCACGGATCAAGATTGGTCAGGCGGTTACTTTTCAAATAGAGTCCCTGCCGGGAAGGGAGTTTGCCGGCCGAATCACCCTGATCCATCCGGTCATCGAGGAGCGGACCAGGACCCTCAAGGTAGAGGCCCAGGCAGCCAACGGTGAGAAACTGCTGAAACCGGGCCTTTTCGCCCGGGTCATCCTCTATACGGATTCGCCGCGGGAACTCCTTGCCATCCCCCTGACCGCCATTATCTCGGAGAATGATAAGCACCGGCTGTTTGTCGTGGATGGAAATCAGGTCAGGGTCAGAGAGGTTAAACTCGGTCCGAAAATAGGGGAGCTTGCCGGGATACTCTCGGGACTAACCGGTGAGGAGACTGTCGTCGTGGCTGGTCACCATAATCTGGTGGATGGGGTGAAGGTCAATGTGGCTCGCTGATACGTCCATCAAAAGACCGGTATTCGCCACCATGTTCATCCTCGCCCTGGTGGTCCTGGGGGCGATCAATTACCCCAATATTGGCGTAGACCTCTTTCCAAAGGTCGATTTTCCCATTGTCAATGTGACCACCCTGCTTCGGGGGGGCAGCCCGGAGGTGATTGATATTGATGTCACCGACCGAATAGAAGAGGCCCTTAATACGATAAACGGCGTGAAATCTATCATATCCTCCAGCACCGCCAATGCCTCTATCGTAACCGTGGAGTTCAGCCTAGAGCGGGACATTGATTTGGCCGTGCAGGATGTGCGGGAAAAAATCTCCTTGATCCGCTCCCGGCTCCCCCGGGACGTGGAGGAGCCCGTCATCGAAAAGGTGAATCCCGACGCCTCGCCAATAATCTGGATGAATCTCTCTGGCCAGCGGTCCGTCCGGGAACTATCGTCCTATGCCGATGAGGTGCTCAAGGAGCGAATCCAGCGGATAAACGGGGTCGGCTCGATCAGGCTCGGGGGTATGAGACTCAGGCAAATCCAGATCTGGCTTAATCCCGAAAAGATGAAGGCCTATCAGGTCACTGCGGGAGAGGTCATTTCTGCGCTCCAGCGGGAAAATATCGAGCTGCCCGGCGGGCGAATCGAGGATCTTCAACAGGAGTACAGCGTCAAGATCAAGGGTGAATTTCGCCGGGTGTCTGATATTGGCCGGCTGGTCTTGGCCTATTACCGGGGAGCGCCGGTCCGCCTGGAAGACATTGGCCGCGTCGAGGACGGCGCCGAGGAACGCAGATCGATTGTCCGTTTTAACGGAGTGCCAGCGGTCGGACTGGGTGTCCAAAAACAGTCCGGCACGAATACGGTAGAGGTGGCCAACCGGGTCAAAAAAGAGATCGTGGCCATTAGCAAGGAATTGCCGCCCGGGATGGCCCTTAACATTGCCTTCGACCAGGCCACATTTATCGTGCGCTCAATCGATGAGGTGAAAAACCATCTGCTTCTGGGAGGCCTTCTGGCCATTCTGGCCGTCTTTATCTTCCTGAAAAATCTCCGTACCACCTTGATCAGCGCCATCGCGCTGCCGGTTTCGGTGGTTTCCACATTCATGATAATGAAAATTTTCGACTTTACCTTCAACAACATGACCATGCTGGCCCTCTCCCTTTCTATCGGGATCCTGATAGACGACGCCATCATCGTAATAGAAAATATTTACCGGCATGTCGAAGAGGGGATGGCGCCCAAAGAGGCGGCGTCCTTTGCCACCTCCGAAATTGGTCTGGCCGTTATGGCTACCACAATTGCGATTGTGGCCATCTTCCTGCCGGTGGCCTTCATGAAGGGCATAATCGGCCGATTTTTTCTCCAGTTCGCCCTTACCGTGGTTTTTGCCGTCACGATGTCTATGATCGTCTCCTTTACCCTCACTCCCATGATGGCTTCCCTCTTCATAAAACATAAACCCACCGCACCCGGCCTAGACACGGTTGTCAAACCCGCTCCAAAACGGAAACGTTTCATCGGATTTAAATACTTCGAAGACTGGTATCGCCATATCCTTGCCGTCGCGCTTAGGCAACGCGGACTGGTACTTATATCGGCGTTCTTAATCTTTGTTTTCGGAATGTATATGACGAGGTTTATCGGCAAGGAATTCGTGCCGGCCGAGGATCAGGGACGATTCATTGTCCGTCTCGAGGCGCCTATAGACTATAACATTGACAAGGCCGATCAACTCTTCGGACAGGCGGAAAAGCTGCTTCGCGCCACACCGGAAGTCAGCACGGTCTTTTATGCCCTGGGGTTTGGCGCACGAGGCGAGTCCAACAGGGCTATGTTGTTTGTGAATTTAATTCCTAAGGCGGATAGAAACAGAAATCAGGAAGAGATCAAAGCCTCCGTCAGAAAACAGATAAGGGCGATCCCGGGGCTGAAGGGGACGGCCGAGGACATTGCCCTGATTGGCGGCGGAATCCGCAACGTGCCTATTCAGTACAATATTCGGGGTGGCGATCTGGCAGCATTAAACAAGTATGCGCGAGAGATCAGCGAAAAATTCGCGGCCCTACCTGGTATTGTTGATGTGGACACATCGCTCGAGGCCGGCAAACCGGAACTCCAGGTATTGATTGATCGGGATCGCGCCGCCGATCAGGGGGTAAGCGTAGGCGCGATTGCCGAAACCATCAACATCCTGATTGGCGGTCAGGTGGAAGCCACCAAGTATCGGGATGAAGGCAGGGGACGGCGCTACGATATCCGGGCCAGGTTAAACCCGGAGGATCGCCAGGGCCCTGATGATCTGGGACGGCTTATGGTCCGGTCCCGGGATGGCCGGCTGGTGGAACTCTCCAGTGTGGTTCGGGTTGTAGAAGGAAGAGGCCCCAGCGTGATCAACAGGGTGGACCGGCAAAGGGCGATTACCATTTTTGCCAGCCTGGAGGGAAAACCGCTGGGCGAGGCGATGGGTGAGTTGAACGATATTTCCGCGAGTGTCCTTCCTCTGGATTTCAGTACTGGATACAAAGGCATGGCCGAAACGATGGGTGAGTCTTTTCAGTACCTCATTTTTGCTATCCTTCTGGGAATAGCAATGGCCTATATGATTTTGGCGGCGCAGTTCGAAAGCTTTATCCATCCCTTTACAGTTCTTCTGTCAATGCCCTTGTCTTTGATCGGGGCCTTCGGCGCGCTGATGATTACCGGCCAAACGATCAGCATTTTCAGCATGATCGGTCTCATTCTGCTGATGGGACTGGTCAAAAAGAATGCCATATTGCTGGTTGATTATACCAATGTTCTACGCTCGCGAGGTCTCGAAAGAAAAGAGGCTCTGCTTCAGGCCTGCCCGGTGCGTCTCAGGCCCATCATGATGACCACTTTCGCGATGATCTGCGGCATGATTCCAGTTGCGTTCGGCGTCGGCGAAGGCTCGGAAACCCGCGCCCCGATGGGCATAGCCGTCATCGGCGGTCTTTTAACCTCGCTTTTTTTAACCTTGATTGTGGTGCCGGCGGCATACGATCTGTTCGATGATTTAATCCAGAAAGTCATGAAAAGAAAAACAAGGAGTTAAGGACTTTGTTCTTGATTAAGAGCCTCATTTTATCGCGAGGTCGTTACAAATGACCCTTCCCGAATTCTCCATCAAACGAAAAGTCACCGTATTGATGATAATATTTATCATTACCCTCTACGGCATCATCGCCTATTTCCAAACAGGCTTAGACATGATGCCCGAACTGGAATATCCGGTAGTGTCCATCATAACGACCTATCCCGGGGTAGCCTCCGAAGAGGTGGAAAAGCTGATCACAAAACCGATCGAAAATGTGATCAGTACCGTTAAAAACGTCAAACGTCTCAACAGCGTCTCTCAGGAGGGCATCTCTTCAATCATTGCCGAATTTGAATGGGGAACTAAACTGGACTTCGCCGCCCAGGATGTGCGGGAAAAATTGTCCTGGCTTACGGATTATCTGCCCAAAGACGCTGATTCGCCGCTGGTCATAAAATTCAACATGTCCGATTATCCGATTCTATACTATGGCGTGACCGGGCTGCAGGATACCATGACCTTAAGGAAGTTTCTTGACGACAGCGTCAAGTCTCGACTGGAGAGGCTCGACGGCGTGGCCTCGGTTTACGTGCTGGGGGGATTGGAAAGGGAAATCACGGTTTTAGTCGATCGCGACAAGCTAGCCTCGTTGCGCATCCCTCTGGAGCAGGTTTTGACTCGATTGGCGAAGGAAAATGTGAACGTCTCCGGGGGTCATGTAAAAAAGGGCCATAAGGAATACCTGCTGCGCACTATGGGCGAGTTTCAGGATATCAAAACCATCCAAAATACCATCATCGCCATGTCGGGTAAAACTCCCATATATTTGCGGGATGTTGCGGATGTAGTTGATGGCTACAAGGAACAGCGCAATGCGGCCCGCACCAATCGGCAGCCCTCTGTAGCGATGATGGTGATGAAGCAATCCGGGGCCAATACGGTCAGCGTAACGGACAAGGTAAAATCAACCATTCGGAATCTCGAAGGAAACATGCCCGGCGACATCCGTTTTTTTGCCGCGATGGATCAGGGCAGGATAATTACCCAGGTTACCAGGAATACACGTCAAAACGCGATTTTGGGCGGATTCCTGGCAATTCTGATGATCTTCGCCTTCCTCCAGGACTGGCGTCCTACCATTACCATCGCCTTTGCCATTCCTCTTTCAATCATCACCACTTTCATCGGTATGTATGCCTTTGATTATACCATGAACATCATGACACTGGGGGGCATGGCGCTCGGCGTCGGAATGCTGGTGGACAATGCCGTTGTGGTCATCGAAAACATCTTCCGCCATCTCAAAGAGGGGAAGCTCGATCGCAATGAAGCAGCCAGAATCGGTGCCCAGGAGGTCGGCATGGCCATAACAGCCTCTACACTTACCACCATTGCCGTTTTCCTTCCCATGACTCTATCGAGCGGAATCGCCGGTCGTCTTTCGCGACCCCTTGCGGTCACGGTTACGATTGCCCTGTTTTCGTCACTTTTTATTGCGCTCACCATTGTGCCCATGATTTCCTCGGTTCTCTTCAAGAAGGGCGGCGCTATCAACAGTTCACCCGCCTTAAGCGAGACCTTCGTCCGGGCAAGGAAATTTTATCTTGCCCTTCTGATCTGGTCTCTTGCCAACCGCAAGAAACTCTTGCTTACTGTTTTGGGGATATTTGTTGCCAGTCTCGCCGCTTTGCCTTTCATCGGGCGCGAATTTATGCCTAAACAGGATATCCCGCTGATTCTGATGAAAGTCAATATGCCTGTCGGCACCGAATTCGACGAGACCAACCGGGTAGTCAAGGAGATCGAAAATATCATTCTCAACCAGCCGGAGACGGAGTTTGCCGTCTCCTTCATCGGACTTTCCACGGAACGGAAGGTTGATGTGGCGATGGGTTCGGGAACCTCCGATGTGAACGAGGGACAGATATTCGCCCGCTTGACCGATAAGGATCAGCGGGTGAAAACGGCAGATGAGATCACCGATTTCATCAGAAAAGCCGTCCCTAAAATCGAAGGTGCGGAAATCGACTTTTATGATATGGGGCAGATGCTTTCGGGCGCCATGGGAGATCAAAGCCCGATTGCGATCAAAATATTCGGCAAGGACATAACTGTAATCGACAAGATCGCCAAAAAGATTGCCGAGATTGCGAAAACTGTCCCCGGAGTAAGGGATGTGGATACAACCATGAAGTTTGGCAAGCCCGAATTAAGGCTTACGGTAGATCGGGAACGGGCTTCGCAGCTGGGAATCCCCCTGGCTCAAGTCGCCGAGACCGTAAAGGGCTCGATGCTGGGAGTGGTTCCCACGCGCCTGAGGGTGGGCGGCGAGGAGTACGACATCCGGGTACGCTTCAAAGAGCAGTACCGCGCCAGCATTTCCGATGTGAGTAATATCCGCTTGCTGACTCCGGCAGGAGGCGTTGTTCCCATGGAACAGTTGGTCAACATCAAGGAGAGCCTCGGCCCCATCAAGATATTCAGGGAGTCGCAGGAAAGGAAAGTGACCGTTCGGGCCAACTCATTTGAGCGTGACATGGGAAGCATCGTAGAGGATATCCGGGAAAAGGTGAAGAGCGTTTCAATACCGCCAGGCTACCTGATTGAATACGGCGGAACATACAAGGATATGCAGGAATCTTTTACTTCACTGTTCTGGGCGCTCTTGATCGCAGTTGTACTAATCTACATGATCATGGCCGCCCAGTTTGAGCATTTGGGTCATCCCCTGGTGATCATGTTCGTCGTCCCCCTTTCCTTCACCGGGGTGGTTATTGGCCTGATCCTGTTCAATAAGACTATTTCCGTTCCGGCCTTTATGGGCTTTATCATTCTGGCCGGAGTGGTAGTAAATAACGGCATCGTCATGATCGACTATATCAATCAACTCAGACGAAAAGGTGTTGACGCCTATCAGGCCGTTGTTGAGGGGGCCGCGCTACGGTTGAGGCCGGTTTTGATCACTTCGCTCACCACGGTATTGGGAACCCTGCCGATGGCGCTCAGCAAGACCCAGGGAGCGGAGTTGCGATCGCCTATGGCCGTCGCGCTGGCTTTTGGTCTTCTGTTTGCCACCATTCTCACTTTAGTTGTAATCCCTGTGGTTTACAGCATCTTCAATCGAATTCCAGCGAGGGCAAATAATCTCTAGAGGCATTGAATGACCTGTTCACTTAAACGCAACGAAGGAGGAAGTCCTTGCGGATTGGAGCACATAATTTTTCCCTTCAAGAACTCGCAGGCTCCGTCGGGGGCTGGGGCATTTTACTGCCGCTGGTCATGGGGTACGTCGCCGTTTGCGGCTTGAACCCATCCGGCATCTTCGTCACGTTCGGCCTGGTAAACATCATTTTAGGTCTTTATTACCGTCTGCCATTGCCGCTGGAACCAATGAAGGTAATCGCTGTTTTGGCCATTGCCCAGGCCTGGTCTCCTTCCTTAATTTACGCCTCAGCCTTTGCTATGGGAATACTTTGGCTTTTTTTCGCCGCCACCGGCATGATCGTTTGGTTCAGAAAAGTGACGCCCAATGCCGTAGTCCGGGGGATCGGCCTGGCCCTGGGGATTATGCTTTTTTTACAGGCGCTTAAAATGCTCTCCAGCGACTGGATTCTAGGAGGCGCGGCCGTCGCGGTACTCCTTCTGTCAGTAAAAAGCAGGTATGCCCCGGGCACGTTATTGATTATCGGATTTGGTTTGCTGATGGTCTACTTGCGGGGAAACTTCGCCGCCATCTCACCACCCGCCTGGCAAATGCCGGCATTAACCTTTTTTTCGCTCGCGGAAGTATGGGACTCGCTACTGCGGGGAGGCCTTGCCCAAATCCCCTTAACGGTAACCAATGCTATTATACTCACCGCAACAATGATCAGAACCTACTGGCCGGGAAGAGCTGATATTCATGAACAGAAACTCGCGCTGAATCACGGCATTATCAATAGTATCGTGCCATTTTTCGGGGGAATTCCACTGTGTCATGGGGCGGGCAGCCTGGCGGGCAAGCGCTTTTTCGGCGCCCGCACCGGGGGGGGGAGCATAATCGAAGGGTTAATTCAGCTCGTAATGGGAATTTATCTGGCTGGATCGCTAGTCGGAATATTTCACCATTTTCCCCTGGCAATTTTGGGTGCGATGCTTGTTTTCATTTCCTTCGAGCTTGCCAAATCGGCTCGCGGCCCCTGCAGCGTCCAGGAAACTATACCATTTCTTGTTACCGTAATCCCAGCCGTATTCATTAATATGGCGGCCGGTTTCGCCGCAGGACTG
The DNA here is from genome assembly GCA_037441775.1 of Syntrophobacterales bacterium. Taxonomy (GTDB): domain Bacteria; phylum Desulfobacterota; class Syntrophia; order Syntrophales; family CAMTWB01; genus CAMTWB01. The sequence continues at coordinate 54,262 of JBBIRO010000016.1, forward strand.
CTGGCTCACTATCTATGCCGGCAGTACCGCAAATAGCCGCCGTTCCCTCCGCCTTGGCAAGTCAAGGCGGAAGGGCGCAGCATGTCCTCTGTTTAAAACCGACCGCCTATTTCCGGCGCGCAAAAAAATAGAGCGGAATGCCAGCCAGCATGATGATAATTCCGAACAGGACGAGCAGCCCAAACTTCGGCCCATAGAACGGGTTGCGAATGTAGCTGATGCTAGACCATAACATATAGGCGCACATGGCTAAAAACATGAGCGGGACCAGCGGAAACAGAGGGGAGCGCACAACAGGCGCCTCGCCGCCCCGCGCCCGAAAGACAAAAAGTGTAACGCCAGTCAGCAGGAAAAAAGTCCAGAAAACAGGCGCGGTGTAGGCCACCATTGCGCCAAAACCGTCGGGCGTCAGCGATCCGGCGCCAATGAGCGCAAGCGCGATCAGCCCCTGGAAGAGTAGGGCGTTGGACGGCGTGCTGCCTGATTCGCGCCAGGTGCCCAGCTGTCCGAAGAGCTTAAAATCGCGTCCAAAGGCATAGTTGGTACGTGCCCCGGTAAAGATCGCAGCATTCATGGTGGTAAGCGCCGAGACGCAGACGATGAGGGCCAGCAGCACCGCGCCCCTCTCGCCCGCGACGACCCGCATAACGTCGGCGGCAACAGCTTTGGACTTACTGAGGCCATCCATACCGAGAACCGTCAGATAGGCCAGGTTGACCAGCAGGTAGATCACGGTAATGGCGAGAATGCCGACTACCAGGATACGCAGCATGTTGCGGCGGGCATCGCGGATTTCCCCTCCCAAATAGGCGGCCTCATTCCAACCGCCGTAAGTGAAGAGCACGAAGATCATCGCCAGGCCGAATGAACCTCCAGAACTGGCCGCCGTGGATGCGGGACGAGAGTCGCCGCCCGACAGGAGCGCGGCGATGATAAGCAAAACCAAGGCGGCGATAACGCCTACCTGCATCACCTTCTGCAGCGTCTTGGATTGTAGCGTCCCCGCGAAATTGAGGGCGGTGAGAGCTATTACCGCAGCGGAAGCCCAAAGCGCATTACTCTTTTCTCCCAGGCGCAAAATCTCGGAGGCGTAGTCGCCGAAGGCAAACGCGACCGCAGCGATTGCCCCCGTCTGGATGACCATCATTCGCGACCAGGCAAACAGAAACGCCGCCCCATCCCCCAACCCGCGGGTGAGAAAAACGTATTCACCACCCGTGTCCGGATGGCGCGACGACAGCTCTGCATAAACGAGCGCACCACACAGCGACACGAACCCGCCTAAAAGCCATGCCAGGAGAAACTCCGTCGCGCCCGGCGTGTTTCCGGCCACCAGGGAGGGCAGTTTAAAAATACCCACCCCGATCACCATCCCCATTGTGAGAAATATTCCATCAGGTACCGAAAGTAGTTCCTTGGGCGCTGCCTTCATAGTCTTTTTATTCTCCTTTCGATTGGCTTAGAATTGGACGCATTTATACAGATTACCGGGATTTCTGCCCCCAGTGCATTGCTCGGCGATTACGCTTTTATAAGTACAACGGGAAAGGATACCGCTGTCCCAGCAGACCGCGGTTAGTCCCTCGGTCTTTTCATTGCAGAGCAAAGGGTTGGGAATGGCTCCCATTGTAGCGGCAATATCATTGCCGGAGCAATCCCCTGTCCGCTGCAATGTCCAACCATATTTTTTTGGTTGCGCTGCTGGAAGCCCTACCAACTGCACAGTTGCCATGAGATGACTGAAGCGATCCGACGGCGCTCCCCAGATTGACGAGGCGATATTGCCGAACTTGCTATTGAGCTCCTTCTGCGGATGCCAGGGGTTGTTCTGGACTGTCACCGGAGCCGTCGGCAAGGAATTCGCCACCGATGGCAGGAACCAGTCGCTTCTATCACCGGGCTGATATACTCTCCAGGACTGAGGTTCGGTTTTGAAGACGACGGCACCGGAGGCGTCCACGGCGATAAGTATGAACCCGTAGCTTCCTCCTCGCCGTCCGCCGACGGTGAACACATCTCCATTCTTAAGCATTGCTGATGTCGAGAAGGCTGGCTGCGGCGCCTCGTCGTGACGAGTCCGGAAAGAGGGCTCATAGCGTCGCAGCGGCAGGCCATTGAGATATACGTCGGCGTTATCTGCCATATGCCAATAGATGGTCACAGGTATTCCCGACAGAGCTGGCGAGCCGCTAACGACCTGGGTTGCCGCTTGCTCAATTCCCACCTGTGTGCCGTAGGCTTCGACACGCATAGTAATGTGCCCGTGCCATGTTGCCGGCAGGAAACGCAGATAACGCGCCG
>JBBIRO010000017.1:0-52762 GCA_037441775.1 Syntrophobacterales bacterium
GCGTGTCTTGCGCGTGCTCGATGTGACGGCCTACTCGAGCGTGAAGCAGGGGGGAATAGCCGCCCTTGCGCTCCCCGGCCAGAAGATTACGCGGTTGTACGAGTTGCCATCTTGCACTATAATGATCTTCGCGAAGCTATTAGACTAATGACTATCGGGCTCAGTAGAACACAAAAATGCTCCGAGGGGATCCTCAGATCATGACCAAGCACAGTTATATCTACTGAGACTAACGACAATAAGGAGTCTCATAGATGAATTGGTTTGAACGGGTTCCTAAAGTCGAACTGCATCTGCATCTCGAAGGTGCGATCCCCTATCCTGCTTTGTGGGATCTCATTCAGAAATACGGCGGCGCTCCCGACCTGCCCGACCTGGAAGCGTTGAAGCAGAAATTCGTCTTCCGCGATTTTCCCCATTTCATTGCGATGTGGATTTGGAAGAACCATTTTTTGCGCGAATATGAAGACTTCACCTTCATCGCCGAGGCCGTTGCCCGCGATCTGGCGAGCCAAAATATCCGCTACGTGGAAGCCTTCTATTCCCCGGTGGATTTCGCACGGCACGGCCTGCGCGTGCAACCATTGACCGCTGCCATTCGCACTGGCCTCGCGCGCGTTCCTGAGGTTGAAGTCGGCCTCATCATGGACTTCGTGCGCGATATCGGGCCGGAAACCGCGGCTCGCACTCTAGACGAAGTGGTCGAGGTGCGCGATCAGGGCGTCATCGGCGTGGGTATCGGGGGATCCGAGCAACTGTATCCGCCGGAGCCTTTCGCGGAGGTGTATGCGCGGGCCCGCGCGCTAGGCTTCCACACCACCGCTCACGCCGGAGAGGCTGCCGGCGCGGCGAGCATCTGGGGCGCGCTTCACGCCTTGCACGCCGAGCGCATCGGGCACGGGACGCGTGCGGCAGAGGACCCGGCGCTGCTCGACCATCTCGCCGCGCAGGGCATCCCACTGGAGATGTGCCCGCTTTCCAATGTGCGCACGGGCGTTGTCCCTGCGCTGGTTGAACATCCCGCGCGTCGCTACTTTGCGCACGGTATCCTCGTGACAATAAATACCGATGATCCCAAGATGTTCGGTAATAGCCTCGCGGAAGAATTCATGCTCCTCGAGCAGGTGTTGGGTTTCTCCCGCGACGACATTCGGACGTTGATTCTAAACGGCATTCGTGCTTCCTGGATGCCTGAAGCGCAGCAGGCGCGCCTTGCCACCGCTTTTTGCACCGATCCGGCCTGGGAAGAGAAATGAGTCTTCGGGGGAATATGATCGATAAAAACGCCATGAAAGAGACACCGATTACCTGGCACAGGCTTGATGTAAAGAAGGTCCAGGAGAGGTTGAAGTCATCCGAATCAGGCCTTGCCATCGGGGAGGCAACGCGGCGTCTGGCCCAATACGGCCCCAACGAACTGCAGGAAAAGGTCCGGAAGACGGTCTGGGCTATGTTTCTCGATCAGTTCAAGGATTTCATGATCCTAGTCCTTATTGCCGCCGCCGTCATTGCCGGCCTGATCGGCGACCCGGTGGACAGCATCGCCATCGTCGTTATCGTACTGCTCAATGCGGTGCTGGGCTTCATCCAGGAATATCGAGCCGAAAAGGCCATGGCCGCTCTGAAAAGACTGGCCGCCCCGACGGCCACGGTCCTCCGGGACGGGCGCACGGAATCTCTCCCGGCCGACCGGATCGTTCCGGGCGACGTTGTCCTCCTGGAGGCCGGCAACCTGGTCCCGGCAGACCTCCGTCTCATCGAGACGATTCAGCTCCGGGTGGACGAGGCGGCCCTGACGGGCGAGTCCGTACCGGTGGAAAAGGAGAGCGGGGTCCTCGACGAAGCGGATTTATCCATCGGTGACCGCAGGAACATGGCGTATAAAGGTACCCTGGTTGCCTATGGCCGGGGCCGGGGCCTGGTCACGGCCACCGGTATGGCCACGGAGCTTGGCCGGATCGCCGTCCTGCTTCAGGCCCAGGGCGAGGGGAAGACGCCGCTTCAGAAGCGGCTGACCGCCTTCGGCAAGAACCTGGCCTATGCCGTCCTGGCCATCTGCGCCGTCGTCCTCCTCACGGGCCTCCTGCGGGGCGAGCCGCCCTTGCTGATGCTGCTCACGGCGATCTCCCTGGCTGTGGCGGCCATCCCCGAGGCCTTGCCCGCCGTCATCACCATCGCCCTGGCCCTGGGGGCCAGAAAACTGGTGAAGCAGCACGCGCTGATCCGCAAGCTCCCCGCCGTGGAGACCCTGGGATCGGTCACCTACGTCTGTTCCGACAAGACCGGCACCCTGACCCTCAACCGCATGACTGTTGAGGCGGTCTACATAGAAGACCAGTTGATCGCGGCAGCCGATCTGCCTGCTGCCGATCCGGCGACGGCGTCTTCCTGGGAAGCCTCCCCGTTGGGCATGCTGCTGACTGCCCTGTCCCTCTGCAACGACACCCGTCAGGGGGCTGACGGTACCCTCCAGGGCGACCCCACCGAGACGGCCCTGTTCGAGCTGGCCCGCCAAAAGGGTTTCCGGCGCGAAGACCTGGACAAGACCTTCCCCCGTCTGGCCGAAATGCCTTTCGACTCGGAGCGGAAGCTCATGACCACCTTCCACCCCTGGCCGGAAGGACAGGTCGTCTCCTTCACCAAGGGGGCCGTGGAAGAGATCCTGGCGCGTTGCGGGCAGGCCCTCACCGCCAACGGCACGGAGGCGCTCCATCGGGAAAAGGTCATGGCGACGAGCGAACGGATCGCAAGCCAGGGCCTGAGGACCCTGGGGATCGCCATGCGGATTTGGGAAGCCCTTCCCAACCCGGTCCATCCGGACCAAGGGGAAACGGATTTGGTCCTGATCGGGATCGTGGGCATGCTGGACCCACCCCGTCCGGAAGCGGCCGAGGCGGTGGCCCTGTGCCGGACGGCGGGTATTCATCCCGTCATGATCACGGGAGACCATCCGCTGACCGCCGAGGTGATCGCCCGCCGCGTGGGCATCCTCCAGGGAAAGGGGGAGACCGTAATGACCGGCCGGGAGCTGGCGCAGCTTCCGCTGGAGGAGTTCGAGGAAAAGGTGGAACGGATCCGGGTTTATGCCCGGGTGGCCCCGGAGCAGAAGCTCAAGATCGTCAAGGCTCTTCAGGACCGGGGGCACTTCGTGGCCATGACCGGGGACGGGGTCAACGACGCCCCGGCGCTCAAACGCGCCGACATCGGGGTGGCCATGGGTATCACCGGCACCGACGTGTCGAAGGAGGCGTCCCACATGATCCTTCTGGACGACAACTTCGCCACCATCGTCAACGCCGTCCGGGAGGGTCGGCGCATCTTCGGCAATATCCGCAAGTTCATCAAATACACCATGACCAGTAACTCAGGCGAGATAGTCACCATTTTTTTCGCGCCCTTCTTCGGCCTGCCCATTCCCCTGCTGCCGATCCACATCCTCTGGATCAACCTGGTGACCGACGGCGTTCCGGGCCTGGCCCTGGCCGCGGAAAAAGGAGAAAAGGATCTGATGCGGCGCCCACCCCGCCACCCCGAAGAGAGCATCTTCGCCAAGGGACTCGGGATCCACATCGTCTGGGTCGGCCTGCTCATGGGGATTGTTTCCATCACCACCCAGGCCCTGTTCCTCGAAAGCAGCCAGACCCACTGGCAAACCATGGTCTTTACGGTCCTTTGCCTGAGCCAGATGGGACACGTGCTGGCCATCCGCTCCGACCGCGAGTCCGTGTTTACCCAGGGGGTCTTTTCCAACCGTCCGCTCATCGCAGCCCTGGGGTTGACCTTCCTCCTGCAGATGGCCACGATCTACGTGCCCGCCCTGAACCCCATCTTCAAGACGGAGCCGCTCACCCTGACGGAACTGATCGTTACGTTGCTCCTATCCAGCGTGGTGTTTCTGGCGGTGGAGGTGGAAAAGGCGGTCAAGCGGCGTAGCGCACAGGGAAGGTCCTAAACAGGTGCGAATCAAGCATTTGGGATGTGATGGTGGATTTGTTGACAAGCTTGAGCCCGCGCTAAAACGACCATTGAAGCGCCGAAAGCCGGCTCCGAAGAAAGCAGATAAATAAATAAGGTGTCCCCGCAATTATCCGGTGTGATACTTAAGCCGGCAGGGGAACCTGGCCGGCGTAAACAACCACGTGGCGCAGGATATAGCCTCCCAGCAGAACCAAGGCTGCTATTGCTCCGGAAAGCCAGGGGTTGTGGTCCCGCAGCGGCAGATGCCGGATGAAGTGAGGAACAAGCTCATAAATTTCGATCGCCATCGGCACAAGTATTCCCAGCCCTACCGCGATTCCCCAAAACAGGAAGGTAAATTCACCGCCCATGATCAGGTGTGCGGCATCGCCCGCGCTCCGCGGCGATACGTAAAGGCCGAAAACAAAGAGAATGACCGCGATGATCGACAGGATCATCAGGACAAAATCAATGGAATGAACCAGGAACTTGTTCGTCTCCAGCTCATGTCGATCCATTCCGCCAAATCCCTTGACGAAGCAGCCCGCGAAGCAGATCGCGGCCGTTCCGGTCTTCAACGCCGAAATGAGAAAAAGCATGGGCAGCATGGGGTTATTCCAGAAGGGTCTGGCCACCAGCGCTCCCAAGAGGACACCAGTATAAATTCCCACCAGAAGAGAGATGGGAATACCGGCCAAGGCAATCCAGGCGCGCAGGCCGTTTAGGTTCTCCCGGCGCAACTGCTGAAGGATAGGGCTCAACTTTATAACTCGGATGATCTTGACCTTTTCCCACTTCAGAGGTATCCGTTTAATTATATCGATGAGTTCGAAACGATCGGGCAGCCAGAGGTAAAAGTAAAAAAAACTAAGAAATGAAAAAATGACCAGCAGCCAGGCCCCCAGCGACATGACCGAGTGAATTTGGAAGGTCACCATCAATTTCCAAAATAATGCCGGCCGTTCCAGGTCGTAGATAAGGCTCGCAAGGCCAAAAACCAGGGGGAACGGCGCGATGTAGGCCCCGATCCGGCTGATCTTTTCGTACTTCTCCTGTCCGATTAAGAAGGCCAAAGCCGAAATGACAAAGGCGCCGGCGCTCATCCCGGCTACAAAGAGGTACAGAACCACCGCCCAGTTCCAGAAAATAAAAATCTGACCTTCCATTACAAAGCTCCCGCAGTGCTGTCGAGTGTCTGGCAAAAACCGCCAGAGTTACCCATAACTGTAGAAAAATCTTTCAAAGATAACACTTTTTTCACTGGCCTGCGCCCGGCAGGCTTTTTCAGCTTCACCCACCACCCGTTTTCGGCACGAAGTTAGGATCTTCCTTGGCCAGAGATGACTCCCGGTAAGCGGCTTTGGTATCCTTGGCGTAGGGAAGCTCCAACGGCTCGGCCGCCTGCTCCGGGCCGGTGGCCAGTTTCCAAAGTTTTTCCTGGTTGCCCATCCTGGCGGGAGCCTCTTTTTTACCGCAACCCACCAGGGCGAAGAGGCCCCCCAACGCCAATGCGCCGGCGAAAGCCTCAAAAAAGTTCCTGCGGTTCATGTTTTACCCCTCTTCCCGAGCCAAAACTCGATTGTTTAAGCCTTTCTATATAAAATCCGCGGTTGCGTGTTCAAAGTTCCCTTGAATTGTTCCAGGCGAATCCTGTTTTTAGCAACAAAGCGCGCTATTTCACTCTGGGGGTCGTCCAGGTCGCCAAACATCCTTACCCCGGTCATACAGGTGGTCATGCAGGCTGGTTTTCCACCCTTTTCCACAAACTCGATGCAGAAGCGGCACTTTTCGATGTAGCCCTCTTTTTTTATGATCCTTACGTTGTAGGGACAGGCGGCGATGCAGTATTTGCAACCGATGCAGTCCTTCTTGTCCACCAAAACAATCCCGTCTTTCCTCTTTTGGGAAGCTCCGGTGGGACAGACGGAGACACAGGGCGGGTTATCGCAGTGCTGGCACTGGACCGGCAGGAACTCCCGGGCGAAATCGGGGAATTTCCCGTAATGAGTTTCTTCCAGGTGGTTGTAGGCCTCTTTTTCCCTGAGATTGTTTTGATTCTGACAGGCAACGCGGCAGGCGAAACAGCCCACGCACCTTGACCCGTCGATGATCATCCCGTATCTTGCCATAGCGGCTCTCCTTTAAGCCTTATTCACCTGCACGATAATCTCCGAGGCCATGACGTGGCCGACCGTGGGGTCAAACAAGGTCGGGAGAAAATCGTTGTAGGACAGCCCGATGTCATAGGCCGTTTTCAAGTGTTTGGAAAAAATTCCGTAGCCGCTGGGAAGCCAGACGCAGGAGGGATGAAGTCCCTCGGTCAATTTCACCCGGATCTTTCCTTCCCCCACCAGCGATTTCATCGCCACCAAATCGCCGTCTTTCAATCCCAGCTGCTCTCCACGCGCGCGATTCATCAACAGGAACAACAGGTTGTAACGCTCCGTTATCTCCATAAGATAAGGCTGATTGGCGGTCATGGCGTGGGTATGGAAGGCCTGTTTTCCATGCAGCAGCCGGAAGGAATGAATATCCTTGGGATCAGGCGAAACCAGGGGCTCTTCCCACAGGGGCACTGGCGGGTAACCCAGTTTTTCCATGGTGGAGGAATGTAACTCCACCTTTCCCGAAGGGGTGTTCAATTTCTGGAAGCCATCTTTCCATCTGGTTCCCACAACGGCAAGGCCCTTTTCTTTGAGCTCTTCCAGGGAAACTCCCAGCGGCTTGAGCCTAAGCCGGTTGGCCTCTTCCAGATTGAAATCGAAATACCTTCCCACCCCAAGGTTATGTGCGAGATCAATGATGATTTGCGTGCCCGTCTTGGTGTCGAAGAGAGGTTTTACCGCCTGCTGCTGGATCGTTATCTGGCAGCTTTTTCCGGAATGTTTTGTATCTACCGCCTCCTCCCGCTCCAGATAGAAAGACTCGGGCAGTACGTAATGGGCTATGGCGGCGGTTTCGGAAAGCACCGTATCGATCACGACCAGCAGCTCCAGTTTTTTGTATCCCGCCATAACCCGTTTGGGATTGGGATTGGTCCGCAGTGGATTGTTATGGTACACAAAACCGCACTTCAATTCATCCCGAAGCGCCAGTTCCGGGATCGCGTGCGCAATGCCGTCGCCGTAAGAACCGAGCGGAAACCTGCCCGGTGTTCCCGTTCCATCGGCCTTGGTCATCTTGGGGCCTTCCGGTACCGGATGCTTCGGTTGCAATTCGCCAAGTTCGGGCATCGGCGGGAAGTAAATTCCCCCCTCGCGATTGATGTTTCCCAAAAGGCTGTTGACGATGGCCAGCGCCCTGACGGTTTGAAAGCTGTTGAGATACTGGGAGCCGAAGGCCCCGTGGTATCCGCGGTGCAGGAGGCACCTGGGCTTTTGCGCCGCCATCTCTTTCGTGATGCGGATTATCGTGGCCGCCGGAATCTCACAGATTTTTTCCGCCCACTCAGGCGAGTATCGGCCCGCCTCTTTTTCCAGCTCGCCAAAGCCCACGGTGTTATTGCGGACAAAATCCCGGTCGTATAAGCCCTCTTTGATGAGGACATGGATCATGGCAAGCAGAAGGGCTAAATCCGTACCCGGTTTAATGGCCAGCCATTCATCGGCCAGAATGGCCGTTTCGTTGTGCCGGGGGTCAACCACTACCAACTTGGCCCCCCGCCTTTTGGCTTCAGCGATCTCCGCCATCTGACCCAAATTTACCCCGCCGGCCGGGTTGCGGCCGATGATCATGATGTGACGGGAGTTGGCCAGGTCGTTTAAGGGCAGCTTTCCGACGGTATAATTCCAGCCGGCGTTGCGTGCGGTGTAGCAGGTGGAGCCGTGGGTGAAATAATGGGGGCTGCCCAAAGCGTGCATGAGCCTTAAGGCGTAGGTATGGTTGGGCTGCGGAAAATTGACCCAGAAGACGGACTGCGGCCCATTGAGCATTAGAATCAAATTAATTTTCTGGGAGATTTCTTTGTAGGCCTCTTCCCAGGAAATCGGCTTAAAAACGCCGTCAACCCTCTTTAATGGTGATTTGATCCGGTCGGGATTGTAGAGGTCATGAATGTAGCCGTGGCCCTTCGTGCAAACGAGGCCCCTGTTGCCGTTGGCTTCCGGATTGCCCTCGATCCTCCATATCCGGTTGTTTTTGACGTAAGCGAAGATGGCGCAACGGTTGCCGCAGCCGCCGCAAATGGTTGGTACCCGCGTCACGGGCGCGTCATTATTTTCCCTGGCCCAACTTTTGAAGTCCAAAAGCTGTGGTCCCAGCGTGACCGCGCCCACCGAAAGAGCAGCTCCCTGCAAAAAACGCCGCCGGGAGACAATAGGTCCTTTCATGGCCATACCTTTGCCTTTTATTGTATTTTTTCCAAATGTTAAGCCGAAGGGCAAGACTGTAAAGCCACTCCCTTCGGCTGACGCAATGAAACGGCCGGGGCAGCCATTTGGGCCGCCCCGCGCGTTCTTTATCTGACCACCGGGTAGCCCGCCTTGATCCAATCTTCAAACAGCGCATCCATCTGGACGACGTTTTTGTACCCAAGATCCATCATGGTCTTGGTCGCCAAGGCCGACCGAGCGGCGGTTAAGCAGTAAACATACACCTTGGCATTGAGATCGGGAATCGTGGCCGCGATCCTAAACTCCAGCTTGCCCCGGGAAAGATTGATGGCTCCTGGGATGCGGCCGGCATCAAATTCATCCTTGTCGCGTACATCAAGAAAAATAGCCTTCTCTTTGGCGTCAATTGCGGCCTTCACATCCGCAGCGGACACTCTCTTGATTTCACCCTTGGCCTTAGCAACCATGCCGGAAACTAAAGCGGCAACGCCCGGCGCCGCCGCCGGGGTAGCCGGAGCCGTCGCCTGAGCCAGGGCAAACCCGGCCACCGATAGAACAAACATTACCGTCATCACCCAAACTAAAACTCTTCTTTTCATTGTATGCTTCCCTCCAGATTTAAATAAGTTACAATTTCAGCCCACAAGAGGGTCATCGTAATGATTCTATGGGCCGCCAACACCTATTAACGCTTCTAACTGTTTCAGATCGAAGGGCTTCACCAAATAGCCGCTGATGCTGGACTTAAGCGCTCGGTTTGCCGCAGTCTGATCATTTTTTGCCGTCATCAACACGGAAACCGTCTTTGGATTACTCCTCTTTATCCCGTCTAGCATTTCCAGCCCGTCTCCATCGGGCAGGACATCGGCGCAAAGCACGAGATCGAAGCTGTTTGACTGCAACAGAAACAGGGCGTCATTCTTGCAATGGGCGGAAGATACCTGGTATCTTCTACACTTTTCCAAAAAAATGGCCAGCGACTGATGCAGGGTCGCTTCCTGCTCGACAATTAGAACCTTCATGCCATCCAGCTTTACCGGTGCAAGTAAGTCTCCCGGTCTATTTTATTGCCCGGTCGGATCACAGTTTCGTTGTCTGTTTACTTGCAATGACGATGCCAAAATACAAAAAATGCTGTGAAGGATAGGCGGCCGCTTAAATATCTCATTGATATCGGATACTTAGCTTGCTGGCACAAGGCTGGCCGCCGGGGCGCGAATCGTCGGAGAAACAAAGAGACTAAAAGCAGAGCTGCACGAAAACAGGCAAGAAACTGATTTTAGCGGCAGAAGATGATTTACTGCTGGGCTTTGCCATTACTGTCTGATTTCAAGCAGACCAGATGAAATCAGACAGCAGCACGGGCCAGGTCATTTGATCCCGTATTTTCCCATCCGGTAGAAAAGAGCGGAACGGGTGATTCCCAGCCGGCTCGCGGCGCTGGTTTTATTGCCGCCGTTTGCCCGCAGGGCCTCCTTGATGTAGCTCTTTTCCATTTCTTCCAGGCTTAAGCCAAAGACCGAAGAACGATCAACGTCGTTACCCTCCCTTTCGTTCCGACCGGCAACCAGCCCGATGAGGTGTTCCGCAAGCACGCTGTCCCCTGTTTCCAAAAGGACGATACGCTCCGCTACATTTCTTATTTCCCGGATGTTTCCCGGCCAGGGGTAGAAAAGCAACTTTTCTTCGGCTTCGCGGGAAATTCCGGCAAATCGTTTATTGAACTGCTCATTGAATTTCATGATAAAAAATTTAAAGAGCGCCAGAATATCCTCTTGGCGATCCCGCAGCGGGGCAATGTTGATTTGAATCACATTGAGCCGGAAATACAGATCGTCACGGAAATTGCCCTTTTCGACTTCCGTTTTTAAATCCCGGTTGGAGGCGGCGATGATTCGGACATCGGCAATAACTCTTTCCACTCCCCCCACCTTGAAGTATTCCTTCTGCTCGAGAAATCTCAGCACCTTCACCTGGGCCTCCGGGGGGAGATCGCCCACCTCGTCGAGAAACAAGGTGCCCCCTTGAGCCGCCTCCACCTTCCCCTTCTTGCCCTTCTCCAAGGCGCCGGTAAAGGCGCCCTTTTCGTAGCCGAATAGTTCACTTTCAAAAAGATCCTTGGGAATAGCTCCGCAATTGAGCGGAACAAAGGGATTGGCGCTGCGGGGGGAGAGAAAATGAATGTATTCCGCTAAAAGCTCCTTGCCGGTTCCTGTTTCTCCCTGAATCAGCAGGGTGGTGTCCGTACCCTGCGCCGCTTTCGCGGCCAGTTCGAGGGTCCTTTTCATTTTTTCGCTCACCGCGATGATGCCGCCGGACTGAAACTTTTCCTGGTACTGACCGCGGAGCCACTCCACCTCTTTTTTCAGGCGTACCCTCTCGATCCCCTTCTTAATCAGGTTTTCCAGTTGGTCCAAGTCAAAAGGTTTGACCAGAAAATCGGCGGCTCCCATTTTCATTGAATTGACGGCCAGTTCAATCGATCCTTGGGCGGTCATTACGATTATCGGAATGTCCCTGTCCTTTTCTCTAATAAGACGCAGAACCTCGTCGCCGCGCATACCCGGCAGCCAGTGATCGAGCAGGATTAAATCGGGTTTTGCCCGGTCAAACAGCTTAAGACCTTCTTCTCCGCTCTGGGCGGCAAGTACCTGGTAACCGGCGGCGCCAAGAGCAATTCCCAATGATGTTATTAAGGTGGACTCATCATCGATGACCAGAATAGTAAAATTCATCTCGCTTCTCTTTCGCCGGAAAAATAATGGTGAATTTTGTTCCCTTGCCCTCTTCGCTTACCGCAGCGATGGTCGCACCGTGATTTTCCAGGAGCTTCTGGGTTATGGAAAGACCCAGCCCGGTCCCCCGGGACTTGGTGGTGAAGAAGGGGTCAAAAATCTTTTTTAGAAGCTGGGCCGGGATGCCTCCGCCCGTATCGCCCACCTCCAGGCCAACCGCGGAACCCTCCGCCGAGAATGTCCGTACGGAAAGTTTGCCGCTTCCTTCCATGGCCTGAATGGCGTTGAGCATGATATTGATCAGCACCTGCTGAATCTGGTGCTTGTCAATCCTGAGCAGAGGCAGCCCCTCCCCGCGCTCGAATGATGTGACAATGCCGGCCTTCATCCATTGAGAGTTCAGGACTTCAAGGCTCTTTTCAACAACCTCATTGATGTTCTCTTCTTTGTATTCCGCCGCCTTTGGCCGCGCGTAGTCCAGCATATCTTCCACGATCTTCTGAATTTTCGCGACCCCCTCCAAGGTGCTTTTCAGAAGCTGCTTTTCCATTTCCGAAGAATCGTCGCCGCGGGCGAGGATTTGAGTATTGATTTTGATTCCCGCCAGCGGATTGCGAATTTCATGGGCCACCCCGGCCATCAGTTCGCCCATGCTCGATAGGCGCTCCGCCAACAGCATCTTCTCTTCCGTCCTCTTCTGTTCGGTGATGTCCTTGCAAATCAAGGAGGCGCCGATTATCCGGCCGGTGGCATCCTTGAGGGGGGTAATGGTGGTGCTGGTCATTATCTCCCGGCCGTCTTTGGTAAGCCAGCGGGCCTGGGTGTCGGCAACCAGATCGTCCCTCCAGACCTGCGCCACCAATTTTCCGATGATGTTTTCTCCTCTCGATTTCGGCGTCTCGTCGGACGAAAGAATTAGGTCCGCTACTTCCTTACCCAAGGCCTCCTCCCGGAGGTAGCCGTATATTCGCTCCGCCCCGGCGTTCCAGTAGATGAATTTTTCCGCCAAATCAATAACCATGATTGCGTCACCGGCGTTGCCGATTATCGATTCGAGGAAGTTCTTGGCCTCGATCAGCTCCCTCTGGAGTTTGACCTTCTGGGTCATCAGGTTGTAGCCCTCCACCACCCTGTTCAAAACGAAGGGTACCGCCTTGGCGCATTCGGCGGAGCGGTTAATGTAGTCAAAAACCCCGGCCTGCATGGCCTGGATCGACATCTGGGGATCGCCGGTGGCGGTGACGAAAACAGTCGGCACATTGATCCCCAATTCGTTGTAACGCCACAGCCATTTTAGGCCGTCGCCATCGGCCAGGGAGTGATCTAAAATGAGAATGTCAAAACTCTCTTCCTGAAGTTTTTTCAGGCAGGCTTCCCCGGAAGAAACCATCTCCATATTGTATTGGCCGCCCGCTATTTGGAGCGAGGAGGCGATCATGGAAATGAAATTCTGATCCTCTTCGGCAATTAATATCCGCATCTGGCGAGTCATGGTTTTTACCTCCGCAGTCTCCGGGAGTCAGGCAAAATCAATGCTAACGACTTCGAAAAAGTCCGGCTGCGGCCTTTGGCTGCATCCCTTGTCACGAAAAGCCGATGGTGTAGCCTAGGGGCCTTGTGCCCGCGACAACCTTGGCAATAGGTAACGCGAGACCCATTTCTAATATTTAGCTCCCCCTCCCTTTTATCCCCTCCCGCGAGGGTAGGGGAACGCGGACTTTTTATGAAGTTGTCACGGCTCCGCCTAGAGTTTCCCGATTTGGCGAGCTCCGTATTAGCCTGCCCCCAGGGTAATCCCTTTTAACATATTATCAGCAATAGCAAGGAAAAAACTAAGCCGACGGCCCCGGTGAAGGGGTAAAAAAGTGGGCAGTTTTTTGAGCTATCCCTGAATAGCGCATCGTTAAGTACCGACTATTGCCTTGACGATTTGGCGCTGTTGTGCTTTTAATTTGGGGCAACGGGGGGATTGAAGGCATACATGGAAAAATACTTATGGGTGGCTAATGACGACGACCTGCTTTACGCCCGCCAAATCATCAGCCAGGCCGATACCATCTCTCTCGATACGGAATATGATTCATTCCGCTATTTTCGGGACAAACTCTGCCTGATTCAGATCCGGGCGGGTTCTTCAACTTTTCTCTTCGACCCGATTGGCTCGCTTGATCTTTCTTTTCTGGGTGTTCCCTTGGCCGATCCACAGGTTAAGGTAATCGCCCATGCGGGAGATAACGATATCCGCCTGCTGAAGCGTGACTACGGCTTTTCCTTTACGAACCTCTTTGACACCTACCGGGCAGCGATGATCCTTGGCTTCCGGCAGTTGGCCCTGTCACGTCTGGCCAGGTTTTTTCTGGGGGTGGAAATGGAGAAAAACAAAAAGACCCAGCGCTCCCGATGGGACATCCGTCCCCTGGAGGAAGAGCAGTTGGAATACGCCGCCCTGGATGTATTTTACCTGGAAGAACTTTATCGTAAGCTAAATGAATCACTGGAGAAAAATGGGCTAAAACGGGATGCGGCGGAGGCGTTTGGGCAAATTGTTACGGTCAACTGGCAGGAAAGGAGCATTGATGAGCGGGGACACCTGCGAATCAGAGGTTGCCGGGATTTAACCGACCGGGAGCGGGCTTGCCTGCAAAAATTATTTCTTTGGCGTTTTGAAAAGGCTAGAGAAAAAAATCGTTCTTCTTTTATGATCCTCTCCGATGAGGCGCTTGTGAAGATAAGTCGGCTGGGAAATCTCACCTTTAGCAGCATCGCTTCTCAGGGGCTTTTGCCCCGGGACAAGATCAGGGAATATGGATCCGAGATAATCAGCATTCTGGATAATCATGATGAAGCGGGGTTGTTGCCTACAGATAACTGTGAAGCCCGGGCAGGTAATTCACACCCAGATAGGTGAACAAAACCGCCGCAAAGCCCACCAGGGCGATTACGGCCAGCCGTTTCCCCCGCCAGCCGCGCACATAACGGGCGTGGATCATCAGGGCATAGATCAGCCAGGTTATCAGCGACCAGGTCTCCTTGGGATCCCAGCTCCAGTAGGAACCCCAGGCGCTGTAGGCCCAGACTGACCCGGTCATGATTCCCAGTGTGAGAAAGACAAAGCCAAAAACTGCGCCCTGGTAGTTGAGTTCTTCGGCAGTTTCCAAAGAGGGCAGTAAACTGTAAAAAACCGTAGCGTCAAGCCCTCCTTTTTTCGGCGGTGGAAACGCGGGGTCGAAATTAAGCGGCAGCAAGCTCAAATGGCCACGTCGTTTGCTCATTCGGTAAGCTGATGACGCAGATATCCAATATCAGTACTTTACCAACAGGGCTAAATGAGGTGAAAAATGGAAACAGGAAACATTTTCGTGCTCCCCAACCAGGATTCGCCCGACGAATTAATCGAGAATCTGGTAGAGACCGCTTGTGTCAGCGTGGAGAAGATCGTTTCCCGGGGACAACAATCACCTGCCGGATTCTGGTACGATCAAAAACGGCACGAACTGGTTATCCTCTTGACGGGAAAGGCGGTATTGGAATTTGCCGATCCTCAGGCTCGTATTGATATGAAATCGGGGGATTACTTGGTAATTCCGGCCCACTGCCGGCATCGGGTCGCCTGGACCGACCCAGAGGTGAAAACGCTTTGGATTGCAATTCATTACGAAAATATTCCGTCTTTATGACCTCGAAAAAAGTGAAAAGCCCCCTCTCCCTTGAAGAAAGAATGTTTGCGGTGATGGTGATAGTAGTCGCGATTTCATATGTTTACCATCCGTTCCCTTTTAACCTTCCCGTCAGAGGAGGGAAGGCGGACTTTTTGCGACTTACTACGAGAGCCTCAGGTATAATGTCCGGCCAACCGTAAATTAATCTCTACTCCATCAGAGCAAAAAAAACTTGACAGAAGGTGTCATCTGTCATAATAAACCTACCCCACAGGACGTTTCGCCTGGCGGAATCCGTTAATCTTCGCTAGCACCCCAATATTTAACGCCAGGTTTCTGGGGTGTGGTATTTTATTTTCCGTTATTCTCTCGAGCAGTAACTCTCCTGGAACGCAGGCCTCTTTCACAATCCAGGCCTGGCAGTAAGCAAGAATTTTCTAATTGCCGTTGCTTTTTGAGCAGACAATAGGCGTTAATATTTGCTAAGCTAAGGGATACGGCATTACCCTTTTCACCGGGTGAACAAGACAAATAAAACAGGGGGAACGCTGGGATTGTTGTCAGTTTGGTAAACGAGTTATCGCAATCCAGCGGGTCTTGCTGCTATCAAAGTTCTTAAGTCAATAAATCAGCGAATATCCTTTTCAAAACGGTTATTAAAATAGCGCACTATGCTGCGGCGCAGCCCTGTCTAAATTGTTATAGAGCCACCAGGGCGGAGCATTTCCCTCAATTGGCGCTGGGCGTGCTGACTTTTTACCACAGTCGTAAAATACATCTTTATTAAGGGAAGGAGAATGGCCTTATGGCTCCAGAGCTACCGGAAAAGGCGATGTTGTCCGTTCGCGACATTCATATGTTTTTTGGCAAGGTAGCGGCCTTAAGAGATGTCGCTATCGATGTCCAGGCCGGAGGCATTCATTCGATCATCGGTCCCAACGGGGCGGGAAAGACGGTGCTGCTCAACTGCATTAACGGCATATATCATCCGACCCAGGGCCGAATCCATTTTCAGGGTAAAGATATCACCGACCTGAAGCCCCATAGCCGCGCCGAGCTGGGGATTGCCCGGACCTTTCAAAAACTCGAGCTTTTCCGCGGCATGACCGTACTGGATAATATCCGTTTGGGTCGTCATATTCACCTCAAATCAGGGATATTAAGCGGCATTGTCTATCTTGGAAAAACCTCCCAGGAGGAAACCAAGGCCCGGGAATTCATCGAAGAAGAAATCATCGACCTTTTGGAAATTCCCCATATCCGCAATAAAACCGTTGCCATGCTTCCCTATGGCCTGCAGAAGCGGGTAGAGCTGGGCAGGGCGCTCGCCCTCAAACCTAGCCTGCTGCTTCTGGATGAACCGCTGGCCGGTCTGAATCTGGAAGAGGTTGAGGATATGGCCCGTTTTATCCTGGACATCAATCAAGACGAGCGCTGGAAGGTCACCTGCATCCTTGTCGAACACGATATGGGCGTAGTGATGGATATTTCCGATCGTGTTTCGGTGTTGAACTTCGGCTACAAAATCGCCGAAGGAACGCCCCGCGAGATACAAAGTGACAGCGCTGTAGTCAAAGCCTACCTGGGGGAGGAGGATCTGTATGCCACACGGAGATAATGCCACTCAAACCAGTATCGCCACATCCGACAACCCGACTCTGCCCAAAATGCTTCTTGCTGCCGCCAGGAATTTCGGCGACGACCGGATCGCCCTGCGGGAGAAGGAATTTGGCATCTGGCGCCCGATCACCTGGAAGCTTTACCTGGACAATGTTCGCCACATTGCCCTGGGACTGGCCAGTCTGGGCCTCAAGAGAGGTGAAAAGGCGGCCATGATTGGCGACAACCGGCCGGAGGGGCTCTGGGCCGAAATGGGGATCATGTGCGCCGGAGGTGTCGCGGTCTGGCTTTTTCAGGACTGTATGCTCGATGAGGTTGTCTATATCATCAACCACTCCGACGCCCGCTTTCTGTTCGTTGAAGGACAGGAAGAGGTCGACAAGGGTCTTTCCATCCTGGATAAGTGCCCTAATCTCGAACGGATTATCTGGGATGATCCCAAGGGGATGAGAGACTACGATCACCCCATTTTACTTAGTTTAAAAAAACTGATCGCAATAGGCCAGGATTGGGAACTTCGTGAGCCGGGCCTTTTTGAGCGGATGGTCGCCGCCGGCAATTCCACGGATGTCGCCCTGCTCTTCTACACCTCCGGAACCACCGCCCTGCCCAAGGGCGCGCTCCTCTCCCACCAAAACATGATCAGCATGGGGAAAAACATGATGACGGTTGATCCCTGTTTTCCGGAAGATTCCTATGTTTCCTATCTGCCGTTTGCCTGGATCGGAGAGCAGATGATGTCGGTGTCAAGCGGTCTGCGGGTGGGATTTACCATTAATTTTCCCGAGGAGCCAGAGAGCAATCAGGAGAATATCAGGGAAATCGCTCCCCACGTTATGTTTGCTCCGCCCCGGATGTACGAGCAGATGACCAGAACGGTTCAGGTAAAACATCTCGATTCCTCTTGGATCAAGCGGAAGATGTTTGATCTAGCCATGAAAATTGGCTACTGGGCCGCGGATTTGAAGTTTGAGAAAAAGTACGTGCCGTTCTATGTAACTTTCCTGCGTTGGCTCGCCCACATTACGGTGTTCAAAAAACTAAGGGATCACCTTGGCCTGGTAAATATCCGTAACGCCTATACTGGAGGCGCGGCAATGGGGCCGGAACATTTCCGTTTTTTCCATGCCATCGGGGTCAATCTCAAGCAGATTTACGGCCAGACCGAAATTGCCGGCATCTCGGTCCTGCATCGCAATGGCGACGTAAAGTTTGACACCGTAGGAACGCCGCTGCCGGAGACGGAAATCAGAATCACCTCCGATGGCGAGATCATCTCCCGCAGCCCTTCGGTATTTCTGGGTTACTATAAGAATCCCGAAGCCACGGCCAAGAGCCTCCGGGAGGATTGGCTCTATTCCGGCGACAAGGGGTTCATCGACGATGACGGCCATCTGGTGGTTTTCGATCGCACCGCCGACGTGATGACATTAAGCGACGGCAGCATCTTTGCCCCCCAATATCTGGAAACCCGTCTGAAATTCAGCCCCTACGTAAAAGATGCCTGGGTCATAGGAAATAATAGACCCTTCATGTCGGCAGTGATTTGTATCGACTATGCCGTGGTTGGAAAATGGGCGGACGAAAGAAAACTCAACTACACCAGTTACCAGGAACTTTCTCAGAAAAAAGAGGTCTATGACCTGGTGGAAAAGCAGATCAGCGAGGCCAACAGAGGTCTAAAACCAGCAGCCCGGATCCATCGTTTCGTTAACATGTTCAAGGAATTCGACGCCGATGACGAGGAACTCACCCGGACGAGAAAGATTCGCCGGGGATTTCTGGAAACCCGCTACCAGGACATTCTCGCTGCAATCTACGAAGGCAAGGATAATATTAATATCGACACCTCGATAACCTACGAGGATGGCCGAGTGATACGGATCAAGGCGGATCTCCATGTTCAAAAAATAAAACTGGAGGAGGGAAAATAATGGATCTTTTTTTCCAGGCGATTATTACCGGAATCATGGTGGGGGGCATCTACGCCCTGGTTGCCCTGGGCTGGACGATTATCTACAAATGTTCCGGGGTCCTCAATCTGGCCATGGGCGAGCTGGTCCTCATAGGGGCATACATCTGTCTTAGCTTCTACTTGTGGGGTTTTCCCTTTTGGCTCGCGGTCATTTTAACCGTGGTTATCGGGTTTATCCTGGGGCTCATCACCGAAAGGCTGTTTCTGGACAAGCTCATAGGCGAGCCGGTTTTGACCGTGATCATGGTCACCGTGGGCCTGTCCTTCTTCTTCCGCGGGGTCATCATGTTCATCTGGGGCACCGACACGGTGGTCTTTACGCCGCCCATCTTCCCCATTGAACCGGTGAATATCATGGGGATAATAATCGGCCAGGTTTATATCTGGAGTTTTGCGGCCGCGTTGGTGCTGCTGATCATATTCGTCGCCTTCTTCCAGTACACCCGCTGGGGTCTGGCCATGCAGGCCACGGCCGATCAGGAAAAAGCAGCCCTGTCCTTGGGGATCAGCGCCCGCTTTGTTTATGCCACCGCCTGGGGAATAGCCTTCATCGCCGCCGGCGTTGGCGGCGCTCTTCTGGGCAATATCAACGGGCTTAACATTTCCGTAGGCTACCTGGGTCTCCTGGTACTGCCCGCGGTGGTTCTGGGGGGCTTGAATTCAATTCCGGGGGCGATTGTGGGGGGGATCCTGATTGGGATTCTCCAGAATCTCAGCGGCGCCTACCTGGACCAGTTAACTCCGGGGGGGGTTAAAGAGATAGCCCCCTTTGTCTTCATGGTCATCATTCTTCTGTTCAGGCCTTACGGTCTGTGGGGATGGGAAAGGATTGAGAGGGTATAGCCATGTCTTATCTACCGAGCGGCGTCTATCACGAGTATTACCGGCAGGATCATGCCTGGTGGCAGACCAGGTTTATCATGGCCAAGATGATCTTGCTGGGACTCATTGTGTTTTACTTTATTCCTTTCTGGGGCGGCCTGTACATGGTGGGAGTGGCCACCCTGATCATTTACACGGCCATGGGCGCCCTGGGGGTGCAACTCCTCATCGGTTACTGCGGTCAGGTTACCCTGGGGCACGCGGCCTTCCTCGCCGTGGGGGCCTATACTAGCACCCTCTTGATGCTGCAGTTGAACGTTCCCTATCTCCTGAGCATTTTCGTAGGCGGCATCGTGGCCGGCCTTTGGTCTGTTCTCTTTGGCCTGCCCTCCGCCAAGGTAAAGGGTTTTTATCTGATCATGACTTCGCTTGCCGCCCAGTTCGTTACGGTGGATTTTATCCTTACCCAGTACGTAAGCCAGATTGGCGGACGGGGGCAGGCCTTTTCATTGCCGCCCGGCAGCATCACCATCGGGCCCATCGCGCTCGATGACGACATTAAAGTGTATCTGCTGGGGGCGTTTCTCATCGTGATCCTCACCATGGCGGTGGTAAACCTGCTTAGATCGCGAGTCGGGCGGGCCTGGATTGCCATCAGGGACAATGACATTGCCGCCGAAACCATGGGCATCAATATCGTCAAGTATAAACTCCTGGCTTATTTCGTGGCGGGCTTTATCGGCGGCGTGGCCGGCGCCTACTGGGTCTCCACCCTCGCAGCGCTTAGTCCCGAACATTTTCCCTGGTTCTGGTCATTGTGGCTGGTGGGCGTAATACTTATCGGCGGCGTGGGCAGCATTCACGGCGTCTTTTTTGGTTCGCTTTTCATGGTGCTGATCCTCGAAGCCCTCAAGTTTGCCCTGGTGCCGCTCATGCCTTTCTATCCGGAACTCTCGATGAAGTTCCTCTTTATCAAGGAAGCGGCATTTGGTCTGGCCATCTGTCTCTTCCTTATCTATGAACCAAACGGTCTGGCCTATCGCTGGTGGCAGATCAAAAATTACTTTAATTTGTGGCCCTTCTCCTACTAGCGCAGGCGACTGCCTCACGGTTGATAGGTTCATGGTTCACGGTTTGCTGGTTTAGGAAAATAGGGAAACCAGGCGTTATTTTCGACTCTAACTAAGAAGGAGGGAATGGTGATGAAGAAGAGAATGATAATTTTTTTAGCGGCAACAGCCCTGGTCCTTTGCGGCATCGGCGGCAGCGCCTGGGCGCAGGCGAAAGACGCAGCGAAGGCCAAGGAAGCGCCCAAGACCGCGGTAGAACCCATAAAAACCGCAAAACCTTCGCCGCCTGTTAGTCTAAAAGGAGAGGTGCGGGTCGGTTCCCTCAATGACACCACCGGCGCTACTTCGGATGTCGGCAAGGATTATGCCATGGGAATAGCCGAAGCGATTACCTATATCAACGATACCGGGGGGATCAACGGCAAGAGGATCAAGCTTTTTCAGTATGATTACGGCTACCGGATTCCCGAGGCGATAACCACCTACAAAAGATTTCGTGACTTTGACAAGGTGGTGGCCGTTTTAGGTTGGGGGACAGGGGACACGGAGGCCCTTTCGCCCACCATTACCAGGGACAAGATCCCTTATGTTTCAGCGTCCTATTCTGCCCATCTGACTGATCCCAAGAAGACCCCCTATAATCTCTTCTTTTCTGCCGATTATTCCTCTCATGCCCGGTCGGCGCTGACCACCTGGTTTGATCACGTCTGGCTCAAGGACGCCCGCTTCAAGGAACGGCGCGAGAAGGGAGAAAAACCCCGTTTCTTGTGCTTTTATGCTTTTCCTTCCCCCTATGCCAGCGCCCCAATCAAGGCGATAAAAGATCAGGCTACCCTCTTGGGATTTGAAATCGGTCCCGATCAGGATGTGCCGCTGACCGCATTGGATACCAAAAGCCAGGTTCTTGCTGCCAAGGCTTTCAAACCGGATGTGGTCTGGCATGGCAATACCACCATGTCGGTGGCGACCGCATTGAAGGATGCCCTGGCGCTTGGGCTGGGCGCGGACCACCTGTCCAATACCTGGGGCTTCGATGAAAACCTCCCCCGGCTGGCAGGTCCGGCAGCCGAAGGGGTCATGGGAGCAGCGCCTACGGCCTTCTTTGGCGGCAAGGCGCCCCTGATGGAGGCAATTGCCAAGTACGCTAAACTGGTAAACCCTGGTGTTCCCCTGGAAAAACGGCTTATTCACACCGTTAAGGCATGGGGCAATGTCTTGATCCTGGCCGAAGCGATGAGAATTGCCGATAAGGCGGGTGAACTGAGCGGTCCCGGCATCCTCAAAGCCATAGAAGCATTCCGGAACATGGATCTGGGAATTGGCGCGATGCCGGTCAGCTTTACCGCAACCGATCATCGTCCCGCCTCGGGCACACCGATATTCCGCGTCGAAAAGGGCAAGTTTGTTTTCATTGACAATATCGACTTAAAGAAACGCTGGCCCGAAAGATGGGAGAAGGAGTGGTTTGGCTGGTAATTCTGGTAACTTTTTTTATGGGAGGTAATGGCCTTGAGCGGCGATCCGATATTACAGATAAACAGCATTGAAGTGAAGTACCACGAGGTGATTCTGGTACTCAAGGGGGTTTCCATTGCTGTTCCCCGGGAGGGAATCGTAGCTCTCCTGGGAGCCAATGGCGCCGGCAAGAGCACCACCTTGAAGGCGGTCTCTGGACTGCTCAAGCATGAAGACGGCAAGGTAACCGATGGCAGTATCGTCTTTATGGGCGAGCGGATCGACAAAAAACAGGCGGAGGAGATCGCCAAATCGGGGATCATTCAGGTTATCGAAGGCCGCCTGGTTTTCGAGCACCTGACTGTAGAGCAAAATCTCATCGTGGGAGGTCACCTGCGGCAGGACCGGGCGGCAATCAAAAACGGCCTCGAGATGGTCTATCATTACTTCCCGCGCCTCAAGGAAAAGAGAAACGAAACGGCCGGTTTTGTCAGCGGCGGCGAGCAACAGATGACAGTGGTGGGACGGGCGCTGATGGCCAACCCGAAACTGATGCTCTTGGATGAGCCGTCCATGGGCTTAGCCCCGATGCTTATCGGTGAGATTTTCAACATCATCACCCGTTTGAATCAGGAATCAAAAATAGCCATTCTCTTAGTTGAGCAAAACGCCAAGCTCGCTCTTAGTGTAGCGCCCTATGCCTATGTGATGGAGAATGGCCGGATTGTTATGGATGATACTGCCGAGGAGCTTTCCAAAAACCCGGATATCAAGGATTTCTATCTTGGCTTGACCGATCTGGGGGCGAGGAAGAGCTTTCGGGATGTCAAACATTATAAACGCAGGAAACGCTGGATGACCTAAAGGGAGGGGAGAGATGAAAAAAGCTGTCATGACCATTTTGGTGTTATTCACAGTAATCGGTTTTACCGTAACCCTATGCGGAGCTGCCTCCCATGGAACTCAGGCCGCCCCCGCTAAAAAACCCGTGGCGGCCAAAAAGGTTGAAACTCTAAAGCTGCCTGTAATCACACTGGATCGGGTGGAGATCGCCGGCTATTGGGGCTACTGGTTCGATGCCCCCAACCGCCGGGCGGCTCCCCTGGCGCTGGCGTTTATCTTTGCCATCGAGAATCCTAACAAGGCCGCCGTGATGCTCGATGACCTCAAGTTTACCGTGGCTTTCGAAGATTTTGAGGTCAACACGGTAATGATCTATGATGACAACTATATACCCGCAATGACCAAAGAATTCCTGCGGGTGAATGTTCTCTTGGATGCCTTTATAACCAACGGTCTTCTGGCCGTTACCAGCGGCCACCGGCTCCTGGAGATGAACGTAAAGGGAACTGATCTGCTGGAAAAATGGTGGAAAGGGGTGGCGGACTTCGATTTTCCCATTGAAGTAAGGAACGGAACGGCAACTTTCGAAGGCCCCCGGGATCAGATCATGCGTGTTGCGTTCACCGGGGTATTTCCGCCCAAAAAGTAACCGGGAATAGCTAATAAAAAGGGGACCGTTTTTTGATCAAGGCGGTCCCCTCTTTCTTCTGAATTTTTGCTATCGGGAGGTCGTTGATGGCGCAGGTCAATCGCAAAAACGGCTATTTCCTAGCCGAAAAGGAAACATTATCGCCCGGTGAAAGGAGAAAGGATCTTCACCGCAAGCTGCAAAAAATCGTCAAGTACGCCTACGAAAACGCCCCGGCATTTAAAGACGTAATGGACCGGGCTGGTTTAACCCCCACCGAAATCAAGACTATTTCCGATCTGGAGAAGGTACCGGTCATAGGCAAGACGGATCTTATCGCGCTGCAGAAGAAAAATCCGCCTTTTGGCGGCTTAAACGGGGTGGCGCCGGAGATGTTACGCCGGATTTTTGTTTCCCCGGGGCCGATATATGAGCCGGGAGAAATGCACTACGACGACACCCGCTGGGCCCAGGCCCTTTGGGCGGCGAGATTTCGCCCGGGCGATATCTGTCAAATCACTTTTGGTTTTCATCTGACGCCCTTTGCCTTCATGCTCGATGAATCCTTGAAAATGCTGGGCTGCCGCACCATTCCCGCCGGATTCGGCAACACGGAAGTACAGGTGCAAATACTAAGAGATATGAATGTAACAGGCTTTCTCGGGACGCCTAGCTTCTTAAACACCATCATCGAGAAGGCCCGGGAGATGAAATTCCGCCCCAAAAAAGATTTTAAGCTAAAAACCGCCTTTGTCGCGGCGGAGATGCTGCCCGAATCACTGCGGCAAGCGATCGAGTCTTCTCTGGGAATTACGGTCCGCCAGAGCTATGGCACCGCCGATATCGGCTGCCTGGGCTTCGAGTGCGCCGAAAAGAATGGTATGCACTTTCCCGCTGATTGTATTGTGGAAATTGTTGATCCGGCAAGCGGCAGACAACTGGGGCCGGGGGAGGTGGGAGAGGTGGTCGGCACCTGCTTTAACAGGGTCTATCCGCTGATCCGCTTCGGCACGGGTGATCTTTCCTATTACAATGACGAGCCCTGTCCCTGCGGCCGCACCTCCGGGCGGTTGGTCAAAATCATCGGTCGCGTCGATCAGGTTACCAAGGTCAAGGGGATGTTTATCCATCCTGGTCTGGTCGATCAAGTTGCGGCAAAATTCCCGGAAATATGCGCCTGCCAGGTGGTGGTGACCAGAGAAAGGCACCAGGACAAGATGCTCCTGCGGGTGGAGTTGACCGAAACCTGCCTTCAGCCCGAGGAATTGAGGGCCCGGGTTGCCCTGTCGCTGCAGGACATTTTACGGGTTAGGGGCGAGGTGGAAATATTGCCTAGGGGCGCCATCCCCGCCGGGGCAAAAAAAATCGAGGATCGGCGCACCTGGGAATAAAGCTCTTGACAGGCGCCGGGTAAGGACGGCCACAAACCATAATTATTGCGGAAGAACCACGGAACCCCCGGCCGCCGCGCCGGATACGGCAACCCCGGCCGCCGTGCCGGTTAAGGAACCAGAGGTTGTTCCTGTGAAAGTGCCCGCCGCGCCCCCGTTGAAGACAATGGGGGCCAGGTAGGCTCCCGCCGTAAGGGCGCCTGAGCCATTAACATCGGCGGTCCACCTGCCGACGCTCCAGTTGTTTATCTCGAAAGTGGCGTTAAGACCGCCGCCGGAAAGGGGCACAGCTATTGGAGGCGCAGATGGCGGGACAACCGGTGGGGAACTGTAGTTGCCGCTGACATTGTTTGTCGCCCAGATCCGGGGCGCCCCGCCGGTGGAGTTGGCAAAGAAAGTAACATTGTGCATCGTAACTCCGTAAAGTCCATTGACCGGTTCTGGCCCTTGAGCCAAGTTCGCCCTCCCCACCTCTACCGCCGGAATATTGAGGGCCTTGAGCGTGGCATTGGCGGTTTGGGTAGTTGTGGCGCCCCCCTGCATTTGCAAAAACGCCCCCGTTTCCATCAGGGCGCTTGTGCCTATGGCCCTCCAGGAGGATTTCTGCGGGTCGAAGAGTCCCGCGATTTCGCCGCCCTGCACAAAGGTCTTGGCAGACTGCCATTCCACCACGGCCCCATTCATTCGTCCGGAAAAGACATTGTTGGCGTCAACGGACTCGATGTGGACCTGCCGGAATTCCCTGTTCTCACCGGTAGCGGGGTGGCCCAACCACTCCATGACCGTTCCTGCCCCCGGTATCCCACCTTGACCAGTGTATGTCCCGGCAACGGTTGAGGCGATCAGGCGCCAGGGCTGGCCGGTGACGCTAAATACCGTATCGTCCCGGAAGTTCACTAAGACCCCGCCGGCAAATCCAGTGACGCGGCTGGCCGGGTCCCAGACGGATCTGGTCGAGTTTTCGACCATGAACTGTGGATACACAAGATGCGTCGCAAGGGGATAGACCTGCAAATCTGCCCCCTCCACCTCCCACATCCCGCCACCCTCCTCGCCTCGCGGATTGATCCCGGCGTAGGTTCTGAGAGGAACATTTGCGGACAGGATGACCCCCAGTTCGCCAGGGTTCCATTTATAATAGGGTCCGATGAGCTTTCCCTTCCAGGCGCCCTCTTCCGTAGGCAGGGCGAAGGCCCGCAGGGAACTCGTAAAGTAGAAGTCATAGTCATAGTCATAAGCCTCTCCGGCGATGGTTGTACGCAAGAGGGAATAATTCTTCGGGTTATTGTAGACGCCCAGGAGCATCAGCTTTGAATTCGAATTAAAAGGCGACGTTAACGCCCCGCCGAAACCATGAATGTCTCCTTGAGAGACGAAGCCGGAATTGGCGCCTAAGAAGGAGGGTAGCGAGTTAGTCGCCATTGCCGTAAAGGCCATTTCCTGTTCCCGGTAAGGGCTGCCCAAAATGCCACTGTATCCTCCTGTTGAGGCCACACCCAGTAGGCGCCCTCCAATAATATCGCCGTAGGTTTGGCCCAGGAAGTAGCCGCCGAAACCGCCTACAAAATAACCCTGGCCACCCTGGGGAAGCTCTGGCTGGGATGTGCCGATCCAGTAGGCGAGGGTATATTCTCCATCTTCGCTTCTGATCATGCCGCCCAAGTTGCGGTGGGCGGTCGTGGTGGCAAGCGGGAAGGCCCCCTGTCCACCGAAAGAGGCGGTAAAGATTCCCCAGTATTCGACTCCCACGGAGGCGGAGAACAAGGCCTGCGCCATACCCTGGATGTATCCGCCGCCACCGACACGGCCGAAGATGCTGGTATTATAGATCATTGTTTCTTCCTCTTCAGGCCGGAAGTCCGCGTTCATCCTTGTTGCCTGGAGGCTGCCCGCTGCCCAGGGCATCTCCCACATGGCAAGATCAGGGTAGAGGTTGAGGTCAAAAATACCGGAGGAGAGGATGCCCGCTTCGTAGGTATTGTCTCCTGTGGGCCGCATGTAGAGGCCAAGGCCCAGGGTGCGGAAGATATTTGTGTCAGGCAGACGTACTCCGCCCAGTTCTATATTGAAGATGCCCGCCTGTAAAGCGATTCCTCCATCGTCAATCTTGCCAAAAAAGAGGTTGCCGGTCGCCTCTGGGCCATAGTTTCCCAGGGCGAGGAAGGCCTGCGGCGTATAGACCCCTGAACTCAAATTTACGAAGAGGGACCCCGTCCCCCCGAGGAGACCAAAAACTTCGCCCAGTTGGCCAACATCTGCATGAGTAGAGGTCCAGTCTCCGAAAGCGCCGGCAACAGTTCCGCGATAGGCCAGGGGAGTCATGCTGTAGGTCCCAATCCCCGTCGCCTGCCATATTCCATTGGCATAGGTGCCGTAAATCGTGCCATAGGGAGCGGTGGCAAAAGTGTACATTGCCGTGGGAGTCAGGGAACGCCCGTTCGTGAGGACGGCGTCGAACCGGTCCATCTGCCAGTTGCTGCCGGAAAGATCGGCGAGCCAGTAACCGTAACCGTAGTATATCTCGCCACCTCCACCTATCCTGGCCGTAAAGCTGGAGGCGGGCGTTCCGCTATAGGTCCCGCCTAGTCCCATGTTCCAGATGCCCCAGGGTTGATCCTGATATCCGATCGTATCGGCCTGGACGGTGGCCACGGTAAGGCTGCCTAAGCCCTGTCCGAATGACCCGGCGCCAGTCCCCTCAAAGTGCAGCATATAGCGAATATTATCTTCCGGCGTAGAGGCGGCTTGCTCAACCGAACGTAACTCCCCTTGGGCCTCCCACATCATCAAATCATTATAGAAGAAACCGGCGAAATCGCCGTAGAGGTAGCCTGCCGCACCATTGTCTCCCTTGTAGCGGTAGAGGGTAAGCGCCTTGGCCCGTTCGATCTGGCCTCCGCTCCATATGCCGACGAAGAAGCCGTTATATTTGGCGTCGTCCGTCGTTACCGGGGTATCCATCCCGATTTCTCCCTCAAGATACCAGCCGCTGCCGTAAAGAAGGAGAGTGCCAGGGGGAGCAGCGTCGCCGTAATATCTATGGCTTCCCGTCATATAAACGGCGGCCTGCCTCTCGCCCAGCAGGGGGTTGGCCACCGCGCCCAGCAGACCAGACGCAGCGCCTATATTGGACAAATCATTTTTTTCAGAATCAAAATACAGCAGATATCCATAGGGGGTGCCCGTCATCGTAAGCGGCGTCAGTTCGTACGTCCCAATGCCAGAGGCCCGGTAGTTCCCCAAATTTCCGTAGTAGTATCCCCGGTAGTCGAGGCTTGCGACACCCAGGTATTTTTCGTCCAGATAGGTCAGCCGGCCGGTGATCGTCGTATGACCGGCCAGATCGTCCGTGCCTGTAACCAAACTCTGGTTACGGAGATTGCTGGTGAGCATGTAGTAGCGATCTTGCCATGATCCCCCCCAGGCGCCGTAGCGGCTCGCCCAGTTACGGCCTCCGCCGGGATTCTGGTAATTGCCCCCCTCAAGCCGCGCGCTCCAGTAACCAAGAATGCGTCCGTCGGTGGTGTCGACAGCCCGCAAGATGGTATCGCCTTCCCCCTCGTAATCTGGTCCGACAGCACCTCCCACTGTTATGCTGCCCAAGAGCGGCAGGGGCAGGTCTAAGTCGCCACGCAACTTGCCCGCCAATTCCCCCGGCGTAAAACTAACATTACCGAGGGTAGGACCCCGAACGATTGTGCCCTGCCCCTCAAAGGGCGAAGATGTGCCGTCCAGCCCTCCCTGCAGGAAGCCAACTTTTTTATCCGCAGTCACGTAGATGCCGCCCAGGAGTCCCCGCCAGGAACCGGAAACGGCACTGAGAGCGCCCGAAAAGGCGGAGGCGTTGCTCAGGGTGAAATCAAGCTGCTGCCCCCAGGTGTTGGGAATATTTGCAGATGGGTTCAGGGTGCCGGATAGTTTCAGTATCCCGCTATTGGTCGTGTCACTGATCGTTCCGCTCAGGCTGCCTGAGCTCAGGAAAGAAAGATTCAAGGGCGCCGCGAAGGTAGTGCCGGTCACGACTGTCGCCGGTGGAGGGGTAGGGGTGTCGGCTATGGTAGCGGCGATAAAGGGAGGCTCAGGCAATTTAAGAACAAACTTGCCCTCCGTCGGGATTTCGGCGGCCTTGGCCAGTTCCCTCGCATCGGTGGCGCCCGTGGCCAGTTCCCTCGCATCGGTGGCGCCCGCGGCAATGACTATTTTGCCCTCTTCTTTTTTGCTCTCAGTCTTTTCTTGCGGTTTTTCCCCCGGCGCGGTGTCCTTTTCGTGCCGTTGCAGTTCTTCCGGCGTGGCAGGACGGATGAGCGGGACGGCATCAGGATGGGTCACCAGCATAGCGAACCCGGGTCTTATGGTTCTTACATCAAGAGGCATTTTCCGGTTGTAGCCGTATCCTGTCCCCGTATGAAAGGCAAAACCGGAGACCCCCGCCTGGTGGTAGGCGAAGAAATTAGTCCCCCGCACACCGGCCACCGCCGTTGGGGTATGTATCTCAAAGCGTCCGCCCTTGGCGACACCGGTCACTTCCGCTGCCGTCTTTACGATGCTTTGCACCTTCCCCCGAAAGAGGTCCATGGTCTGATTGTTCTTCTCCAGGGAGTATTCGGTCACCCGCAGGCGGGAGGCCTCGGACAGACGGATGATATTGCCGTCCAGGTAGGTAATTTCGCAGCGGGACTTGCTCTTGGTGCGGATAAAATCTCCCACCGATACGGGCCCGCCCGCCGCCGCCGCCCGGGCCTCTTTTCCTGGACTGGTTATATCTACAATACCCTCTACGGAGGTAAACTTGCCCACCACGGAGGCGAGAGCCTGGCCGGATATCAGTGTGACCCCAATCGTTATGGCGATCAGGATTGCAAAAAAATTCTTTGTCTTCATCTGATTTCCTCCCTGTTATCGCTTAAATCCTTAGAACCGGAACTCCATTCCCGCCATGTACTGGTCCCTGTTGTATTCATTGGCAGGAATGTTCGAATCGCTTTTCGTATAGACATATTGAATAATGATACTCGCGTAGCGAGATAAGGTGTAATAAAGACCCAATTGTCCCGTATAGACTCGGTCTCTTCTCGCTGTTGATTTGACGGTTCCATCCGTAGCGAGATAAGGCCGCTCATGGCGGTAGTCCTGGAAAAGGGCCGACCCGCCGGCCTGGAGATTCAACTGGCCGGACTTCTTGACCGGTTCGCCTGCCAAGAGTGGATAACTAAGATTTACACTGAACCGGTTGCCCTGATTTTCCCACCAGATGCCCCGGGCTCGCTCCCAGGTGTATTCGTACCGGAGGTTGAAAAAGGCATTCTCCCGGAAGAGCCATACCCAGCTCAAATAGGAACGGAAACCTTCGCTGTCTCGGTTGCCCTCCGGGTTTGCGATCTTCTGATTGTGATAATCCTTGTGATCATAACCGGCGAATAGCTCCAGCAGATTCCTGGTATCCACCATATACCGAAAGATGGCGCCGCCGGTGGCATAATCGAGATAATTTTTATAACCCGGCGCGGAATCGGGTGCTGGATTTAGATCGGGATCAACGCGAAGTAACGCCGCAGTATAGGACGCCAAAAGGCTTATGGACATGCGCCCGAAATTGTACCCGGGAGTAACGCTGAAGGAGTTGGCCAGGGAATCGTGGGAATGGGTGTTCTTGGAATGAAGGGCGCTGGCAAAGGAATAATTGGCCTGAAGCATCCAGCCGCCGGGAAGACGGGGCACGTAGTCCAGTCTAGCCGAGGAATTCAGGACAAAGGCCTTCTCATTGGTAATTCCCGCTGCCACAGCCGATTCGAGGGGTTTCTGGATCATGTTGGTATCGTAACTTCCCATAAAGCCCAGGGTAATCCGGAGCGGCCGCTCCTGATACATCGCCTCTTCCACGGAGGCCAAGTAGGCGCGGGAGAAACCCGCCATGTCCGACAGGGGATCCTGCTGAATGACGGCCTGCAAACGCTGCCTGGCTTGGGGAAGATTCCGCTCTTTCATATGGGCAATGGCGATTTGAAAATCGGCGGCGGCGCCCAGGGCGGGGTCAAGCCGCTTGGCCTTCTCGAAGGACGCAACGGCGTCCTGATGCCTGTTATCCCTGGCAAGAACCAGGCCAGCCAAAAATGCCACCTGGGCCGGGGCGATCCCTTCTCTTTGCGCCAGATCTATCATCTTCCTGGCCTCCCCCAAGCGGTCGAGCCGGTAGAGAACATCTATAAGCTCCACTACCGCTTCCCTGACCGGAGGCCTTATGGTCACCGCCGCCTCCAACTGGGAGGCCGCCCGGGGAAAATCTTGCGTCTGCTTGTACGCCATCCCCAGGAAAAAGGCCGTCATGGAGGAAGAAGGATCGCGCTTCCTCAACAATTCAAGGGCCTCAATCGCCTCTTCGTAATTTTCCTTTTCGTACTGGTCAATCGCCTCCCGTAAGGATGGTTCTTGCTGGACCACCTTTGCCGCCTGGGCGATAACCACAGGTGGAGAAAGAGTGATGTCTCCCCCGGTGAAGCACGGGGAAGAATTGGTTTGTGTTAACAAAAACAGGGGAATCAAGCAAACGGTTAAGAAAATTCTCTTCATGGCAGGTCCTTTCTTTAAAAGAAAGTGTATCCGCAGATGACGCATTCCGATTGTTGAAGATTACTCTCATAGAAAATTTTGTCAAGAAGTTTTGTCTTTCCCGCCTGCGCGAAAATGACTCCGTGGGTAATTTTTAGAAGGTCGCAGGTATTGACGCCGAGATATTTATTAAGTCCAAGGATTACAGGTTTAAACACAAAAAAAGATGAAGCTATTTTGTGTGCCTCCACGTCGGCTAAAACAGATTGAGGAGATTTAATGCTATCTTTCCCATGAGCCACAGAAAGAGAATGTAAAGCCAGGAAATCACAGCCATTAGATAGCCTGCTACAATAACCGCGCCATCCTCTTCTATCATCCCGGCGGCAGTCAGGACGATAGATATAGCAGGCAGGGTGTTGCTAAAAGGGATAGGTAGTGGAAGCATCAGGAGAAATGCGTTCGAAGTAATGATTAGACCACTCAAGGTGGTAAAAGCTGACCACTGTTTGAGGAATATGTATCGGGGACGAAGGACCTTTTCCAATCGGGTGGTGACCTTCAACGCCACCCGGATAATTTTGACCAGTGTTTGATAGGGAATCTCGCGTTGAAGAAGCCTGCGGGGGAGCCAGGGATGTTTGCGAAGAGCGATGCGAAGCCCCAGGAACATGAGCGCCAAACCAAATGGGGTTGAAAGTCCTAAAAGAGGAATGGGAATGCAGAATGGCAGGGCCAGAATGAGGATCACAATATCTAAGCCCCGGCCATGGAGGATCTCGATTATCTCCTTAAGCGTGATCGGTTTTCCGCGTGCATGATCCAATATGCGCTTAAGATCGTCAGAAAATCGGTTAGAGGGACTATCCTTGATAATTTCCATAATACAAAGGGGGTAGTACTAAAGTAATATTCAATGTCGTTAACCCAAGGCTTTAAATGTATATATCTCTAGCAATATCAGCAATATATGAGATGTAAAAGTCAGGCTCTTCCCATACGGTTGGGGGGGAGAAAAAGCGGCCGTCGGTCTTTTCTTCGGTTAGAGTGCTTGTACCACCAAATACCAGGCCAAGGAGGAAGCCTTGACCGCCGAAAAGAAGATAGCAAGGTCGATCAATCAATCCAGAATCACGACTTCAATAGTTGATAAATGGCCCTTGGCTGCCCGTAGATCGGGATTGCCCCATTCATGTTCCGAGTGTGGTGAGCGCCACTTTTTAGAAACGATAAAGGGGTTTTAGCTTTCACTATAACCCCCTTATATCATTCATGGTAGTCCCAAGGGGAGTTGAACCCCTGTCTCCGGCGTGAGAGGCCAGCGTCCTGACCACTAGACGATGGGACCGTTAGTCAGTATAAATTTTTTTGAACTTTGCGCAACCACACAAGACCAACCGTCATATCCGCGAAGGCCGAACTCCAGTATTACCAATGATATTCTGGGTACCGGGCTTCGCGGATATGACGGTGAGGGCTGTTGTTCCAAGCTCTTGTATCATTCATTTCCGCGAGGAATAAATCTGCTGACCTTTTGCGATTTCGTTTCCTATTAGAATAGCTGGTAAAAGTCAAGATCAAATTGGCACTTACGGCGATAATTTAGTTAAGCGTGGCGCCGATTTTAGCAGCCGATCCGTCTGCCGGCACTGCGGCGGCGTGCCGGTGAAAACCAAGGGGATGCCCTCTCATTATATTTCCCTCTCCTTATGTCCCCTCCCGCAGAGGAAAAGAAGGCAGAGCGTTACGCCAAGCGGCAAGCACCGAGCATATTGCGTGGCCACCCGCAACGGACAAACTCAATAGTCACGCAAAAGTAAGTGCTGGAACTGTTTCGCAAAATAATTGACTATTGGCCGAAACCACCGGGATGCATCTTCGCCCGGTGGCTCCACTGGGTCGGGGTAAGGGAAGGCGACCGGGAGGAAATCATGACCGGGCCAAAAAAAAGCCGGCATCGTCACCAGTGGACCATTGGCAATCCGGCAACAGGCGATCTAAAACAGGGGATGTTTGTTCCCATCAAAGTACCCACATAGACGGTCTTTAAATCGGTGCCGCCGAAGGTGATGCTTGCCATCCAGGGCGCGACGCTGCTTTTGCACTGGAGCATCTGTTCGGGCGCAACCGTACCGGCAAAGAAATGCCGGTCGAGCTCGGCAATGACCACCGGATCCCCGTCATCAAAGATGATCCGCAAATCGCCTTCGGGCGTGATGGCAAAGAGCTTTTCGCCAAACACGAGGGTTCCCCAGAGGTTGCCGTAAGAATCGAAGGCAATGCCGTCAGGAAAACCGCCTGGCCCGAGATCCGGCGGCCCGAACACCTCCCGGTCCTTTAGTGATCCGTCAGGTTTGACCCTCAGGCGACTAATATGGCGCCCGGTCGTCTCGACAACATAGAGAAACTCCTCCCGGGCGTCAAAACGGATTTCGTTGGTAAACTGAAAGCCGTCAGCCACAATGCGAATCCCTCGTTCATCGGCCAAAGCGATATATCCGTCGGCGATATCCGGATGCACCGCCCGCATCCAGTTTGTGATCCTGGTCGAAATGGTGAGCCACAGACGGTTGCGGGAGTCGCGTAAAATGAAGTTGACCTTGCCGATGGGCTGCCCGTCAATGGTGTCGTAGAGGGTTCTGGTCTCGCCACTGCGGGTCATGACTTCCAGGGCGTCTGTGCCGAAATTGGCGATGATGATATCGCCATTGGCCGCAAAGGCCAGACCGTTGGGCAACGTTCCCTGAGTGTAACGCTCCGCCAGATCCGCAGCTTCCCCGAACCGGTTGTCCAACTTCTGGGTGATCAGCGTTTGGGCTCCCCCAGGAGAGATTTTCATTACCCCGCCCCGCGCATCCGCCGCCCAGAGGGTGCCATTTCTTTCGGCCAGAATGCACTCCGGTCGTTGCAGATCTTCACCAATGAACATCAAATCAGATTTATCCACCGTAAAATCGTCGAGGGGATTTTTGTTCCTGTTCATTTTCAATTCCTTAAATAAACATCAGGCTGAGTTTGGGAAAGATGATGAGAATAAGCAGCACCAGCAGCATTATCAAGGCAAAGGGCATGGTCCCGGAAAAAATATCCCCCAAACTGATGCTCGGGTCATTCAGCGTACTCTTCGTGACATAGACCGAAAGCCCGAAAGGCGGTGTAAGGAGGCCAATCTCCACCGCAACCACCGTAATTACGCCAAACCAGATCAGATCAACGCCAAAGCTCGACGCGACGGGAAGCATCAAAGGAAGAACGATCAACATTATGGAGGAAGAGTCAATGATCGTTCCCAAAAGCAGGATCAACAAAACATAGACCGTAAGAAAACCATAAAAGCCGAATTCAGCCGTGGCCATGACCTGGACCAGATACTGCGGCATGCCGGACATGGCCAGCATCCGGGTGAAGATATTGGCCGCGATGATCAGGAAGGATACCGCTACGGTAACATGGCCGGTCTCCACCAGGACCTGCCATAATTTTGCCCAGGTCAGCTTCCGTCGCCAGAGGGCAATGATAAGGGCGCCCAGAGCCCCCACGGCCCCACCGTCGGTCGCGGTGAACCAGCCGCCATAAATCCCACCTAAAACGAGCAGGATCAGGCCGGCGATAGGGAATATCCTGGCGACTATTGCTCCCAGCGAAAGCGGTGGCGCACCGAATTCCGCGTCCCGTTGACCGCCGACGTAGTCCGGGGCCAAAAAGGATGCGGTCACAATATAGGCGGAATAGGCTACTGCGAGGAGGATTCCGGGGATCACCCCGGCAAGGAAAAGCGATCCCACTGATTGTTCAGAGAGGAATCCGTAGAGGATCATGAGCAGGCTGGGGGGAATCAACATTCCTAAAACCGAAGAGCCGGCTACCACCCCCACGGCAAATCGCGGCTTATAACCGAAGCGCAGCATCTCTGGAACGGCTACTCGGGTAAAAACTGCCGCGGACGCGATGGAAATGCCCGTAATCGCGGCAAAGACCGCATTGGCCGCCACCGTGGCAATTCCCAATCCGCCCTTTAAGCGGCGGAATATCTGGTTGGCCACTTCAAAGGAGTCCCGGCCGATATCGGCAATAGCGACCAGAAACCCCATCAAAACAAAAAGGGGCACGACTCCGAAGATATGGCTCGCGATGGAATCGCTGGCTGCCTGGGCCAGGAGATTGGACGCGATTGCCGCATCCCCCCTGATCAACCAAACACCGATAAAAGACAAGAGGGTCAGCGCAACCGCGACGTGCATCCCCGTGTAGATGAGTAGCAACATCAGGCCCAGCATGGCGAAGGCGATTTCAATATTGCTCATCGGCGCCCCCGGAAGGCCTGGCGGATATTATTTAAAGCGAGAAACAGAAAGGTAAGTGAGGTGCAGGCAGAACCCAAAAGGACAATAAATCGCACCGGCCAGGTGGGTACGGTGAAGTCACCCGCGGCGCCAACATATTCGCCGATATCCAGAGCCTGCAGAAAAAGCGGTAAGCTCGCGTAAAATATCACGGCCAAAAGCGCCGCGCCGATGAAATGAAAAAAAGAGAGAAGCAAATACCCGGCGCAAGCCCCGCGTTGCAATAGCCTGCCGATTAACACCTCGGCTCGGGTGAACCTCCCCACCCAGAGGGTATGGGCCAACTGGAGAAAAACAATGCCCACAATGGAGAGGGAAATCAGTTCCGTGACCCCCCGCACCGGCGCCCCGAAGAACTCCCGACCGATGATATCGCTGTTGATCAGGATCATCAGCGCAATAATCCAGAGGGAACCAATAGCATTGAGGACCCCGGTAAAACGGTGAAAGCCCATAGGTTGCGGTTTTCCATAACCGCCCGGGACAGCGGGTGACTCCCCTTTCGTCTTGTTGATATCAAGATCATTTTCGCCCACGGACTATTTGCTCCAGTCCCGCGGCAAACTTACCCCGGCCTTTTTCAAGCCCTCGAGGTAGCCTCTCAGGACGGCTGTTCCCTGCAACCCCTTGGTATCCAGATCGGCCGCCCACGGTTTGGCGACATTGGGTAAAACCTCGGCCCAGCGCAGGCGTTCCTTGGGATCAAGCTCAGAAATCTTAGCGCCCGCGGCGGCCATCCTCTGCAGAATCCCCTCGGCCGCTTCGGCCTGGGCCCTGGCAAACCGGACCGAGTACTCGTCGCCCACCTCCCGGAATATCTTCTGCAACTCCGGGGGGAATTTATCGAAGCGGGCCTTATTGATCGCTATTCCGCCCGCGAACATGGCGCCGAAATTAACCTTGGTAATAAATGGCGCTACCTCATGCACCTTGGCACCCCAGGCGCCGGTTATGAAGGTCAGGGTTCCATCGGAAACGCCTGTTTTGATGTCGTTATAATAGGTAGAAAGCGTGCCGGCTACCGCAACCGCGCCGGTATTCCTCACCCAGTTGGCCGATGGCCCCGGTGCACTGATTTTTCGGCCTTTCATGTCGTCAATGCTTCTGATGGGGAAGGTTGACCAGATGTGGTAAGTGTCCAGAGCAGCACCGCCCAAATAGACGAGATTATTTTTGCTCCAGGCGTCGTTCATCGTCGGATTACTATTTTGGAGTTCACTGGTAACCTTGGTTATCAGGTCGATATTATCCGTGCCGAAGGGGGCCATATAGGAGACATTCTGCAAAGGAAATTTTGCGGCCTCGAATATGGTGCTTACAAAACCCAGATCGGCAATGCCGTCTTTAATCCCGGCGCTTTCAGCGCCCAGTTTAACCAGGGTTCCACCGTAGGCCTCCGTCCACTCAATCTTGTGTTTTCCCCCGGCGGCGAGGCGTTTGTTAACCTCCGGGATAAAAAATTCGGTGAGGAGCTTGATCCAAAGAAAAGCCGGCGGGTGACCGGCCGCGGCGGTAATTTTGAAGGTATCCGCCCGGGCGGGCGCAGGGCATAAACTGACGGAAACGGCAACGATGAAAATTAATGCTCCGGATAGTAACGCGACCACAATACTTCTTCTTGTCTTCATCTTTCTCCTCCTGTCCTGAAACAACTATTCTTCTAAAATAGCCACGGGACGGCACCAGCCCGCCGAGGCCCCCTTGATTTTGACCGGGAAGCAACTGACGGTAAAGCCATGGGGCCGGCCGATCGCGGCAAGATTGGCCATTTTCTCCATGTGACAATAGCCGATTTCGATTCCCGCAAAATGGGCTTCCCAGATTACCTTGGGGTCACCCTTATCTTTGAATTCTTGAGCTAAAAAAGGAAGGGGACGGTCCCAGCTCCAGGCGTCGATTCCCACGACGCGCACTCCTTTTTCCGTCAAAAACAGGGTGCTCTCACGGGTCATACCGGCGCCCTTGATCAGATATTGCGGCGTTCCCCAGCAGGCATCCGCGCCGGTTTGAATCAGAACAATGTCCAGCGGTTTGAGCTCATAGCCGATTCTTCCAAGCTCGCCCTCGATATCAGCTACGGTGATCCGCTCGCCATCGCCCTTATGCCGGAAATCGAGCAACACCCCGTCGGAGTGACACCACTCAAGCGGAATCTGATCAATGGTGAGCGCCGGCTTACCCTGGTCTTGAGTGGGATGATAGTGATAGGGGGCGTCGAGGTGAGTGCCGCTATGGGTTGTGAGGGTCAGCATTTCCAGGGCCCAGCCCAGGCCGCCGGGAAGCTGTTCTTTTTTTATCCCAGGGAAGAAATCCAGCATCTGTGCGGCGCCCAATGTGTGGTCGATGTAATCGATTTTCGGGATCATAACCGGTGGATCCGAGGGCAGTATAGGCTCGATGGCAATGCTCAAATCGACAAAACGCTTGCGCTTCATAAAACCTCCCCAAAAATGCTAGAAGTTCACGCTACTTAACCCCTTGAGACCCAGTATCTGCCTTGCCTCCGCGGGAGTTGCCGGTTCGATGCCGAATTCCCGGGCAACGCGGACGATCTTGGCCACCTGCTGGGCATTGCTTTTTGCGAGGACGCCCCGCTCCAGATAAAGATTGTCCTCCAGCCCAACCCGGGCGTTTCCGCCCAAAAGTAGCGCCGTCGTGCAAAGACTGAACTGGGCCCTGCCGGCGGCGCAGACAGAGAACTGAAAATCGCCGATCGCCTTGCGGGCCGTCTCCAGGAGAAAGACCAGATTTTCTATGCTGGCCGGAATGCCGCCCAGAATGCCCATGACGAACTGGAGATAGACTGGCTTGCGGACATGGCCCTTTTCAATCAAAAAGGCAAGATTGTTGATCATTCCTACGTCATAGATCTCGAATTCCGGCTTTGTGCCCTGGGCGTTGAAGATTTCCAGGAATTGTCGCATGGTGAGGAAGGTATTGGGAAAGATGAAGTCTTCGGTGGCGGCCAGGTACTTCTCCTCCCAGGCATGCTGCCATGTTGAGGCTTTATCCAAAACCTGGAACAGCGCAAAATTGAGGGATCCGGCGTTCAGTGAGGCCAGCTCCGGCGATAGCGTGGTTACAACCCGGACGCGATTTTCAACCGCCTCGCCGAGACGGCCGCCGGTGGTGAAGCAAATGACCACGTCACAGCGTTTTCGGACGCCTTCGGCAAATTCCCGGAAGAGGTCCTGATCCGCATTGGGAATGCCGGTTTGCGGATCACGGACATGGACATGAACCACCGCTGCCCCGGCCTCATGGGCCAAGACGGCCTCTTCAATGAGGTCTTTGGGGGTAATGGGAAGATAGGGGGACATGCTCGGCGTGTGGATTGCCCCGGTCAGGGCGGCGGTAATGACACGTTTGTTCATAGCGATATCACTCTCCATTTTTCTAAATTTTTACGTTGGATTGGCGGGCAAAAACGTAGGGTTGCAATTATTATTAAAAATAACTGATTTAGCGCTTTTGAAATGCTAACATAGAGCTTAAGCGAATACAAGAGGCAATCAAATACCGGCTTACTACTTCGGGCGACATGGATCGCTCCTTACACTAAAACAGGATAGGCGTTGACGTTTGCCGTTGGTTGTGTTAGCTTCGCAACCGAAAATAACCCTATTTCGCACTGAAAACTATCGGAGAAGGGCAGTATTGGTGAAATGATTAACCGAAATTCTGTGGTAAAAATATTTTCCGAGGCACTAAAGACCGTTTTACCGGATAACATGATCCGTAATGCGGTAAAAATCGAAGGTTCGTACCTGGTCATCGAAGACACGAGATACCGCATCGGCGATTCAGCAAAGATCCACCTTCTGGGTAGCGGCAAGGCCGCAATTGAAATGGCCAAACCAATCGAACAGCTCCTGGGGGAACGGCTGGCCGGCGGGCTGGTCGTGGCAAACTACGAAGAGGAATTTTCCAACGTCGTCCGATCTTTTGCGAGCTCCCATCCAATTTTAACCGATAAAAGCGTCCTGGCGGCGCAAATGCTCTCCCAGGAACTTTCAGGGCTTAAGGAAGATGATTTTTTTATCTATCTGCTCTCCGGTGGCAACTCCGCCCTGGTGGAAAAGCCGATTTCCCCCATTACGCTTACGGAAATGCAGGAGATGATCAGGCTGCTTTTGGCGGGCGGCGTCCCCATTGAGGAGATGAATGTCGTCCGCAAACACCTCTCCACTGTCAAGGGTGGCCGGATGGCCAGTCTCACCAAGGCCCGGGGAGTCGTTTTAGTCCTTTCCGATGTGATCGGCGACGACCTGGAGGCCATCGGCTCGGCGCCCCTGTACTGCGACTCCTCCAGTTATCAGGATGTCTACAACATTTTGGATAAATACGGCATCCGAAAGGCCGTACCGGAAAGCATCGCCCAGGTGATCAATCAGGGCCTCTGCGGAGAAATACCAGAGACGCCCAAAAAACCAAGCGAGCGGATAGACCACGTAATTATCGGCAGCAACAGAAAACTCCTCGAAAGAGCGAAAGAATACGCCCTGTCATTGGGGATAAGCGCCCACGTGATGACCTCGAGCCTGCGGGGCGAGGCCAGAGAGGTAGCCAAGGCCATTGTCTCTTTGGGAGAGGAAATCATGAAATACAGCCAGCCCTTTGCGGCTCCGATCTGTCTGCTCTTCGGCGGCGAAACAACGGTCACGCTCCGTGGCCAGGGCCGGGGTGGCCGCAACCAGGAAATGTGTCTGGCGGTTCTGAAGGAATTACGAGGCAACGAGCGTTATATCTTCCTCAGCGCCGGCACCGATGGGATAGATGGCGCATCGGATGCCGCCGGGGCGGTCGTGGATGGTGGCAGCCATGAAATGGCGGAGCAACTTTCACTTAGGTACGACGCCTATCTCAACGAAAACAATTCGAATGAGTTTTTGGCGCAAACCGGCGACCTCATAATCATTGGCCCGACAGGAACCAATGTTATGGACATGACGATCCTTATCGTCAATTAACGAAAAAAGGCTAAAAAATGGATTCTCTGTGGATATTTCTATTGATAATCGCCGGCTGGTTCGTCCTGAACCGCTACATCCTGCCCAAGCTGGGCGTTCCTACCTGAATAGGCAAAGACGACAGGAAGGATTCCTGTAAATAACCGAAATAAAACCATAATCAGGTGGAGCATGCGAATTTTGCGTCATTCCAGAAACCGAAAAGATCGCAGGCATTTTGAAACCCGATTAAGCGCATGATCTGTCGGTCATTGATGAGGCCGCTGATAATGTCATAATTTTTCCTGATTCCCGGCACCCCGGGAAAATCAGTCCCGAACAGAAATTTCTCCGGCAGGCGGCGCAGCCGGGGAAAATATTCCAGTAGATTCTGCGGCGGCAAACCAGAAACATCAATATAAACGTTGGGGAATGTCCTTACCAGATGCTCCGCGATGTGGTACCAAAATCCCCGTCCGCCATGGCAAAGCACCACCTTAAGATCAGGAAAATCATTGATTACGTCATCAAAAGTATAGGGGTCGGCGTAACGCAGCTTGGCGCCGGGAAAAACGCTGGTCCCGGCATGAAATAAAACCACCAGAGCCTCCCGCTCACAGCGTTCATACACCGGGTAGAGGCGGGGATCGTTGGCAAAAAAACGCCCGTGGGCCGCATGGATTTTCAATCCCCGGGCACCGCTGGCCAACTGCTTGGCGAAGGCAGTAGCGGGGTCGGCGTGATAATTGGGATTGATATTGGCAAAAGGAATCAACTGGGGGTGGAAGGAGTGGATCTCCAATGCCCGCTCCAGGGGCATAACCCCGGATGATCCTGGAGAATATTCAGGAATGAGAATACCGCCGGCGACACCTTCACTTTTTATCACCTCGCCGTATTTTTGTGGCAACTGGCAGCCGTCAGCAGCGAAAATCCGCGGCACGAAAGGCCCCGTATCCATCCATAGCCGCCGGGCCAGGGGGGTCCATTCAAAGCGGTGTCCCACATGGATGTGGGTATCTATTATTGG
The DNA here is from genome assembly GCA_037441775.1 of Syntrophobacterales bacterium. GTDB lineage: Bacteria > Desulfobacterota > Syntrophia > Syntrophales > CAMTWB01 > CAMTWB01. The sequence continues at coordinate 41,355 of JBBIRO010000017.1, forward strand.
TTCCATCATGTCCTGCAGTTACCGTGCGGCAGTGAAATTAATTAAAAATGCGACGTGACGGGCGCGTCATCCGTTCGGCAGAAGCTCAATTTGCCGGCCATAGCCTCCGGCCTGCGCCTTTTGATAGGCCAGCGAGGCCACAACCACATCTTCCAGGGCATGTCCCACGGACTTAAAGAAGGTGATTTCCAGCGGACTTTGGCGCCCCCCCTTTTTTCCGGTTACCAGCTCTCCCAGCTCGGCGTGGATATCCTCCCGCCGGTAGCGGCCTTCGGAGAGGGGTATCATGATTTCCCCGGCCTCGCTTAAGCAACCCTCATAGGTGTCAACCACGACCCGGGCGCGCTCAATGGTCTCGAAATCCACCTCCCGTTGGCTGGGTCGGAAGGCCCCGATGGCGTTGATGTGAGTGCCGGGCTTCACGTCCCGGCCGGAGAAAACGGGTATTGGGGAAGTCGTGGCAGTTACCAGGATATCGCTTTTTTTTAGCACCTGATCCACATTGGCAGCAGGGTAAACCGTGATAATCCCCTCCAGTTTCCGGCAGAAGGCCGCGAGTCTTTCCCGGCTATTGTCATAGGCCCATAATTCCTTAAGCGGCCGGACCGCCATCAGGGCCTTAACCTGGTAGTAGGCCTGAAAACCGGCGCCGATGATTCCCAGGACGGAAGCGTCATCCCGGGCCAGGTAGCGGCTGGCCAGAGCGGATGCCCCGCCGGTGCGCAGCCCTGTAAGGCTGCCGCCCTCCATCAGGGCGAGCAACTCTCCCGTTGCCGGATCGTGGAGGAGATAGGCTGAATAGATTGTTGGCCGGCCCTGGGATAAATTCCGGGGAAAGACGGAAACCACCTTGGTGCCGCACCGCTGGGAATGGGGCAGATATGCAGGCATGTAGAGAATTACTCCCTCCTGCCCGGCCAGATCCAGCGAAAAACGCAAGGGAATCTGGGCGCCCTTTTCCTGAAGCTCCCGAAATCCCGCCGCGCTGGCGGCAATCACCTCATCCATATCAAGCAGAGTTTCCATATCATGTCTGTCTAAAATAAGCATATCTTTACCACTGGCCTCTCTTGTAATCGGCTAATCACAACAATATTCGTTGGCAGGCCTTTAGACCACTTCTCGTTCCAAAAGTTTTTCCCCGCGCAGATAACGTCCGTATTCCAGCGGGCTTAAGTCCAGAGTCACGTAGCGTCCATGACTGATAAGTTCGGCCATGGCCCTGCCCACCGCCGGCGCCTGCTGCAGGCCGTGCCCGCTAAAACCAACGGCCATGTAAAAGCCCGTGAGTTGGGGGTGCTTTCCTATCAGTGCATTATAATCCCAGCTGTTTACTTCGTACAGACCGGCCCAGCCGCGGATGAGTTTAAGCTTGTTGAAAACCGGCAGCCGGTAAGCCAGAATAGGCCAGATCGTTTCTTGAAAATAGTCATAGTCGCAGGTAAAATTATAGCCGGTAGGCTCATCCGGACGGGATTTGCCGCAGATGATATGGCGTCCTGCCTCATGGCGGAAATAGCAGCCCGTGGGGTCAATGGTCAGGGGAAGATTATAATCAAAAATGATTGCGGGATGAAAGTAATAGACCAGGCGGCGCGTAGGCCAGACAGGGATATCAAGCCCCGCCATCCGCCCCACCTCGCCCGCATATGCTCCAGCGGCATTGACTATGATTGGGGCAAAGTACTTTTCGCCATCGGTCGTCTTTACCCCGGCGACCCGATCACCCTCTTTGATAACCGCCGTAACCTCCTTGGCGAGGCAGTGCGCGCCCAATGCCCTGGCTTTCTTGAGATAACCCTGGAGAACCGCGTATGGATCCAGATAGCCATCGCCTGGTGAATAGGAAGAGCCCACCAGCCCTTCCGGGTTCAAATGCGGCAAGAGCCGGCAGGTCTCGGCAAGATTTAGCAATTCGGTGGAACAACCTAAAGATCGTTGCAGCTTATGGTTTTCGCTCAAGGCCGGCCAGTTCTGCTCCGATCCCAGAAACAGGTAGCCCCAAGGCTTGAATTCGATTTCCGGCGCCGTATCACCGACCGCCATCCGCCGGCCAAAGTCGGCGTAAAATTCCAGGCCGAACTGAGAGATGCGGATATTGACTTCAGTGCTGAACTGGCGGCGTATCCCCCCCACGCTTAAGGCCGTTGCCGCCCGTTCATAGGTGGGATCCTTTTCCAGGATGGCAACCCGGCCATTAAAACCGTTTTCCAGGAGGTTAAAGGCGATGCTGGCGCCGATGACGCCGCCGCCGATGATGATTATGTCGAAGGTGTGGCCGGCATTTACTGTCATGATTTTTTATGACTTGCCATTGGTTTTACGATAGCCCTCGCCCAAAACGCGGGCCCGATTTGTCGCCGCCTCGACTGCGTTCATCAAGGTAGTGCGCAAGCCCCCCTCCTCCAATGTATGCAGCCCCGCGATCGCCGTACCGCCGGGAGAGGTAACCATATCCTTTAGTTTTCCGGGGTGCTCGCCAGTTTCAATGAGCATTTTCGCGGCGCCAAGAACCGTTTGGGACGCCAAAACCAGGGAATCCCGGCGGGAGAGACCAACCTTAACTCCCGCATCCGCCAGTGCATCGATAATCAAAAAGATATAGGCCGGTCCGGAGCCGCTTAGCCCGGTTACGGCATCGAGGAGGTATTCATCGATAAAAAGAGTCTTCCCTACAGAAGAAAAAATTATCTCAGTAGCGGACCGGTCATTTACGGTAAGTCCCGCCCCAACCGCAATCGCCGAGACGCCCGCCCGCACCTGGCTGCAAATATTCGGCATTACCCGCACCAGCTTCGGCCTCCTGGACAGGCAGCCGGCAATGGTCGCAAGCGGGACACCGGCGGCGATGGAAATGACCAGCTTATCCTCCGTAAGGAGCTCACATAAAAGTTTTAGTTCATCAATGAGAATCTGGGGCTTGATGGCGAGGATAATGATCGATGATTTGTTGACGACTTCGGCGTTATCGGCGGTGACGGTTACCCCGTATGTCTGATGGATGACATCCCTGCGATCCGAACGTACATCAGAACAGATGATCTGGCTGGGACTGCAGACCTTATCTTGGAGGATGCCGCTGATTAAGGCCTCTCCCATATTTCCCGTACCAATGAAACCAAGCTGCCAATCTTTCAAAAGCATCTGACGCCCCCTTTTTTTCGCCTCTAAAACGGTTTTACTTTGGCTAATTATTGTTACGCCCACCCCATAACCCAGCGTAGCCGCCCTGTCAACATCCATTCTGGAGGCAATCTTTTCCATTGACAAACGCCTTGCGGGTTATTAAACTGCGCAAAAATTTATAAATCACCAAAGCGGAAACTAAATGTCCAAAATGAACTCAAGTATTCAGGGAATAATTATTATGGGGATAATTAGGCCTCCCATATAGCGGAGACCTGGTTGCGAAGCAGTGTAGCAAAAACAAATTCAATCTAAACTTTAAGCCGTAACCAGGCACCAGGTTACGGCTTTTTTTATGTTGGAAGGGGGATAGGCAACGATGGAGCAAAAGGGGATTTTAATATATGACACCACCTTGAGGGATGGCGCCCAGGGAGAGCGGGTCAATTTTTCCGTGGAGGAAAAGATCCGGATTGCAACCCGCTTGACTGAATTGGGTTTTGCCTACATCGAAGGCGGATGGCCGGGCTCCAATCCCAAAGACGAACGATTCTTTGCGCTGGCCAAAGAAATGGATTTCAAGCAGGCCCGATTGACGGCCTTTGGCAGCACGACAAGACCCGGCACCCCCCCAGAGGCGGACCGGAACATCATCTCGCTTATGGCGGCGCAAACCCCGACTGTTGCCATTTTTGGCAAGTCCTGGGACCTCCATGTTACCGACATCCTCAAGATTCCTCTCGCAGAGAACCTCCGGCTGATATACGAAACATTAAAGTATCTCAAAGAAGCAGGAAAAGAGGTCATTTTCGACGCCGAGCATTTTTTTGACGGCTACAAAGCGAATCCCGCCTACGCCAAAGAGGTGATAACGATCGCCCGAAACGCCGGCGCTGATGTGCTTGTCCTTTGCGACACCAACGGCGGCGCCCTGCCCCATGAGATAACCGGGATAATTAACGATATTCTCCCGCTTGTACCCGGGGAGCGGCTGGGCATTCACGCCCACAACGACGGCGGTTTGGGGGTTGCCAATTCTCTGGCCGCGGTTTTAAGCGGAGTTGCGATGGTTCAGGGTACGGTCAATGGTTTCGGTGAACGCTGCGGCAATGCTGATCTGATTGCGGTTATCGCCAATCTCCAGCTTAAAATGAACCGGCAATGTCTGCCTGAAAGTTCAATTGCACAACTGACTAATCTGTCTCATTTTATAAGCGACGTGGCCAATGTTCCTCCCTTGAACTCGCGGGCCTTTGTCGGCCGCAGCGCCTTTACCCATAAGGGGGGGATGCATGTCAACGGCATCGTGAAGAATGCTTCCGCCTATGAACACATCAAACCCGAAGCAGTCGGAAACCGGCAGCGGGTACTGGTTTCCGACATGGCGGGCAAGAGCACCATCGAATACAAGGTGCGGGAACTGGGTCTGGGAGCAAGAATTACGGACGAACAGCTCCGACGCATCCTGTTAAAAATAAAGGAGATGGAAAATGAAGGTTATCAATTTGATTCCGCCGATGGCTCCCTTTACTTGTTGATCAAAAAGATGATCGGTGAATTTGAGGATCCCTTTACCCTGGAGTCTTTCCAGGTAATCACGGCGAAGGTGCAGGAAGAGGGTTCGCTGTCGCAGGCCATGATAAAAATATCGGTAAGAAAGGAACACGAGCTTGCCGCCGCGGAGGGCAATGGTCCGGTGAACGCCCTGGATCACGCCCTCAGGAAGGCCTTGATAAAATTTTATCCACGAATTAGCGAAATGCACCTGGTCGATTTCAAGGTGCGGACTCTGGAAGGCAGCGAGGGTACGGCGGCCAAGGTGCGGGTGCTTTTGGACTCCCGAGATACGGAAGACTTTTGGAGCACCGTTGGTGTCTCGACGAATGTTATCGAGGCCAGTTGGCTTGCCCTGGTGGACAGCATCAAGTACAAATTGAGCAAGGATAGATTGGAGATGCGGAATTGAGGTTCCGGAATTGGGCGGGGTAGTAGCAATCGTTTAAAGCCCCATTACCCCATATTTTCTTGACACCACACAAACATTGTCATATATCGGGTCAGGATTATCAGGATCATTTATCGAAAATAACAAGTATTTTTGAGGAAGACCATATGCCCAGGATCGATGACATAAAAAGGGTGATGATTATCGGCTCGGGCCCGATTGTAATCGGCCAGGCCTGTGAATTTGACTATTCCGGAACCCAAGCCTGCAAGGCATTAAGGCAGATGGGCTATGAAATAGTTCTTGTAAACTCCAACCCCGCTACCATCATGACCGACCCCGGGATGTCGGAAGCGACCTACATTGAGCCGCTAAACGCGGCCTATTTGGAAGAAATCATAGCTAAAGAACGGCCCGATGCCATTTTGCCCAACCTAGGCGGTCAGACCGGTCTTAATCTGACCCAGGAACTGGCGGAATCGGGAGTGCTCAAAAAGTACGGAGTTCGGATCATCGGTGTTGATCTGGCGGCGATCAAACGGGGCGAAGATCGGATACTTTTTAAAGAAGCAATGGACAAGCTCGGCATTGAAATGGCCAGAAGTGAACCCGCCTACACGGTTGAGGAGGCCGAGCGGATTGCTCTCAAACTGGGCTACCCGGTGGTCATCCGTCCTGCCTATACTATGGGCGGAACCGGCGGCGGTCTCGTTTACAATGTCGAAGAACTGCGAGTGGTGGCCGCCCGGGGGATTTCAGCCAGCATGATCGGTCAGATCTTGGTGGAAGAGTCGGTGCTGGGCTGGGAGGAACTGGAACTGGAGGTGGTGCGGGATTCCAAGAACCAGATGATCACGGTTTGCTTCATTGAAAATGTAGATGCCATGGGCATCCATACCGGAGATTCCTTTTGTACCGCCCCGATGCTGACGATCAGCCCTGAATTGCAGGAGCGGCTGCAGAAATACGCCCATGCAATCGTCGAGGCTATTGAAGTGATCGGCGGCACAAACGTCCAGTTTGCCCATGACCCCCAAACTGGACGAGTGGTGGTCATCGAAATAAATCCCCGTACCTCACGTTCCTCGGCTCTCGCCTCCAAGGCAACCGGGTTTCCCATTGCCCTCATTTCCGCTCTATTGGCATCGGGATTGACCCTGGATGAATTGCCCTATTGGCGCGAAGGGACTCTGGAGAAATACACTCCATCCGGGGACTACGTGGTGGTGAAATTTCCCCGCTTTGGTTTCGAAAAATTCAAAGACGCCTTAGACAGGCTTGGCACCCAGATGCGAGCGGTGGGCGAGGTGATGAGTATCGGCAAGACCTACAAGGAAGCCTTGAACAAGGCAATCCGATCGCTGGAAAACGGCCGCTATGGTATGGGTTTTGTTAACGATTACGATAATAAATCTCTGGAAGAGCTGATGGATCTTCTGGCCTATCCCACTTCCTGGCGGCAGTTCATTCTGTATGAGGCCCTGCGCAAGGGAGCGGACGTAGGAGAGCTTGTCCGAAAAACCCACATCAAGCGCTGGTTTATTGAACAGATGAAAGAACTGGTGGAATTGGAGGAAGAAATTCTGGCCTGCCGGGGCAGGGAACTTCCGGCATCCTTGCTTGCCCGGGCCAAAAAGGACGGCTTTGCCGACCGCTACCTGGCCAAACTGCTAGGCTGCGCGGAAGAAGATATCAGGAAGAAACGACAGGCTCTAGAGATTGTTCACGGTTGGGAGGCGATACCGGTCAGCGGGGTCAATGACGCAGCCTATTATTATTCTACTTATAACGCTCCGGATAAGTTGCCCGTATCTGACGGGAAGAAAATCATGGTTTTGGGAGGCGGTCCCAACCGGATTGGACAGGGGATAGAATTCGATTACTGCTGCGTCCATGCGGCTTTCGCCCTGCGGAAAGAGGGTTATCAGGCCATCATGGTCAACTGCAACCCCGAAACTGTTTCCACCGATTACGATACATCTGATCGGTTGTATTTCGAGCCGCTCACCCTGGAGGACGTGCTTGCCATTTATGAAAAGGAAAAACCGGAAGGAGTAATAATCCAATTTGGCGGCCAGACGCCATTAAACATCGCGGGTGATTTGGCAAGGGCCGGGGTGAAGATCATCGGCACCCAGCCGGAGGCGATTGATCTGGCTGAAGACCGGGACCGCTTTCGCCGGAAGATGGATCAACTAGGCATTCCCATGCCGGAATCAGGAATGGCCAGTACCTTGGATGAGGCCTTGGCCGTTGCCGCAAAGATTGGCTATCCGTTGATGCTGAGGCCTTCTTATGTCCTGGGTGGCAGCGGTATGGAAATTATCCATGACGAGGAAATGCTTCGTAGTTACATTAAGAAGGCGGTAGGCATAACCCCCGGAAGGCCGATCCTGATTGATCGGTACCTGGAAAACGCAATTGAGGTGGAAGCAGACGCCCTCTCCGATGGCTGCGATGTCTTTGTGCCGGCGGCAATGGAGCATATCGAACAGGCGGGCGTCCACTCGGGCGATTCTGCCTGCGTGATCCCGCCTATTAGCATTCCCGTGAAGCATCTCGAAACAATCTATGAATATACCGGCAAGATTGCCCGGGAGCTAAAGGTGGTAGGCCTGATGAATATGCAATATGCCATCGCCCAGGACCGGGTATACGTCCTGGAGGCCAACCCGCGGGCATCGCGCACGGTTCCGCTGGTTTCCAAGGTCTGCAACGTTTCCATGGCTACTTACGCCACCTGGTTCATATTGGGCCGAAACCTGAGTGTCCTGGGGCTCAAGCGTCAGCATATCAGCCATTTCGGCGTCAAAGAAGCTGTTTTTCCGTTCAACATGTTCCCGGAGGTGGATCCGCTTTTGGGACCGGAGATGCGCTCTACCGGCGAGGTGCTGGGAATGGCTGATTCCTTCGGTCTGGCCTTTTTCAAGGCTCAGGAAGCAGCCAAGCAGGCCCTGCCCACCGCAGGCACCGTGTTAATCACCGTGGCTGCTTCCGACAGGCCAGGGGTTGTCGATGTAGCCAAACAGTTTTCCCAAATTGGCTTTAAGATCAGAGCTACCGAAGGCACCCATCAGTTTCTGGCGTTGCACTCCATTGAATCCGAACCTATTCTGAAACTGTTAGATGGGCGCCCGAACATTGTGGATGCCATCAAAAACGGGGCAATCCAACTGGTTGTCAACACCCCGTCGGGAAAACTAAGTAAAAACGATGATTCGTATATCCGTAAGGCAGCCATTCAGTACAAAGTTCCCTATATCACTACCCTGGCCGCCGCCATTGCCGCCGCCAAGGGAATAGCAGCTCGCCAAAAGGGCGGAAGGCAGGTAAAGTCCATCCAGGAATACCATACGGACATAGCCTGACCTAAGGTTTTCGGGCCGTTTCCGGGAATGTTTATTGCTGTTGCCATCTCTATATGCTAGGTTATTGCGTACCGGGATGGCAACCTGGCATGGATAAGTTATGTTATTCTCGATAAACGCACAAAATCCTCAGATACGTTTAATTAAAAAAGCTGTGGAGATTCTTGATGGTGGCGGGCTGGTAATCTACCCCACCGATACGGTTTACGGGCTGGGATGTGATCTTTTCAATAAAAAAGGGATAGACCGAATTTACGAAATCAAAAGAAACAAGAAAAATAAGCCATTGAGTTTTGTCTGCGCCGATTTGAAAGAGATCAGCCGGTATGCGCGTCTGTCGGATTTTGCCTACAAAACGATGAAACGTTGCCTGCCCGGTCCCTATACCTTTATCCTGGAAGCCACCCGCCTTGTCCCCAAAGCTATCTTGCCCAAAAGACTGACCACCGGCATCAGGGTACCGGATAATCTCATCTGTCTATCTCTAGTTGCCGAACTGGGCCGGCCGATAATCAGTACCAGCGTGGAGCTGGAAACGGATTTACCCGGCGATCCCCGAGAGATGGAAAGGCTTTTGGGCCATTGCGTTGATCTTGTAATCGACGGTGGCATAATCCCGCCCCACGAGTCCACCGTGATTGGCCTCATCGATGACCAGATTGAGATTATCCGGGAAGGACAGGGGGACATATCTTATTTCATCTGATAGCGATTGCGGCATATTATATGCTGCGCGCCCTCAAAATCATTTTATATGAAACAACAATTCAAGGATAGCTATGAAGTATAGGATGCTGATCAATGCCGTCCACAAGGAACAGAAGCGGATGGCCACGGTGAGTACTGATGACGGTAAACTAGTCGAGTATAATATCCAGATGGCCGTCAAGGAGCCTATTATCGGCAATATTTACAAGGGAGTGGCACTGAAGGTCGAAAGGGGCCTCCAGGCTGCCTTCGTCAGTTTCAGCGGTAAGCGCAACGGTTTTCTACCGCTTAAGGATATTTCCCCGTCAAACTTTTCGGGGCCCGAAGGCGCGGGAGGAAGGCCAACCGTTAAACCTGGCCAGGAGCTTCTGGTCCAGGTGGTTCGGGAAGTAAGCGAGAAGAAAGGGGCATTGCTAACCGGCAATATCTCACTGCCGGGGAGGTATATGGTTCTATTGCCGAATAAGGACAGCAACGGCGTTTCCCGCAAGATTGAAAACGAAGAGGACCGTAAGAGACTCAAGGAACTGGTATCCCAGATCAAGGCGGAAGAAGGCATGGGCTTCATCGTCCGTACGGCAGGCATGAACAGGACGAAACAGGAGCTGGCCAGGGATTATCAGCACTTAATCAGGTTATGGCGGGAGATTCAGAAGAAGACGGAGGGAGTTGCCGCCCCGGCCTTGATCTACCAGGAAAGTGACTTTGGGGTGCAATCGCTCAGGGACTACCTGACGCCGGAGATCGAGGAAATCCTCGTGGACGATCAGGAGACCTACCGGAAGATGCGTTCCTACTGCAAGATCGTCTCCCCCCGGAACGTCAAAATGATCAAGCTTTACAAGGATAAGATCCCTATTTTTGAAAAGTACAATCTGGAAGAGCAGATACGAGTAATATATCAGGAACGGGTGGAGTTGAAATCCGGCGGGTCTATCGTGATCAAACCGACTGAGGCTTTAATTACCATTGATGTTAACTCCGGTCGGGGTTCCCACATGAGGAACGTGGAAGAGACGGCATTCCGGGCTAATATCGAGGCTGCGGAGGAAATCGCCCGCCAACTGCGGCTCCGGGACTTGGGAGGTTTAATAGTTATCGACTTTATCGATATGATCGACCGCAAGCATATTCTGGAGGTGGAGAAGACCTTCAAAAAGGCCATGAGTATCGATCGCGCCCGCATCCAGCTTTCCCGGATATCCAAATTCGGCCTGCTGGAGCTATCCCGCCAGAAGAAGCATTCCACCATCCAGGAGATCAGCTATACCAACTGTCCCCATTGCGAAGGAACCGGACTGCGCCCCTCTCTTGAATACACCGCTCTCAACGCCTACCGCAAGGTCGAATCGGAAGTGGTCAAGGGAAAGTATTCGCTCTGCAGGCTCACGCTGCCCCAGGAAGTCGCCGACTACCTGCTGAACCATAAACGTAATGAACTGGTCAAGCTGGAGACCACCTATGAATCGACAATCCATATCAAGGGCTCGACGCTGCTGGCCTGGGATAAGGTATTAATAGAAACGAGCAGGCGCCCCCATATAGAACCTGTTCCCCAGGAAGACAGCTTGGAGCTGGAGGAAGAAGTAGAGCGCGATGATTCGTCTTCCGCCCCGGATGAGGATGAACAGGCAGCTTCGGCGCCGTCTTTGGCTGCCGCGCCCGCTGAAGCCGTGTCCCCGGCGGTTCCTAAGAAAAAAAGCCGCCGCCGGCCGCGACGCCGCAAACAAGTAGCTTTGGGCGGCCCCTCAGCGCCGGAAGTAGCCCCGGCGGCCGAGGAGACGGCAGCTCAACAACCGGAGGCGGACCAAACTTCCCCGCTCGATGAAGAACCAAAGCTGGAGTCGCCGACTGCGGCCGCCACCACGGCCGAGCCTGCCAGGAAAAAATACCGGCGTCGACCCTGGCAGAGAAGAAAGAAACAATCCGATCAGAAATCTTCCGGCGAGGATGAGAAAAGGGGCGAAACGGCCACTGGCGAGGCCGCGGAGGAGGTTTGATCAGGAGAATCGCGCTAAGAGAAACAGGAAGTCAATAAGTTAATTGAGTCCCTCGCGGCATTTCAGGCATAACGCGTTTAGCCGTTTCTTGAATTTTGTGGCTCAACTAAGCCTCTAAGCGCGGTTTGCATGAGGGGCTGGTATCCCTCGCCTTTGGAAATAGAAAAATTCGTGAAAAAGAGGCGGATCAGCAAAAAAGGGTCAGACGCCTGGCGGGCGGAGACGGTAGAGATCGGTTAGATATTCCAAGGCAAATTCTTT
>JBBIRO010000018.1:0-32886 GCA_037441775.1 Syntrophobacterales bacterium
CGATTTGATCCGGCCTTTTACGAGCGGGTCAAGGCGGTTTCAGCAAGTGAAGGCATGAGCGTGACCTCCTTTGTGCAGGAGGCCGTGGCCAGAAAGTTGGACGCGGAGGCTCCCGCCGTTTCAAGCTGATAGCCTTGTCGGAGAAGATATGGCGGAATTAATGAGGCGCTCTACCTGTTATTGATAGAGTTTTTTCAATGTTTAATTTTTTTTCAAGAACTACGAAGGAGGATCTACCATGTCTATCAAGCGAAACCTGATGACGGCAGTTTTAATTTTAATGCTGTGCACGCCATTAGCGTGGGCGGTCGAGAACAAACCCTACAACCTAACCCCGTACCTAGGATATCATTTTTTTGACGGCAAAAGAGATTTCAATGACCGGCCGGAGTTTGGCATTTTGATGGAGAGAACGCTTAAAAAAGATATCGGAATTGAGGCGGGAATAGGCGGCATATTTACGTCCAAATCTTCGAATGATGACTCAACATTCGGGTTAACGTACCGTTTTAACGCTAACTATTACATAGGCCAGCTTGGGTCGCTTGATAAAAAATTTATGCCGTATCTAACGGGTGGCATCGGTGGAGATTATATCGACAATGAGGCTTTGCTAGGCTTAAACGGGGGTATAGGCATAAAATATCTTATTAGCAAAGAAGTTGCCCTGCGCGCGGAAGCGAGAAGGGTGTTTACGTTTAAAGGTAAAGATGATTACATTGTAATGTTGGGCCTGAGCTTCCCTTTATGGTTTGGCGGAAAACCGGCTCCTATCGACGCTGACGGCGACGGTGTGGCCGATGAGCTCGACAAATGTCCCGGCACGCCGAGGGGGGTGAAGGTCGATAAAGACGGTTGCCCGATAGATAGTGACGGCGACGGTGTTCCGGATTATCAGGATAACTGCCCCAGAACACCCAAAGGCGCCAAGGTAGACAAGGCTGGATGCGTAATATCAATAACACTCAAGGTCAATTTCGACACCAATAAATCGGTAGTTAAAGATGAGTTCTTGTCAGAAATAGAGCAGTTTGCCAATTTCATGAAAGACAATCCTAATATAAATGTTGAGATTCAGGGGCATACGGATAATTTAGGCAACGCGAACGCGAACCTGATACTGTCGGATGAAAGGGCCAACGCGGTTATGAGCGTTCTTGTTAATAAATTCAACGTTCCCCAGAAGAGACTTTCGGCAAAAGGGTATGGAATGACAAAACCTGTCGAGAGTAATGATACTGCGGAAGGCAGGGCGAAAAACAGGCGGGTTGAAGCAGTTGTAGTGAGATAAATAAACTTCTCGTGGCCTCCCGTGACGCTATCACGGGAGGCCTATTTAATTAGGGACAGAGCCTCTAATTAATACCCAATGCGAGCAGATCCCGGCCATATCGAAGGAGCGTCTGATTCGCCGCGTGGAACGTCTTGAAAACGAACGACAGGAGACGGTTGTTGGCAGCGATTCTCCGCGTGTTGGAAGTCTAAGCATCCGAGGGTCATCACCCGCTATTTATGGTTCACTCCTCCCTGATACTCGTCACCGGCGCTACCGGCGCTGTGGGGCCGCGTGTGGTGGCGGCGCTGCATGATGCGGGCTGCCGAATACGCACGCTGTCCATTGATTCACCTCCGGAAGGCGTCTGGCCGGATGGGGTAGAAGCACGCTTGGGTGATATTACTGATCCGGCGGCCGTTCAATCAGCCATGCGGGGCGTGGAAGGCGTTATTCATATGGCGGCTCTGCTGCATATCGTCAACCCGCCCCCGGAGCTTCGGGAGAAATACGAACGAATCAATATCGGTGGAACGGCGACCGTCGTCGAGGCGGCCCGTCAGACAGGCGTCGGCCGTCTGGTTTTTTTCAGCACAATTGCCGTTTACGGCGCTTCAGCCGGTAACGTCCTGACGGAAGATTCTCCCGCCCGGCCCGATTCTTTCTACGCACAAACAAAGCTCGACGCGGAGAGGATCGTCCTTGCGGCGAAGCGTGAAGACGGGAAACCATTGGGGACGGTGCTGCGCCTGGGCGCTGTCTATGGAGCCCGGATCAAGGGCAACTACGAACGGCTGACGAGGGCGTTGGCGGGTAATTTGCCTTTTATTCCTGTCGGAAACGGTCTCAACCGGCGGACTCTGGTTTACGACAAGGATGTTGGTCGGGCGGCTGTGCTGGCTGCTTCTCATCCCGCTGCCGCTGGTCGGATATTCAACGTCACTGATGGTGGATTTCATACTTTGAATGAAATTATTGAATCCATTTGCTCTGCCCTTGGCCGTAAGCCACCGCGGATGTCTTTGCCTGTGGGGCCGATAAGGATGGTTGCAGGTTTAGTCGAAAAAGTCGCCGACACTATTGGCATGAAAGCCCCTGTCACGCGGGAGATGGTTGACAAATATACCGAAGATATTGCCGTTGACGGCGGTCTTATTAAACGCGAACAGGGTTTTGTTCCACAGTATGATTTAAAGACCGGCTGGGAAGAAACGATCAAAGAGATGCGGATAAAAACAAGTGCTGGAGGCTCAGTGAATAAGGCTTACACCCTGGACAACAAGTTTTAAAAGAAGCCGTTCAGGGAGGTCGCTTGACCGCACCCGCCACAGGTCATGATTTGGCAGCATTCTCCTTGTCAATCTTGAAGTACTTCATCTTCCGATGAAGATTGCTTCTTTCCAGGCCGATCGCTTCCGCCGTCCGGGAAATGTTGCCATCAAATTCCTTTATCTTGCCGATCAGGTAATCTCTCTCAAACCCCAGCTTAGCATCCCGAAAAGAAGCAGCCAGATTGAAAGCAAGTTTTGGCTTCATATCCAGGCTATCCTTACCCAAAGGCGGAATATCTGCCGCGCCAATTTGTTCGGAAGGAGTCATGATAACCAGTCTCTCTACGATATTCTTCAACTCTCGAACATTCCCGGGCCAGTCATGTTGTTTCAAAGATTCGATTGCTCCCGGGCTAATAACCTTTTCTTTTGCACCATCTTTCAAGGAAAATTCCACCAGGAAGCGTTTGACAAGCAGGGGGATGTCATCTTTTCTGTCCCGCAGCGGGGGGATCCGCAGGGGAATGACATTGAGCCGATAATAAAGATCCTGGCGAAATCTCCCCTGTTCCATCTCCAGTTCCAAATTCTTGTTTGTTGCCGCCAGCACCCTTACATCCGTGGGAATAAATTTATTGCCCCCCACCCGTTCAAATTTTTTCTCCTGAAGAATCCTGAGTATCTTCGCCTGGGCCTTTAGGCTCATATCGGCGATTTCATCGAGAAAAATCGTGCCTTCATGGGCCAGGTCAAACTTGCCTCTCTTTTTTTCCGTTGCCCCGGTAAATGACCCCTTCTCGTGACCAAAAAGCTCGCTTTCGATCAGATCTTCGGGGATGGCCGCACAATTGACCTCAACAAAAGGTTTCTGCGACCTTTTGCTCAGGCGGTGGATAGATCTGGCCACCAGTTCCTTGCCGGTGCCGTTTTCTCCCATGATCAGTATCCAGGCATTGGTGGGGGCAATAATGGAGATCATATCTTTTAACTCAACAATCGACGAGCTCTGGCCGGTCAGCTCATACTCCTCCCGGTATTTCTGCCTCAAAAGCAGGTTCTCCTCTTCCAGGCGGACCAGGTCAAAGGCGTGGTTAACCGCCAAAATAACCTTATCCAGCGACAGGGGCTTTTCAATGAAGTCAAAAGCTCCGAGCTTGGTGGATTTCACCGCAGTTTCAATTGTGCCATGCCCGGATATCATAATGACCCGGATCTGAGGATGCTCTGATTTAATGATTTTCAGGGTTTCAATGCCATCGATTCCCGGAAGCCAAATATCCAGGAGAACAAGACTGCATGACTCTTCCTTCAATATTTTAAGCGCATCTTCGCCACTGCCCGCCGTTAAAACCTCGTAGCCCTCATCGGTGAGAATCCCCCCCAATGTTTGGCAAATGCTGATTTCGTCATCAACCAATAGGATGTTTTTTCTCATAATATACCAATCACTTAAGCTAGCAGTTACTTACACCCTTGGAAATTCCGGCACCGGAATTTCAAAAGATACAACAGTTCCGTAGGGAACATTGTCTCTGACACTGACATGACCGTAATGGTCAGAAATTATTGAACTCACAATGCTTAAACCAAGACCCATCCCTGATTTTTTTGTAGAAAAATAAGGTTCAAACATCTTCATTTTATCGGCTGGAGAAATTCCCCGCCCGTTATCCGCCACATCGACCCTGACCTTGTGGTGCGCTTCATCGTAAAAAGTGGTGATTTCGATGCTGCCTTCAACGGAGTCCACTGCTGCCACGGCGTTATCCAGTAAATTGATCATCACGCCGCGTATCTGTTCGGGATCAATGTTAATCGCCGGTATGCTCGAATCTTCATTGAAGTGAAATGCGATATTCCGGTGGGCATCCCTGAAGAGAACAAAAGGCTCCTTAATTGCCCGATTGAGGTCATTCATGGCGAGGTTGGTCACCGGCGTTCTCGCATAGCGCGTAAACTCATTGACCAGATTTTTTAAAACATCAACCTGTTTAATGATGGTGCCGGTGCATTCCTGAAAAACCGAGCCGTCATCTCCCAGTTTATCGCCATACCGCCGCTGCAGACGCTGAGCTGCCAATTGAACCGGCGTCAGGGGATTCTTGATCTCGTGGGCCATCCTCCTGGCCACTTCCCGCCATGCGGCCGCCCGCTCTTCTTTCTGTATTTTAGATACGTCCTCGAAAACTACCACCAAACCGGTGTAGTCGCCATTGTCGTCCTTTACGATATTGGCGGTCATCAGAAAGGTGATAATCCTTCCCTTCAGTATAAGCTGTATCTGCTTGCTGAGCGATGGGTTTCCGAGTTCCGATAATTCCGCCAAAATCTGTCTGACCAGGCTTAAATGTTCCTGGATAAGAACTTCCTCGTAACGGCGGCCGATAATTGCCTCCGCGTTAATATCGAACATCCTTTCCGCCGCTCGGTTAATGGTGGTTATGACGCCTTTTCTGTCCACTGAAACAACCCCGGTGGAGACATTCCTAAGAACAGTTTCCGTGTATCTTTTTCTCCCCTCCAGGTCATTGTAGGCTGATTCCAGGCTTTCGTTGCTTTTCTTGAGCTCCCGGGTCATCTGATTGAAGGAGGTCACCAAAACTCCTATCTCATCCTTCGCCTCCACTGCAATTTGATAATTCAGATCACCCTGGGAGATCCTCCGGGTGGCCTCCGCCAGGTATTCGATCGTGCCGGTTATATTTTTAGCCAGATACAGGCCAAACCAGGTAGCGGAAAATACAATCAGCAGGGCAACTATCGACAGGGTGATGATGTAACTTAATTTTACCGGATTTTTCAGGAGCTTCAACTGCTTATACTCCTCAGACGCCCCGGATATGACGTTTACCCTCTGAACAACCTCCCGGGGGACGAAATAGCTTGCCGTTACCGTGCCAACCACTCTGTCATTGCCCAGGTAGGAAAAAATGGGCAGCATGCTTACGATCATATCCCCGCCGGGAGTTGAATGCACGGTCTTTACTTCCTTTCCCCCATACAAATCCTCGGACATTTGGGCCGATGGCTTGACCCGGACCACGTGGGGGTTATCGCGATCCTTCACAAATAATTCTCTTATCTGGTTGGCGACCTGCACCTCAACGTGGCTGAATTCATATAGCCTCTGCCTCTGCTCCACCAGGGTTCTCAGGTAGTCTCTTCTGTCCTGGTCGTAGAGTCGATTTTTCGTGATATCTGCGCTGATCTGCCGGGAAAAATCCGCCGCCTGAACAAAAGATTTTTCGTAATAATCCTGAGCCACCTCCTGCGAGGCAACAAGGGCGTCGCCTATCTTGATATTAAACCAGTTATCTATGCTGTACGAAAGAAAACCAACCGCAAAGACAAATAGTATCGAAGTCGGAATCAGAGAAAAACCAACAAAGGCCAGCACTATTTTGGTGCGAAACCTGGAACCAAGAACCCCCTCCCGCTGGTCATAAAACAGCTTGATGACATTTCTTAAAATGAGGAAAAGCAGCAGAATAATCAATATGATATTGATATTGATCAAACCGAAGATCAGGACACTGCTGGAGATGGGCAACATATCTCCCTGGCGGGTGAGATAGCCTCCCAGAAGAAATAGAAGGACAATCATCAAGAGGGTGACAACGATCATCACCCGCTCGCGGTGACGCCGTTTTAATTCCTTCTTGTCCGATAGGAGAGTGCTTTCCATCTAAAATACCAATTTATACCAGTACCAGTCCGTCTCCAGATCCCCCCGTGATGCTATCAGGGAAAAGAAATCGATGAACATCGGATGTCTTTCCTTATGCGTTTTAGCCTTAATTTTTACGTAATAAACCCCCGCCTTATTTATCTGTTGCAGGGATGCCAGGGGCATGTTGTTTATTTCGTTCATTGCCGCCTGGGCCACTTCTATCTCGCTGAATGAAACCGGCTCTTTCTGACCGGCCAATGAAACAAGAAATATCTTCTTGGCAGTGTCATATTTTATGGCATTGGTGAAGACCGACTCGAACATTAGCCGGTCAAACCAGTAATCCCTCTCCTCATAAAGAAGCACCGTATAGGAGATGTTTACCTTGCTGCCGGCCATGATCGCCTTTTCAATGTCCGGGTTGAAAAGAGCCATTCCCCGGACGTAAAGCACCAGTTGCTCGGCGTTGCTGGTAACGATAATCTCCGGGGTTTTGGACGCCCCAGCATAGCGAAAACAAAGCAGGCAGCCTACGATCAAAACCGCAATTACAATAAATGAGTGCCAACGTTCCTGCAAGTGCTTGTCCTTTCGTTCTCTGTTGTTTGGCGACGGACGATTTGCAGCCGCTTTAAACGTCATAACCCCCGGATCTTGTCAAGCGCATTGCTGTCGTCGTGGATGACCATACCGTGAGCCGGATATATTGTCCGGGGTGAAATCTCGGCCTTCAGGCGGCGAAACGTTTCCCTGATGGCCTGTCGATCCTGGCCGAAGGGATTCAACCGGGGCTGCGTCCAACGAAAATTAACAAAAAGGTCGCCGCAGATTAATTCACCCGTTTTGGTGTTTTGAAAGCAACAGGAGTCCGCGGTGTGGCCTGGCGTTTCCACTACGACCCAATCCGGAAATTCCGGCAGCGCATAAGCCTGAGAGTTGAAGTCGAAGAAACCAATCCGGTCTTCGCCATAGGGGAGAAAGCGGATACGGCGCAGCAGGGGCAGCGGTGTCCCCGCCAGTGTTTCAAAGTGAAGATGGCCGGCGCGTCTAAGATAGCCGGCGGAAAAGATGGCCGCCGGCCAAAGGCATTCCAGCCAGTTTTTCATCCGCGGTATCTCCCGCTCCCCGGCCAGATATTCTCGAACCAGCGGATGAAACAGCACTTTAGTTGCGGCTGGGCATTGCTTAAGAAAAAAGCCGATACCGGCAATGTGATCAAAGTGAAAATGGGTGACTAGGACATGGCGGACGTTTTCCAGAGCAAGACCCAATTTACCCGTAATGAACTCTTCTATGTCCCGGGCCGTGCCGACACTGCCTATATCCACGACGGCCAGCTTTTCCTCTTCCTGAATAATGCAGGAGTGGCTGAAACCACAGTTTTCCAGCAGGTGAACCATCTCATCACCCTTCAGTAACGCACTTCCTGAAGAAACAAGCCACAAGCCGGAGCCGTCCTGCCCGCCTGTCGCCGATCCTTCCCAGCCAGGATTGCGGTCATCTGGCCGACATCTATCTTTGCCCTGCCAACGTCCACCAGAGTGCCTACAATGTTGCGAACCATGTGCCTCAAAAAACCGTTTGCTTCAATGGAAATTTCAATAAGCCCGGCAGGCTTGGCCTCAATAGAGCAGCCGCTGACAGTCCGGATACGGTCTCGAACTAAACTGCCGGCGCCACAAAAGGCCGAAAAGTCATGGGTTCCCGCCAGGTGACCCAGCGCCTTTTCCATGGCGGCCACATCCAACCGCTCCCGGACATGCCAAATATACTGCCGTCCCAGCACCGGTCTCACTGGCCCATTCATAATCCGATAGAGATAGACCTTGCTTAAGGCATCAAAACGGGCGTGAAAAGCAGCGGCAACCTCTTCTATGCTCTTAACCGCGATATCTGGCTTAAGAATACTGTTCATCGCCCGGAGAAGCTGCATCTCCCCGATGGGCCTGGCAATCAGAAAGTTGGCGACCTGATTTAATGCGTGAACGCCGGCGTCGGTTCTTCCGGAACCTATTACCCGAATTTTTTCCTGAGTAATTTTCTCCAGGCACTGCTCCAATTCCCGCTGAATCGTTTTTTTTTTGCCCTGACTCTGCCATCCCTCGTAGGCTGAGCCGTCGTATTCCAGGGTAATTTTCAGATTGCGCATAAAGCCTGTCCAATTGCCATTATATCCTGTCGGCGCATAGCTCTAGCGCTTCAATTGCCGGCAGTTTTTTACCGCTCAAAAGCTCCAGGGAGGCGCCGCCGCCGGTGGAGATATAGGTGATTCTGTCGGTTTCTCCGGAACGGTGAACGGCCACGTCGGTGTCGCCGCCGCCGACGATGGTCAGCGCATAGGAGTTCCCCACACTGTGGGCCAGCGCCATAGTGCCACGGCTGAAGGCATCGATCTCAAAAACCCCCATCGGGCCGTTCCAGACAATCGTTTTGGCATTCTGGAGCGCCAGGGTGAAGAGGGTTATCGTGGCTGGGCCGATATCAAGGGCCATCCATTTCGGGTTTATTTCCTGTACCGGTACGATCTTTGTTTCTGCCTCCGGATCCATCGCTTCGGCAATAACACAGTCCACCGGCAGGTAAAGTTTTACCCCCCTTGCTTTGGCAATCGACATCACCTCCAGCGCCTTGTCCGTAAGGTCGTCCTCTACCAAAGATCTGCCCACCTCGGTCCCCAGGGCATTGAGAAAGGTAAATGCCATTCCACCGCCGATGATCATCTTGTTTACCTTTGCCACCAGGTTGACCAGGGCATCGAGTTTACCTGAAACCTTGGAACCGCCGATTATGGCGACCAGAGGACGAGCCGGGCTATTGAGCGTCTCCCGGAAGTAGTTTATTTCTCTTTTTACCAGAAAGCCGGCGCCGCAAAGGGGTGCGAACCTGGTTATCCCGACGTTGGAGGCATGTTTCCGATGGGCATTGCCGAAGGCGTCATCGATGTAGATATCCCCCAGGCTGGCAAGATCGCGAGAAAATTCATCGTCATCGGCCTCCTCGCCGGGGTAAAAGCGGAGGTTTTCCAAAAGAACAATCGAACCCAGCGGCATACCGGCGATAACTTTTTTTACCTCCGGTCCGATGCATTCCCCAAGAAAGGTAACTTCCTTTCCCAGCAGGCGGGCCAGCCTTTTACTCACCGGCGCCAAGCTGTATCTGGGATTAGGCTTGCCTTTGGGACGTCCCAGGTGTGATATAATAACCACCTTGGCCCCATCGTCGAGAGCATAGTTTATTGTGGGTAATACCGCCCGGATCCTGGTGTCATCGGTGATATTGAGGCTTTCATCCAAAGGTACATTGAAGTCTACTCTAACCAGCAGGGTTTTACCCTTAACATTGAATTCATTGATAAATCTCATAAGCGCCTCATTATTAGCTGTGTTCGCGTTAAAGGTTTATCAGCTATTTAGTACCGCCCGCACCCTGGTGAGCATCTTCTCCTTGCCAAGCAGGCCAAATATGCCTGCCAATTCGGGCCCCCTCGTCCGGCCGGTTAAAGCCACCCGGATTGGGAGAAGAAGCTTCCCCCCGGAGCACCCCGTAGCGGCCCGTACCTGGTCGATTACCTCACTGTAAATTAATGCGCCGTCCTCTCTTGCCCGGATCAGAGTTTCCCGGAACGATATCAGCACCTGTCGGGCGCTGTCTTCCTTAAGAAATTTTTCTCCCTGGGAATCCAGCTGTGGAAGCGGAGCCAAAAAAATATCCAGCCAGGGCGATATATCCGCCAGGATGGTGATATTGTCTTTTGTCAGCGTTACAATCTTAAGCAGTTTTTCCCGATCGGGGCCGCTCTGATCGTATCCTGCAGCCTTGATGAAGGGCTGCAACTTTTCGAGGAGCGCCGCCGGCTCTTCCCGTCTGATGTAAGCCTCGTTCAACCAGCGCAGCTTGGCTTCATCGAAAATGGCCCCGGCCCGTCCCAGTTTAGCCAGCGAAAAGTTTTTGACGCTCACCCCCAACGACTGTATTTCTCCTGCTTCGATAATGGTTGAACCTACAAGAGACAAATAGTTTATCAGCGCTTCGGGTAGGAAACCCTGGTTCTTGAACTCTCCCACCGACACCGCCCCGTGACGTTTGCTCAGCTTGGCGTGGTCCTTGCCTAAAATCAGGGCGTGATGAGCAAAATGCGGCGGCGAGAAACCAAGCGCCCGATAAATCAAAAGCTGCGCCGCCGTATTGGAAAGATGGTCTTCCCCCCTGATGACGTGAGTTATTCCCATCAAATGATCGTCTGTGACCACGGCAAAATTGTATGCCGGAATGCCGTTGGAACGAATAACGATAAAATCGCCCAGACTGCGGCAATCGAATTTCATGGCGCCTCGAATGAGGTCCACAAACTCCAGCGTTCCCTCTCCCACGTGGAAACGGTAGGCGGGAGTTCTGCCTTCCTGTTCCAAAGATAATTTTTGTTGAGCCGAAAGTCCGCGACATTTACCCGAGTATCGGGGCGTAAGTCTTTTTTCCGTGAGCGATTTCCGCTCGGCCTCGAGCTCTTTTTCGGTACAGTAACACAAATAGACCCGGTTATCTTTTTTGAGGATTTCCAGGTAATCATGATAGAAAGAGAGACGTTGGCTTTGCTGATAGGGGCCGGCGGCTCCACCCTTGATTGGTCCCTCGTCCCAGTCCAGGCCCAGCCAGATCAGTTCCGCCAGGAGATTTTGGGTATGGATATCGCTTACTCGCTCCTGGTCGGTGTCTTCAATCCGCAGGATAAAGTCGCCCCCGTAGCGCCGGGCGAAAAGCCAGTTAAAAAGCGCCGTCCGGACATTGCCAACATGAAGGGAACCGGAGGGAGAGGGTGCAAATCTAACCCGGGGTTTCTCATCGATCATGGAGCTTCCCCTCGCCTTCATTTTCCATTAGCAGCACGGTGGCCAGGGCGGCGATCCCCTCACCCCGTCCAATAAAGCCCATCCCCTCGTTGGTAGTGGCCTTGACATTTACGCAGCCAGCCGGGATATCCAAAGTGCGGGCGATATTTTTGCTCATGGCCGGAATATGTAAAGCCAGTCGGGGGCGTTCGGCAATAATAGTAGAATCAACATTTTCAATTTGAAAACCCTTGGCTTTTAGCATCCCCCGCACCGCTTCCAAAATCTTCAGGCTGGAAATATCCTTGTAAAGCTGGTCTGTATCGGGAAAATGATGCCCCAGGTCGCCTTCTCCAATGGCCCCCAGGAGGGCGTCACAAATTGCATGGACCAGGACATCCGCATCGGAGTGCCCCAGTAAACCTTCCGCCGCCGGTATTTCCAGCCCGCCCAGGATCAGCTTCCGGCCCTTGGCGAAGCGGTGGCTGTCGTACCCTGAGCCTACCCGCACTTGATCCCCCGCTTCGCCAGAAGCTCCCCCCAAAGGAGGTCTTCCGGCGTTGTTATCTTGATATTATAGTACGAACCAATCACCAAATGAACTGGAACATCCATCATTTCCACCAGGGCGGCATCATCCGTTGCCGTGACGTTATTTTTCCAGGCCTCCTCATGGGCCGCAAGTATTATCTCCCGTTTGAAGGCCTGGGGGGTCTGGGCAAGCCAGAGCCCTTCCCGGCTGACGGTGGCCAACAATTGATCCTCCCCCAGCCTCTTGACGGTCTCCCTTACCGGTAGAGCCGCGATTGCCGCCCCCTTCGTAAGCGCCTCATGGATAACCTGGGCAATCAGGTCATGAGTAACGAAGGGACGGACTCCATCGTGAATGAGCAGTATTTCGTGTTCCTCTCCGGAGGCCAGGACAGCGTTTCTTGTTGAATCCTGACGGGTTGGTCCGCCGGGGATGAGACGCGTGACCTTCTCAAAATTGCCCGCCTCGCAAAGAAGGGTTTTTACATAATCGATATCTGTCGGCGGCGCCACCAGAAATACCTCGTCGATGGCTGGCGCATCATTGAGGGCTGCTAGGGTGTGGGCAAGAATGGGGATGCCGGCCAGGGTCAAGTATTGCTTGGGTTTGTCCGCTTCCATTCGTCTGCCCGCACCGGCGGCCGGCACGATGGCCAGGGTTTTATTTCTCATTTAAGTATTTCGTGAATTGTGGAATCCCGGAAACTATAGCGCATTTCGGGCTTCATGTTACTAAAGAATTTGATGTGAATATGGTGAATCCATATTGTTGGAAGGCCAAGCTCCGTCGTTGCCATCGGAAATGGAATTCGGAAGCGACCAAAGGACGCCCTCCGGTGAATGCCGCACTCCTGAATTCAAAAAAAGAAGGATTGCAACATTTTTTGCCCTATTGGACTGCAAAAATAACGGCCAGCTCCTGTTCGATCTTGGTCTCTTCCATTTTTGTCACCACCGAGATTTCCTTGATCAGCAAATTCTTGGCCGTGTCCATCATCTTTCTCTCACCGAAAGACAGGTTCTTATCGCACTTGAGAATAAGCAGATCACGCAAGACCCCGGCAATTTCAAAAACAGAGCCGGTTTTTATCTTCTCTAAGTATTCACGATAACGCTTGTTCCAGGTCTGCTTGTCTACGGGTACGTTCTTGGTGCGCAAAATTTCGTAAATTTTAGGAATATCATTCTCCAAGATAACTTCCCTGAGACCAACGTCATCGGCGCTGTCGATGGGGATCATTATTTTCATGCCATTGCCCATAATCGCCATGACATAATAATCCCTTCTGTTACCCATAAAGTCCCTGGACTCAATTGCCTCGATTACTCCCACACCCTGCGCCGGATATACCGCCATATCTCCAACCTTGAACATCTCAGCCCCCACCTTTCCTTGTCTGACTATTCTTACCACAACCGGTCGAAATAGTCAACATGAACAGATTCCGGCGCCTGAAGAGTCAGATACTCTTGATCCCGCAGCACGGCGTTGCCTTTGGTAATAAACATCCTCTGCTCCAGGCGGGTTTTTTCCGCTTGACGTCAGTAGCGTGCCAGTCAAGCACGTTTTGTGCTGCTGCTGCACTGTCTGCAGTATTGAGGTGTATTACTATGTCGTAGCCGGTAGCTTATAAAGCGCCCCGGCCTCAGTAATTGACGGCTTCGTAATAAGTCCGGAAGCTTACGTTGCACTAAATCCCTCGTCACTAGGGCGCACTCTAAATACGTTTCATTCCTCTTGATTTACGCGCTCAAGCCTTGCTGGCTTCTTGCAAAGCCGTCATCTCCCCAAACCCTCTTTCCTCAAGGGAGAAGGGGGCCTTTCCAGCTTTTGCCGATACGATAATGAACAGCCGTCCCTTGAGGCGGAATAATTGTGGGCGCAGCTAAATGCTGCCTGCGTGGATTTGGCACCTATTTTGCGTGTCTAAGTTCCAGGTTAGCATAACATTCGGGCGTCGTCATTTGGCAGGCAATAGATTGGGACGCGCCGCGGCGCCAAGGTATTTAATGCAACGTAAGCTTCCGGACTTTTTACGAAGGCATCAAGATCGATCCTGGTTTATTGGGCTTCTCAATGAATAGAAGTGAAAGTGAGGATCAAGGGAAGCTCCCTGGAGAACAGCTACAACCTTCTGGCGAGACCGGCCTGGTGGATAAAGACGAGTATTTATTTTTCATGAAGATAACACGTCCGGAAGAGACCGACCCGATGAACAAGAGTAAAGCAGAGGTCGGCACTGAAATAAATCTCGATGAGAGCGGCGCTTTTTTCCTCACGCGCAAGGAATGCATGTGAGTCAGAAGGAGCCGGTAGAAGGTTGTGAAAGTAACCTGAAGGGACCATAAGTCCTTTCAGTTTTGCAGATGGTGGATGGTTTTTGGTTCCCTCCTTTTCCATCCACCATTTTTGCCTAAAAAAAAGAGCGCCCCAATGGAGCGCTCTTTTTATTTTGTCAGGATGGCCCAGGTCAGATTTTTTCCTCGGATATTCTCATTCCATAGAAGGAACGATAAACAAAGGTCAGGGCGATGGCCATGAAGATAATGGCCAGACCTATCTTTAACCCTACGCTTTCCATCGTAACGGCGATTTCGACTGCCAGAAGCCCGAAGAGGGTGCTGAACTTGATGACCGGGTTTAACGAAACCGAGGAGGTATCCTTAAATGGGTCTCCCACCGTATCGCCAACTACGGTTGCCTCGTGCAGTGGCGTATTCTTCTGCCGCAGATCCACTTCCACGATCTTTTTGGCGTTATCCCAGGCGCCGCCGGCATTGGCCATGAAAATAGCTTGGAAGAGGCCAAAGAAGGCGATGGCGATCAGGTAGCCGATGAAGAAGTAGGGGTTGAAAAAGGCCAGGGAAAGGGTCAGGAAGAAAATAACGACGAAGATATTGATCATCCCCTTCTGGGCGTAGATGGTGCAGATTCTGACCACCTCCTTGCTGTCCTCAATGGAGGCCTCCTTGACGTCCAGATTGATATTTTCCTTGATAAAGACCACTGCCCGATAGGAACCGGTGACCACTGCCTGGATGGAGGAGCCGGAAAACCAGTAGATCACGCAGCCTCCCATCAGGAGTCCCATTATAATCTCCGGTTGAACCAGACTTAATTTGCCCACTACATTGCCATACATATGCTCAAGCAGCATGATAATGCCGAATACCATGGTGGTTGCGCCTACCACCGCGGTGCCGATCAAAACCGGTTTGGCCGTGGCCTTGAAGGTATTGCCTGCACCATCGGCTGCCTCCAGATAATGCTTGGAAACTTCGAAATCAGGCACGAAACCGAATTTGGCTTTTATGTCATTTTTAATATTGGGAATATTTTCCACCATGGAGAGCTCGTAGATTGATTGGGCGTTATCCGAAACCGGCCCGAAGCTGTCCACCGCGATGGTGACCGGCCCCATGCCTAAAAAGCCGAAAGCAACCAGACCAAAGGCGAAGACCGGCGTTGCGAAGATAAATTCCTCCGGCATAATGGCCATGATGGAGGGGTTCGTGGAAACGAGATAGGCAATGAGCATTAAAAGCAAAATAGCCAGTCCCTGCCAAAAGGCGGAGAAGTTGCCCGCAACCAATCCGGAGAGAATATTAAGCGATGACCCTCCCTGCCGAGATGAATTGACCACCTCGGCAACATGCCGGGAATTGGTGCTGGTGAATATCTTGGTAAACTCCGGTATCAGCGCCCCGGCTATTGTTCCGCAACTGATGATGATCGAAAGCGCCCACCAGAGAGAACCGAATTTCTCAACCGGCTGAAGATCGGCCAACAGAACATAGCTGGCGATAAAGGTGACCAGAATTGACACGATTGATGTCAGCCAGATGAGATTAGTCAGTGGGTGTTCAAAGTTGAAATCGGTTTTATCGCCATATCGGGAACTACTGAAGGCGTGATTGACAAAGTAGGAAATGATTGCCGTTACGATCATAAGGATGCGCATTACAAACAGCCAGATGATCATGGTGCCGCAGAGTTCCGGCGCGGCAATAAGGGCCAGCGCCAGAAAGGCGATCAGGGCAACCCCGGTCACGCCATAGGTTTCGAAGCCATCGGCCGTAGGCCCGACGCTGTCGCCGGCATTGTCTCCCGTACAGTCGGCGATTACCCCGGGGTTTCTGGGGTCGTCCTCGGGCAGTTTAAATACTATTTTCATCAGGTCGGAGCCGATGTCGGCAATCTTGGTGAAGATGCCGCCGCATATTCTCAAGGCGCTCGCCCCCAGGGACTCGCCGATGGCAAAGCCGATGAAGCAGGGACCGACCAGATCAGACGGTACAAAGACGAGGATGCAGATCATGAAGAAAAGTTCTACGCTGACCAAAAGCAAGCCAACGCTCATACCGGAACGCAGACAAATATCGATAATACTGAGCGGCCGTCCGCGCAGGGAGGCGAAGGCAGTGCGGGAATTGGCCACGGTGTTGATCCTGATCCCGAACCAGGCCACGCCATAGGAACCCAGAATGCCCAGGATGGAGGAGCCAAGGATGATCAGCACGCTTACAGACGGTTTACTTTGCAATCCAGCAAAGTAATAGATTATGCAGGCGGCGATGAGAACCCAGAGGCCCGCCAGGAATTTTCCCTGCTGGAAGAGATACGTCTTGCATGTTTCCCAGATCGTATTGGAGACGTTGAGCATGGATTCGTGCGCCGGGAGATTTTTTGTTTGCTGATACTGGAGCAGGCCGAAAGCCATGCCGATTACGCAGATCAGCAATCCCCAATACATAAGGGTTACTCCGCCTACGGCCGCGCCCATAATATTGAAGCTCACCATGTTTAAATCGGGCAATTTGATGTCCGCCTCTCCCGCGCCAACTGCTGCTGGCAGCGCCGCAAAAAGGAGTACTGTGAAAAAGAAGAAGAATAAGAACTTGAGCTTACTGCGATACATTGCTAAACCTCCTCGTTATTTATTTGAAGTTTGCTATGGCGCCTGCCCATTGCCGACTGCAATCCCAGAACCAGGATTTCTTCAATTGTTTTGGCAGCCTCCGCCATAACCTTTCGCACTCGCTCCATTTCTGTCGCAGAGAAAAATTCGAGTACATATCCCTCGGTTTTTTCCTTGTTGTCAGGCTTCCCTATCCCCAGGCGCACACGAATGAAATCGGGGTTTCCCATATTTTCCATAACCGATACGAGCCCCTTATGCCCCCCGTGCCCGCCGCCAAGTTTCAGCCTTATGGTGCCCAGGGGAAGATCCAGGTCGTCGTGGATAACGATCATGTCGTCCGTATCTATTCGTTTGTAATCGCTTAAATTTTTAACTGCAAGTCCGCTTAGATTCATGTAGGACTGTGGTTTGGCGAGAATCACTTTGATGCTGCCTATATTTCCATCACCAACCAGGGCGCCAAAACGCTCTTTTTTTACGACAATATTATGCCGGAAGGCAAGCTCATCCAAGGCGAGAAACCCGAAATTATGACGACTAAATCGATATCTGCTGCCGGGGTTTCCCAAACCGACAATGAGCTTCAAAAATATTTTCCTCGATGGTTATTATATAAACAACGAACTGACGGAATCGTTGTAATAGATTCTCCTGACCGCCTCACTGAGCAGGCCGGCTACTGAAAGCACTTTGATTCTGGGGCAGGATTTCGCCCTTTCATTGAGGGGGATCGTGTCGGTGACAATAACCTCCTTCAAGATGGATCCCTCAATCCTGTCCATCGCCGGCCCCGAGAGAACCGGGTGGGTGCAGCAGGCCGAAACCTCCTTAGCACCGGCCGCCTGAAGCGCCAACGCCGCCTGAACTACGGTGCCGGCTGTATCTATCATGTCGTCCAAAATGATTACTATCTTATCCTGGACATTGCCGATAATATTCATCACCTGGGCCTCATTCGGGCGCAGCCTTCGCTTGTCGATAATGGCGAGACCGGCGCCGAGCCGGCTGGCAAAGGCCCTCGCCCTTTCCACACCCCCGGTGTCAGGAGAAATGATAACCAGGTCGTCGCGATAATTTATTTTCAGATATTCAAGCAAGACCGGCGTGGCAAAGAGGTTATCCACGGGTATGTTAAAAAAACCCTGGATCTGGCCGGCGTGAAGATCCAGTGAAAGTACCCGGTTGGCGCCGGCGGTGGTGATCAGGTCAGCCAGGAGCTTCGCGGTTATCGGGGCCCGGGGGGTTACCTTGCGATCCTGTCTGGCGTATCCGTAGTACGGGATGACCGCGGTTATCCGGTCGGCGGAGGCGCGCTTCAGGGCATCGATCATGATCAGGAGTTCCATGACGGTGATGTTGACCGGAGAGCAGGTGGACTGAATGGCGAAGACATCCATGCCGCGCACGTTTTCGTTGATTTCGACCCTGGTTTCGCCGTCGCTGAAGGCGGTAACATTGGCATTGCCCAGTTGTACTCCGAGATTCCGGCATATTTCCCGGGCCAGCAGGGGATTGGCGTTTCCGGAGAAGATTCTTATTCGTTGCAGCATGTTTTTATTTCCATAATATTGGCTGGGGCGGGAGGATTCGAACCTCCGAGTGCAAGAACCAAAATCTTGTGTCTTACCGCTTGACGACGCCCCAATTGGTTGATTGCCTGCGGCCGTAATTAACGGGCTTGTTTCACAGCGAGCAGGAGACGATTATTCTCCAGGTCGCCGGTACCCGCCGGACAATTGAATTGGCCGCTTCCCGGGCCCGCTTTTCGGTCTGGAAAATTCCAAAAACCGTTGGACCACTGCCGGACATCATGCTTCCCAAGGCGCCGGCTGAAATTAATATTCGTTTTATCTCCTCAATTTCAGGATGCAGCTTGATCGCCGCCGCTTCGAGATCATTTTTAAGACCGCGGATCAGGTCGTCCTGGCTGTAAATCGCCGGGATACTATAATTAACCGGTTCCGTTGTCAATCTCAAATTGAGGCTTTCGTATATCGCCCTGGTTGAGAGCTCAAATCCGGGATTGACCAGAACCAGCCAAGACGGCGGCAACGGTGCGGTCGCCGTCAGCTCTTCACCGATGCC
Source organism: Syntrophobacterales bacterium (assembly GCA_037441775.1). Lineage (GTDB taxonomy): Bacteria > Desulfobacterota > Syntrophia > Syntrophales > CAMTWB01 > CAMTWB01. Next base: position 18,579 of record JBBIRO010000018.1, read on the forward strand.
TGTTGCCCAGGCGGTTTTGCCAAAAATGAAAAAAGGAACATCGGCGCCCAGGTTCTTGCCCAGAGCCAGCAGTTCCGTAAGTGTCAGATGAAAGCAAAAAAGCTCATTGAGAGCCAAAAGAGTGGTTGCGGCATTCCCGCTGCCGCCGCCCAGCCCGGCGGCAATGGGAATTTCTTTTCTGATTTCGATTTTTACCCCGCCGGCATATTCCTTGAGGGCAAAAATCGCCCGGGCAGCGCGAAATACGATGTTGTCCTCGTTTACCGGCAGGCCGCTGTCGGGGCAGTTAATAACGATATTGCCGGCCTGAGGTTCAAAGGTCAGCTCATCGTATAGACCGATCAGTTGCATCAGCGAGGCGATGTTGTGGTATCCGTCGGGGCGTTTTCCCAGTACCGCCAGGTGAAGGTTGATCTTGGCCGGGGAGAGTTTACGCATCATTTGGCGGCCGTTTCCCGTACATACCTCATTTTCAGTTCAAAGAGTATCCCGTCCAGCAGGTTTTTTTCGTGATCTTCCAGGTTTCCCAGCGTTTTTTCTTTCAGCATCGCGAGAATATCAATGGTATGTTTGGCTGCGGCTAAATTACGTTGGGGAGTCTTGGTCTCCGGGTCGGGAATGTCGCCAAAATGATAGATGGCGGAGGTGCTTAAGGAGAGGATGAAATTGTAAAAATTTACTTCGGAGAGGAAGCTTGCCCCGCCATCATCCGGGTCTTCTGTCCTGCCCGTTTCGGAATGGGTTTTCTCTGTCTCAACGGGTTTTTCTTGGGCCGCGGCAGTTGGTTGCTTATCCGGCGTCGCTTCCGGTCGCAAATCTCCCGTTTGGTCAAATGAACGTTTGTCCTTGACGACAAATTCCTTCCTCTTTTCATCCTGCGCCATTTTTAGCTCCTCTTTTAAGTTAGTTGTATCCGGTTTTCCCAAACAAGCCCGGGGCACCTGGCGAGTTCTTCTATTTAATAGATCCTCATCTGTCTTAGCCTCTTCACCCGCTCCTCAACCGGAGGATGAGTACTGAAGAGCCGGCTTAAAGATTGGCCGAAGAGGGGGCTGACAATGAACATATGGGCGGTCGATGGATTGGCCGTCAGAGGGATTCTCTGTGCGGCTAAGGAAATTTTTTCGAGCGCTGCGGCCAATCCAAATGGATTGCCAGAAAACCGGGCGCCGGAAGCATCCGCCATATACTCCCGGGAACGGGAGACCGCCATCTGGATGATAGAAGCGGCCAAGGGCGCGAGAACGGCCATCAAGATGAGCCCGATTATGTTGCTTCCACCCTCTTCATCGCCGTCACGGCTTGCGCCGCCGAAGATCGCCGCCCATTGGGCCATATTGGCCAGCATGACTATGGCCCCAGCCAATGTAGCCGCGATCGATCCAATCAGCATATCCCTGTTTTTTATGTGCGCCAGTTCATGGGCGATGACGCCCGCAAGCTCTTCTCTCCCTAGAATATTGAGAAGTCCTTCCGTTACCGCTACCACCGCATGACGCTCGTTTCTGCCGGTCGCAAAGGCGTTAGGCGCGTCTTCCGGGATGATATAAACCTTTGGTACCGGCAGGCCAGCCCTTATGGCAAGATTTCTTACCAGGTCATAGAGCTCGGGCGCATGCAGCTCCGATACTTCACGGGCCTTGTACATCTTCAAGATGATCTTGTCGGAAAACCAGTAGGCGCCCATGTTCATAATCAGAGCGAAGATAAAGGCGATGACCACTCCCCCCTGCCCGCCGAAGAGGCCTCCGATGAGCATCAAGAGGCCGGTTAAGGCGCCTAAAAGTAAAGCGGTTTTAGCTGAATTCATTATTTGTATCCTCCTGTGTTATTTTTAGCAAACTCATAAAAAAGTCACCAGTTTGACGAACTTATAACAACTCCTGATTCCCCTCAGGGCAGAGGGTGGCTTTGACTTTGTGCCCTGTCGCCATCTTTGATGAAAATTATTCCCTGATCGCTATGGTAATCGATAACGATATGATCATTGTCTTTGAAGTAACCCTCCAGAATCTTGAGCGCCAGTTGATCGAGAATCATCTTCTGCAGAGCCCGCTTAAGTGGTCGGGCGCCGTAGATCGGGCTGTAACCGACCTGTGCTATATATTCTCCGGCTTTTGCTGTCAATTCAATGGTCAAATTCCGATCCCGGAGCCTTTTTTGAATCAGGCCGATCTGGATAGCGATGATCTTTTCAATATCGCCCAAATCTAAAGACCGGAAGATAATTATATCGTCGATCCGGTTTAAAAATTCCGGTTTGAAGCTATGACGCAGGGCTTCTGTCGCCCGGCTGCTCTTCTCTTCCTCGCTGAGCAGAGGGTCCTGCAGCCACTGACTGCCGATATTCGACGTCATGACGATGATCGCGTTCTTGAAGTCCACCGTCCGTCCCTGGCCGTCGGTCAGACGGCCGTCGTCGAGAATCTGCAGCAGGATATTGAACACATCAGGATGAGCCTTTTCAATTTCGTCGAAGAGCAATACCGAATAGGGGCGGCGGCGCACCGCTTCCGTAAGGTATCCTCCCTCATCATAGCCGACATAACCGGGCGGAGCTCCGATTAACCGGGAAACCGAGTGCTTCTCCATGTATTCGGACATGTCGATCCTGACCATGGCCTGCTCGTTATCGAACATAAATTCCGCCAGCGCCCGCGCCAGCTCCGTCTTGCCGACGCCGGTCGGTCCCATGAAGATGAACGAACCGATCGGCCGGTTCGGATCCTGCAGGCCGGAACGGGCTCTTCTCAGGGCGCTGGAAGCCGCCTGAATTCCCGGCATCTGTCCAATAACCCGCTGGGCCAGCCGCTCTTCCATCTGAATCAGCTTCTGAACATCGCTCTCCAGCATTCTGGCGACCGGGATACCGGTCCATTTGGCCACTACTTCGGCCACATCGTCGGCATCCACCTCCTCCTTCAGCATCTTCTTGGCGGCCTGGATTTGGCTTAGCTTCGCCTGAAGCTGTGCCAGCTCCTTATCCAGTTCCACCAGCGTGCCATAACGAATCTCGGCGGCCCGCGCCAGGTCTCCCTGTCGTTGGGCCTGTTGTTCCTCCTGTTTGAGGGCCTCCATGCGAGTCTTCCCGGTCTGAATCTTTTTGATTGCCTCCTTTTCCGCCTCCCACTGGTTTTTCAGTTCCCGCATTTCCTCCCGCAGCGTCGCCAGTTCTTTTTCGATTTTTTCGCGCCGTTCCACCGAGCTTGAATCAAGTTCATTTTTAAGCGACTGCCGCTCGATTTCCAGTTGTATCGTCCGGCGTTCGAGAACATCTATTTCCTGAGGGAGGCTGTCGAGCTCAATCCTAAGACGGGAAGCGGCCTCATCAATCAGATCAACCGCTTTGTCCGGCAGGAATCGATCGGCAATATAGCGGTTGGAGAGGGTGGCGGCGGCAATGATCGCCGTATCCTTAATCTGGACGCCATGATGAACCTCGTAGCGCTCCTTCAAACCCCGGAGGATGGCAATGCTGTCCTCCACGGAAGGCTCCTTGACGAATACCGGCTGGAACCGGCGCTCTAAGGCGGCGTCCTTTTCAATGTATTTGCGGTATTCGTTTAACGTGGTGGCGCCGACGCAGTGCAGTTCGCCCCTGGCCAGGGCGGGCTTGAGCATATTGGAGGCGTCAACTGATCCTTCCGCGGCCCCGGCGCCAACCATCGTATGTATCTCGTCGATAAACAAAATGATCTCACCCGTAGCGGCGGTAACCTCTTTCAGGACGGCCTTGAGCCGATCCTCAAATTCGCCGCGGTATTTTGCCCCGGCGACAAGCGCGCCAATATCAAGGCCGATGACCCGCTTATTTTTCAAACTTTCCGGTACGTCCCCATTGACGATCCGCTGGGCCAGCCCCTCCACGATGGCCGTTTTCCCCACGCCGGGATCGCCGATCAAAACCGGATTGTTCTTGGTCCGCCGGGATAGCACCTGCATAATCCGGCGCACTTCCTCATCCCGGCCGATAAGGGGGTCAAACGCCCCCTTTTTCGCTAATTCATTGAAATCCTTCGCATATCGTTTGAGCGCCTCGTATTTTTCCTCCGGATTGGGGTCCACAATTCTTTGACTGCCTCTAATATCAACCAAAACCCGGAATATCTCATCCTTGCCAATGCCGTAGGCTTTGAGAATCCGGGAAGCGGCCCCCTCTTTTTCCTCAGCCAGGGCAATCAGAATATGTTCGGAGCTGAGATATTCATCTTTAAGACGCGCCGCTTCCACCATGGCGGCGTCAAAAATTTTGTTGAGTCGCTGGCTGATGTAGAGCTGGCCGCCTCCTTCGACACGCGGCAGATGTTCCAGATGCCGCGTCAGCTCCTGCTCGATGCCTTTGGGATCACGGTTGAGCTTGCTTATGATGCTGCCTACGATTCCGTCTTTTTGTTTTAGAAAAATAACCAGCAGATGTTCGGCGTCAATGGCCTGGTGGCCGTATTTCCCGGCCAGTTCCTGCGTTTCCTGCAGGGCTTCCTGTACTTTCAAGGTAAATTTGTCGAATCTCATAATAATGTCCCTATCATATCTTGACGAATACGTTTCTACTCGGATGGTTTTTCGATGTTCACAAAAATCTTGCCGTCTTTGAAAACGCTGACGTTGCCGGTCGATTCCGAAAGAACTATGGCGATCGCACGGGTGATGCTGGTAATGCCGGCGGCGGCAATATGTCTGCTGCCAAGTCCCTGGGGAAAATCCTTGCTCTCCAAAGCCGCGCTCAAGTGACGGCCGGCGGTTACGATGAGGCCATTGTCATCGATGATGAAGGCGCCGTCGATGGCGGATAGTTCTTTGATGGTTTCCTTTAAATCAGGATTGAGGATGTTTCTTTCCTCGGCGCTGTAGCCCATAAAGGGGTTGATAATCATCTGCCGGGATAACTGCAGGACCTTTTCATGATCTCCCATCACAAAGATGGTCCCAACCTTTCTGCCGGCCCGGCCCTGGGCGGCAAGCTCCAGGGAAATATTGAGGACGGCGCCAAATACCTCCGGGTGAACCTCATCGAGCATATCAGAGACGTTTTGCGAGGTCAGAATCTCAAACTCTTTTCCCACATCGACGATGAAAATACTGTCGGCATAGCCGAATTTGGGAACACCGGTCATGCAGACCAGTTTGTCGCCCCGTTTAAAAAAACCCATGGCGATGCCTTTGGTGATGGCAATCTTGATATTCCCGACTCGGGTGAACATTACGTCTGGAACGGTTAAAACCTTGTTGCAATACTTAATGTCCGCAGCGCTTTCCTCAGCTCCCTTCTTCACCAGCACGATATCGAAGGGAGGCTTTTCCTCGAGAAAGGAGGGCAGGTCTTGAGCTGCGTTTGAGTAAAGAAGCAAAGCCTTGGCTTCAACCTGAAGCGCCACCGCGATGGCATGTTCGGTTATGATTTTATTTATTGAAAGCATGTTTTTTCCTCCTTTGGGACTATGATAAGATTAGTAGCTATATCTGTCAAGGCCGCCTGCGAGATTGGGGATGGGAGCGCCCCCGCGGACGTTGATTCCGGCTTAAGGAAGATGAGATCCGGAAAATTCTTTGCAATTGACAAAAAACAGCTGATCCCTTAAAAATGCGAAGAACGTGAAAAAACGTCCCAGAAAAAATTTTCAACCTGGGATCTTAGGCAAAAATGAATTATAAAATGCCAAGCCGCGCTTTTTTACTCGCCATGAAATCAGTAACCGGTCGCCTTTATCTTTGGGTTGCTCTTTTTTTGTTGTTCCTGCCTTCCGGCTGCAGCAGAGATCCCGCGCAGCCGGTAAAAACCGCGGGAATCCAGGTAGTGGCCAGTATCTTTCCCCTGTATGATTTTGCCAGGGAAGTTGGGGGGGACAGGGTAAATGTGACCCTGCTTATGCCGCCCGGCATGGAGGCCCACAGTTTCGAACCCAGGCCGGCCCAGATGAACCTGCTCGCGCAGGCGGATATTTTCCTTCTCACCCATCCGGCCATGGAGCCTTGGGCTGCGGGGGTGATCAAGGGGTTGTCAAACGAGCACTTATCAGTAATCGATACCAGTTTCGGAGTAAAACTCCGGCCTTTGGACAGCGGGCACCATCACGGCCCGGCGCCTGGCCGTAAACAGGTGGCGGCCAAAGGTCCGACAAAGCTGGAGGAACAAAGGGTCGATCCTCATTTCTGGCTCGATTTTGCTAACGCGGCGATCATGGTTGATAATATCGCCCGGGCTTTTACGCAAAAAAATCCGGATCTGGCGTCATATTTCCAGGGAAATGCCGAAAAATACAAAAAACGGCTGGCCGATCTGGATGCAAAATACCAAGGCGCATTGGCCGCCTGCCCCCAGCGCCTGATCGTAAGCGGCGGGCATGCGGCCTTTAAGTATGCGGCTGAAAGGTACAACCTGGGCTACATATCAGCTTACCACTTCTCCCCCAATGCGGAGCCCGCTCCCCGGGAACTGATTAAAGTTATCCGGCTGGTAAAAAAACATGGCATCCGTTATATCTTTCATGAAGAGCTGATCCAGCCCCGGGTCGCCCAATCTCTGTCCGCCGAAACGGGAGCCGCGCTCCTTTTGCTGCACGGAGCGCACAATGTCACCAAGGAAGAATTCGAGCGAAAGATAAGCTTCATCGCCATCATGGAAGAGAACCTAAATAACCTCCTGACGGGCCTCTTATGTCGTTAGAAGTGCTGCGGGTGGAAAACCTTTCTTTCCGTTATAATTCGGCGGAAGTGTTAACCGGAGTCAACCTGACGATGGCGGCGGGCGATTATGTGGGTCTCGTTGGCCCCAATGGTTCAGGTAAAACAACTCTGCTAAAAAATATACTCCATATAACGCCCCCTACTACGGGAGAGGTTTTCCTCTTCGGAACGGCAGCCCGCAGTTTTAGAGCCTGGCATAAGATCGGCTTTCTCCCCCAAAAGGCGGACTCCCTCCATCCCAACTTCCCGGCGACGGTCAGGGAAGTGGTGGAGATGGGTCTGGCGGCAGGGAGGGCCAAAAACAGCCACGAACTGCTCAAGCGGGCGCTGGGCAAGCTCAATATTTTAGACCTCCAGGGTCGGCTTATCGGCGAGCTTTCCGGGGGGCAGAAACAGCGGGTGCTTTTGGCTCGTTCCATTGTGAATGAGCCGCAACTGCTCATCCTGGATGAACCGGCTACGGCGCTTGATCCGGAAAGTAGAGACAATTTCTTCAGTCTCCTAGACGGGCTCAATAAACGGGAAGCAGTGGCGATTATTTTGGTCACTCATGATTTGGGCAGCGTCGGATCATATGCCTCCAAACTTCTGTACCTGGATCGCCGGCCGCTTTTTTACGGCAGCTTTGACAGCTTCTGTCAGTCTGAATCCATGACCAGTTACTTCGGGCCTTCTTCTCAGCATATCATATGCCATCAACATAATGACCGGAAGCAAGAGTGACAGGATTGACAACTTTGTAAAAAGTCCGGATGCGGCGTTCAAGCTAAATCCCTTGTTCGTGAAAATTGGTGGTGTAGCCGCTGGTCTTGCGCCGGCCGGGGTAAGGTGTAAGGCAGTGCGAAGAGGCCGCCCGCTTCCCCGTGCCTTGCCGCAGGGGATAAAGGGGATGTGGAGCTAAATACTTGCAATAACGAATATTATCATCATCGCCCCCAACATCCCCTCTAAAGGGAGAGGGGATGTTGACTTTTCACGAGGCAACGATGCTTGAATTCATGGGTTACAGTTTTGTTCAGAAAGCCATATTAAGCGGCATTTTTATCGGCCTGTCCTGTTCCCTCCTGGGGGTGATTCTGGTTTTGCGTAGGCTTTCCTTGATCGGCGACGGGCTGGCGCACGTGACTTTCGGCAGCATCGCCGTAGGTCTCTATTTGCAGGTGCAGCCTCTTTACGCCGCTATTCCGATCGTCATTGCCAGCTCCATCGGTATTTGGCACCTTACCGATAAGGCAAAAATGCTGGGAGATGCCGCAATCGGAGTGGTGTCGGCGGTCGGCATTGCGACTGGCGTGATCCTGGCCAGTGTGGCCGGTGGTTTCAACGTGGACCTTTTTAGTTATCTCTTTGGCAATATCCTGGCGGTAAGTTTCGCCGAAGCGGCTCTGGCGGTACTTCTTGCTCTAGGAGTCCTGATTTTTCTTGGCGTCAATTACCGGCAAATCATGACGATGACCTTTGATGAGGAATTCGCCAAAACGACCGGAATTAAAACCAGGAGGCTCAACCTGGCAATCGTGATTTTAACGGCGATAACGGTTGTTTTAGCAATGCGCGTAGTTGGCATCATGCTGACCTCCGCCCTTTTGATCCTGCCCGCCGTCACTTCTTTCCAGTTGGCCAGGGGATTCGTTTCCACCCTGGTCATTGCGGCTTTGGTGTCAATTCTGGCGGTCATTCTGGGGATTGCGACAGCATTTCTCTTCGACCTGCCGGCCGGAGCATCGATTGTAATGGTCAATTTCCTGATGTTTCTTGCGGCCTGCGCCGGCCGTTATGCTGTTGTGAACTTAAACTTTTTCAAGAGATTATCTTAAATGATTCAGTTGCCGGTGGCCGGACAAGATGCTTGGCTCGGCGCAAAAAAACGAGATTCCACATCCCCCTGTGGCCGGGGATAAAGGAGGGGGAGATGGCGACTGTTCTCCACCTCTGCCCCCCCCCGCTCTTAAGCGCCGCCCCTCAAGGCCGAATCTTTACAACGGAACTAAAATTATCGTTGATATTTAGCTGATCAACTTGTATGAGAAATGAAAATCCCATTTTTATTTCAACAGCGTACTATTTTCTTTGCGGAAGCAACAGCGTATAAATTTGCCGGTTTAACCAAACATTCTAATTCACTAAAGGGAGGGAAACCAAAATGCGAAAAAGAAAATTTGGTGCGTTGAAACAGATGTGTTCCCGCTGGCTGGCCTTGACTGTTCTTTTGCTGTTCATAGCCATAGCCCTGACAGGGTGCAGCGGCGGGTCCGGCGCGGGGGGAGTATCCACGATCATTTCCGGAGCCGTAGTTGACGGCTTCATCAGCGGAGCAACAGTGCAAGCCTATCAGATCAACGCTGATGGCAGTAGAGGTGCCCTTGTGGGAGGCCCGACCATCTCCGACGCGAGCGGCAACTACACTTTGAATCTGGGAACTTATACGGGCCCGGTGCTCATCGAGACCAGCGGCGGGAGTCACGTGGACTGGGCTACGGGAACCCTTGTCAACCTGGGTGCGGCAGATAAGCTAAGCGCGGTAATTGCCAATGCGGCGGGCAATGTAACGAGCCACGTCACCCCGCTGACGCTGATGGCGGCCCAGCAGGCGCTGCGGGATATTCAGATCAACAGGACGTCCGCAGTGACAGCCATCAATAACGCCAATAAAAAAATCGGCGATCATTTCGGCGGCTTCAACATTCTCACGGATAAACCGATTGATCCCAACGTTGCCGGCTCCGCTGCAGGCGTTCCCCAGGCCCGCGTTGACTATACCCTGGTTTTGGCGGGAATTTCTAAAAATGCCGCAGCCAACGGCTGGAAGCCCTTTTCTCTGGTCACGGCGATGGCCCTGGACGCCAGCGACGGCGTCTTTGACGGAAAACAGGGGGCGACCCAGGTTACAGTGACTACCAGCGCCGGCAGCGAGGCGAACCTTCCGGCTACGGCCGGCAAGTCCGATATGGGAGTCGCGATCGCCGTCTTCCAGGGTTCCGTTCAGAATGCCTCCGGAGCGGCGGCGACCGCGCAGATTATCAATACCCTGAAGCCATCTACGGTGACAACCACCCGCGACAACAAAGGAGTGTGGTTCATCAGCGGCTCGCCCCAGGACCGGCTCTACGATGTCTTTGAGGCCATGGGCTATGCCGTGGCCACAGACCGGCTCTGGCAGGCGGAGACGTTCCGGCGGCAGGCGCTGGGAAGGCTGGCGGAAATATTTGGTTCCACCCAGCTTGCCCAGGATAGACAGGTGCGCACCATGAGCTATTCCGATCAGGAACTGGAAAATGGTTTTGCTTCCCTTGACGCGGAGGCGCAGGAGGTAGTCAACGGTTATGTCGCCGGCTTCAACAGGCGCATCGCCGAAATTCGTCAGAATCCGTCGCTCTTGCCATTCGAATTTACCCAGGTGGGCATTACCGGCGCCACGTTGGAAGACTGGACTTACAAGCATGTTCTTGCCTGGGCCACCCTGATGATGAGAAACTTCGATCCCCAGGCGCTCCGAACTGGGCAGATCGATAACTCGGCTTTGTACCAGGGGCTCGTGGCCGTCTATGGTGCCGCAAATGGAGCGCGGATGTTCGAGGACCTGCGCTGGCTCAACGATCCCGACGCGCTGACCTACATTCACAAACCGATAAGAGTTCCTCTGGCTGTGCCAACAGAACCTGCACCGACCCCGCTGATGCTCAATCCCCCATCATTTCCCGATTTGCGTGAGGTCGCCCGAAGAATGTCCGAAACTCAAAAGGAGATCGACGAAAACCTGAAGAAAATAAACGCCTCCGTCAAGATGGGCAGTTATGCCTGGGCGATTGGTAAGTCTAAAACGGCATCGGGGAATCCCATGATCTACTCCGGCCCGCAGATGGGGTTTACCGTCCCATCCATCATCGGCGAGGGCTCTATCCGGGCCGGGGGCTTGAACATTTCCGGCATGTACATCGCGGGGCTCCCCTCGATTGTCATCGGTCGCACACCGCACCACGCCTGGTCCATGCAGGTGGGTCACGCCAATACCGTTGATTATTACCTGGAAGCTGCACTTCCGGCAAATCCGCACCGGACGGAGATCATCAAGGTGAAAGGCCAGGCCGATGTCAATCTGCCGGTATTCAGGACAGCCCGCGGACCGGTTGTTAACGCTAACCCGGTAATCTCCTGGAAATATTCACACTGGGGTCATGAATTCAATGTCATCAAGGCCTATCTTGGTCTGGCCCGGGCCACCAGCATGGATCAGTTTGGGGCGGCAATCGAAATGGTTCCTTTGTCGCAGCATTTCACCTATGCTGACCGGAACGGAAACATCGGCTACTGGATGTCCGGCCGAGACCCGGTACGTCCTTATGGCGAATGGCGGCTGCCCCAGGGCGCGGCCGGAACCCCCCTGGAGTGGAGTTCTGCCAACCTCATTCCCCGTTCTACCGATCGCAATACGGCCCGGGGCTATTACGGCGGTTGGAACAACAAGGCCCATGCCGGATACATCAATTCCTGGAACAACATCGGCTACTCCTTCGGCGTATTTAACCGGGCCCATGTCATCGATGACTACCTTGCCGTAACCAGCAATCTGACCTTTGATCAGGTTCGGGATTTGGCACTTAGAATAGCCGCGACGGACTCCTTCAACAGCGGGGGTAATCCCTGGAAGTTTGTGTCCGAATATTTCATCGCGGCGGTAAACACCGCGCCTGATGCTCCTGTCGCCGCCCGTTTGGATGCGTTGGCCCTTCTTGCCGCGTGGGACGGCCATTTCGTGGATGGAGGCGCCCTGTCATGGGCTTCAGGACTAAACCGCGCCGATGCCTGGATCCTAATGGACGCCTGGATCAAGGAGGTCATAAAGCTTACCTTCGAGGAGCTTGACGCACACGCAAGCCTGGCGACAGCAAAGAACAACCAGGCGCTTTTCAATGTCCTCCTCCACGCGCTTAGGCCGGGAGGAGTCAAGAACTACTACGACTGGTTCAAAAACGTGGCCCCGGGAACACCGCAGACCGCAAACGCGATCATCGTCAAGGCGCTGGACAATACTCTTGCCGCACTTAGCTCAAGACCCTGGGGCATAAATAAAAGGGCAGTTATACCTTTTAATCACACCCTGTTGGGAAACGTGCACAATATACCCTTCTCGTCGCGTTCCACCTACGCCCATGTCATTGAATACGGCGCCGCGGGGCCGGTCAGGCTCCAAAGCATGTTCCCCCTGGGAGCGTCGGGGAACATTTCTGTAAGCCCGGGCGGTTTACCGGTTTACGATCCCCATTTCTTCAGCATGTCCGGCAAAATCGCCGCCGGAAACGACGTGTATGACGGATTTGCCCACCGGGATTTCCCGCTGTTTGAATAATTGACGGCTTCGCGATAACTCCGGATTCCCCCCTCTCCCGTGAAGGGAGAGGGGGCTTTCCGGCTTTTGCCGATACGATAATGAACCGCCGCCCTGTAGTCGCGGGCGGGCCATGTGCCCTTGGCCCACCTCAACAATAGGCGCTACAGCACCCGCCCACAAGGGGTGGGACTACCTTATCCGCGCCGATCCTCAAGACCGAATCTTTTTTGCATTTTTTGCTTGACAAGGGATTCAGTTGTTGTTAGAAGCCGCGCCCACAGGTTGACGCTGATCTCCTGATGGGCGAAGGGGGATCGTTTAATAGCGGACTCTTTTCCTGCAAAAGGAATTCAGTTCGTTTTTTTTTAACGGAATAACGAAAAAAGGGGGGTATATAAAATGAATTGTCAAACGATTAAGGTTGGCGCCGAGTGCGCCTTCATGAGCAAGAAAGGTTGTGGTTTTAATGGTGGAACCTGTCACACAATCGATGAAAGGTGCGGCGATTGTGTCAAGATTATGGAAATTGACAGCGGAAAGTTTTGCAAGGTTTACCCTGATCCAGCGAGCAAATGGCTATACGGTAATTGTCCGACCGCTTCCCATATCAAAAAGCAGGAAGCAGCGCCTGCCCAAAAGATAAATCCCTTGAAGGCTTCCAAGAGAGCAAACAAACACTGATAGAATTCTTCAGCGCCCATTCGATTACTTGATTTAGCAGGCCGAAGATGCAGGATAACGCAGGCGATTGATCACACATGCGAGGAGCCGGGCAATTGGCCCTTGCATGTGGAACAGTCGGCTGATGATTTTTCTGATCACCAGGAGGCCCCTTTTCGGCGCTGATAGATTATGGTCAGGGTCGTGCGGCGCGTAACGTACCGAAAAATACGGCGCCCCGGATGCGATCTGCATGCCGTCAGCCGCTTTTTTCCCTGTGAATATTTCACATTTTTCGCTGTAATTTCCACTTGACACCTGAAGCTTTCCCATTGTAGAAACGCATACATAGTATTCACCATATACATGCTATTTAACACTGTAATTTTATTGGCTTGGTAAAAACCGTGAATTCAACTCGCCCTCGGGAGGTGACAAATGTGAGCGGCGAAATGCTCTTTTCGGCTTTTTGCTGCCGCTCCATCATGGCTACAATCCATCCCCGTTTTCCCTTGCGAAACCCTTCGGAACAGGAGAGTGTTTCATCAGAAAGGAGGTCTGAAATGCTTATCAATAGGATAACCCAGATTACCAAATCGGCTCTTGTTTTTCTTGCGGTCCTGGCTTTTGGGGGCCTGGGGAGCGCTGGGCAGGCGGGGGCGTTTTCGGTGGATGTGAAGAATCTTTTTTATTCCGATGCGTCACCCAGGGCGATCAATAATTATGACTTTTCTTCCGGCCAGACCGGGGGAGCGCTTCCGCCCAACACGATCGGGATACCCGATAATTTCGTGTCCAAGTTCGGAACCGATGCCGCTTTCATGTTCGGACCCATTCCGGTTCCGGGCATGGCAACCACGATCACCCTTGATACAGCCCAAAGTCGCGCTACTGTCAGCGCGACCAACGGCGGCGCCGTCCTTTCGGGCGCGTCATCCGAGCCGCCGCCCCAGCCGGTCAATTCCTGGACCTACAGCATCAAACTTCAGAACTTTTCCGGCATCACGGACCCCGCCAAGGAGTACCTCTTTGAGATAGGCATGGGGGCGCCTGAGAACGCCGGACCTCAGCCCCGCTTTCGGGGTGTCTGGAAGTCCTCGGGCAGTCTTAAGCTGTCCACGGTAATCTATGACGAAGCGGGCGGCGGAACGACACTCTGGTCGGGTGGAACAGCCGCCTTCTTCGACGGTCTTTCGCCCGCGGCCACTGTTCTTGAACTGAGAATCGTCAACAACGGCACCACGGTCACTTTTTCCTATCGAAGAGACAACGCGCCTAGCTGGACGGACTTACGCGACTTTTACACGATACCGAACGGCATCGTCTTCCAGAGCCTGCCGGTACGCTTTCCCTATTTGTACCTGGAGGAAGATGTTTCCGGAAGCCCCTTGCCGCCCCTCCCCATCTCCTTCTCCCGCGCCCCGATTACCTCCGGTGACGCCGATGACGACCATCCGGCCTGGAGCCCCAACGGCCAGAAGCTGGCCTTCAGCTCGAATCGCAGTGGAAATTACGACATCTGGACGGTAAATGCCGATGGCAGCAACCCAACCCGCCTAACCAGCGCGCTTACGGAAGAGAAATACCCTTCCTGGAGCCCCGATGGCACCCGAATCGCCTACATCGTCAAGGACG
>JBBIRO010000018.1:32986-51177 GCA_037441775.1 Syntrophobacterales bacterium
AAATACCCTTCCTGGAGCCCCGATGGCACCCGAATCGCCTACATCGTCAAGGACGGTGGCGTAGGCGTCTGGGGCGGTTATTTTCTCTACACCATGAATGCAAACGGCTCGGACCAAACTGTCCGTCACCTCAACCTACTGGCGGGACAGGATCCCTACTGGGGGTTTGAAATCAAATTTACCCAGTGGCTGGACGATAACCGCATTGCCTTTGTCTCCTTCGGACCTCAGCGCGGTTACTTAAAATTCTACATCTATAGCCTTTCCACGGGAGCGGTTCAGCAGATCATCCCCGTGGAAGGAAACGACCAAGGCGACATTTACAAGATCTCCTGGCATCCCGCGCGGGGGCTGGCCTTCGACCGCTGGCCCATGGGCCTCCAGACGATGACGGATACGGGGGCCAACTACCAGGTGCTAGAAGTCCCCAGGGAGGGAATGCAGGATACGCCGGCCATGCCCGGTTGGCGGGCCGACGGTAATAGAATCGCCTATGTAAAGGATATTAACGGACAGGGCAGTATCGGCGTCTTCGATCTCCCTTCGGGAAGAATCGCTATTGACCAGAGTACAACCCGGGACATCTGGCCGGTCTGGAATCCTGTTGACCCGACCAAGCTCGCCTTTGTTGTCAAGCAGGGAGGTTCTCCCCAAGAAGGCGATCTCTGGCTCATGACGATGACCGAGCAGAGCAATACGATCTCCTTCTCCGGCTTTGTGAGGACTGTTCCCCAGTGGCCTTCAATTGACGGCTCGCAACCGGTGGCCGGCGCCACGGTCAATGCTTTCAATGCCGCCACTAAAGAGCTCATCGCGACCGCCCAGACAGACACTCAAGGGGCCTTCACGATCACGGGCATCCCGGCGGCGACCACCTTCTACCTGCGGGTGCCGCCGGTGTCGTCGCCGCCGTCAAGCTACGTGCCCGTCTTAAGCAAGTTCATGAACCGGACGGAAAACATTCAGGCGCTGCGGCCCTTTGGCCTCTTCACAGAGCAGCAGCTTGCCGCCTTTGCCAACAGTCCGGGCACCGGCATGATCATCGGCCGTGTTGTCCTTAAGGACAACCCGACGACGTTTTTGGCCGGGGCGACGATTGTGGCAAGGGAATGGCTCAACGGCGCGCCGACCCAAACAACGTACCCCGTCACCTATACGAGTGGCGCGGCCACGCAGGCCGACGGGATCTACATGGTCAAGAGCGTCCCGCACGAAAAGAGGGTGCAGCTCACGGCGACTTTGGCGGGCCATACCTTCGAGTTCAACGACGCGGTCGTCCCCGTTCAGTCCGGATTCATTTCTCAGGAATCATTCTTCGCGATACCGGCACAGCAGCCGGTCACCTTCACCGGATTTTTGAGGAATCTCTCCGGCGCCCCGATTAGCGGCGGCGTGGTTGCTCTGGACGGAACCCCCGCGATCACCACCAACACTGCTTCTGACGGGAGCTTCACGCTGACCGGCCTGCCCGCCGGCTCGGAATTCACCGTTAAATTGACCAAACCCCCGGGTGATCAGACCAATTACCTGCCGGTTTATACCCGCGTCTTTACGGGGGAAGCGGGGACAACCATCACCGCTGCCGGGCCTTTTTACCTCTACACCCAGGAAGAGCTAATCAACTTGGGCGTGGCCTCCGGCCGCGGGGTGATCCATGGCCGGGTTTTAAACAGCGCCAACCTACAGGCCGGCTATATCAGCGGGGCCGTAGTGACTTATACGAGCCAGCAGGGCAAGACCACTTATCGCGTGAAGTATCAAAACGACGCGGGCGCCTTGGTAGATGGTCCTGGTACCTTTGCGAACGGAATGTATGTGATCCTTGACGTAGCGGAAGGGGACCGGGTTACGGTGAGTGCCGCCCGTTCCGATTACACCTTCACCCCGCGCGACTTCATCACCCGTGACAACGCACTATCGCAAGGACTTATCCCCGGCCAGGCAGTTGCCGGGCGGGTGGCGGTCGGCGGATACATCATGGATACCGCCAATCCCGCCGCCGGCATCGGCGGGGCGCTTATAGAGCAGGCGGGCGCCGCCTCGCCGCCAAACGCCACGGTTTCCAATGCAAACGGTTACTGGTACCTGACCCTACCGGCCAGTACAGCGTTCCACCTCAAGTTCAGCAAGGCTTCCGATGCCACACTTGCCCGCACCGCTACGGGTCATATGACTTTCTCTGGGAATAATACGAACATCGGTGAATTTAATCTCTTTCCTTTAAGCAGATTAGGGCCCGGCAGCGGAAACTGGAATCTTGATTCCGGTAAGGGGATCATTCGGGCGCGGGTTCAGGATCATAATAGAAGCAGCCTGTCCGGCGCCGTGGTCACGTACCAGAGCGCCAAATATCCGAGTACGCAGCCCTATCAGATCTGCTATAGCGATGACTGCACCAACACGACCTCCACCACCTCCGACGGCCGCTACCTCATCAAGAACGTGGAGGAAGGCGATACGGTTGTGGTAACCGCCACAAAAAGCGGCTACACCTTCACCCCCCGCACCTTTTCCACCTACGGAGGGACGGTCCACCAGGGCGGCATTACTGCTTTGCCCCCGTCAGATGACGCGGCGATCCGGGACGGTTTTGCCAATGCCTTTGCGGCCTTCAACAGCGGGAATGTAGCCGGCTTCATGGCCTTCGTCTCGGCCTACTACCTTAACGAGGGCCAGACGAGAGCGGCTTTCCAAAATGAGATAGCTGGGATGATTTCGGCCGGCGGGAAGTTGGCCTATGTACTTGGGGCAATCAGCATCCAGGGGGATAGGGCCACCGTTCCCGTCACAGTGACGTTGACTTTTCCCACCGGCCAGGAAGTGGATCAGATGACGTTTATTTTGCGGAAGGAAGGGACCTCCTGGCTCATCTACGGCAATCAGGCGCGTCATGGAGTAAAGGTCGTATCCCAGCGCTGGGCAAACGGCTATCATGCCTCTTTCATTGTGGACGATCATCCCGAAATCACGGCGGTCACTGTTTCGGGAACGGGGATCACCGGGACGCGCAATCTCACCTGGCAAGCAGGCGGGGGCTGGTCGATCCAAGTCGATCCCCCCTTCTTAGGGACCACAATTCCCCCAACGCTCCCGACCTATACGATCACAGTGTATGAAGGGACGCCGTCCTATACCTACAACCGCCAGATCACCGGCTATGTCCAACACTTCGCTACGAACCTCTCGCCGACAGGCCAGGCGGGCGGCCCGGTCATCTTCACCTGGACGGGCATTCCCGGGGCGGCGGAATACTCGGTGCAACTAAGTGATACCAATTATAACCGCCTGTGGAACAAATACGATATTCCGCCGACCAGAACTTGGGCTGGCTATGACGGCGCGGCGCTGGAAGCGCGCAAGACTTACCGCTACTGGATCGTCGCGGAGGATGCCGACGAAAACGCTTCCTTCGCCGAGGGCCAATTCACCTATACCGGTACGGCGGGGGTCAGCTTTACGCAGCAGGTGACAACCGCCGCCGGCGCTGCCCTGCAGGGGGTCAGCGTCACCATCGACGGGAACCCCAATCCCGCGCCGTCCGCCTTAACGGACGGCAGCGGCAACTTCACGCTTTCCGGTGCTCCCGCGGGGAGCTGGTTCGCCCTCAAGATGGCCAAAGAGGGCTACCGACCAACCTACACCCCGCTGCTCAAATCGCAGAGCAATTTCGGCGGCGGCCCGGCCTTTGCGCTCTTAACGCCCACCGATACGGAATCCTGGGGCGTGCAGTTTGACACCAAGGGCGTCATCGCCACCCGAGTGGTTGATGCGGCGGGGAACAACATTGCGGGCGCCGTCGTCACGGCCTACGGTAGTCTCCGTCCCGGAGTTCCCTACATCGTAACCTATCGCGACGACGCCGGGAATTTCGGCGGCTCCTCCACCTACGCCAACGGCCGGTTCTTCGTCCTCAATGTGGACGAGGGGGACATCGTCACGGTCACGGCAACCAAAAGCGGCTACGGATCCCAGAGCCGGTCCTATCTCACCCGCAAGGGCGGGATCAGCCAGGGGCGGATCATATTAACATCTGGATTCAGCGAAGATTTTTCCGCACCGTCGCTGGATTCATCATGGCAAGTTAACCCCGGAATAGGCAGATATTCGCTGACGGATAATTCCGGACATTTGCGCTATTATCTTGACGGCGACCGGGCTTACAGCGGAAGCGCGCTGGGTGTCGTGTCCAACTGGAGCCCCAGCCTCACCTTGATCCGTCCTTTCAGCGGGGACAACTGGGTCTTAAGAACGAAGGCGCATTACAATATCAAATGGTACATGACGGGCGCGCAATATCAGGTCATGTACATCGCTTTCGGCGAAGGGAACGGCAATTACCTGCGCATCAACCGCGGAACGGATCAGTGGTACAACGCCAATGTTCTGGATGCCCAGCTCGTCGTCAACGGTCAGGAGGTCGCTTCCAACAACGCCATGCGCGCGCCTGATGACGTTGTCGTCGCCGAATGGCTCAGGCGCCCATACTGGTATGAAATTACCAGAAACGGACAGTGTGTGACCCTTCGTTACAGTTACGACGGCGTAAATTACCTGACCGCGTTTTCGGCGGCCTTGCCCGCAGGGGTAACTGCCGCGCAAAGGGTGATTATAGACGGCAATGTTTGGACGACCGCCGGTTCCTATGTTGATTGGGATTATATCAATGTTAATCCGACCGCGATTCCACTTAGGGGCGACCTCAACGGCGACGCGAAGGTCGATCTGGTCGACGCGATCCTGGCCTTGAGGGCGTTGGCGGGCATGGACTCAACCGGGATAAGGAACGATTACGCCACCTGCGGCGCGGATGTGAACTGCGACGGGCAGATCGGAGTCGCCGAGGCGATCTACATCATGCAGCATTTGGGCGGCCTGCGGCAGTAGTTATTTGAGCAAGGGGGCGCATGACGCAAGTCGTGCCCCCCAAAACAATTGCTGTAGCCGGCATCGCCCCTTTGATGATGAATCTCAACAGCAGATTTCTCCCTCTGGTCGAAATGACACGAATTTTAGACTTTTTACGAGTTCGGCAAATATGACGCCTTCGTAAAAAATCGGGATGCTTACATTGCGCTGCAGCCCTCGTCACCGCGGCGTACTCTAGGTACGTCTCATCACTTGCGGGTTTTCGCCGCCTTGCCCTGCGAACTTTTTACAATGCCGTCCTAATATTTGCGTTTTTATGGCTTTTTGCGAGGTCGTCAAGAATTTTGCTGACCTCATTTTTTCGCGGATAAGCTTCGTTTATTGCATTTTTCCGGCAGTCGCGTTATATGTTTAGGACAAAGTGAAAACCCGGGGATACGAGATGGACGCTGTTGACTCATTAACTTGCGCGGCAATGACGGCGCAGGGAATAAACGGGGGACATTTCCCGGATTGTATAATCCAGGCATCACAGTAATATAGATGACCTTGTATAAAGTCGAATACCCCCTCTCCCTGGACGGGAGAGGGTTGGGCTTAGGGTGACAATTGCGGTTATTTCCACCGCTTAGTTCCCCCTCACCGTTATCCCTTCCCGCGGGGTGAGGAAACGGAAACTTCGTCGAACCAGGGATTTAACGCAACGTAGGCATCTGGACTTTTTACGAGGCCGAAATCTTCAGGGGGAGGATTGGGTAAGTATATTCCCGAAGACAAGATTGAAGAGATTAAAAACCGGGCTGATATAGTTACGGTCGTATCCGAGCATTTGTCTCTCAGAAAAGCGGGCCGTAACCTCTTGGGGCTTTGCCCCTTTCACCAGGAAAAGACCCCCTCTTTTACCGTAAGCCCCGAAAAGCAGATGTTCTACTGTTTTGGCTGCGGTGCCGCAGGGCATGTGTTTGCCTTTCTGATGAAGATCAATGGAATGTCATTTCCTGATGCGGTCCGGTATCTGGCGGATAAAACAGGGGTTGTTCTCGATGACCCGGATAGACCGAAAGATTATGCTCAACAGGGCATAAGAGAGCGGATTTTTAGCGTCAACCAGATGGCGGCAGAGTTTTTTACAAAAACACTTTATTCCGCAGCGGGTAATTCGGCTAGAGAGTATCTGTCGCGGCGGGGGCTAAACGAGGGAACTGCCAGACGTTTTTCTCTGGGCTATGCCCCGCCGGCATGGACAAATCTGCGAGACTATTTTCAGCGCCGGGGCATTGCGTTGGATTTGGTTTGTCAGACAGGGCTGATCATTGCAAAAAACGGAGATTACTATGATCGTTTTCGGGGGAGGCTGATTTTTCCCATTTTCAACAGCACGGGAGCGGTTGTTGCATTCGGCGGCCGTGCGCTCGACGATTCCGTCCCCAAATATCTGAATTCGCCGGAAACGCCCGTTTATACCAAGGGGAAAAATCTCTATGGTCTGTTTATGACCCGCGAGGCGATCAGGGTCAGGGATATGGCGGTTCTGGTTGAGGGCTATTTCGATCTGTTGTCCCTCTGGAACGTCGGGATCGAAAACTGTGTGGCTACCCTAGGTACTGCTCTTACAACCGAGCAGGTTGACCTATTGAGAAGATTTACGAGAAATGTTGTTGTCCTGTTTGATTCGGACGAGGCCGGTCAAAAGGCGATGCGCCGGAGCCTGGGGCTCTTTCTCGCCGCCGGCGTACAGGCCAGGGTGCTGCTTCTACCCAAGGGTGATGATCCGGACAGCTTTGTTAGAGCCTACGGAAAAACCAGGCTGACGTCCGAGATTGATGCGGCCTATCCCATTGTGGATTACTTTATTGAAGAGGTGATCGGCCGGTCCGGTTCCTTTGAAGATATCCGGGAGGTGACCAGAGAGGCGATATCTCTTATGGGGGCGATTGAAAATCCTCTGGAAAGAGATGTGTTTATTAAAAGGATTGCCGACAGGCTGGCCATTGATCATGAAATCCTAAAAAAAGAGATACATCAAGAGACCAGACAGCCGGAAAAGAAGCCAGTAAAGAACCCGGAGAGCAGGGGGGCTTATGACGAAGACATGCCGGAGTTGGGGCTGCTTCATATAATGCTGGAGCATCCGGAAAAGATACCCGGCCTGTATCAAGGAGGGGTCATTAGCCGCTTTGGCAATGAGGAGGCGAAAAAACTGGCGGAGACCATGCACGAGGTATATAAGCAAAAGGGAGAAGGCAGGTTTGACTCTTCATTTATATTAAACGATCTGATAGATGGACCATTGAGGACGCGTTTACTGAAATTGATGATGGCGCCGACCCCCTATGCAACCGATATCCTGGACCGGGTGATTGAAGACGTTACCAGCCAGATCAGCAAGAAATGGTTACGAAAAAAGCATCTGCTGCTCAACCGTGACCTCTTGAAGGCGGAAACACGCGGGGACCGGGAGGAATGCCGTCGTATTCTGGAAGAGAAGAGCAGGTTGATTATTGAAGAGCGGGGCAGGGTATTATAAAGTGAAGCAGGGGCGAGATTAATTACGTCCTAAAATAAACTTGCGCGGATTGTTAAAGCAAAAGCGGGAGAAAACAGAAATGGAAAAAAATATTCAGTCGGATGAATTCAAGCAGTTGATGTCTTTGGGGGAGGAAAAGGGGTTTCTTACCTATGACGATGTCAATGATCTCCTGCCACCTGATATCGTTTCCTCAGATCAAATCGACGATATAATTATGTTGTTTGGCGAGAAAAATATCGATGTCATCGATACCGATAAAGGGGAAAAGGTAATTGTCAAAAAGGTAACTGACGAAAGAAGCGAGATTAAGGAAGGGGATGTAATCGGACTCCTGGGCGCCGTTGGTAAGACGGGTGACCCGGTAAAAATGTATCTGCGGGAGATGGGTATAATCTCCCTGCTCAGCCGTGAGGGAGAGATCGAGATCGCCAAGAGGATTGAAGACGGCCTAAGGGAATCCATGAGGGCTGTTTTTACCATGCCCATTTCGGTACAGGAAGTGATTAGCATTGGAGATAGGCTGAGGAGCGGTGAACTGAAAGTCAAAAGCATTCTGGAAAATACCGAAGATGAAGAGGGCCAGGAAGAAGATACTGACCGGGACCGGGTCATAAAAATGACCGAGCAAGTGGCCGATTTGTACGCAAAAAATAAAGCGTTGGAGCAGAAGCTCAAAAGAAAGTCCAACCTGCCGGAGCTAAGACAGGAAATCAGACGGGAAATAGAGGCCAACAGGAATGAGATCATCCAAACTTGTCGGGGGATAAAATTCAGCAAAAGACAGATGGAGCGTTTTGTCTTACGCTTGAAATGTCTTCTTGCGGAAGTGGAGCAGGCAGAGGCTGAGATTGCGGACTGCAGGAAGGAATCAGGGCTTTCTCTTGCTCAACTGGAGAGGGCCTTTCGGGAAATGAGTGTTTCGGAAACCAAACACCAAAAACTGGCCCAAGATTTGAACATTTCTGAAGAGAGTCTCGCCGAATTCGTGCGCCGGATTAAGAAAGCGCAGAACATTATCCGGCAGGCGCTGAAAGGGACGGGCATTTCGGTTAATATCCTTAGAAAAATGATTATTTCCATTGAAAAGGGTGAGATAAAGGCCGAGAGGGCCAAAAGAAAGCTGGTAGAGGCGAACCTGCGGCTGGTGGTAAGTATTGCCAAAAAATACACTAATCGTGGTATGCAGTTTCTTGATCTGATCCAGGAAGGTAATATCGGACTTATGAAAGCAGTGGATAAGTTTGAATACCAGAGGGGATACAAATTTTCCACCTACGCGACCTGGTGGATTAGGCAGGCCATTACCAGGGCCATAGCCGATCAGGCCAGAACCATCAGGATTCCCGTTCATATGATTGAAACAATAAACAAGTTGATTAGAACTTCTCGTTACCTAGTGCAAAAGCTGGGCCGGGAGCCTTCTCCCGAAGAAATAGCTAATAAAATGGAGTATCCGCTCGAGAAGGTCCGGAAGGTACTTAAGATTGCCAAAGAGCCTATTTCCCTGGAAACCCCTATCGGCGAAGAGGAAGACAGCCATCTGGGAGACTTCATCGAAGACAAGAGGATGATATCCCCTTCAGACGCCGCGATTAACATGGATCTGGCTGAGCAGACCAGGAAGATTCTTTCGACGCTGACACCCCGGGAGGAAAAGGTGCTCCGGATGCGTTTTGGCATCGCCGAAAGATCGATGTGTCTGCCGGATGAAACAAATACGAATTATAGAAGCGGCGACGAAAAAGATGATTGCGATCCTGATCTCGATACGGATGAACTCGCCGATGGTTTGTTGCCGCTTGATGAATTTGAACAGGATGAGGAATTGTAACTGATAGGCTGAAGACTCAAAGTCTTCAGCCTAAACAGCATTGACGACTTCGTAAAAAGCCCGTCTGGATTCAGTCTTGAGGGGCGGCGGTTCATTATCCGATCGGCAAAAAGCTAGTAAGGCCCCCCTCTTACATGACGGGAGATTGATGGGGTGAGGGTGACAATAGCGCTTATTCCTAGCGCTTAGCTCCTCCTCTCCTTTATCCCGCCTCCCGCGCGGGGAGGGGAGTTGGGGACTTTTTACAGCGACGTCATCATTGAGGAACAGATGGAGAAGATAGTTAGTAAAAAAAGGGCGTTAGAGATAATCGAGGGATTCAGCGGCGCCAGAGTGCTGGTGGTGGGCGACATAATTATCGACCAGTTTATCTGGGGCCGGGTTTCCCGTATCTCTCCAGAGGCGCCGGTCCCGGTGGTGGATGTTCATAGTGAAAATTATCATCTGGGGGGCGCCGCCAATGTAATGCACAATATCCATGCCATCGGCGGTCGGGCGGCTCTGGCTGGTGTTGTTGGAGCTGACGAGGCGGCCGATTTGCTGTTGAAAGAGCTAACCCGGATGAAAGTCGATTTCGGAGGCGTGGTGATCGAACCCCTTCGTCCGACAACTGTGAAAACCCGGGTCATCGCTCATGGCCAGCAGGTGGTCCGGTTTGACAGAGAGATTAGGGATGCCGTAGCCAACCAGAGTATCGACGCAATTCTTATCTATATCGAAAGGGAACTGGACAAGGGATTGGGGGCGATCATTATCTCGGACTACAACAAGGGGGTCGTATCGGAGCAGCTTATTGCCGGGCTGAGACGTATAGCACCCGCAAAAAATATCTGTGTCTGCGTTGATCCCAAGCGGAGCGATTTTTCCTTTTATCAGGGATTCGATATCATCACCCCTAACCACCACGAGGCCGGCCGTGCCCTGGGTATAATTGATGGGAGCCAGGATATAAATATCGAGCAATTAGGAATGGAACTGCTAACAAGGTTCAATTTCCGAGGAGTTCTGATTACCAGGGGTGAAGATGGGATGAGTTTGTTTGAAAAACGGCGTCCGAATTCACATACCGCTTTTCCTGCCAGGGCCAAAGAGGTATATGATGTGACGGGAGCTGGCGACACGGTGATTGCGGTCTTTGCTCTCGCCGTTGCCGCGGGGGGCACTTTCAGTGAAGCGGCTTACCTGGCAAACCACGCCGCCGGCATTGTTGTCGGCAAGTTGGGAACGGCAACAATTTCCCAGCAGGAATTAAGAAAATCTATATGAGCAAGCCTGTCCCGGCGGATGAAGTTAAACTGATGGTCAGTCTCCTGGCGGCAGACTTTGATACGGTCAATGAGGCGCTCGGATCATTGTGCGAACGATACGGGAACCTGGATTATCTGAGTTCCCCACAGGTCTTTAATTGCTCAGACTATTACGAAAGAGAGATGGGTGGGCCCCTTGTCAGGCGCTTTGTTTTTTTTGAAGGCCTGATCCGTCCGGAAGAACTCCCTAATATTAAGATATTTTGTAACAGTATTGAAGAGAGACATTCCCGGGATGGCAAAAGGAGGGCGAACCTGGATCCAGGTTATCTGGCCCTGCCTCATCTTATCCTGGCCACCGGGAAGGGGTATTCCCATCGGCCATATTTATGTGACGGCATTTACGCGGATCTGACCTTAATTTATCGGGACGGCTTCTTCCATCCCCTTCCCTGGACCTATCCCGACTATGCGTCGTTGCCGATTCGTAAGATACTGAATGGAATGAGAGAACGATACTTGTTGCAACTGCGTAAGGGCAGCGCTGGACGCGCATCTTGACGGCTTCGGTTGTGAGGCGCAATTGGAGGCAAAATGATAAGTAGTATGACCGGGTTTGGAAAGGCCGAAGCGACATATAACGGGCGCAGGATCAGCGTGGAAATTAAATCGGTAAACCACCGCTATCTCGATGTCTCGGTGCGTCTTCCTTCCAGCCTGTCCTTCTGCGAGCTGGAGATCAGAAAGAGGGCGGGCGAGATTTTTTCCCGGGGTAAACTGGAAATTTTTATAAAAGTTGATCTGGAAAAGGACGAAGACTACGGACGGCAGCTTAGCCTCAATGTGCCGCTCCTTCTTAACTATTATAAAATGTTCCTCCAGATGAAAAAGGAACTAAACTTGCCGGGGGAGATAACCTTGGCTGAGTTTACCGGTTTGAAAGATATCTTTGTCCCCCCGGAACCATTGTCTGACGGGGATGAGATTCAAGAGATGCTGATTAAGACCGCGGAAGAGGCCCTGGAGGCTGCCCGGCAAATGAGAAATAGAGAGGGAGAAAGCCTCTGCAGGGTCATGGCGGATGCTCTGTGCCTGATCGAAGAGCGGCTGGAGGATATACGGGCGAGGGCGCCTCTGGTGATTGAGGAATACCGGATGCGTCTTGCCGACCGTATTCAATCTCTTGCCAGCGGGATCCCCCTTGATGAGGGGAGGCTGACCCAGGAAGTGGCGATTATGGCAGATAGAATCGATATTACAGAGGAAATCGACCGATTAAGAAGTCACCTGGAGCAGTTTCGCGATCTGTTGCGCTCTTCGGTCGCCGCAGGGCGCAAACTTGATTTTCTGGTGCAGGAAATGGGTAGGGAGACCAATACCATGGGGGCCAAGAGCAACGATCTGGAATCTTCCCGCATCATTATCTGGCTCAAGGGTGAGATGTCCAAGCTCAAGGAGCAGATCCAGAATATTGAATAATTTTCCGAGGCAACATGCAGGGCATATTCATTATTATATCAGCGCCGTCGGGAGCCGGCAAGACTTCCATTTACCGGGAGTTTCTTAAAATATACCCGGAAGTAAAATTTTCGATCTCGCATACCACGCGCCCTCCTCGGCCCGACGAGGTGGATGGCAGGGACTATCATTTTGTGTCCGAACAAACTTTCCGGGAACTGATCGACCGGGGAGAGTTTGTGGAATGGGAAGAAAATTTTGGTTACCTCTATGGAACATCTGGCCTGATCATGAATGGTTTTCTTAAGGATGGCCGTGATGTTCTGCTTGATATTGACACTCGAGGAGCCAAAAGGGTCAAAGCCAGTCTGACGGGGGGCATTTATGTATTCGTGCTGCCCGCATCACAGCCGGAGTTGGAAAATCGCCTGCGGGGGAGGGGCGACAATCCAATTCTGATCAGGCAACGAGTGGCCCGGGCCGCGGCCGAGATAGCTGAGGTCGCCTGGTACGATTATGTAATAATAAATGAGGATCTCCCGCTGGCGGTTGACAATCTGTGCGCCATTTATGTGGCCGAGAAGAGCAAAAGAGACCGGATGACCAGTAACGTTGAGCATTTTCTAAGGGCGATACCCTTGTAAAAGGCCGAATAATACCCCGCTGAAGGGGCGCTAAGAGGCGGCAAGGGGCTCCGGTGAAAGTAATACCTGCTGAAGTCCGTATTTTGTGCTATACGTCTGCGGTTAGAAAAATAATTTATGGAGGTAGTTATATATGGCAAGGATCACTGTCGAGGATGCCCTGAAGGAAGGAAAAAACAGGTTTGCCCTGGTGCACCTTTCTGCGCTCAGGGCAAAACAACTATTTAAGGGCTCTTTACCCCTTGCAGAAATAAAAAATAACCGGGAAATAGTTGCGGCCCTGAGGGAAATTGCCGCGGGAAAGGTCACCTATGCGCATCCTGATTATCTCAGAGGCGCCAAAGAGGACTTCCAAACCCCGCAAGATGATGCAACGGAGTTTGTCGGGGATGAAGATTACACTGAGTAGCTACGCTCGGGAGCGGCTGATCTTTGCTCTCGATTTTAGTAATTCGCTAAACGAAACCTTATCGTGGGTTGATCTGCTGAAGGACAGGGTTGGTATTTTTAAGGTCGGCAAGGAGGCCTTTACCAGTTTTGGGCCGGAGATCATCCGTCAGATCATTGGGAAGGGTTCCCGGGTATTTTTGGATCTCAAGTTTCATGACATACCCAATACGGTGGCTCGGGCGTCGGAAGTGGCGTTTGATCTGGGCGTTGCCATGTTGAATGTGCATGCCCTGGGCGGCAAGGCGATGATCCGGGGGGCGACTGAGGCGGTAAAGGCCAGGTGGGAGAAGTCGGGGGGCACCTTTCCGTTGGTGCTGGCGGTGACCGTTCTGACCAGTATGAACAACGATGATTTGAAGCAATTGGGATATTCGGTAAGTGCCAGCAAACTGACCCTTGATTTGGCCAGGCTTGCCCAGGATGCCGGTGCGGCCGGGGTGGTTGCGTCTCCGGAAGATATCAGGCCGATAAGGCAGGCCTGCGGCGGAGATTTTGTAATAGTAACTCCAGGGATTAGAGAGGCATTGAAGATTGCGGCCGATGATCAGAAAAGGGTCCTCACCGCCTCCGAGGCGGTTCGGTTGGGCGCCGATTTTCTCGTTGTGGGACGGCCGATAGCCAATGCCTCGGATCCAGTTATCGCCGCCGATGCTTTCCTGGCTTCCATTAATGATGGGTTGAGCGGAAGGTAGCAACCTGTAAATGGATATAATCTACGGTATCAATCCCGTCATAGAGCTGCTCCGCTACGAATCGACCCGGGCCAGAAAGATTATCATCGCCCGGGGTAGAACAGGTTCCGACATAACGACCATTGCCGAGTTGGCCCGCAATCATGAGCTTCCGATATTATACGAAGACCGCGCCGTCCTGGGGGCCATGACAGCGCCCGCTTCCAACCAGGGGGTTGTTGCACTTTGTCGTCCGTATCAATATCGCAGCGTTGACGCGCTCATCGGCAATGTTGCCTTGGGGATGAAGAACAGCCTGATTGTGCTGCTCGATAATATTTGTGATCCCCAGAACTTAGGATCGATTATCAGAACTGCTCACTGCTTTGGGGCCAATGGGGTGATTATCCCGAAAAACAGGGCCGCGGAGGTAAGTCCGGCGGTGATAAAAGCATCTGCCGGAGCGGCAGATCATACCCCGGTGGCGATGGTGACGAATCTTGTTTCGACAATCAAATATCTGAAGGAAAAAGGTTTCTGGATTTACGGCGCTGACGCTCGCCAGGGAGTGGATATGAGTGCTTGCCATAACCAGGGGAATGTGGTCCTGGTTCTGGGCAGCGAGGGGAGCGGTATTAGGCCACTGGTCAGGAAATCCTGTGACTTCCTCGTAGCTATCCCCTTGTATGGGAAGGTAGATTCTCTCAATGTTTCCGTGGCGGCGGGGATCATCTTACATGAGATCATCGCTAACTGGAGAAGGGAGGTGTAATTATGACCGTATATCTATGGGAAGGAACAAATAGAAAGGGCGAGGTCAAAAAGGGCGAGATGGAGGCAGCCGATGAGACTGTGGTCCGCAACCTGCTTCGGCGCCAGGGCTTCAAATCGTTTAAGATAAATAAAAAACCCCTTGACCTCCTGGAATTAGTACCTTTTTTTAAACAGAAGGTAAAAGAGAAGGATGTGGTGGTGTTTGCCCGTGTTTTCTCCACCATGATCAGTGCCGGTCTCCCCCTTATCCAGTGCCTGGAACTGCTCGCAGCCCAGGAGCAAAACAAGACTTTTGCCAAAATCATCACCTCCATGAAGGCGGATATCGAATCAGGTGCCAGCCTTACGGATGCCCTCGGCAAGCACCCAGAGGTTTTTGACGAGTTTTTCGTGAATCTGGTGGCCGCCGGGGAGAGTGGCGGCATATTGGATATGATCCTTTCCCGCCTGTCGGCTTATATGGAAAAGGCGATGAAACTCAAAAGCAAGGTGAAGGGAGCCATGACCTATCCGGCCAGCGTGCTGGTTATTTCGGTCGCTGTTGTCGCGGTGCTCCTTCTTAAGGTGATCCCGGTATTTCAAAAGATGTTCGAAGGGATGGGCTCGGCGCTTCCGGCCCCTACTCAATTCCTGGTGGATGCCAGCCAATTCGCTCAGAATTATTTCCTGTATATGGCGGGCTTCATCTTTGCCGTTTTCTATGGCTTCAAGAGATTTTATCGCACTGAGAGGGGAACATTGTTTGTGGACGCGCTGGTTTTAAAGGCGCCGGTATTTGGCCCCCTTTTGCGGAAGGTGGCGGTGGCCAAGTTTACCCGCACCCTTTCCACCATGCTGTCCAGTGGCGTTCCGATTATCGAGGGTCTTTCCATCGTGAGCAAGACAGCGGGTAACAAGATAGTGGAAAACGCCCTCATGGCAACGAGGAAGAGCATCAGTGAGGGTAAATCCATTGCTGAGCCGCTGGCGGCGACGGATATATTCCCTCAGATGGTGGTCCAGATGATTGCCGTGGGCGAGGCTACCGGAGCACTGGACACAATGCTTGCCAAAATTGCCGATTTCTATGACGACGAAGTGGACGCTGCGGTAGAGGCCATGACGGCCCTGCTGGAGCCTTTTATGATGGTATTTCTGGGGGGAGTGGTTGGGGGGATGATTATTGCCATGTATCTGCCAATCTTCCAGATGGCGGCAGCGGTAGGATGAAGGTTATTAAGGCGGCAGGCGAAACAAAACCAAGCGGCAAAGGATTCGGGGTGACGCTCGGCTAATAAACCAATTGGCGGGAGTGTTTTGCCGTTTTCGCCCATGGCCGCTGCTTTGGTTGCCAAATAAATGGTCGGGATGGCGCGATTTGAACGCGCGGCTCCTGCGTCCCGAACGCAGTGCCCTACCAAGCTGGGCCACATCCCGACGGTGGGCTATATACATAATCCCGCGAAAAATGTCCAACAGTAATTATCGAGGAAATCTTAAAGAGGCCAATTTTTTTTGCGCTGGCGCTGATTGATTTTTAGCGGATATTGTGCTAGCAACCAACGCAACCAGTGACGGAGTTTGGAAGTGATTATCTACGATCTTAAATGCATAAACGGGCATAAGTTTGAGGGATGGTTCAAGGACCGGGCCAATTATGAAGAGCAGATATTGAGCAGGATGGTGACCTGCCCGGTTTGCGGCGCTGATGATTTGAATATCATGCCGGCTGCTCTGGCGATTTTAGGTAAGGAAGCCAAGCCGGCGGCTAAGGATGACCCGCGGGTCTTGTCAACCGACAGGGCTTTGCAGTTGCTCCATAATTTTTTAGAGAAGAATTTTCAGGATGTCGGCGATAGGTTCTGCGAGGTGGCTCTGGGAATTCATCGCGGCGATGAAGAAGAACGTAATATCAAAGGCACCACCACGGTTTCGGAAGAAGAGCTGCTACGGGAAGAGGGTGTGAAATTTCATAAAATTCCGCTGCTAAAGCTCGACAGCTAGAAGCCCCTTTTGCGGCGGTCAGTTCGGACGACGTCGCAAACGTGACGCACTCGTAAAAAGTCGTCAAAACGTACAACGCACACAGTAAGCGACAAGTGATTTAGCGCAACGTAAGCATCCGGCCTTTTTACGAACTCGTCAATGGTGAAAATATGAATGGGGGAGTAGTAAGAAAAGCAGTATTTGCCGGTTCCTGGTATCCCGGGGATCCTGCGGCTCTAAAAAAGGCGATTTATAATTACTTGGCGGATGTACCCCAGGACGATAAAGTCGAAGCGGATGTAATTGGCCTGGTTGCCCCTCATGCTGGCTACATGTATTCCGGCCGGGTGGCGGCTTTTGCTTATTCCTGCTTGGCGGGCCGGCGATACGATTCAGTGGTAGTCATCGGTCCTAGCCACCGGGTGCCTTTTCATGGAGTTTCCATCCTGGAGAGCGGGGGTTATGAGACACCCTTGGGAACAGCGAGTATCGATGAAGAAATGTGTACCGCAATTAGCGCTCAATCGGACCTGGTCAAGCATTTTCCCCAGGCGCACCGGCAGGAGCACTCAATCGAGATCCAGTTGCCGTTCATCCAATTGTTGCTGCCGGGAGTTCCATTTGTGCCCCTGATTATGGGTGACCAAAGCCTTGAGACCTGCTGCTCGCTGGCAGGAGCCATTGCCCGTGCCGCCTTAGGCAAGAGAGCGTTGGTAGTGGCCAGTTCCGATCTGTCACACTTTCATGATTCGGCCCGAGCCGCGAAAATGGATGGAATGATTACCGGGCGGTTGGCGGCGATGGATCAAGAGGGCTTGCTTAAATTACTGGCCCAGGGTAGCGCGGAAGCCTGTGGTGGCGGTCCGATGGCGGTGACCATGACGGCGGCAAAGCAGCTTGGCGCCGAACGCGCCCAGCTGCTTTGTTATGCCGATTCCGGAGATATCAACGGTGACAAGAGCAAAGTGGTGGGCTATGCCGCGGCCGTTTTCTTCAGGGAATAAGCAAGTTGACTATTTTGCAAGGTTTTAGCGAGATGAGTCTATCGAAGGAAGAAAAAAGCCTTCTTATAGATATTGTGCTTCAGGCCATAAAAGCAAGGCTGGACGGCAAGGTTATGCTGGCGCCGCCGGGCCTTTCCCCGGCCCTGCTGGAGGAGAAAGGCGCCTTTGTGACCCTGAAAAAACGCGGGAGATTGAGGGGCTGCATCGGTTATATCGAGGCCAGAAAGCCTCTTTGGCAGGCGGTGGCGGAGCTGGCAGTCGCCTCGGCTTTCAGCGATCACCGGTTCCCCCCGCTGGTCGAGGACGAGCTGAGGAATTTATCCGTGGAAATATCTGTTCTGACCCCCCTTAGGGAAATTGTGGACGCAAGTGAAATAAGTGTCGGCACTCACGGACTTTACTTGAGAAGGGGACTGAATTCCGGGTTGCTCCTTCCCCAGGTCGCGGTGGAACATAAATGGGACCGGGAGACTTTTCTTGCTGAAACCTGCCGCAAGGCCGGTTTGCCCCCTGATTCCTGGCGCTCGAACCAAACACAAAAGTATTGCTTTTCGGCGGAGATATTTGCCTCAGAAGAAATAAAACCCCTATAAAATAATTCTTGACAAAAGAAAACATTAAAACTAAACGTGCAAATTCACGTTTCAAAAGATTCGTGGTTTTTTTGAGTTCGTAATTTGCTGGCGTAGCTCAATCGGTAGAGCAGCTGATTTGTAATCAGCAGGTTGCGGGTTCGAGTCCCATCGCCAGC
>JBBIRO010000019.1:0-50701 GCA_037441775.1 Syntrophobacterales bacterium
TCGGGGTCTCGTCGTTTCCGGCGTGTCCACGCCGACTTACGCCCGCCCGCACATTTACCCCGATTCTCCATTTCGAAGTCCGCCATCCTGAGGTTCGAGTGCAACCCTGGGGGATTGGGCGCTCTTGTTAGCTTTGACATTTCGAAAGGAGCTTGGAAGAGCGTTGCAGTCTTCGGCAGTAACCTGATCGTCGGACACTGGCTAATCAGTCTAGCATGTGGTATTGTATTTCGCGGCGCAGTTGTCGGCGCCAATTTGACCGGACGGACCCACGGTGCTCAAGCTTATCCGCTCATATGTCTGGTTAATTGGAATTCGCCGGGCGATATAACAGTGTTTTCAGGAGACTAAAACCAAGATTGACATTGAACGCCAGGAGGTCGGGAATTAGGCGGCCGGCATCATCACATCCTTACGCGTATGTTGGCCCATTTCTTTCTCTGGCGCCTGAATTTCCGGTTAGGGGAAAAAAGAACCGGCTATTACAAAGAGGTGAAATTACTCTATGTGCCGTGGTAGGGTAATATTTATGGCGATGAGCGATTATTTTTCATCGGGCCGCAAGACCTGGCGCGATATTGTTATTGTGCTTCTGCTTTTCGCGACCTTGACACCCGCATCCCTTGCGTCTTCCTTCTCCCTGGAAGACGAGATCAAGGTGGGCGAGGAATTCTACCAGCGAATCTTGCGCAGCGGCGTTTTAATCCAAAATGACCGGCTGACCCGTTACCTGGACAATGTCGGCGGCAGGCTATTGGCCGCTGGGCCCAGAGTTCCTTTTAATTTTCGTTTTCTTTTGCTCCAGAGCAATGCGGTCAACGCCTTCGCCACCCCCGGCGGCTACATCTACGTCAATTTAGGATTGGTCAGTCTGGCCGAAAATGAAGCCATGCTGGCCTCTGTGCTGGCGCATGAGATCGCGCACGTCAACAGTCGTCATATTGCCTCCATGATTAAAAAATCACAAACGGTTAATGCCGCAACCCTGGCCGCCATTATCGCCGGGGCCCTCTTGGGCGGCGGCGGGGATTTGACGGCGGCAGTGGCCAGTTTTTCCCTTGCGGCGGGCTCAATGATGCAGCTTAAGTACAGCCGGGAACACGAGGAAGAGTCCGACCGGATTGGCATGGCGACTTTGTCTTCAGCGGGCTACGCCACTGGGGCCGCTCTCGATTTCCTGAGAAACATGAGAAAAAACGAATTCTTTTCCAGTAACCTGCCGTCTTATTTTTTTACCCACCCGGGAATAGATGATAGAATCAGATATATTGAAAGCCTGATCGCCACCTCATACCCCTCGGTCGGGAAAAATGAAATTACGGGTAATTTTTTACGATTTAAGACGCTCATCACTCTAGAGGGGCGTGATAACCTGAAAAACTTGCGTCATTTCACGACCAACCTGAATAATAACCCCAACTCAGTGGATGACCTCTACGGCCTGGCAGTCACCCAGGAGCGACTCGGTTTGTTGAACGAGGCCCTGAATAATTTTCAAAAGGCTTTGTCCCAATCTCCTGACGATCAAGACATCCTCAGGGATATGAGTATAAGCCTGCTCAATGCGGGCCGGCACCATGAAGCCATCCCCTTTTTGAATCGTAGTTTGTTGATTGATAGTGAAAACCCTCAGACCATAACCTACCTGGGCCGGGCTTACTTAAGCGCGGGAGATTACCAGCGGGCGCTCGATATCCTGGAGAGGGGGCTTAAGATCGAGTTTACCAAGGATGCGGCGTTTTATCTGCTGTTGGGTACGGCATATGGTCGCCAAAATAAACAAGGTGAATCCCATTTTTATTTTGCCCATTCCTTTAAACTCAATGATCGGATCAACACCTCAATTCATCACTTTCAGGAAGCTTTGAGGCACCTCCCGAAAAATTCGCCACTTAATATTGAAGCTCAAAGAGAACTTGAAGCGCTGCGAGATGCGGGAAAATCAAAAAAAAGAGAAGCGGGCAAACGATAATATCCCGGTCACAAATCAATCTGGGCAGGCTGGAGTTCGCGCCGGGCATATTCCAACAGAGCGCCATCCTTTAGCAAAAGATCAAGGAGATCGGAATCAAGCTCCCCCTTGCCAACCATGTCTCTGAGTATCCTGATTGACTGGGAAAAACTATTGGCCTGCTTATAAGGCCTGTCTCGAGCGGTCAGCGCTTCAAAAACATCGGCCAAGGCGATTATTCTGGCTTGCAAACTCAACTGAGGCCCGCCGATTCCCAATGGGTAGCCCCCGCCATTGATCTTCTCGTGGTGCGCGGCCGCATAACAGGGCACGTTTAGCAGCTTTTTGGGGAAAGGGAGGCCGGAAAGCATGCGAGCGGTTACTCGCGCGTGATTTTGAATAATATCCCTTTCCGCCTCGGTCAGGGTCCCATAGGCTATGGAGAGATTGCCAAGTTCGTTGTCCGTAATTAAGGGCATGGACCAGCCATCCGCTAACGTCATAGCAGCAAGCCGCCGCCCGTTTTCTTGTGTCATCGGCACCATTCCCCTATTTACTTCCCGGATAAAATCAAGGTCCGCAGCGAGCGTTTGTAGTTTTTGCTCGAGCTCCATCGCTTTCTTTTCGGGGCCGCCAGTCTCAATGGGCTGTTTAAGCAGAGCTATTTCGATATCCCTCTTTCTTATCTCGAATCTTGCCTCTATCAACTCGATTCGATCAGCGATTGCCTCAAGCCTCGTGGCCTTATCAACGACCTGTTCGGGGGTCACTATCTTGCCCACATCATGAAGCCAGGCCGCCATCCGGATTTCTTTTAGTTCATCGGCGTTAAAAGATATGTCTTTATAAATTCCCTCACTGGCGTGGTTAACGGCATTAGCTATAGCAAGCGTGAGGTCGGCGACCCGGCGAATATGACCGCCGGTATATGGTGATTTCTCGTCAACCGCGGCGGCAATGGTCTTGACAAAAGATTCCAGCAGATTT
Source organism: Syntrophobacterales bacterium (assembly GCA_037441775.1). Classification (GTDB taxonomy): domain Bacteria; phylum Desulfobacterota; class Syntrophia; order Syntrophales; family CAMTWB01; genus CAMTWB01. The sequence continues at coordinate 2,939 of JBBIRO010000019.1, forward strand.
TCGAGACCTGAGATCAGGCGGTTATTAGTGATGGCCACTGCGGCCTGGGAGGCCAAGGCTAAAGTCAATTGCTGAGCGTCCGGAGAAAAGTCAATCACCTGGCCGGTGGAAACTTCCCGGGCATTAAGTAACTGCAGGATGCCGATAATGCTGTCTTCATGGTCCTGCATGGGAACGACAAGCATAGAGCGGGAGCGAAATCCGGTTCGGGCGTCAAAAACCCTGGTGCCCTCAAAATTGAATTCCCTGGTGTTATAGACATCTGAGATATTAATAACTTTTCGACTGAGAGCCGAATAGGCCGAGACGTTGGAATAGTTGCGACCGCCATCCTGGTCGAAGAGAACGACCGGATCCCAGGTGATTGGGCCGGCTGCTCCGCCCATGCGAATGTTGAGGGTCTCGTTCTGGACTATGGCAAAACGCAGAACCGACAGCTTCTCATCCAGGATATACAAAGTCCCGCCGTCGGCATTCGTAAGATGGCGCGCCTCCTGGATGATTTTTTCCAGCAACAGGTCAAGGTCTTTCTCTGCTGATAAGGCCAGACCTATTTCCGATAACTTCTTTGCTTTAGTAATTTGTTCGTTGGCAAAGATAACGATGCTTTGCATCACCGCGGGAGATAGTCCGCTAAACTCAGGAATTTGCCTGCCGAAAATTTGATTAAGTCGCTCAATTTCTTGCATAAGATGCTCTTAGCTTGAAGTATCAGCCACGACAAACGACTTCTGCTACATATCTCTTAGCCTCTTGCTGCATTCCGGCCCACTCGTCAGCATTATAACAGGGGGCAAAGCGGAAATTTTTATCGAGCAGCTTCGATGGATGAAAGTTTTGCAATACATACCTTTTGGCGCCGGCGATCATCCGGGCTGCCTCGGCCAAATCCTGGAAAGTGATGAGAGCAGGCGCCAGGGTGGTGCGAAATTCATAATCTATTGACGAAGCCATAATAAGTGCAATGGATCGCCTGATCTTCTCGATGTCTATCTGAACACTTACGATCTCGCTGTACCTGGCCGCCGGGCCCTTGATATCCATTGCCAGGTAATCAACAAGTCTGTCTTTGATAATCCTCTCCAATATCTCCGGTTCTGAGCCGTTGGTATCGAGCTTAAGCTCATAACCCATATTTTTTACTTTATCGAGAAAAAAAGGAAGATCAGGCTGAAGCAGGGGCTCCCCGCCTGTTATTGATACCCCTTCGAGCTTGCCCCGGCGCCTCTCCAAAAAATCCAGCACCTGGGCCTCCGGAATCAGATCCGTAAAGAGTTCCGGCCTGACAAGTTCAGGATTGTGGCAATAGGGACAGCGGAAATTACAGCCCTGGGTGAATACAACTGCCGCGATACGCCCGGGAAACTCACTCAAAGATGTCTTTTGCATGCCACCGATCTTCATGGCTACAAATTATAAACACTTCTTAAGCTGAATTCTTCCTTCTTGCCCAGGTTCCATTGCGCAACCGGCCGGAGATAACCTACCACCCGGGAATATACCTCGCACGTCTTTTTGCAGGTGGGGCAGTGATGTTCCTCACCCCGCAGATAACCATGAGCAGGGCAAACACTGAAGGTAGGTGTAAAGGTAAGGTAGGGCAGGTGATAAGAAGTGCAGATCTTGCGAATGAGATTTTTTACCGCCAGATAATCGGAAATCCGCTCGCCGGCGTAAATGTGGAAAACCGTTCCCCCGGTGTATTTTGTTTGAATCTCGTCCTGCAGATCCAGGGCTTCGAAGAGGTCGTCGCAATAGTTCACGGGCAATTGAGAAGAATTGGTGTAGAACGGTTCAAATTTCTCGCCCTTGGTTCGGCTGATAAAGGGCATATCAGGGTATTTTTCCTGATCAATCCTGGCCAGGCGATAGGATGTGCCCTCCGCCGGTGTGGATTCGAGATTGTAATTGTTGCCGGTCTCCCGCTGGTATTCCACCAGCTTATTTCTCATGTGATCGAGGGTGAGCATGGCAAATTCGCGGCCCTCCGGGTCGCCGATGTTTTTGTTTAAAAGATTGATGCAGGCTTCGTTCATGCCGACGAGACCAATCGTGGAGAAATGATTTTTCCAGTATTCATTGAAGCGGGTTTTGATATCCCGCAGGTAGTATTTGGTGTAGGGATAGAGGTTCCCCTCGGTAAATTTCTCTAAAACCTTGCGTTTAGTCTCCAGGCTCTCCTTGGCCAGATCCATGATTCTGTCCAGGCGCCGGTAAAACTCCTCCTTGGTCTGTGCCAGGTAGGCAAGACGCGGCATGTTGATGGTTATCACGCCGATCGAGCCGGTCAGTGGGTTAGATCCAAAAAGCCCCCCTCCCCTCTTTTCCAGTTCCCGGTTGTCGATCCGCAGGCGGCAGCACATGCTGCGGGCATCTTCCGGGTTCATATCGGAATTGATAAAGTTGGAAAAATACGGCACGCCATATTTGGCCGTCATCTCCCACAGCGAGTCTAGATTGGGATCATCCCAGTTAAAATCTTTTGTGATATTGTAAGTGGGGATGGGAAAAGTAAATACCCTCCCCTTGGCATCACCTGCGGACATTACCTCCGTAAAGGCCCGGTTGAAAAGATTCATCTCCTCCTGGAAGGCGGCATACTTTTCAGGCTGCGTGACTCCTCCGATTATGACATTTTGCTCAGCATAGTACTTAGGAACGGTAACATCCAGGGTCACGTTGGTGAAGGGCGTCTGGAACCCTACTCTGGTGGGAACATTGATATTGAAAATGAACTCCTGGAGCGCCTGCTTAACATCGGTGAAACTCAATTTGTCGTAACGAATAAACGGCGCCAGCAAAGTGTCGAAATTGGAGAAGGCCTGAGCGCCGGCCGCCTCTCCCTGCAGAGTATAAAAGAAATTGACTACTTGACCAAGCGCGCTGCGCAGATGCCTGGCCGGTTTGCTTTCGACCTTTCCGGCAACCCCGCGAAAGCCCTGCAACAAAAGGTCGTAGAGGTCCCAGCCAACACAATAAACAGACAAGATGCTAAGGTCATGAATATGAAAATCGCCGCCGCTGTGTGCCTTTCTTACCTCCGGCGAGTATATTTCGTTTAGCCAGTAGGTTTTGCTCACCTCAGATGAAATGTAGTTGTTCAATCCCTGTAGCGAATAATCCATATTGCTGTTTTCATTAATCTTCCAGTCCGTCTTCTTCAGATACTGGTCAACCAGGTCAACCTCCATCTTGCTGGCCAGCTCTCTTAAGCGGGCGTGCTGATCCCGGTAGATGATATAGGCTTTGGCGGTTTTCCGGTACGACGAGGTAAGCAGAACTTCCTCAACGATATCCTGAATCTCCTCCACCGTGGGAATCCGGCTGTCAAAGAGACGCTCGGATAAATTGAGCACCTTGATAGTTAAAAGCCTGGCCACCGCAAAATCGAATTGCCCGGTGGCAGCTCCCGCCTTGGCAATGGCGTTGGTGATTTTATCGGCATTGAATTTGACCTTTCGTCCATCTCTTTTGCGTATCCAGGAATGCATTTCTATTCATCCTTCCGTGAAAAATCACCTATGGCACCAGGGGCCTTAGTCTAAAAAGTTTATCCACGCCTATCAATATCTTGTGGTGAGGCGTTTAATAACCGCAACATATAGGGGCTGTCAAGTTAAATATTTTTTATCCACTAACGATTCAGTCTTAAGCGGTTGTAATTAAAACAAGTACGCTAAATAGCCTTGTATTTTTTTACCCTGCCCGTTAAGATTGATAAGGACGGGGCAAACCATTATAAGGCACCTTGTCCAGTTTCAAAAAAATACCCGCCACACAGTCGTATAATGCAAAACCATATGAAAGGAAGCTCCCGTTATGGATCATCTCGAATCCTCAGCTTTGGAGGTCAAGGGTTTTCTGCATCCGGAGGAGGCCAGTTGTCTGTATGAACTGGCAAGGCAGGCAAGCCTCATCGGGCCCTGCCTGGAAATAGGAAGCTACTGCGGTAAAACCGCTTCCTTTCTGGGACGCGGCTGCCGGGAAGCAGGGGAGATTCTGTTTTCCATTGACCATCATCGCGGCTCGGAAGAACAGCAGCCGAAGGAGGCCTACTTTGATCCGGAATTGCTGGACACAACCAGCGGCTTAATCGACACTCTGCCTTTTTTTCGCCGAACTTTACAACTGCATGGGCTCGAGGATACGGTAGTGCCCATCATTGCTAAGTCCGCTATCGTCGCCAGAAAATGGTCTATTCCGCTTGCCTTGGTGCTGATTGACGGCGGCCATACCTTCGAGGCGGCCTTGAGTGATTATGTCTGCTGGTCGCCTCATGTAATGCCCGGAGGCTATCTTTTAATCCACGATATTTTTGACCACCCGGACCAAGGCGGACAGGCGCCTAGGCTGATCTACCGCCTAGCCCTGGATTCGGGTCTTTTTATCGAGCTCCCCCGGGTAAAAACGCTGGGCATCTTAAGGAGGATTAAACAGGGGGAGATCACCCCCTTGACTAGAGAAAAATGGGAAGGTTTTGTTTAAGTGATCGACACGAAACCGTCAAAATGCGGCCTTGAATTTATTGACAGTCCAATACCAAGCGAGTTTACCATCCTCTATCCTAAGCTTTATGTAACCGCTATCATAAAAGCTTTTAATTGTCTCTACTATAAGATCGTATTCTACGTCCGTTTTTTCCTGAATGTATTGACAGAGTTCCTCTATCCCCGTCTCCTCAATGGCCTGATTCCCCTCCCCTGTGGCGACAGACGAAAAGGCTTCGATAATATCCTCAGAGAGGATGCGGTAAACCAGCCGCATCCGAAACTGGCCCCGCACCTGCAGGTCAACATCCGGTGAATTGGTTTTTTTGTAACCCGCCACCATCTCTTCCCAGGCCAGACGAATCTCTTCATCATAATCGGCGACAAAGTCATTCATTTCCGCGGGTGTAAGACCACTGGTCCTGACAATGGCGCTGTTGGCGTCATAGCGGTTCCAATCATCGGTAAGTATCTCCAGATCATAATCGCTTACCCTTTCCCTAACAGGTGTACCCGGAAAGGGGGCCAGAAAATGGTATCCGTAAAGTGAGCCTAGGCTCTTGGCGAAGGCTCTTGTTTCGGCCAGTGTTTCTTTGGTCTCACCTGGAAGGCCGACCATAAACGAAGTGTGGGGGATGATTCCGGTTTTAAGGCAGAGATCAACCGCCCGCCTAACCATTTCTTTGGTGATGCGTTTGCCGATTCGGTCGAGTATTTCCTGATTTCCCGATTCCACGCCAAAGCTTACAGCATCACAGCCTGCTTCTCGCATGGCCTGCAGTATCTCCCGATCAACTGTATTGACGCGGGCGAAGGCGCTCCAGTCAACCTTAAGCCCTCGTTTGCATATTTCCGCGCAGACCGCCAAAACCCGAGATTTCTTGGCCACAAATAAATCGTCGGCAACGTTGATTCGGGTGATGCCATAGGAAAGTATCTGCTCAATTTCATCAACGACTAGCGATGGACTTCGCAGCCGGACTTTATTGCCCACCATCCTCCTCCCGACGCAGAAGATGCAATTGTAGGGGCAGCCGCGGCTGGTGATGATACTTACAGAATAGCCCAGGGCCATGTAACGCGAAAGGCTCAACAGGTGCCTGGCCGGCAAGGGGATCCTGTCCAAATCGCCAATTAATTCGCGAGGCGGGGTAATGACCACCTGTCCCTCTCGCCTAAAGGCGATCCCCCGCACCTCATTCCAGCGATCGAACCTCTCAATTAAAGGCAGCAGCTCCTGGATAGTTGCTTCGCCCTCGCCAATTACAACGAGGTCGATCCCTGGATAGGCGGCAAGGACAGCGCCTGCCGTAAAAGACACATGGGGGCCGCCCATCATGGTTACGATCCCGGGTTTTAGACGTTTAACCGTGCTTATGATCGCCGCCGCCCCAAGAAAATTAAGGGTCACCGAGGTTATCCCAACCACGTGAGGATCAAATTCAGCAAGTTGCGTTTTGAGCTTCTCCTCTGAATAGCAAGAAACGATGTAGTCGAATATCCGCACCTCGGCCCCGGCAGCTTCACAGGCGGCAGCAACATAGGTAATCCCCAACGGCGGCGCCGGCGCCTCCTCCAGGGGATAGGGCGGAGCGATAATTGCTACTCTCATGAGAAAAGTTAGTCTCCCTTTTTGGGACAAAGCAGGCTGCGCACCCACCCCAAAGTTGTGTTATCCTTTAGAAAGGCGCGGTCTATCTCCCTGAATTGCGCTTTCATCCCACTAGGATCGGCCAGCCACTCGGCCCGGGTTTTTTTCGGCTGCTTGAGGTCGAGTTCCTTCACTACCCGCGCCGGGTTGCCGGCGGCAATGACATCGGCAGGAATATCTCGCACCACAACCGCACCGGCGCCTAATATACTGTTGTTGCCAATAGTAACACCCTTCCCGACAATGACGCTGTCGCCAACCCAAACATTATCGCCGATCGTCACCGGCGCCGCCTGGCCGACGGGAGCCGATCGGTCGTAAATTCCATGCCAGTCGGCATCGGTGATATACACGCCCTGGGCCAGCATACAGCCATTGCCGATAGTAATCCCCCGGGCCGCGCTGATCCGCACCCCCGGGCAGACCAAGCAATAGTCCCCCAGTTCGATCCTGCCGGTTTTCTCCCATTCCGACCAGACAGTGAAGCGAACCTTCTTATCCGCCGTCGCAATCACATGAACATAGTCCCCAATGACCACCGGACCGCCGAAGACCTCAACATGACGGGGACTCATGAACACAGCCCCCCGCCCCAGCCTTTCAAACTGCGGCGCCAGAAACCTTTGAGCATACCAGCGTCGATACGCCTCGTGAAGCCTTTTTAAATAGTAGGGGCGGTGATCTCTAAGCATCTGGCTCAAATCCCTGGTTAGTTAACGGCTGTATCCTTGCGCTTGATGGTTGACCTGAGTTCCTCAATCATCTCTTGCGGATTCCGGACCGCAGGCGATTGTAAAACAACTTTCCAGAAGTGGTGATTGAACAGCAGGCTAGCGGGGGTAACCTTGTACAGAGCGTCATGGGCTAAAATAATGGCTGCCGCCGTCCAGGAGGTTCGCTCCTCCGGCCAGATTACGCCATCAGGAAAGGTAACGCCCATCCAGTAAGATCCATCATCATACTTCATCCGGGAAATCCAGTTTAAAACAATCTTCCCCTGCTCGTACTCATCAATAGCCGTAAGCGCCAGGATCAATTCGGCCGTTTCAGCCAGGGTTACCCAGGGCTGGTCGGAAACGCAACGTACTCCCCAGTTGGGCACCACGAACTTCTCCCACTGCCGGGATATTCTGGCCCTCGCCTCTTTGCCCGAGACGGCCCCACATAGAACCGGATAATACCAGTCCATGGAAAACCGCGATTTAATCATATTGAAGAGGCTGGGCCTGTTTTTTATTGCCTCCCCCAGCTTCTGCATTGGCTCTAACCAATGCTCCACCTTCTTTCCCAGGAGACGTCCCAGAACAAGGGCGCACTTGAGACTCATGAAGACCGAGCTGGAGCCGGTCAGAAGCGCCATTTTGTCCACCTGCCCCCGCGCATCTTTAGCCCAGTAGATTTCACCGTCCGGCCCCTGAAGCCCCAGGGCGAAATTGATACCCCGGACAATGCAGGGCCACATTTCCGCGACAAATCCTCTTTCTGCCGTAAGCAGATAATGATGTAAGATACCAGCGGCGATATAGGTGGACATATTCGCCTCGCGGGTTTTGTCTTGGGGCTGGCCGTTTACGTAGGAGTAGTACCAACTGCCACAGGAAAGCTGCTTGCCCGCAAGCCATTGATAGGCACATTCGGCCTCTTTCAGATACCCCGCGGCCGCCAGGCCCATAGCGCTTTCCACGTGATCCCAGGGATCGGTTTTCCCTCCCTGCGACCAGGGAATTTCGCCGTCGTCACGCTGAAGACTCAAAATGAAAGAGGACATCGCCGCGATGTCCAGTTGTAAGCCGATATCAGCGGGCTTAAGCTTTTTTCCCAGTAGCGTTTGATCCATGATTACCCCTTGCGCAGATAGAATACAATACTCTTGCCAACCAGTGGATTCAGCATTTTTTCCAAGAATGACGTCCAGACCGGCCGTTTCATAATGTCCCATTCGAGAAAGCGGCGGTAGAGTCTTACCAGAGGACTGCGGTCGTTCCGGTGGCCGACAATACATTTCAGCCACCAGTATGGCGAGTGCAGGGCATGTTTATAGTTGATGAAAAGGGGGATCAAGCCAAAACGTTTGAAAGCTGCAAGAAGCTGCCCCTTACGATAAATCCGGATATGCCCGCCTGGCTCCTGATGATAGGCAGTGGAAAGCGCCCAGCAGATCCGCTCCGGAAAAAAACGGGGAACGCTTACGACCATACTGCCTCCTGGCTTCAATACCCGGACTAACTCCTGGATGGCAAGTTCATTATCCGCAATGTGCTCCAGAACCTCGGAGCAGATCACCGCCTGGAAAGAATCATCGCGAAAAGGCAGCGCGGTCAGCGTGGACCGGACTATTAACCATTCCGGCGCCGGATCATTTGAACCAGCCGGGACAGCCCGTGCTTCCGGCAATTCATGTTCATTAACTCTGCCGTGGCTTCTCAGATTTTCCCGACAACGGCAGAGGTCATCCCAGTTGATATCCAGCCCCACAACCTGAACTCCGGGCAACGCGAATGCTGCCGTCAAGTGCCGCCCACCGCCGCAACCGGCATCAAGCACCCGCTGGCCCGGTCTTAATTTCAGGCGGGAGAGTTCAACGGTCTGCATCAATTGCCTCCCGATAAACAGCAATTGTATTTTCCGCGGCGACCTGCCAATTGAAAAGTTTGCGCACCCGTTCTAATCCGGCCTGACCTAGCCTGACCCGGAGATCTGGATTATCCAAAAGGGAAAGTATCGCCCGCTCCAATGCCGCGGCGTCGCCAGGCGGAACAATTATGCCCGCATCTCCCACCACCTCCGGCAGGGCGCCGCCTGAGGTGGCAATCACCGGCACCCCGCAGGACATCGCCTCCCCGGCGGGCATTCCGAATCCTTCATAAAGGGAGGGAATAACGGCCATCGTCGCCCGGGCGTAATAGCGGGCGAATTGCTGGAGTTCAATCCTGCCGGTAAAACTGACCGTTTCTCCCAGCCCCAGGTTGCGGATCAGATTTTCAATATAGCCGTCTTTCTTCGGCTGGCCGATAACGGTCAGCCTTATACTTCTCTTTTTCCTGATCGAGTTTAGGGCCTCGAGAAGATATCCTAATCCCTTCAAAGGGGTGTCCGCGCTGTTGGTAACGAGCAGATGGTCGTTTTCGCGTTCCACACCGGGCAGCGGCTGAAAAAATTCGCTGTCAATTCCGTTCATTACCACCGCTATCGACTCGGGCTTGACCCGATAGTCGCGGCTGATATCTTTTTTCGAGGTTTGGGATACGGTTATTATTTTTCCCATGCGCCTAGCCACACTCTTTTGCATTCCCAGAAATGAATACCAACGGCGGATGCCGATCCTCTTAAGAATTGAGACGGCCGCGAAGAGTTCCGTCTGCCGGTCAATGGTGACGGGGTGGTGAATAGTCGTAACCAGCGGATATCCTAAAGACTTAAGGGCAAGAATGCCATAAGACAGACACTGGTTGTCATGGACAATGTCATAGGCCGGGCGATAACGTCTGAAGTGGCGATAGGCGCGCGCGCCAAAGGTCGCAGGCTCAGGAAAGCCTCCTGTGCACATGGAAGCATACTCGTATAAATTCAGTAAGTTGATAAGTTCAATTTTATTTTTTACCTTAAATAGATGCTCCGGATTATAAAGATCGAGGCCTGGAAGCTGGATTAATGGTATATGATCGTGCAGTTGCGGATAGGGGGGGCCGGAAATTATTTCCACCTGATGGCCAAGTTCCACCAATGCCTTGCTTAAGTGCCGGATATAGATCCCCTGCCCCCCGGAGGCTGGATTGCCCCGATAACTGAGCAGGCAAACTCGCAGGGGTTCGCCATCCGGGCATCTTGTTTTTTTGTCCGTGTTTCGCAATTCAAAGCGCCCCTTAGGCTAAAAATTTAAATCGCCTCGAAATACCTTGTCTTTCCACAGGCTGCGACTATACCAAGAGCCCTTTGCTGTCAATTGAATTGTGCCGGCTTTACCCAGGCATATAGTCTGGCCGGCTGTAGTTGAATCCTTTCCGGTTTAATCACAGGAAGTCGTCATATTTGGCTCTTGTCGGGCACCCGGAAATATCATATAGGCTGCCATGATGATTAAAAAGGCTTCCCGCCTGCCGCGGCGAATATATTTTTATCTTTAAACAGGCTGTCAATCTTGCTCGACATATTTTCGTGCTTTCTTGAGAGCCAAATACTCATGTGTGTTTCATAAGCTCTTGTCCCGGATTCTTTATGGCGCAATTCAAAAATCTCCTCCTTTATCTCACCATAGCCATTTTCCTCGTTATCCGCCTGGCAATTGCCGCAGCCGTGGGTCTGGCCCCCGATGAGGCGTATTATTGGTATTGGTCGCAGCATCCGGACTTAAGCTACTTTGACCACCCGCCAATGGTGGCCTACGTGATGGCCGTTTCCACCTATCTGGGAGGCAATAACGAGTTTTTCGTAAGGCTGGGAGGCCTTGTCCTTTCGCTCGGCGCCATGATAATCATTTTCCTTACTGCGAGAAAACTCTTCCCAAAGAATTGTCCGCCGGCTGCGGAAATCCTTTTTCTGCTCAATATCAGCCTGCTTTTCGCCGCCGCCGGCATCATCCAAACCCCAGACACTCCGCTGATGTTTTTCTGGTCCGCCGCCCTCTATGCCGCCGCGGCGATTATCACGGGCGGCAATCACCGCTGGTGGTATCTATTGGGTGTTTTTTTCGGTCTGGGGCTTTTGAGCAAGTACACCATGATCATCTTTTCCGGCTGCCTCGTACTTTTTCTCCTGGTGTCACCCGCTCACCGCTTCTGGTTTGCCAGGAAAGAGCCCTATCTGGCGCTGATGCTGGCTTTTATCGTATTTTCCCCGGTGCTTATCTGGAACTGGCGGCAGGACTGGATTTCCTTTGGCTATCAATTAACTCAGGGGTTCTCTCCCCAGGGGATTAACCGCCTCTTGAAACTACTGGAATTCCTGGGGGGACAGGCCGCGGTGTTCAGCCCCCTGCTCTTTGCCGCCTTTTGCTGGTACTCATTGCGGGCAATAAGATCGCTTAGGGGGGATGATTTTACCCCTTATCTCTTTTTGATCACCTTCTCCTGGCCGGTGGTGCTTTTCTTCGCCGCCTCAACGCTTATGGGAAAAATCGCCGAGGCCAACTGGCCGGGGCCGGCCTACATCGCCGGGATGATTCTGCTCTGGTCCTGCTACCATCAATACGGCCAGCGAACCAAGCGACACCGTGCTTATATATCAGCGGCATTGGGACTGGCCTTGATCACGAGCCTTCTGGTACAGGTTCACCTGCTCTACCCTTTTCTACCGATTGCCCCCAAAATCGATCCCACCCACCAGTTTCACGGCTGGGCAGGATTGGGCAAGGAAATTGACAGGATTATAGTTGCTGATCCCCATCCGGAGGGGCACTTTTTGCTGGCCGACCGCGGCACCACCCTGGCGGAGGCTCTTTTTTATACACCCGGAAATTACATCGGCTTTGACCCCAATATTCCCGGGCGTTACCTGTTTTTGCCTGACAAGGCCACCCTGATAAATAAAAATGCCGTCATCCTTCTGCATAACTCATCCGAAGCGAGCCTCGCCCGCTTTCGGGGATATTTTGATGAATTGGACAAGATCAGCTCCTACACCCCGACCTTTCGCGGTGAAAAAATGGAACACCTGGCTGTTTCCCTCTATCAGGGCCGTGGCTACCGGGGAGGCGGGAATCAGGGACTGGCAAAATGAAAACGACCGCAGGTTTTGGCGAACCCTTGCCGGGGCTCTATATTCACTTTCCCTTTTGTCTTTCCAAATGCCTATATTGCGATTTCTACTCACAGACCAATTTGGCCCATGTTGCCGCTTTTCTTGCGGCAGCAGCCAAAGAAATGAGCCTGTATCGTGATCTGTTTTCGCGGTTCGATACGGTCTATCTCGGCGGGGGAACGCCATCGTTGCTAAGCCAGAACGAAATTGCCTTTCTTTGGCAAAAAATCAACGAAAACTTCTCTTTGGCAAAAGACAGCGAAATAACCATTGAAGTCAATCCGGGCGACGGCATTTGCTCTTACAGCAATTTGCGGGATCTTGGCTTCAACCGGATTAACCTGGGAGTGCAGTCTTTTAGCGATGCGACCCTTTCATTTCTCGGCAGACGTCATGACGCGGCCAATGGTCTTCGCGCCATCGAGGACGCCCGAGAAGCCGGGTTCGAAAATATCGGCATTGATCTCATCTATGGAACTCCAACCGAGACTTGCGATGCTTTTCTCGCCTCGCTTGCTTTGGCGGCTGATCTGCCTATAACCCACATCTCTTGTTACCAGCTTACCATCGAAGAGAACACTCCACTAAAGAAAAGGCTGACCGCGGGCGAGTTTAACTTGCCCACCGAAGACGAGCAGCTTGGCTTCTTTATGAATATTTCAATTTATCTCGAAGATCTGGGTTTTACCCATTACGAAATCTCCAATTTTGCCCGTGGCGAATCACATCAATCGTCGCATAACAGCAAGTACTGGCGCCACATTCCCTATCTGGGCATTGGGTGCGGTGCCCACTCGCTTTGGGGAAACAAACGCTGGTGGAATCCGCCATCCCTCAAGGACTACCTGGAAAATCTGAGCCGGGATGTACTACCGGCGGCAGCGCCGGAAACCCTGAACGAAGACCAATTACGGCTGGAAACCATTTATCTGGGATTACGGACCCGGCGGGGAATTGACCCTGCTTTGTTTACCCAAACTTACGGCAAGGAAATTATCAGCGCTAATAATGCGGTTTTGGCCCGGCTAGTCAATGAGGGCCTTTTGATCAGCGAGGGGGAAACTATCCGCCCTACCCGACGCGGCATGGCTCTAGCGGATAGCCTGGCCATTTTGTTGTGAAAAATCCTTCTGTCGTAAGTAATTCTCGATATCACCGAAATTTACAAACGGTACGCAGGCCGTCCCGCTGGCCTGGTATCTCTCCAAGAGCACATCCTTGGCAAATACCAGATCCGCCTCCTTGGCCGCGCATAAATCGGAATAGCTGTCGCCGATGTAGATAATCCGCTGATAGTCTTTTCGGTATTTCCGCACGATAGAGGTCTTGCAGGTGCCGCAGCGGCTGCAATCCGCCTGCGCCTCCGGAAAATCCACTCGCATTTTGTTCCCTTCAAAAAACACCGCGTAATTGCAATAATATTGAATCTCGCCCAATCCGTGCATCTGAAGGACGGCGTCAATGTAGACATCCAAGCCGTCAGAAACGATTTTAAGGTCCATTCCCTCTTGCAGGCAAAACCGGTAAAATCCCTCAAAATAAGGATCCAGCCGGCCATTTTCCCGGACGTGGCAGAGAATCTCGTCTTTTGAAGCTCTGATCAGGGCGGCAACCCGACCATAGGCATTGCGCGATCCGATCTCGTTTGCGCTGTAGGAACGGTCTATCTCCTGCCAGCCCTTTTGGGCAAAGGCCCTTAGAAAGGCGTTCCCTAAGTCTATGCTGCAGGCGGTGCCGTCAAAATCGGAAAGGACTAAAACTTTATCCCCCTTTCTGGAGGAAGATAGTTGTTTCATTCTATATACCCCAAAAAAATACCACCCTTCGTTCCCGAATATCCGGGACAAAGGGTGGCTGCTGGTCGTTCTCTAGTCCTTCTCGACCATCTTCAAGAAGGGCCGGAAGAGATCCATCGGTATCGGGAAAATGGTGGTGGAATTGTTTTCCGAGGCAATCTGATTGAGGGTTTGCAAGTATCTCAACTGTAGCGTAATGGGGTGTTCACCCATTACAACGGCCGCCTCGGTTAGCTTCTTGGCCGCTTCAAATTCACCCGCCGCGTTGATCACCTTGGCCCGCCGCTCCCTTTCCGCTTCGGCCTGCTTGGCCATGGCACGTTTCATTTCCTCCGGCAGGTCGATATGCTTCACCTCCACCGCCGAAATCTTGATTCCCCAGGGATCAGTGCTTTTATCGAGAATATCCTGAAGCTGCTGGTTGATCTTCTCTCTTTCGGACAGCAAGTCGTCCAGTTCCACCTGTCCGCAGACGCTGCGCAGCGTAGTCTGGGCAAGTTGCGATGTGGCATACAGATAATTCTCGACCTCAATAATGGCCGACTCCGGTGAAAGCACCCGAAAATAGATGACCGCGTTGACCTTAACCGAAACGTTATCTTTCGTAATAACATCCTGGGTGGGCACATCCAAAGTAACCGTCCTAAGATCCACCCGAACCATCTTATCAATCACCGGGATGAGGATAATCAAGCCCGGGCCCTTGGTGCTGATGATCCGACCCAGCCGGAAAATTACTCCCCGTTCATATTCGTTTAGGATGCGGATGGCGGATGACAAAAACATCACCACCAAAACAATTATTACAAACGTCGTATACAAACCCATATATTACCTCCTTTTAGTTTATTTCCTCAACGTTCATCCTTAGCCTGTCCACGGCTAATACCTTTACTCTGCTGCCCTTTTTAATCGCCGTTTTACTTCTCGCCTGCCATATCTCGCCCCGGACAAAAACCTGCCCATGAGAAATAATATCGGTGATTGCCTCACCCTCCACCCCGATGAGCGTCTCCGGCCCGGTCTGCTTCTTTCTGGTCTGAGCCTTCAGGGCCATGCCGATTATGACTACAAAAAAGAGTGAAGTTAAAACTACGACCGGGATAAGCACATCGAATGATACCCTGATCGCCGGATCCGGAGCGTCAAACAACATAAGTGACCCCAAAAGCAGTGCTACGACCCCACCTATTGTAAGAACCCCATGGCTTACAACCTTAATTTCCGCTACAAAAAGAGCAATGGCCAGCAATATCAAAATCACTCCGACGTAATTAACGGCCAGGGCCTGAAGGGCAAAAAGCGCCAAAAGCAGTGATATGCCGCCAATAACCCCGGGGAAAATGGCTCCGGGATTGCTGAACTCAAAATAAAGCCCCGCAAGTCCTATCATAAGCAAGATATAGGCGATGTTGGGATCGGTAATTGCCGTTAAGACCTTGTTACGAAAGGTCTTCTCCCTTGCGGCTAAAACCGCGCCCTGGGTGGAGATTATTTTCTTGCCCGCGGCAAGGGTTACCTCCCGTTTGTCGATTTGCCTGAGCAGGTTATCAATATCAGTTGCGACATAATCAATAACTTTCAGCCGTAAGGCATCCTCCGCCGGGATGGAGACACTTTTCCTCACCGCCTTCTCGGCCCAATCTGCATTGCGGCCCATCTTTTTAGCGATTCCCCGGATATAGGCTACGGCATCGTTGACAACCTTGTCGGTCATGGTTTTATCCATTCCCTTGCCTCCCACACCGATCGATACCGGATGGGCGGCTCCGATATTGGTTCCCGGCGCCATGGCCGCCACATGGGCCGCCAGGGTAATTATCAATCCCGCGGAGGCGGCCCGGCCGCCCGGCGGGTGGACGTAAACGATAACCGGCACGGCCGAGCTTAAGATTCCCTTGACGATATCCCGCGTGGCCAAATCCAGCCCTCCCGGGGTATCAAGATAGATGATCAACCCCTGAGCGCCTTCCTTTGTGGCCGCTTCAATGCTTTTTAGGATATACTCGGCAACCGGCGGCGTAATGGCTGATTGAACGGTTATGGTATGATAGAGGGGGGGACGTTCCTGGGCCCGGACAGAACAGGGAAAAAATGTCAGGATGAAAATCGCGACGGCCAGGGATTGGACTGGCACCTGCCCCCCTCCGAAACTTTTTAATTTAGCAATCCACATTGAATACCCCTTTTAATATAACTCGCTTGCAATGACGTTCGTCAGTTCTTCAGCTTTTCCATAATCTTCTGCATGTCCTCCCAGACCTGTTTTTTGGCGCCGGCATTCCTCAAGAGATAAGCGGGGTGATAGGTTGGCATCAGCGGTATCCCCTGATACGAATGAAAATTGCCGCGCAAGAGCGAGATTGACGTGTCGGTTTTCAATAGCGTCCGGGCCGCGCTGGCACCCAGAGCACAAATAACCCGGGGCTTTATTACTTCCAGTTGCTTTACCAAAAAAGGTTCACAGGCGGAAATCTCATCCTCACTGGGAACCCGATTTCCCGGCGGACGGCACTTCACGACATTGCAGATATAGACATCCTCCCTGTTTTTGCCCATCGCCGCAATAATTCTGGTCAAAAGCTGACCGGCCCGCCCGACAAAAGGACGTCCCATTTTATCTTCATCTTCCCCTGGCCCCTCGCCGACAAAAACCAGCTCCGCCCGTTCGTTTCCCTCGCCAAATACGATATTCAGCCGCCCCCGGGAAAGCCGGCAGCGTCGACAATCGCCCAACTCCTTCCTTATCCCCGGAAGAGCTGATCCGGCGCCCAGCGGCGGCCGCGTCGCCTCAAGAAGCAAATTAGCAGTGGCAACCACTTTTTTCGGTTCATCGAATTTAAGAAAGGATAGATCGGACGCATCTTCCCGCGCCTCCTCGATATTAACCAAGAGGGCGCTGGCCAGCCGCTTAAGTTCCAACCTCAACTCCCTGGCAGATTCCATCAGGCGGCCCCGGATCCATTGTCCAACAGTTCCCGTACTCGGTCGAGAATCTTTTCGGCAACCAGGATCTTATCTAGCCGGGGAAGTTTTTCCATCGTCCCGTTAGGATAAATCAGTGTGACCACATTGGTATCGCCCGCGAATCCCGCTCCTTCTTCACTCAGGTCATTGGCCACGATGAGGTCGGCGTTTTTTTTGTGGAGCTTCTCACGGGCATTGGCTATCAAGTCAGCGGTTTCCATGGCAAATCCCACCAGGAGCCGTCCTCCCTTGCGTAAACCCAACTCGGCCAAGATATCGGGGTTGCGCTCCAGGGCGATGGTCAAACTGGTGTCGTTTTTCTTTATTTTTTTTTCCGAGTAGCTTGCGGGATAATAATCGGCAACCGCCGCGGCCTTGATAATCACCGTGGCGTCTTCAAAACGACCCAAGACGGCCTGCCTCATTTCCCGCGCCGTTGTTACCGCGACGAACGCCATTTTAGGAGGGGTAGGCAGACAGGTGGGACCGCTGACGAGAGTAACAACCGCCCCGCGCCTTCTGGCGACCCGGGCCAAAGCGTAGCCCATTTTGCCCGAAGAGTGATTGGAGATGAATCTGACCGGATCAAATGGTTCCCTGGTCGGGCCGGCGGTTACCAGGATCGACTGGCCGCGCAGGTCCTTTGGGGAAAGCGCCACCTCGATTTCTTCCACAATGTCCGAAATAGACGCCAGCCTCCCCTTCCCTTCCACCTTGCAGGCCAAATCGCCATAACCCGGCTCGACAAAAAAATATCCCCGGTCTTTCAGGCGGGTAATATTTTCCTGTACAATCGTGTTTTCCCACATATTTCTATTCATGGCCGGGGCAAAAATGACCGGCGCTTTTGTTGCCATAATAACGGTGGTAAGGAGATCATCGGCGATGCCGGAGGAAACCTTAGCGATGATATTGGCCGTAGCCGGCGCAACCACGACAACTTCCGCCTCTTCGGCCAACGAGATATGCTCGACATCAACCTGACCGATTGGTTGGAACAAATCGAGGTAAACCGGTCTTTGCGAAAGGGTCTGCATGGTCAGAGGCGTGATGAACTCCGTTGCGTTAGCGGTCATCACGATTTTAACCTCGACCCCGTTTTTGATAAGCTCCCGGGTCAACTCCGCCGCCTTATAAGCGGCTATACCGCCAGTAATACCAAGGAGTATCTTTCTACCTTGCAGCATACATCACCACTACTCTGAATTAGCCGCAATATATACCAGCCGGCGATTCAATAGCAAGTCCAATCATAAATATTCAGCAAGGAGTCAGTTAAAGTTGATCGAGGCGCATGTGGGTAAGACAAATTTAACGGCATGATCCGGAACCGCCCAGCCCATGCAGCCGCGGACCTTGCACCCTTGTGTCCCCCTGGGACATGGGCAAGAGCGTTGCCTGGCGGCACGCTCTGTACGCACAAGGCCCGAGATTACATCCACAGCTTCACGTAGCGAAGGATTCCGCTTCAACGTAAGCAGCCGGATTTTTCACGAAGTAGTCGGTATTGGCAGAAGGCCAGATAGCCCTATTCACCCTTGAAGATCGGCTTCCTCTTCTCGGCAAAGGCCGCGAGCGCCTCAAGGCGGTCTTTCGTAGGGATGGTCGCCTCGTAGGCCTTGGACTCCAGCGGCAGCGCAACACCCAACGCGGTTTCCAGGCCGTAATTGATGGCAAATTTGGCCTGGGCCACGGCCACCGGCCCGTTCGCGGCGATTTCTTTGGCCAGCTTGAGGGCGGCAGGCAGCAGCTCCGCCGGCTCCACAACCTGGTTAACAAGACCGACGGCTAAGGCCTCCAGGGCGGTGATCCGGCGCGCCGTAAAGATCAGTTCCTTGGCCTTGGCGATGCCGATAATCCGGGGCAGCCGCTGGGTGCCGCCGGCGCCGGGAATCACGGCAAGACTGGTCTCAGTAAGCCCCATGACAACGCTTGAGGAGGCGATCCGCAAATCAGCGGCCAGGGCCAGCTCGGTTCCGCCGCCGAAGGCAAAGCCGTTGATGGCGGCGATCACCGGCATCCGCACCTGCTCGACCGCGGTAAAGGTATTACGGATGGTGAAGATGTACCGCCGCACCTGGTCGGGGCTCATGGTGCGCCTTTCCTTGAGATCGGCGCCGGTGGAAAACGAGGTTTTCTTCGGGTCATCACCATTGGCGCCAGTAATGATGATACAACGCAACGACTGATCAAAATTTGCTTCCGCCATAGCCTCGCCCAGCGCTCCCAGAAGCTCCAGGTTGAAGCAGTTCATCGCTTCCGGCCGATTTAGAGTCAGGATCAGGATGCCTTCGGGGGTCGTTTCTCGTAAAAGTACTTGCGCCATAGCAATCACCTATAAGTGACAGGTTCAGGATTCAAAGGTTAAACGGTTCAATAATTCATGGTCAATTGAGCGATTAGTGGCTAAACCTTCAAGTCGCCCCAGACCGATTCTTTCAGCGGCGCCCGCAAGGCGATTTCGAAGGCCCGGGCCAGCTTGTCCCGTGCTTCACTGAAGGCGATTACGCCGTCGTGGAAAAGGATCGACCCGGTAAAGAAGGGATGACCCTCGGCGTCATAACGTTCCCGCATCATTTGGCGGAATTCGGCCATCTCAGCCTCGTTTACTACCTCATTGCGATCGACAATGTTTTTCCGGCGGATGGTCTCCATGATGAAGCCTGCGGTCTGACCGGACATCACCGTGGTTCTACCGCGCATATTGGTGAAAAGAAATCTGGGCTTGAAGGCCCGGCCGCACATGCCGTAGTTGGCGGCGCCGTGATCGGGCCCGATGATATAGGTGATCCGGGGAACATTCAGGCAACTGCAGGTCCGCACCATGTCGGCACCGTACTTGCCGATTCCGCCCCACTCCTCCGATTTGCCCACCATATAGCCGGGAGATCCCTGCAGAAAAAGCACCGGCAACCGTGAATTGCCGCAACGGATCATCCATTCCGTGGCCTTTCTTGCAGCCTCGATATAGATTATGCCGGAAGCGTTGGAGGCGATTACCCCCACGGGAATCCCCTTGAGCCACATCTTCCCGCAGACCAGTGACGCGCCCCGGCTGCCGCCGTAGGTTGGTTTGTATTCGTGAAAATAGCTGTCATCGGCCAGACACTTGATGGTCTCCATCACCGGTAAATGCTGGTAGGTATCCGCGGGAGTCCAGCTCATGGCGTGACGGTAATCATATTTCGGCGGACGCGGTTCCCTGGTTTCGATATGAATCTTCTGGCTGGGCTCGAACTCCATGAGCGCCCGGAGCTTGGCGATACCCTCCTGCTGTGTCTTAACGATATGATCGCAGCCGCCCGAATGCTGGGTATGAACATAGGCGCCGCCCAGATCCTCCATGGACACC
Organism: Syntrophobacterales bacterium; assembly: GCA_037441775.1. GTDB lineage: Bacteria > Desulfobacterota > Syntrophia > Syntrophales > CAMTWB01 > CAMTWB01. The sequence goes on from JBBIRO010000019.1 coordinate 22,928, forward strand.
GTCTCACCAATGGCGGACTTGACCATGGGGGGGCCGGCAAGAAAAGCATAAGCCAGCTTCTCAATCATCACCGATTCGGAGGCGAGATATACGATATAGGCGCCGCCAGCGGTGTTGCCGCCGGTGGAGAGGGTGTATTGCTTGATCCCCTGGGCGGACATCCGGCACATATTGTAAAACATGTTGCCAAAATGTCCCTCGTCGGCGAAGGCGCCCAATTGCATGGGCAGATTCACCCCGCCGGAATCAGCGATATAGATGCAGGGCAGCCGGCATTGTTCGGCTATCGCCTGGGCTCGCATATGTTTTTTTAGCGTGATGGGAAAATAAGTGCCGGCGGCCAGGCGGTTTTCGTTGGCAAAGATCATGCAATCCTTACCCTGTACCACGCCGACGCCAGTTATCAGGCCGCCGCCGGGAATATGGCCGCGTTTTTCCTCTTCGTAGGCATCCCCGCCGAAAAGACGAATCTTACCGATGTTGTAACCGGCATCGAGACCCAGTTCGAAAAATTCCGTGCCCGGATCAATGAGCATGGCCACCAGGTCACGCATCGGTTTTTTCCCCTGTCTGGCCAACCGCTCCACCTGGGCGGTTCCGCCGATATCGTAGGCTTCCTGGCGGTGCCGTAACAAGAGGGTCTCCTGTTGCTCCCAGTACCGAAGATTTGCTTCCCGCTGTTGTTCGTCGCGTTTAGACCGTGATAGCTTCTGCTGACCTTCCTGACCCATAAAACACCCCCTCTTGGCTTGATCGACATCATCTGTGAATAATGCTTCGCCTTGTTAACAGCTAATAAAGTGCTTAAATTTTTTAAATTGCGTCCGGGGCGGCCAGAGATATAACATGGGTGGGCGCTCCAACCAGAGGCGCCCACCAAAGCTTCGAACTTCAATCCTTGTACATCGATTCAATTAGATCTTTGTACTGGGCATTGATAGCCTTGCGTTTGACCTTCATGGTGGGTGTCACTTCGCCGTCTTCAGTATAGAGTTTCTTATCCAGAATCCTGAATTTCCGAATATTTTCCACCCTGGCCAATTGGGCGTTGACCTTGTTGATCTCATCTTGAATTAGCTTAACAACCTCCTCGCTTTTGGTCAGGCTGGAAAAGGTGGTGTACTGAATTTTTAGCTGTTGGGCATAGTTGACCACGTTTTCCTCGTCGATGACAATGATCGCGGTGATGTACTTGCGCCTGTCGCCGATGACTACGGCGTCGTTGATATAGGGAGAAAATTTGAGCAGGTTTTCGATGTACTGGGGCGCGATGTTTTTCCCGCCCGCGGTAATGATCAAGTCCTTCTTCCGATCCGTGATCTTGAGGTAGCCCTCTTCATCTATTTCCCCGACGTCGCCGGTATGCATCCAGCCGTCGATCAGCGCCTCTTTGGTATTCTCCTCATCCTTATAGTAGCCCTTGAAAATCCCCTTGTGCTTGACCAGTATCTCACCGTCCGGAGCAATTTTCACCTCTGTGCCGGGCAGGGCCTTGCCGACGGTGCCGAGTTTGAAATTAAACTCATCCGACATATGGGTGATACCGGTCGTCTCGGTCATTCCGTAGCCTTCCCGAATCGGGATGCCGATGCTTTGAAAAAATTTCAGGATATTATGGGAAATGGGGGCCGCGCCGGAAAAACCGATCCGGACCCGGTCAAAGCCCAGCCTTTTCTTGAGTTTCCTGAAAACTGCAAAATAGGCCAGATAATAAGCCAAAGTCAGGTAAAAGGGCGCGGATGTTCCAGTCAGCCGGTAATTGTTATAGCGGCTGCCAACATCTAGAGAAAGTTTGAAGGCTAGCTTCTTAAACCAGGTGGCATCGTACATCTTAAGAACAATACCTGAGTAGTACTTTTCCCAGATCCGGGGAACAGCATGAAAAATCGTTGGCGAAATATCGCGCATATCTCCCATGACCGTATCGGTGTTCTCAGTAAAATTCACGATGTGGCCGACATTGAGATGGATCATCAGATCATATATCTGTTCATAAACATGATTGAGCGGCAAAAAAGATATGCTTTCATCATCCGGACGGGGTGCTATGACCTGGCTTGAGGCCTGACCAATCCAAAGATAGCCCTCGTGAGTCAGCATCGCCCCCTTGGGGGGACCAGTAGTGCCGGAAGTATAGATGATCCCGGCCGTGTCCTGTGGCTTGCCCTCCTGTGCCAGCTCATAAAACAGGCCAGGCTTTTCCTTATCCAGTTTGCGACCAATGGTCAAAAGCTCATCGAAGCTCATCACCATCGGATCGCTGAAATCGCGCAGGCCCTCCATGTCCCAGACGATCATTTTTTTTAAAAGAGGCGTTCGGGAGCGAAAAGCCAGAGCCTTATCGAGCTGTTCTTCATCCTCGCAGAGGTAAATCACCGATTCCGAATGGCCTACTACATATTCGCACTCAGCGGTGGGATTGGTCGTGTAAACACCGGCGAATGTCGCCCCGAGCGACATGATCCCCAGAGCGCTGTAGAGCCATTCCGGTCGGTTTTCACCAATAATTGCCGCGTTATTCCCCCTCTGGAGGCCTATATGATGTAGCCCCAGCGCGGTCCAGCGCACTCGATCCAGATATTCCGACCAGGCAATGTCATGCCAAATGCCAAATTCCTTCTTGCGCAGGGCCACCCGTTTAGGTTGCTTGGCGGCAATGCTGATAAGCGCCTTGGGCAGTGTATCGATAACCGTCATTTCCTTTCCTTCCCCCCTTTTCCCCTATCGCCGCCCATTAGCGGAATCTGACCTTTCTTCGGTAGCGGCGGACTCCACGTATCGACGCTTCTTTTGCGATTCCCAGGTAAAATTCCTTCACATCCTCATCTTCCCGCAAAACTTCGGGCTTGTCGGCCCGGACTATTCTGCCGTTTTCCATAAGGTAGGCATAGTGGGAATATTTAAGAGCCATGTTAACATTCTGCTCAACCAAGAGTATCGTAACTCCCTCTTTGCTGTTAATATCAGCGATAATATTGAATATCTCGCAGATCAGCAAGGGTGAGAGCCCCAGCGATGGTTCATCAAGCATCAGCATTTTGGGCCGGCTCATCAGGGCCCGGCCGATTGCCAGCATCTGCTGCTCTCCGCCGCTTAAAAGGCCGGCCTCCTGGGTTTGGCGCGCTTTTAAAATCGGAAAATAATTAAACATCCGTTCCAGATCATCCTTGATGCTCTTACGATCCCGCCTGGTATAGGCCCCCATCATGATGTTCTCCAGAACTGAAAGCTCCGGAAATACCTCTCGTCCTTCGGGTACATAGGAAATCCCCATTCGGACAATCTCGTCAGTGCTTTTCCGGTCGATCCGCTCACCCATGAATTCAATCGTGCCCTTTTCCGGCTGCTCGACCTTCAGATCGTACAAAAGGCGCATGATGGTCTTGAGGGTTGTGCTTTTACCGGCGCCATTGGCGCCCAGAATCGCCACAATATCGCCCTGCTTCACCTCAAAGGAAATACCGTGCAGAGCCCGGATGAGATCGTACCAGGTCTCGATATTATTTATTTTCAGCATTTTTTTTGTTCCTCCCCCAGGTAGGCCCTGATGACCTCCGGGTGGCTTTGGACTTCATGGGGCAGGCCTTCGACAATCTTCTCCCCCTGGTTCATGGCAAATACCCGGTCTGAAATGCTCATGATCATATTCATGTCATGTTCAATCAAAAGGATGGTGACCTTATAGTCCGCTTGGATATCTTTAATCCAGATATTCAGATCTTCTTTTTCTTCAGTATTCATTCCCGCTGACGGCTCATCCAAAAGGAGAACCTTTGGTTCCAGGGCCAGCGCCCGGCCTAATTCAACCAGCTTTCTTTTGCCATAAGCGAGATTCCCTACAAAGGTATTCCTGGCCGATTGCAGATCCAGAAAATCGATGATCCGCTCCACGATCTCCCTGTTTCTTATCTCTTCCTGGGCCGCGCCTGACCTCCTGCCCCACATGGCCGCACCGCTAAAAATACCGGTTCGCATATGGATATGCCGTCCCAGCATCAGATTGTCCATGACGGTGGCATTGGTAAAAAGCTCGATATTCTGAAATGTTCGGGCAATCCCCAGCTTGGCTATCCGGTCGGGGGTCTTGCCGACAAGCTTTACCCCGTCACAGGAAATCGACCCATTGCTGGGTTTGTAGATGCCGCTGATCATGTTGAAGATCGTGGTTTTGCCTGATCCGTTTGGACCGATGATGGAAAAGATGGTGTTCTTCTCCACGCTGAAGCTGACATTATTGACCGCCTTCAAGCCGCCAAAACTGATGCTGAGATTTTCAACTCTAAAATGTTCCATCGATGGAAATTCCCCTTTTTCTCTTGGCAAAAAACGGCGGGACGGGCCCCAAGCCCGTCCCGCCGAATGCTATTTCTTCCAGGTTGCCAGGTCGTTGGAGGTCCAATCCTGGAGCATGATATAAGTCCCGTTAGGGCCGCATTTCTGGATCTGAATAGAATCAGTTCCCTGATGCTGCCGTTCCGACCAGTTGACTATGGGCCCGATTGTCTGATAATTATTGATCGAGTTTAGCGCCTTGATCAGGCCTTCTGTGGTCAGATTTCGCCCGGCCCGCTTCAGGGCCTCAACAATCGGATCTGCAAAAAGAATTCCCGCGTAGTAGAAGACTCCCCAGCGTTCCCCCGGGGCGAGTCTCTTGGCGGCTTCCCGATATTTGACCATTAACGGGTGATTTGAGTCAGGCAGCTCGCCAAAGGCTCCGGTGATTACTCCTTCCCATAGACCACCGGTAATGCGGAACATCAGCGGATAGTCGGACAGCGTGTTCGAGGACACCCACTGCGGTTTGAAACCGATGGTGGCGCTGGTTCTAAGAGCGATTGCCGCGTGCGATGGACTCAGAAACATAACCACCGCCTCGGCGCCGGCGTTTTTCAGTCGCAGAATCTGGGAAGCCAGATCCTTTTCCGTCGGCTCTACGGGAATTTCCGCTACCAGGTTCAACTTGTAAGTTGCCAGGCGGCTTTTTACCCCATGGAGACCGTCCTTGCCGTAAGAATCGTTCTGGTAGAGCATCGCGATTTTTTTCATGTTGAGTTTTTCGACAATATACTTAGTCAGGATGCTGCCTTCATCTTTATATAAAGGATAGACCGCGAAAAGATAGGGGTTAACCGGAAACACGAATTCATCGTCCGCCGCCGCCGGTCCCACCCAAACGATTTTGTTGGCGGCCAGATAGTCCTTCACGGCCATTCCGGTCGCGCTTCCCACGCCCCCCACAAAGGCTAAAACGCCGACCCGCTCTACCAGCTCCTTGGCAACCGCCACGGTCTGGGCCGGGTTATACATATCGTCCCTGATGAAATACCTTATTTTCCGTCCATGAATTCCGCCCTCTTCATTTACCAGATCGAAAAGCAGTTTGGTACCCCGGGCAACCGATCCCCAGGGCGCCGCTGGACCGGTTTGGGGTCCCCACTGGCCGATGCGGATCTCATTGTCGTCAAAGCCCTTGGGGGGTTGAGCGTGCGCTAAAATGGGGATTAACATGAAAGCGACAAGTACCGTAAATACAAATAACGACCTTCTGCTGAATTTCATTTTTCCCTCCTTTGACGTCAAATATCTTTAATGGTTAAGGTTATTTTCGCACTACAGATATTCCCCGCGGCAACGGTTCACACCTCATGCCAACCTTCGCGCCTCCCACCTCCTTTTTGAGGAATCAACAGGCTAAACTTTTTTCACGTAATGCTTGGCAAAAAGTCCGCTGGGACGGATACACAAGACCAGGATAATCACAATGAAAGCAACAATCGGTTTCCAGTGCGGATAGATGAAACCGACGAAATTCTCAATCAAGCCCATCAGGGCGCCGCCGATAATCACCCCGGGTATACTCATCAGGCCTCCCAGCACTGCCCCGGCAAAAGCCCTCATATAGGGCTCCATCATGAAGGTGGGATCAAGCACCGCCCGAGAGGCGAAGAACATTCCGGCAACCGCGCCCAAAAGCGAGCTCAAACCCCAGGCAAAGGCAAAGACCCGCTCAGTTCTGATTCCCATGATCTTGGCGGCGTGTTTATTTTGCTGGGTCGCCCGCATGGCCACCCCAAGCTTGGTATATTTGAAAAAAACATAGAGAAAGGACATCAGGATGATTGCAACAATAAATACCGCCAAAGCCCAGTTGTTAAATACTATGCCGGAAATAGGCTCGTACGTGACCGAAGGATCAAGGGGGATGTTAAAGTACTGCTGTTCTGCCCCCCACTTCCAACTGGCGAGCCCCGCCAATAACATTTCCGCGCCAAGAGTAATGACAATCATGCCCAGAATGGAGGGATGCTTAGCCGGCCTAAGGAAGAAAAATTCTATCAACACTCCCAGCAGGACGGCAAAAATCATGGTTATAATAAAGGCCAACCAGAATGGATAATTATAAGCTGTGAGGATGTGAAAGGCAACGTAGGTCGAGATCATGGCCATTCCTCCCTGGCCAAAATTGATCACTTCGGATGTTTTGTAGATAATCACCACGGCAATGGCAAACAAACCATAGCAGGCCCCTATCGCCAAACCCTCGACTAAAAGCTGTCCTACTGGCATTGAAAACCACCTTTCTCAAATCTGTTTATTCGGGTCCGCGAGCAGACTAATAAAGTTGTCCTTTTAATTAAACATCAGAAGGGCCAGGTCATCCAGTACTTCTTCATCCGTATCCAGGCGCCGAACATCCCCAGGGGCTCAAAAATAATAATGCCGATCATGATCAGGCCGATGGCTATGCTGCTGAAATTCTCCAGGCCAACCATGCTGAACCAGTGGGTGGATAAGTAAACCATTACCGGGCCAAAATAAGGCACGTCCGCCACATTTTTGAGCAGGTCGAACTGAAGGTAGGTAATCAGGACCGCGCCCATCACCGAACCTTGAATAGTTCCCAGCCCCCCTACGACTACCATCACCAAAAAAATGATGGAGAGGAGCATATTAAAGGTAAAGGGATCAAAGAAACCAGGAATGAACCCGTATAATCCGCCGGCAATGCCGGCAAAAAAAGCGCTGACGGCAAAGGCCATCGTCTTGTAAATGGTGAGATTGACGCCAATTACCTCCGCTGCAATATCGCTATCCCTGATCGCAACAAAGGAACGCCCCACCCTGGTTTTCAAAATATTTCTGGCCGCAACCACGAAAAGAACAGTAAAAAACAAAATGAGAAAATATTTCTGGGTATCCGATTGCATAATCCAGGATAATCCAAGCTGGGGGATCCCGATGTCCAGCGGCGGGGACTTCATTCCCATCCGGCCGCCTAAGGCATCAATACCGCCAATGACGTGCATAATGGTCATCCCGAATCCCAAGGATGCTATCGCCAGGTATGGCCCCTCCAGCCGCAGGGCCGGAAGCCCGAGGAGAAAGCCAAAAAAAGCCGCAACAAAGGCGGCAATCAGAATAGCCAGTAAGAAGGGCACATGAAAGGACGTCATCAGTACCGTGGTCCCGTAAGCCCCGATGGCAAAAAAACCGGCGTGCCCCAGCGATATCTGACCGGTGGAGCCGACGAGAATGTTCAATCCAACGGCCAGGATCACGTGCACCATGATAATGTTTAAGAGATAAATGTGATAATTCGACACAAAAAACGGAAATACCAAGAGGAAAAGAAGGAGAACTACTGTCCAGAAGAGAACCACATTGCTTTTAAAGAGCGCGATATCCTCGTAGTAATCGCGTTTCATATCCATGGCGACACCTCGGTACTTTTTGGTATTTTACCGCCGGCGATGGTTCAGCCTGGCTGCATATATCACGCATTATTCTATGTAGCGCGTCCCTACCAGAGAGGCCGCGATACTGTCAAGCAAAATTATGTTATAACCAAGTAATCATAGTGATATTAGCATATTAGAATTTTTTGCCCCCGTCAATCAAGCCCAATGGTTTGCAAACGCAGCCGGTAACCGGAAATTATTAGCTGCTTTACTTAAAAAAAACTTTAATGTATGACTAAGACGCTCCTCAAACAAGCATTTGATTCACCGGGGCTCAAACTGAAACATTATCGTCCAAAAAACATCACTGCCTGCTGATCTTAAAAAATTATGACATTAAATGGATTATCACTGGAGGGGGTAGTCGCATGTCGCTCAATTTCGAGTTTTCACCGGAACAGAAGATGCTGGAGGAAAACGTCTGGCGGTGGGCAAGCACATGGCTGGAGCCTCAGATGGAAGAGCTCTACGAAAAGGACGAAATGCCTCCCGGATTATTTTTAGAGCTGGGAAGGCTGGGGGTAAACGGCATCGTTTTTGACGAACGTTACGGTGGCGCCGGCCTGGGGTACGTCGAGACTCTTCTTACGTACGAAACAATTGCGCGGGTGAGCAACGCGCTTGCCATGTCCATAGGCGCCAGTCAGACCCTTTGTTTCGATAATTTTTGCCGGGCAGCCACGGAGGAGCAGAAGATGGAAATCATCCCCAGAGCCTGCCGGGGTGACCTTATCGGTTGTTTGGGCATCACGGAACCAAACGCCGGCAGCGACGCAATGGCCATGTCCACCCGAGCCGTCAAGCAGGGCAACAGGTATGTCATCAATGGTTCGAAAACATTTATAACCAACGCTCCCGTTGCCGACTTCATGATCTTTTACGCCAAGACAGCGCCGGAGCGCGGCCCCCACGGCATTTCGACTTTTTTCTTCAAAACCGGCGAGGTTCAGGGCTTTTCCGTCGCTAAAATCAGTAAATGGGGAATGCGCTCCTCTCCAACAGGAATTATTTCCTTCGAGAATATGGAACTACCGGAAGAAAACCTGATTGGTGGCTTGAACAGGGGTGTATCGGTATTGACCAGCGGCCTATGCACCGAAAGGATTACCTTAAGTGGCTGCAGCCTTGGGTCGCAGCGGGCATGCCTGGAGCTTAGCCTCAAATACGCCCGGGATAGGATTCAGTTCGGCAAGCCCATCGCTTCATTTCAATTTATTCAGGGGAAGCTTGCTGATATGTATACCGGTTACATGTCCTCCAAGTGGATGACCTATAGTGCCGCCGCCTACTGCGATTCACTGGAAGATAAAATGGGCGGCAAGGGAACCGATCTCGACCGTATGGCCGCCGCCGCGCTCTTACACTGCAGCACAATGGGCACTAAGATCGCCACCGACGCGGTTCAGATTCACGGCGGATACGGATACTGCAAAGAATACGCGGTCTCGCGCCATTATCTTGACCAGAAGCTCTGGGACGTGGGGGCGGGCACAGCCGAAATCAGGAGAATGATCATTGCAAGGGAGCTATTGCGTGATGACTTCAGAAGCGGAAGGTAGGCCGCTGAAACTAATTTTCCGCCGCTTGGCCTGGGCTGCCGCGATACTTTTTTTGTGTCCTGCCCTTTTATTCTGCCCGGCATCGGCTCGGGACAAAACGGCCCATATTACTTTACAGAAGGTACAACCTCAGGAGGAAATTTTCTCTTATCAGGTAAAGCCTGGCGACAGGCTGCTTGCAATAATCAAAAAAAAGCTCGGTCATATCCCCCGGGACATGCGGGTGATTAAGGAAATGAACCCTCATATCCTAGACATCAACCGCATTTACCCAGGTCAAACCATTGCCCTGCCGCAAGCTTCCCCCGAAAAAAACGAAATAAAGGATGAAAACACCTATTATGTAGTGGCTAGGGGTGATTCTCTAAGTTCTATCTTAAAACGAAAGCTTAATCTCACCGGAGCCGATCTTAAACGCGCCTTGAGGCTGACTAAAGAAATCAACCCCGCGCTTAAGGACACAAACAAGATCTATCCCGGGCAAAAAATTTTGCTTCCTGTTGCCAAAGCCGCCCCTCCCGTCTTAGTTGCAGAGCCCTGTTCGAAAGGAATCTGCGAAGCGCAAGAACCGGCGACCGTTGGGTTGCAGCAACCGCAGACCATCGAAATTCTTGAGACAATTTTGGAAAGGATGAACGCAAAACTCATCAATGTTGGCAGTTATCACCTCCCGCTTGCCGGGATTGCCAATTTTGCAATCGACAACAGTATCATTCCCCAAATCGAATTTGCCGACGGCACGGTTACGTTTCTAGATTTTAACCGTCGGATCCCGGAAGATATCAAGGAAAGCATAGCACGGAACTGGCCGTCCATTACTGTTGTGCATCTGGACTACGCACTGACAATTACCCAGATTCTGGAAAAAATATTTTCTACGAAGAGGTCCTATCAATTACAAAAGCTGGAACAGCCGCTGATGATCGGCAGCCCCGCCCAAGTTGATATCCAAGCCGACCTGCTTATCGGCTGGCCCGGGGCCGACGAAGCGTCTGCCGGCCGCCAGGCAATTATCTTCGTGAAGGATCCCTCACATCTGCTGCCGCGCGCTATCCGCTTATTTGCGGAAAAGACAGGTCTGATTGTAACTGAGGTACTCTCCGGCCGGGTAACGCCTAGAGATAAGCCGCTTAGCGGCGACATTGCGCCAGTTCCAGCAATTACCGGCAACTCCACAATCGAATTAATACGCGACTTTCTCGCGATTGCCGGGTTGAGGGCCACTGAGGCCGCGGAAGTCAGCCTCTTCGAACCGGTCAAAGAAGGTTTTAAACTTTCCTTTACTGCCGATTTGCTGGTCACTGTCCAGGGCCGACCGGTTATTTTCCACGGCCGCCCCCTTCCCCCGCCGTTTATCTCGCGCTTGGGCGAAATGGGGTATCAAGTGGTCATTATTGGCGCCCAGGAGACGAGGTCGGACGCGCTGCAGAAAAGCTTTACCGCTCTGCAATTGCCATTCAGTTCGGCAATGTTCAGCTTTTCCCTGCCGGGCAAACCGGAAGGACAGATCAACAGGGTAAACTTCCCCGCACTCAAAGTCACGTTGGGAAGAAAAGAGAACTTCCTAATTGGTTTCGATCTCGATCTCTATCTGCATGCCTATCTGGCCAACCACTGGCGGCTCAAACTGCTTAGGTACTGAAATTAGAAGCGCTTACCGTATCTTTTATTAATAGATGATTTAATCTGCCAATGGGTCTTGGGATATTGCGCATATCAGTCAACAGCAAAGGAGGGTCTCAGCATGAATTTCGGCGCCATGTTTCATAACACCGACCAAAGGTTTTCTCGAAGGATGGCATTAAAGTTTTTGGGGTGGCTGACCGTCGCCGCTGGCCTGATAAAAATACCCGGGATGGCCTTGGCTCAGGAAAAATTGGAAATAATTTCCGACTTTGTTCGCTTTCCGGGCCGTAGTGTCACGCTGGGTGGCTACTTTTCCAGGCCGGCCGGAAGGGGACCATTTCCGGGGGTAATCGTTATCCACGAAAACAGGGGAATCACCGAGTACATTAAAGATGTGACCAGAAAACTTGCAGCCGCGGGATATGCCAGCCTTTCCGTTAATCTGGTGTCCCGTAGCCTAGGGCCGGATTATCCAGGCGGCTCCGATGAAGCGCTCGCTGCCCTGGGAAAATTATCGGACGAGGAGGCTATGGCTGACCTGGATGCCGGGGTGGAATATCTCAAGGCACAGCCCGTCGTATTTACAAATTCCCTGGGCTGCATGGGGTTTTGCATGGGTGGCAGGTATTCGCTGCTCTTTGGCGCCCACAACAAGAATATCAAGGCAACAGTGGTTTTTTATGGCCGCACAATCAACAAAATAACCCCCCTTCAGCCGAAAACACCGCTTGATGTGGCGCCGGACATTAGCTCGCCGCTTTTGGGGCTTTTCGGTGACGCGGATGCCGGCATTCCGGTTGAGGACGTAAAGAAGCTTGAAGAGGTGCTGACGAAGAACAACAAGACCTTTGATATCAAGATCTATCCTGGGGCGAAACACGCTTTTCATCGCGAAGGACCGAACTATCACGCCGAGGCGGCCAGGGATGCCTGGGGACGGACCATCTTCTGGTTCGCCAAATACCTCAAGACGATTCCATAAGGGTGGCCATGAAAGGCGGTCTGAGCCTTTTATTAAAGCCGGTTTCCGCGGATTGCAATATGAGGTGCCAATATTGCTTTTACCTCCGGACGACCGATCCTTATCGTTCTTCCGCAGGTCATATTATGGACGATCTGACCCTCAGGACGATGATCTCCGGCTACATGAAATCATCGAGGAGGTGCGCTTCCTTCGGTTGGCAAGGGGGGGAACCGCTGCTGGCTGGTCTCGATTTTTTTAAACGAGTCGTGGCGTATCAAGCCCACTATGGTCAGCCGGGGCAACTGGTAAGCAATAATTTGCAGACCAACGGTACGCTGCTGGACGAGGCATGGGCGCGATTTTTCCGGCAGTACAACTTTTTTTTGGGGGTAAGCCTGGACGGTCCGGAAGAATATCATAATCGTTATCGTTATTTTACCGACGGAAAAGGAAGCTTTAACCGGACGATGACGGGGATAGGGATTCTCCGAACCCATCAGGTGGATTTCAGTGTCCTTACCGTGATAAATAATGTCACGGCGGAGAAACCGGAGGAGCTCTATAATTTCTTTATCAGGAATGGACTGCACTACTTGCAGTTCATCCCCTGTGTGGAGAGCGAGCGGTCTACCGGAAAAATGCGGGAATACTCCGTGGGCGTGGACCAGTACGGGGATTTCCTCTGCGTTTTGTTTGATGTCTGGTACAACAGGGGGAAGCCATTAGTCTCCATCAGGCTTTTCGAGAATGTCCTGGCCATCTTCATGGGCCTGGAGCCGGAAATATGCGCCTTCAAAAACCGCTGCGGCAGCTATGCGGTAATTGAGTATAACGGCGACGTCTATCCCTGTGACTTTTTTGTGGAGAATCAGTGGCTGTCAGGAAATCTCCTGAAATCACCTATTGATGAGCTTTTTCAAAACCAGCGACTGCAAACCTTCCACGATGCTAAAATACGGCAATCATCCGACTGTCAGGCGTGTGAATGGAATTTTATCTGCCATTTTGGCTGCCAGCATTATCGTCTGGCTAACGGGAAAAACTATCTATGCACGGCTTACAAGCAATTCTACCGTTATACTCATAAGCGTTTCAGGAAGTTAGCGGATATTATGGCGAAACGGCATTGATGAACCAGTAGCAGCGCCCGTTTCACCTTGCCTCGCGTGATGTAATAAATGGTTGTTGATATGTTTAAGATTTGTTATTTTATCCCACCCCATCGCGATCGGATAGGGAAAGGGGGATCCAAATATTCGAAATAGCGACTATTATCGCCATTACCGAAAACCATCTTTTCTCAAGGGAGAGGGGGCTTTTGACTTTGAGCAAAGCCGTCAAACCTGACGACTGGTGCCGTGCTTCGCAAACAGCAGGACAAATTGGCCGCGGCCAATATATTCGTGGGATAGGGAGGAAATAATGCCGATTTACAGCGATAAGGTGATGGATCATTTCACCAAGCCACGTAACGTGGGGGAAATTGAGGATGCCGATGGGATTGGCGAGGAGGGAAATCCCATCTGCGGCGATATGATGACTTTTTATATCAAGGTCAAGGATGAGCGAATTGAAGATGTCAAGTTCAAGACCTTTGGCTGTGGCGCGGCTATCGCGGTTTCCAGTATGGTCAGTGAGATGGCCAAGGGCAAAACTCTCGATGATGCCCTGAAAATAACCCCAAAGTTGGTGGCGAAGCAATTGGAGGGCCTGCCGAAAGCCAAGATGCATTGCTCGAATCTAGGCGCTCAGGCCTTAAGCAGCGCGATTATGAATTATCGGGAGAAGAAGGAGAAAAAAATGACGAACAAGACGGCCGACATCCAAAAGGAATCAAGCTGTTGTCCCCTGTGCGCGCCGGATATGCAGGAGGCACATCTACCATTTTGTAAGCCCTGCAACGTTACCACTTGGACCTGTCCCTCTTGCGCCCAGAAGGTAGAGCGGGGGAAATCGATCTGCACCGCCTGCGGAGCTGCGATGAGGGTTGACAACCTCGTAAAAAGTCCGGATGCTTAAGCTGCGTTATGCCGCATCCATTGTCACTGAGGCGTACTCTAAGTACGCCTCAGTCGTCGTGATTTACGCGCTCACGCCTTGCCAACTTTTTACCAAGCTGTCCTAAAACTTACTTTTTATTCACTTTTTACGAAGTCATCAGTCTTCGCAACGTCCTTTTCCCTGGCCGCCGCCATTATTGCCTATCCGCTCCCGATGACAGAATCCGCATCCCCTGCCGCGACGCTGGGGAGCAGAAAATCCCGCCGCGTTGAGTTATCGCCATTAGTCTATTTGCCGCCTAACCACTGTTATTGCAGGAAATCTTCCCTCTGTGGAGTGAATATATCCAAGATCAGGGAATCGCTGAGGGCTTCCACCCCGTGCGGCAGGTTAGGTGAGATATAGCAACTGTCGCCGGCCTGCATGATTTTTTTTTGGCCATCGATAATAAAAGCTATGCTGCCGGAAACGACATAGCTGATCTGTTCGTGATGATGGGTATGGATGGCGCCCAGCGCCCCCTTTTTAAACCTCACTTCCACCGCCATCATGCCGCCCGCGGCGGCCAGAATTTTTCTTTCCACGCCAACCGCTACGGTCTGGTTTTTCACCTCATCATTGAGGACATACATTATTTTTCTCCTTCTGATTTATAACGCTGCCCGAAGGCAGCCTGGTCTTATTTCAGCAAAACCTACTTCAGGATGTTCATCGGCACGTCGTCCATATCCGTGAAGGTCTGGTTTTCCCCAACCATCCCCCAGATGAAAGAGTAGCTGCCGTAACCGACTCCTGAATGGATCGACCAACTGGGGGAGATGACGGCCTGCTCGTTTTGGACGACAATATGCCTCGTTTCCCATGGCTCTCCGATGAGGTGGAAGACCGCTGCATCCTTTGGCAAATCAAAATAGAGGTAAACCTCCATCCGTCGGTCGTGAGTGTGGCAGGGCATGGTGTTCCAGTTGCTGCCGGGCGAAAGGATGGTGAGTCCCATGACGAGCTGGCAGCTTGTCAGGACCTTGGGGTGGATAAACTGGTGTATGGTTCTTACATTAGCCTTGGCTGGATCGCCAAGCTCAAGGCGCGGGACATCTTTCAGGGAAAGTTTCACCGTAGGGTAAGCGGCATGGGCGGGGGCGCTATTGAAGTAAAATCGCGCCGGTTTTGTCCTGTCGGCGCTGGCAAAGGTGACTTCCCGTGCTCCCGCGCCGATGTAAAGACACTCTTTGTTGTGGAGGTCGTATTCCTTGCCGTCCACCCTGATGCCGCCCGTGGATCCGATGTTGATGACCCCCATCTCCCGACGCTCGAGAAAGAAATCAACGCCCAGCCCTCTTGTCACCTTCAAATCCTGAGTTTCGCTCTCTGGGCATACCCCCCCGACGATGATCCGGTCGATATGGGAATAAACCATTTTCAGCTGATCCCTTTCGAAGATGTTGTCCAAGAGAAAGCTCTGCCGGATCTTCTCCGTATCCATTGTTTTCATCTGATCCGGGTGAACGGCGTAACGTATTTCCATATTACTTCTCCTTCACTTAGCTATCTTTGCACCCTTCCCGAACCGCTCCCGCCAACCAAAGCCTGTACCTCCGGCACGGATAGCAAAGGTAGATCGCCTGGAATCGAGTGTTTCAGGCATGAGGCCGCAACGGCAAACTCCAGTGCCTCCTGGTCGGATTTTAGGGCATTAAGACCATAGATCAGTCCTGCTGCAAACGAGTCACCCGTTCCCACCCGGTCGATAATGTCTCGAATCTCATATTTCCGCGAGATCAGAAATTCGTCGCGGTTGTTTAATACCGCCGACCAGCCGTTGTAATTCGCGGAATGACTTTCCCTCAAGGTCACAGCTATCTTGCGGATATTTGGAAAATTTCCCAGAACTTTTTCGGTGAGCAACCGGTAACTGTCAACTCCCACTTTTCCCGCTTCAACGTCCGAGTCCGCCGCTATACCCAGGGACTTCTGGCAATCCTCCTCGTTGGCAACTAAGATATCAACGTGTTTTACGATTTCCGTCATCACCTCGGCGGCGCTGCGTCCGTATTTCCAAAGATTTTTCCGATAGTTGAGATCGCATGAAACCGTCAGGCCGCTTTCCTTGGCATTAATAACTGCGTTTAAGGAGAGACTGGCGGCGGATTGCGATATTGCCGGTGTTATTCCGGTAATATGAAACCAGGCGGCGCCGGCAAAAACCCTGTCCCAGGCCATGTCAGCGCTGGTTGCCTCCGCGATAGCCGAATGCGACCGATCGTAAATAACAACGGACGGCCGCTGATTAGCGCCGCCTTCCAGAAAATATATGCCCAGCCGGTCACCTTTACGAACAACCCCGGACACATCAACTCCCTGGCGCCGTAATTCCGCCAGACAGGCATCCCCGATCAAATTTTTGGGAACAAAGCTTACAAAAGCCGCGTCCAGGCCAAAGCGGGCCAGCCCAACCGCCACATTGGCTTCACCGCCCCCAAAGGTCGCCTCCAACATGGGGCTTTGCAGAAACCTCTCGTTTCCGAGCGCCTTCAGCCTTAGCATAATCTCACCAAAAGTAATAATTTTCTTCATCTGCAACCTCACTTAGATAGATTTTTGGTCGTTAGGTTATGATAACATTTCCCATTTTACGCAACTAACAGCTCTGTTCAAAAAGCCCTGCAGTTTCCAGTGTTTCGCATAACGAAATACCGTTTCTTAATATAGCCGGAACGAGTAAATTGTCAACAGATTTCTACTCCGGGTGTTAGTGTTTAGCAACTCCTTGACAAAAAAATTAAGATGTGTACGATTTATAAGAGAACTGTTATTTCAGAATCCATCCTCCGGCGGTAAACGACAATATGAAGACCTATGAACAGATCAACGATCGCATCGAATCCGGGAAGGCCCTGGTGCTGACTGCCGATGAAATCATGGATTACGTGGACAAAAAGGGGCTTAGGGCCGCGGCCAAGGAGGTGGATGTCGTCACCACCGCCACGTTTGGACCGATGTGTTCATCTGGCTGCTTTTTAAACTTCGGGCATTCCAAACCACGGATCCGCATGTCCGAAGCATGGATTGCCGATGTTCTTGTTTACACCGGCATCGCGGCAGTGGACGTCTATCTGGGATGCACCCAACTTAGGCACGGTGATCCGGCCAACATGTATCCGCCCGGCGAGTTTCGTTATGGCGGCGGACACGTGATCGAAGATCTCGTGGCGGGAAAGACCCTCCAGCTTTTCGCCCTCTCCTACGGCACGGACTGTTATCCGCTTAATGAGATTCGCACCTACTTCACTATTGAAGATCTGAATCAGGCGATTATGGTCAATCCGCGCAACTGTTACCAAAACTACAATGTTGCGATTAACCGGTCGGACAATACGATTTACACATACATGGGCAAGCTCGAACCCAGCCTGAAAAACGCAAATTACTGCTCCGCGGGCCAACTGTCGCCTCTGCTCAACGACCCCTACTACGATACCATCGGCGTGGGGACGCGCGTCTGGTTGGCCGGCGCCCAGGGACATGTGTATGCGGAAGGAACACAGCACTGTGGCAGCGTCGTCAGGACACCGGGTGGTGTTCCAACCTTTGGGGCGGGAACGCTGGCCTTGACTGCCGACATGAAGCAAATGCGCACGGAGTTTGTACGGGGAGTAAGCTTCCCCGGCTATGGCGTCTCGCTGTCACTAGGGATAGGAATCCCCATTCCCATACTCAATGAACAAATATTGCAACGAACCTGCGTACGCGACCGGGATATTCTGGCCCCGGTGGTCGACTACGGTTCAGAATATCCTCAAAATACCGGCAGCATCATTTGTCACGTCAACTACGAACAGTTGCGTACCGGCCAGATCGAGGTCGAAGGCCGGACGGTGGAGGTGGGATCACTTTCCTCCTACTACAAGGCATTGGAAATTGCCAATCTGCTGGCGGATGAGATCCGGCGAGGTGATTTCCGGCTTGCCGCCCCGATCAACCCTCTTAAGAAAGATACGAAAATAAAACCGCTGATGAAAAGGGAGCCGCCCAGATGAACAACGGCACTTTGACTAAAAAACTGATGTTCTACTTTCCCAAATGCGTATGCGATAAACCGATCATATACCACCTGGTCAAGGATTTTCATCTGATCGTCAATGTCTTTCGCGCCAAGGTGACACCAGAAGAGGAAGGGTACCTTGTGCTGGACGTTACCGGCACGCATGAGGCGATCCAGAAGGGAATTGATTTCGTAAAGACCTTCAACGTCACGGTCAACTACTCCGGCAAGGGAGTTATCCGTGACGAGGAGCGCTGCTCCCACTGCGGTTACTGCGTCCCCTACTGCCCCCCTAAGGCGCTGAAAATCGAAAACAGCGCAACCCGCAAGATCGCCTACGACGAATCCGAATGCATCGAGTGCTTGGCTTGCATCCGCATCTGCCCCTATGGCGCCTGCACTTCAGCATTCTAGGAGGCTCTTACAGCCTGGTTCCCTAAGTCCCCTGCAAATAATCCATGAACCGCATCCGGGTATATAGAACATTCGTCCACAAAGAAGCGCTCCTGCGTATCTGCTGTGAACCGTTTGAGGCAGTCACGCTTGAGATAGTCCGACAACGGGCGATTTTGGAGGACTATATCCGTCGTCATCCCCATTTTCAACATTCGCTAAAACCAGTTATTCTAAAAGCCGATGCGCCCGATATTGCTCAACGGATGGCCCGTGCCGCAAGCAGGGTGGGTGTCGGACCAATGGCTGCTGTCGCCGGCGCCATGGCCCAGCTTGCGGCCGAGGCCGCTATCAGGGCCGGAAGCGAAGAGGTGATCGTCGATAACGGGGGGGACATCTATCTGCAGACAGTGGAACCAGTAGTCATTGGCCTTTATCCGGGCGAGTCGGAGCAAATAGGCCGGCTGGCCTTTTCCCTGCAGGCGGGCGACACTCCCCTTTCCATCTGTTCATCTTCAGGAAAAATGGGGCATTCGCTGAGTCTAGGCCAGTGCGACCTGGCCACCGTCGTCGCCAAAGACGCCGCCCTCGCCGATGCCGCGGCGACCCTAGCCGCCAATCTCGTCAAGAGGGTCAGCGATGTGGAGATTGCCCTCAATAAAATCATTTCCATAGAGGGCGTTGGCGGTGTGCTGATTATCAAGGATGGCCATGCGGGGCTCGCCGGAAAATTACCCTCTCTGGTAAAGATGCGCTGAGGCTTTGTCGACGGTTTCGTAAAAAGTACTGACGTTCGAGTGATCCTTAATCCCCATTGCGGGATTTAGCGCGATGTAAGCACTCGCACATTTTACGAAGACGACAAGACTGAGTCGCAACCATTATTGGCTTTATCATATTGACAAACAAAATATCTTCTATTATGGCTCCTTGACGACACAGGCATCAACACTTTTGCTTCTGATTTATTTCATCGTCACGTTTTTGATGAATTTCTGGATGAGCGCCAAGGAGGTGGCCGGTTACCGCAAGTCGGCTACTCTTCTTAAGGAAAAATTCCCCGAAGCGATAGGCTTGAGATTAATGGAATCAACTCCTAAGCAAGTATTAAAGACGGCGCCATGAGGAAATATTACCATCCCCTGCCTCTTCTAGCCCTGCTCTGCCTTTTATCGGCATGCGCACACAAAACCAGCACTTTCGGCGGGGTGCTCGACCTGCAGCTCCTGCCACAGCAGGCCGGCTATTACGTCAACTCACAATCAGGGCCGACAAAGATCATTCCCGCGCCTACCGGAGAACGTCTTGCCAATCAGTTTTTAGAGAAGCATTTTTCCCCCTGGAATAACGGATATGACGAGCAGCCGGAGATGAGCGATCCCTTTTGGGGTTTGAAACGTTTTCAAGACAAACAGCTTTTCGGGGAAAACAATCTGCCGCTGGCGCCGGAATGGCTTGCGAACATGGCCAGGCAGTGCGCAATGGATACCTACCCTTCCCTGGCTCAACCAGCCGTGACCGTCCTCACCGCTTCCTTGCGGGTTTTGCCCACCCACCGACCGGCGTTTTATAACCCGTCAACTTCCGGGGAAGGCTTTCCCTTTGACTATCTGCAAAACTCTCTGGTTCCTGCCGGCACGCCGATTCTGGTAGTCCACGCATCTTTGGACGGGGCATGGTATCTGGTTAAAACCCCCCATACCGCCGGGTGGCTTAGGCCCTGGGAATTCGCCCGGGTAGATCAGGCATTCATGGATGCTTACAGATCTGCGGACCTGGTCGGATTTATCCGCGACGATATGCCCGTAACCACCAACGAGCACCTGTTCGTTTTTTCCAGCCGGGTGGGTATGATCCTGCCGCGCTCTTTCCAGCCGTCACCCCCAGGCAAGCTGGCTGTGCTCATACCACTGCGCCAGGCGGACGGCCGGGCAAAGCCAGGAGTCGCTTTTATCGCTGACTCTCAGGTCAGGCCCTGGCCTTTGGCGCCAACCAGGGACAATTTTGCGCTCGTACTTGACGCCCTGATGGGACAAGTTTATGGTTGGGGCGGGCTTTTTGAAAACCGGGACTGCTCGGCTTTGATTCAGGACCTATATGCTTTGTTCGGCTTGGCCATGCCCAGAAATTCTCGCGCGCAGGCCCAGGCCGGACAACTCATTTCCCTGGAAGGATTGACCGCCCGGCAGAAGGAAAAGCGTCTGCTGGAACAGGGCGTACCGTTGCTTACCATCGTAAACATGCCAGGCCACGTCATGCTCTACCTTGGACCCGACCCGGCCTCCGGCCGCCCGCTGGTGTTGCACTCCCTATGGGGACTGCGCCTCCGGCCATCATGGCGATTGAGCAGCGGCTTGGCAACCCCCGGCCGCTTAATCATCGGCCGAACGGTGATCACAACGCTCACTCCGGGTGCTGAACTTCCCGTTTTGGCCAAATCCCAGGGACTGCTCGTGGAACGCATCACCGGCATGACCATTTTAGGACAATAAACTTAACAAGGAATGATTATATGGAAGAAAGAATTATTAGGGTTGGTCATAGCCCGGACCCTGACGACGCCTTTATGTTTTACGGTCTGGCCGCAGAAAAAGTTAAGCTGCCAGGGATCAGGATTGAACACGTAATGGAGGACATCCAATCTCTAAACGTACGAGCGGCCAGTGGAGAGCTGGAAGTCACCGCTATTTCCGCCCATTCGTATCCTTACGTCGCAGATAAATACTGGATCATGAAGACCGGCGCCAGCATGGGTGAGGGCTATGGACCGGTGATTGTATCTAGGCGTTACCGCAGTCTTGAAGAGTTGCGGGGGAAGGTGGTGGCAACACCGGGAGAGCTGACAACGGCGACGCTGCTTTTCCGCCTATTCACGGCCGAAATTGAAATGGTGAACATCCCTTTCGATGAGATCATGGGACGGGTCGCCGCCGGTGAATTTGCCGCCGGCCTGCTGATTCACGAAGGGCAACTCACTTACAAACAGGAAGGATTTCACAAGATCCTAGATTTCGGCGAGCTATGGGCAAAGGAAACAGGCGGACTCCCACTGCCGCTGGGGCTTGATGTGGTCCGTAAAGACCTGGGGCTTGAGCTGGCTGTTAAGCTTTGCCGGGCCCTCCAGGAAAGCATCGAATACGGCTACCACAATCAGGAGGAATCTATTCCCTACGCCCTGAAATGGGGCCGGGGGATTGACGCTGAAAAAGGCGCCAGATTCGTCAAGATGTACGTCAATGAACTGACTCTGGATATGGGCGATACCGGACGGCAGGCCTTAGAGAGGCTCTTTACAATGGCCGCCGATAGTAGTATCATCGCCAAAAAACCAGAACTGGTGATTATCTGACTGACAGGCCGTCCGCCTTGACAAATTCTGACTACATACTAGGAACGAACCATGCCCGGCCCTCTAAGCGGAATCAAAGTTCTTGATTTTACCTCACTCCTTCCCGGTCCTTATGCCACCATGATGCTCACCGACCTGGGTGCGGAGGTACTCAGAATAACTTCGACAACCCGTCCCGACCCGGTTGATTTCCTGCCTCCCTTTCTGCCCGGGACTGAACTTTCGGCAGGCTCGGCCTATCTGGGGCGCGGCAAGCGTGCGCTGGCGCTAAATCTCAAGGACCAGCGTGCCGCTGGCATTATTAAGAGGTTGATTCCCAAATATGATATTGTCATCGAACAGTTCCGTCCCGGGGTGATGACCAGGCTGGGTCTTGACTACGAAGCGCTTAGTGAAACGAATCCGGAAATTATTTACCTTTCCCTTACCGGTTACGGTCAAACAGGGCCGCGGCATAAAAAGGCGGGACACGATATCAACTACCTGGCCCGATCCGGAATCATGGACTATTCGGGAAAAAACGCGACGGGACCGGCCCTGATGGGAATTCAGATTGCCGACATCACCGCCGGGGCGCTTCCTGCGGTCATTGGCATCCTGGCTGCACTGGTGCACCGGGAAAAAACCGGCGAAGGCCAGTATATCGATCTATCAATAACCGATGGACTGCTCGCCTTTCATGCCCTGGCCGGCTGTGATTATCTCGTCTCCGGCCAGGAGCCCGCCAGGGAGGAGTTGATCTTGAACGGTGGCTCGCTATACGACTTTTATGAGACCGCCGATGCGAAAAATATCAGCTTCGGCGGATTGGAACCCAAATTTTTCGCCGCCTTCTGCCGGGCATTGGGGCGGGAAGACCTGATGGCAGGCGGAGTGGCGCCGCCTAATCTGCACATGGTCAAGGAAGAAATTCGCGCCATTATTAAACGGCGAACGCGTGATGAATGGACGAATATTTTCCGCGATATTGAGGCCTGCGTAGAACCGGTTTTGACGCTGGCGGAAGCGCTGAGAGATGACCATGCCCTGGCACGGGGGATGCTGGTGGATGTTGAGCTTCCCTCTGGTCAGAGCGTCCGTCAGATTGCCAGCCCATTCAAATTCTCCCGTTCGCCTTTGACCAGCAACAAGGCGGGCACAAACAAAAATGAAACCCGGGACGTATTAACGGAGGCCGGCCTCACACAGGAAGAGATAAGCAACGGGGAAAGCTCCGGGCTTTTCATCTGATACTCTTTACAGGACAGCAAAAATGAATAAAGACAAAGCAAGCCTTGCCGACCAGATAGCGTTTATTCAGGAATTTGTCAGGCATCCCCTGAAAATAGGTTCCATTATACCGAGTTCCCGGTACATCGAGCGTCGCATCCTGGCGGCAGGTAAAATCGCCACCGCAAAGACCGTAGTTGAGCTGGGTCCCGGTACGGGGGGTACCACCCGGGCATTGTTAAGCGCCATGCCGGCAGACGCCAAACTACTCAGCATTGAAATCAATCCCCATTTCTATAAAGTAATCAGCCGGATCAGGGACGATCGCTTTATTCCCCACCTGGGCAGCGCCACCCGGATTGAAGAAATCATCTCCAGCTACGGCCTTAATTTATCGGACTGCATTGTTTCCGGCATTCCCTTTTCCACACTGCGCAAGGGCGATGGCGATCAGATAATCAGGTCGATTACGCGATCACTGGCACCCAATGGCTGGTTTATCGCCTACCAGGTAAGCAGCCGGGTTGCCGACCTTTGCCGCCCGTACCTGGGTCATGAAGAGAAAGAAATCGAGCTGCGCAACCTGCCCCCGCTCAAGATATACCGGTGGCAAAAGAATGGTCAACTAATTTGATGTTGATAAGGCATTTTGTGGGACATTAGCTTGATAGAAGTAAACAGGCTGGTTAACATATTGCCGAGAACAATGCCGTCATTATTTATAAAACCGTAGATGGGATATTCCTTGTCCGAGATTATCTCGATGCCTTCCCCGGCAAAGTGGCTAAAAAGGTGGCGGGGGTATTTGGCCTCTTGGATGACTTGGGAATCGTGCCTTCGCCATAGTCCAGGCCAGCTTAGCCTTCATACAGCGGTTGAATATTGTGGACGGGGCGGTTGATCGGATCGTCAGGGAATAATCGGCGCGTCTGATTCGCCGGACGGCCCCCAACCTTGGCGCCGCGCCTACTGTCAAGTGCCTGTTGGCGCCATCAGACATCAACTTCAATCCATTCGATAATTCCCAGACGCAAAAGGACGGGCCCGGCAACACAGCCGCCGCAGCCGGACTTTTTACGAAGCCGTCAAAGTTAAGGAGGAATTAAATGCCCAATGTGGTTGGAATAGACATTGGTTCCGTGGCGGTGTCCGTTGCGGTAATCGATGAAAACGGGGCGGTGGTAAGCTCCTTTTATCAGTTTCACCAGGGGGCAATAAGGAAAAGCCTCCGCCAGATTTTCAATGGAATCGATATTGCCCGTGTCGGCGGAGTCGCGGCCACTCTGTCCGGCCCGGAAATTCTGCGCGGGGTGTCCCGTTACGATAATCAACTGGCGGTAATTGCCGCCGTTAAAAGCTTTCATCCCCAGGTCGGCAGCATTCTGTTTGTCGGCGCAGAAAATTTTGGCCTCATCACCTTTAGCGCACAGGGGGATTACGAAAGCTACCGTTCCAATACTTCCTGCGCCGCCGGCACCGGCAGCTTTCTTGACCAGCAGGCTAAGCGGCTCAACATCAGCAGCATTGATATGCTAAGCAGAATTGCCTTCTGCGACCAGGGCAATACCATGAAGATTGCCACCCGCTGCGCGGTCTTTGCCAAAACAGACCTGATTCACGCCCAGCAGCAGGGCTATTCCGTGGGCCAGATCAGCAACAGCCTCTGCGAGGGGTTGGCGAAAAATGTCCTCGATACCCTGATTCCGGATCAAAACGTCCGCGCCCCTTTGATCCTGGCCGGCGGCGTTTCCATGAACCAGGCCGTGGTCAATCATTTTCGCCGCCTGCTCAAAACCGAGCCTGTCGGCAGCCAGTACAGTCATATCTACGGCGCCATCGGCGCGGCCCTGCTCTATCAGGAAGAAGCTCTGCCCCAAAAGCTGCAATACCAAAGCTGGAATGATTTTTTCAGCGAAGAAAAACAAGGAAAGATATACGGGTACCCACCCCTGCAGTTGTCGCGGTCAATTTACCCTGATTTCGGGACGCTCCACAGCTACCTCCATTCACCAAAAAACTTACAGGCCAAAGTTGAGGTGGATATTTACGCGCCGCTGGAAGGCCATCAAGATGTATATCTGGGTATCGATATTGGCTCCACCAGCACCAAGGCGGTGTTGATTAATAAAAACAAAGATGTCCTGGTCGGACTTTACACCATGACGGCCGGCCAACCGCTCGTCGCCCTGCAGGCGCTGTTCGAGGCTCTTGAAAAGATCAGCCTTGACTATAGATGTAAATTTAATTTTCACGGTGTAGGCACCACCGGCTCCGGAAGGAAACTCATCGGCCGAATTATCAATGCGGATTTGATAATCGACGAAATTACGTCTCACGCCCGCGCCGCCTTCGAACTGGATTGCGAAGTTGATACCATCATCGAAATCGGCGGACAGGATGCCAAGTTTACCACAATGAAAGGCGGAATGGTCACCTTCTCCGTGATGAATAACGTATGCGCCGCCGGAACGGGCAGCTTCATTGAGGAGCAGGCTATCCGGCTTGGGGTGCAGCTTGCCGAATTTGCCGGCCTTGCCTTAAACGTTGCCGCTCCGGTTTCCAGTGACCGCTGCACGGTTTTCATGGATCGCGACATCAGCAATTACCTGATGGAAGGCTATTCGGTGGCGGAGATATTGGCAAGCGTTCTCCATTCGGTTGTCGAAAATTATCTGGCGAAGGTAGCGGACGAACCCGCTATCGGCCAGCGGATTTGCTTTCAGGGAGCAACGGCCCGCAACAAGGCCCTGGTTGCCGCCTTGGAGCAACGCCTGAAAAAGCCTATTTTCGTTTCAAAATTTTGCCATTTGACCGGTGCTTTGGGGACTGCCCTGATTTTAACGGAAAACGGGCTTGAGAATTCGGTTTTTCGCGGTCTGGGATTACATAAGGAAGCTATCCCGGTGGAAATTGAAATCTGCGAACTATGTAATAATAACTGCAAGATCAATAAGGTGACCGTGGGCGACGATTCTGTTGCCTTTGGCTTTTTATGCGGGCGTGATTACGATACTAAACATTACGTGGGGCCGACAAGGAAACGATACGATCTGATCACCGAAAGAAACAGGGTTTTTCGTATTGCCAAAAGAACAAGCTTTAAAAAACAAGTGCGAATCGGCATCCCCGACGGGCTGTATTTTGCAGAAGAAATGCCCTTGTGGAAACATTTTTTTACCGCCCTGGGGGTGGAAACTGTCAGCGATGAAAACTTTAAAAATGCAATTGAATCAGGAAAAAAAATCGCCGGCGCCGAGTTTTGCGCACCACTTACCGCTTTCTTCGGCCAGACACAGAATCTAATCGACAAATGCGATTATATTTTCCTGCCCGTTTATCTGGAAGCGGAAAAATCAAAAGAGGATGCCTATCGCTATTACTGTTATTATACTCAGTTTGCGGCAACCCTGGTAAGCGGCGTCAAGCGTATTAGCCTCCAGAACAAAACCCTGATGCCGGTCATCGATTACCATTCTTTTCAGTCTAAAATTGAGCTTTTTACCCTGCTGAAGCCGATTTTGGAGTCCAGCTACTGGGAGATATACAACGCCTATGAGGCGGCTCTTTCATTTTATAACGAAGGACGGGAGCGGCTGATCAACATCTATAATCGCGAGAAACCGGCCGACGGAGAAATTGCTGTGGCTCTGCTCGGCAGGCCCTATTCAGTCTTGAAAAATACGATGAACAAGGGAATATTGGATGTCTTTGCCAATCTCAACATCAAAACCTTCTACCAGGATATGCTGCCTACCGCCGATAATGATTTGTCCGAGATCGATCAGCTTTTAAAAAGGTTTCACTGGCACTACTCTGCCAGGATTTTGGAGGCGGCCCTATTTGCGGCGCGCAGCAAGGCCCTCTATCCTGTTTATATAACCTCTTTCAAATGCAGTCCGGATTCTTTCACCATCGATTATTTCAAGCGAATCATGGACAAATACGCCAAGCCCTACCTGATTCTGGAACTTGACGAGCATGATTCCAATGTAGGGTATGAAACCAGAATTGAAGCCGCCGTTCGCTCATTTAAGAATCATGTAGGCAGCGCGTCAGCTCGATCGGCGCCTTGCCGGGTACTGCCCTTAAACCTGCGGAGCATATCGAAGATACGCGATAAAACTCTGCTCTTTCCCTGCTTCGACCCGCTTTGCGCCAAGCTCCTGGAAGCCGTGCTGGTAAGAGAGGGAATCGACGCGCGTATGGTGCCGCTGACGGAAAGAATTATCCAAAGGGGATTAAAGACCAACCGGGGACAGTGCATTCCCGTCAATCTCATCGCCCAGAGTTACATGGATTATATTGAGGAGAATCTGCTGGATCCCGCGCAAACCGCGGTCTGGAGTTTCGAGAGCCGCCGCGTGGCCTGCAATATCAGGATGTATCCGCAGATGATCAAGGCCCTGATGGAACAGGCCGGCGATGGCATGGAGCAGGTTGATACTTATATCGGCAACCTTTCTTTGAGCGATATCTCCATTGCGGCTTCGGTGGAGGCCTATTTTGCCTACATGTTCGGCGGGATGCTGCGTCGCGTCGGCTGCAAGATCCGACCCTATGAAAAGGAAAAGGGAATGACGGACAGGGTTCTTGCCGAGTCCTTGAACATTCTCTACAATACGCTCTTGGGTGGAAGAAGCAAAGACGATGACTTAGCCCGGGTAATCAACCTCTTTAGAAAGATTGAGACTACCCCCGGAATGAAGCCGCAGGTGGCGATATTTGGTGATTTATATGCCCGCGATAACGATATTTTCAACCAGCATTTGATCCACTGCATAGAAGAATACGGGGGTGAGGTTATTACGACCCCATTGAATGAATTTGCCAAACTGGTCGCCACCCCGTACATCAGGCGCTGGTTTATGGAGGGGGAATTGATCAGTGCCCTT
>JBBIRO010000020.1:0-9660 GCA_037441775.1 Syntrophobacterales bacterium
AAAAAAGCAAGGCGCGAAATATTCCGGCCTAACCGTTCATGACCTCCCTGATTGCGTCGATGGCGTTAAAAATATCTTCCCTGCTGATCCCGTAATGAGAAAGCATTCGAAAACGGTTTTTCCCGGTTACAGAAACCAACACTCCCCTTTCCCGGATGCGCTGCAGAAACTCCTCCTGAGTCAGCTTGTGACTTGCCAGCTCACAATAGACAATATTGGTTGCCACCCTTTCCGGGTCCACCCGGAGGCCTTCGATGTTGGCCAGTTCCCCACCCAGAAGGCGGGCGTTTTGGTGATCGTCGGCCAGCCGTTCGATCATCTCCTCCAGAGCGACGATTCCAGCGGCGGCGAGTATTCCCGCCTGGCGCATGCCGCCGCCGAGCTGCTTGCGTTTGCGGCGGGCCTGGCGGATAAATTCGTCGCTACCGCAGACGAGAGAGCCCACAGGCGCGGCCAGCCCCTTGGAGATACAGAAGATCAGCGAATCGGCCTGGCGGGTGAGATCCGTCACCGGCACTTTCAGCGCTGCCGCGGCGTTGAAGATTCTGGCGCCGTCGAGATGCACCGCCAGGTTGTGCCGTCTGGCCAGCGCGAGGACGAAATCCATGTACTCCGGGGTCAGGGGCGCCCCGTAACAACGGTTATGGGTATTCTCCAGGCAGATAAGCCGGGTGCGCGGGAAATGGATGTTATCCGCCCGAATCGCCCCCTCTATTTCCTCCAGATCCATGGTCCCGTCAGGCTGGTTACGAATCGTATGAGGATTGATCCCCCCCAGGGCGGAAATTCCGCCCGCTTCGTTGACAAAAATGTGGGACTGATCGCCCAGAATCGCCTCGTCACCGCGACCGCAGTGGGTTAAAAGACAGATCAGATTACCCATGGTCCCGCTGGGAACGAACAGCGCCGCCTCCTTGCCGGTCAATTTCGCCGCCAATTTTTCGAGACTGTTTACTGTGGGGTCATCGCCGAAAACGTCATCGCCCACTTCGGCCCTAAACATGGCCTCCCGCATGGACTGGGTGGGGTGGGTCACGGTATCGCTTCTTAAGTCAATTATCTTCAATTTTTGTGTCCTCACTTGGGATCAGGAGTCAGGAGTCATAAGCCGGAATTCAGATTCTTCGGCTCCTGACTTCAGTCTTAATTCGATCAAAAACCTCTTTGATCGGCATCTTTTTTTCTAAAGCAATCTTCCGGCAATCCTCATATTCCGGGGCGATGTTGCAGATCTGTCCCAGCCTGCGGGCGATCTTGATTCTTGCTGTTCCCAGGGAACTGTCGAAGGAAATGATTTCAAAGGGCAGCATATATTTGGCTACCGGATGCACCCTTAGCCCCAGCGAGGTGGTTTCGTCAAATATCTTGCGGCAAAAATCAGGTAGTTGCCGCGGTTGGGCAAGGACGGAGAGGATGAGCGCCGGCCGGTTTTTTTTCATCTGGATGGGTTTTAAAAAAACATCCATGGCGCCGGCAGCCAGGAAGGTGTCGATAATGTGGTCGTAAAATTCCGGGTTCATGTCGTCGATATTGGCCTCGATGAGCAGGGCCTCTTCCTGACGCAATCCATCTTGCGCCGGGCTAAAGGAAGGGAAGGTTGGCGGGGAAAGGCGCTTGCCGATGATGAGACGAAGCACATTAGGGATCGAAAGATCCATACCGCCCGCGCCATAACCTACCCGTTCCACCAGCAGCTCCGGCAGGGGAACGAAGCCCCGGCAATGGGTGGTCAGGATGGCGGCTCCGGTCGGAGTGGTCAATTCTTTTGGTATTCCCGACGAATAGACCGGCGCGCCCCTGAGCAGTTCCAAGGTGGCGGGCGCCGGAATGGGCAGGGCGCCGTGGGCGCACTCCACTGTACCTTCTCCGGTATTGACCGCTGAGGAATAAACCTCCTCCACCCCGAGCAGCCACAGGCCCAAAGCCGAGCCAACAATATCCACAATGGCATCCACTGCTCCCACTTCATGAAAATGGATCTGCTGCGGCGTGGCCTGATGAATATTCGCCTCGGCCTCGGCCAGCCGGATAAATACCTCGCGGCTCTTTTTCTTGACTAAATCGGGAAGCTGCGAGTTGCCAATTATCTTTTCGATATCGGCAAGATGCCGGTGTGGCTGCTTGTCTTCCGCCAAAACGGTGATCCGGGTGGCCCGTAATCCCTTTTTCTTCACCTCTTGGCGGGTAATTTGATAACCTCCGATGTCCAGGCTCGCAAGGCCCGCCTGAAACTCCCGCCAGTCCAGGCCGGCGTCCACCAGGGCGCCTAAGGTCATGTCTCCGCTGATGCCGGCGAAACATTGAAAATATGCTGTCGTCATTTTTCCCCCAGGCGGTTGATCAGCAAGGTATGGCAGGCCGGGCCGCAGCCGTTGGTTGCCACGCTTGCCTCACCGGCAGACGGCCGGCGGCTCCGGCGCGGCGGGTGGCGGCGCTGCTCCGGCAGTCTGTTGTTACTGCCTACCATACGGGTTATAATTAGTAAAGTCCGCAAGTGAGAAACGAGGAGGGATTTAGCGCAACTAAAGCATCAGGACTTATTAGCTCTGGTTCAACACGCAAAGGATGCTCCATGAAAAAAACATTCCGGCTTGACCTGATAGAGTCATTATGAGAAATACGACGAAGAGCGAAATTTGGACATTTTGCCAGGGCTTTTTTATTCCCGCGGGGTTTTATCGGAGGTTTTCGTAAAAGCGCTTGGCGCTTTTTATCCATATAAACGCTTTTTTTTGGGGGAAAAAAGGGATGAAAATGATTTACCCGCCGGCCGCTATCGTCAAGTGGATTTCTTACTCGTTAAGAAAGCCTGCTTTGGCGTGCGGCCGGGATTGCTTATGGATAACCCTCTGCCGGCTAAGTACCGGCACATAAATAATAACAAAAAATGCCTTTTATGCTTTTGGCGAGGGCGCCAAAATTGACGGCTTCATGAAAAGCCGAAAATTTATGTGAGGGACATCAGATGAAGGATTCAGCCGGGATAAATCTTAAATTGGCGGAAGAAACAGCCGCCTTCAAAGGGCGACTCAACAGACGGAGGCAAGCTAAATTGGGGCCAATACGGGCGGAAAGGCTTTTTGACGCCGGCGAGGAATGGGAACGGACCTTTGACGCGATTCCCGATCTGATTATGCTGCTTGACCAGGGCCACCGCATCATCCGGGTCAACGCTGCTCTGGCCATGCGGCTGGGCCGCAGGCCCGAGCAACTAGAAGGCCGCTACTGCTATGAGGTCGTCCACGGTCTAGACGCGCCTCCTGATTCTTGCCCCCACGCGCAGTTGCTAAAAAGCGGAAAAGAGCAGATGGGGGAAGTCACCGAGGAGCGGCTGGGCGGGATATTCAATATCAGCGTGACTCCCCTGCAAAATGAATCAGGACAGCTTGTCGGCGCTGTCCATGTGGCGCGCGACATTACCTTGCATAAGCAGGCAGAAAAAGAGTTGGCGGCATATGGCTGTCAATTGGAAGCCCTCGTTAAAGAACGAACGGTGGAGCTGCAAATGACCAATGAGCGTCTGCTCCGGGAAATTGCACAACAGGAAGAAGTTTCAAAATCATTGCGAGAAGCAAGAAGTGAAGTGGAGGAAAAGGCCGGAAGCCTCGAGGAAATGAATGCGGCCCTGAACGTTTTATTGAAACACCGGGAGGCGGACCGGGCAAAGCTCGCGCATAACGTCATGCTCTCGGTCAGGCAACTGATAACGCCTTACCTCGAGGAGTTAAAAACGACAGCGACAAACCCCAGGGAGAAAATGCTAATCGAAATGATCGAGGCGGGCTTGAAGGACATTACCTCCCCCTTCACCGGAAAACTGTCCGTGGCCTATATGGACTTGACCCCCCGGGAAATCCAGGTGTCCAATCTAATAAAGGCAGGGAAACATACCAAAGAAATAGCTAATTTCCTGGGAATTTCTCCCGCGGCGGTCAACCTGCACAGAAACCATCTCCGGGCCAAACTCGGATTGAAAAACAAAAAAATAAATCTGTTCACCCTTCTCTCCTCGCTTCCAGGATGATAGATTTATGCTAATATTTACTTAACACTTTTCTTATATTTACATTTACCCCGAATACATATAAAGAACAATTATTCCAAGGAGTAAGGGGAATGCGGGCGGCCACGGCGGCGAGGTTTTGTGGAAACGCGGCGTCCGTACGGCCCAAATCCGGAAAAAAATGCGGAAAAAATGAGAGAAAATGAAAAATTTGGAGGAAATTATGAAGAAGATTATGGGAGTGGCGGCGCTGGTAGTGCTGGGGATCTTTATGGCGGGAAGTGCAATGGCGGTGGATTTAGTGCCTGCACCCGTGGTTAACGTGACGGCGACGGTGCAATCGAAATGCACCTGGTATGCCCATGGCGCTCTGACAATTGCCATCGACCCGTCAGCGTCAGGCGCGCAGACAATGACTCCGACGCAGCCCCAGGTGAAATGCACCAAGAACAAGACGGTTGCGATTACCGCGGTAAGTACGGGAAAAGGCGGGGCTGGTGTTGCAAGTCCTCTTACCGGTGCGCTGCTGAAGCAGGCTGGTAGAGCCGACATACCATACACGTTTACTTTTACTTCCGCTCCCGTAGGCAATGGCTTTGGCGCCGGGACGGATCTGGCGATTAACATCGCGGGATCGGTGGCCGAGGTTGACGCCCAAGCGGCCGAGTATTCTGACAATCCTTACACTGATACCGTAACGCTGACGATTGCTTATTAACCGCAAGCCGACAAGTTGCAGTGCGCTTTAACTGAGCGTAACGTACCAAAATGATTGGCTTCTCTTGCCGGGGCAATCTTCTTTCAGTGGGATGGCTTGTCCGGCGCTTCAATCTGCAAGATTGAACCAGCTTCAAGGCCCTTTCAAACGCTAATACGTAAGAAGGGGCCCGCTGTTTACGTCTAGGCGGCAGAAAAAAAGAAGGGAAATATGCATTTGCCGCAATTAAGGATTTTTCTTCTGGCCCTGTTTTTGTTATTCGTTACCGCCGGCCTGGAAAGACCGGCTCAGGCCCAGATTACCAATCCGGCGTCATGCCCGGCCGTTCTGCCGCCGGGCACATCCGGGACGCCTTATTCGTATCAATTTACGGGAGCAGGGACTCCTCACCCGTCCTCACCATGGACTGTCTCATCAGGCGCCTTGCCGCCGGGCTTGCTGTTAGGCGCAATTACCGGCATTCTATCGGGTACGCCGACAGCCGCAGGGAGCTATAGTTTCACGATAACCTATCGGACCGTTTCGCCGGGAGCTACTTATAACTGCGCCTGCACCCTTGTGATCGCATCCGCACAGGGCTGCTCTTTCACCGGCTCAAGCAGCGGCAGCATTTCCTTCGCCAACATTGACCCCTCCACTCAGGGACCAATTACCAACAATACGGTGACGCAGCAGGTAATTTTTCGATGTTCAACAGATGTGACATATTCCTTCGCGACCAATCCGGCCAACCCGCGTCTGACGTTATCGGGGAACGATATTCCTTTTACTTTGGGGCTGGCAGCGCTTGCTCAAAATAATACGGATACGACGCCAATATCCTTGTTTACGACAAGCTCGTCGATTTCCCAGGCGAATCATCAAAACGCCCCGGCCGGCCAGTACGCGAGCGGGATTATTGGCGTAACCATAAGCTGGACGGGCGCTTCCACCGGGTCAATCATCGCCAACGTAACTGCCAGTGGCACAGTCATCAATACCTGCGCCGTGACGCAACAGGCGGGCACATTGAACTTCAACATGGATCCGTCTAGCGCGGGTACGACCCTCGGGGTTATCGCGTCGGACCTGAAAATCAAGTGCACGAAAGACAGCCCGATCGGCATTTCCGCCTCGAGCGTCTGCGGCATCCCCCCCAGGCTGTATCCCTCCTCGTCTGGCTGCAGCGGCTTTTCGATACCCTATACCTTCAATATCTCAGCCGGCGTCACGGGCCAGGGGTTTGGCCCCGGGAGGGATATCCCCCTCTTAGTCGGCGGATCGGCGAACAGCGCAAATTATGCCGATGCGCCCTGGGGAAATTACGGCGATAGTCAAACGGTGACGATTAGCTACTGAACACATAACGGCTCGGGGACGCCTTAACTTTATGGTCAACGCACATGAGCGATTTTTGTAAAAGAAAATTGAGAAAATCAAGGCCGGCGGCTTCCGCACAGGTCTTTTTTTTCCTTTGGGCCGTCACCAGTCTGCTTTTTCTCTCGCTGTCCCCTTCCCCGGCGTTCTCGGCGGGTTTTCAAATAGAGCCCACAACCATGGAATTGGGCGCTAATGTGAAGAGCGGCGCCTTCTCCGTACTCAATAGCGGCAGCGATAAACTGGATGTGCAAATATCGGTCATGGAATGGACCCAGGATGATTCCGGCAGGGATGTCTATGGAGAGACCAGAGATGTTGTGTTCTTCCCGAAAATCATGACGGTCGCACCCAATGAGCAGCGGGCGATCAGAATCGGTCTGAAGGGTCCGACGTCGCTTCGGGAAAAGACCTATCGACTGTTCATCGAAGAAATCCCGACGAAGAAAAAGCCGCAGGACCTGGCCGTCGCGGAAAAAATAACCGCCCGTCTCACGATCGCCGTTCGTTATGCGATTCCGATCTTTGTAAGGCCGGCCCGTCCGCAGGAGAGCGGCGTCCTGGAAAAGGTGGAAATGGCCGCGGGCCGGATCAGGGCAGCCGTCAAGAACACGGGGAATGTGCGGATCAAGTTGCAGAGCGTGGTGTTTCGGGGGAAAGACGCTGCGGGGAGGGAGCTGTTTTCCCAAGAAGTTGCAGGATGGTACGTCCTGCACGGCATGTCGCGTCCCTACGAAGCAACCGTTCCCCCGGACCTTTGCCAAAACCTCGCCCACATCGAGATCGAGGCCGAAGCGGAGAATTTCACGATGAATGGGACAGTGCCTGTCCAGAAGGAAATGTGCCAGCCACTGCGCAAGGATAATTAAGGTGACCCGTTCACAAGACACGCTGCACGGAGGCGGGATATTTTTATTTGTTCTCGCCCTGTTGCTGGCCTTTTCCATTTACCTCGTTTCCAATTCCACGGCGCAGGAGATAGCCGCCGCCTCTTCTTCCCCGCCTCCTGCCGCCTCCGACCCGGCCAGAGCGGAGCTGGCCGCGGCCTTCCCCCGCTCACTCGACGGCACCGTTTCGTTGGTGGTTAGCATTTCCGTCAACACCGAAACCAGGGGCGATTTTTTCGTCGAACTCGACGAGCAGGGACAACTGTTTCTCCGCCGGGACGACGTCGTGGACGTCCTGAGGCTCTACTTCGCGGCCGACCAGACTGTGCTTATCCGCAAGGAGCCGTTCATTCCGCTTGGCGCCCTCCGCGACGTTCGGTATTCCTTCGATGAAAAAACCCTCGTTCTGGTCATCCTGGGAAAGGCCAGAGAGACGCGCAAAACGGCCATAGATATGTACCCGCTTCCGTCAAGGCCGAAGGACGTCTATTATCCTCGGGAGCAGAGCGCCTTTCTCAATTACGGTTTAAACTACTCCCAGGCCAACCCCGGGGGATTCCAGTCCTTCAGCGTCTCCAATAAACTTGGACTTCGCGCCGGGGATGTTTTCTTCATCTCCGATTCACTCTATACGAAAACCGAGAAAAGCGATAAATTTGTGCGGCTCTCAAGCAATGCCACTTATGAACGGCGCGACGACCTCCAATGGCTCGTGCTGGGAGACCAGTTTGCCAATTCCGGCGACCTGGGAAGCACGCTCAACATTGGCGGCCTGGGCTTTTCCAAGGTCTATAGTTTGGACCCCTATTTTATCACCCAACCGCTTTTCAACCTCGGGGGAGTCACGGCCTTCCCTTCCCGGGCCGAAATCTATCTGGACGGCGTGCTGGTGGGCAAGCACGCGATCGCCCCCGGTCCCTTCGAGCTGAAAAATATCTACGCTACGGGAGGCGCGCGCCGTCTGGAGGTCCTGCTTATAGACCCCTTCGGCAACGAAGAGCGGATTTCCTATCCCCTCTATTTCAGCGCGCTCCTGCTGCGGCAAGGGCTCCACGAGTACGGTTACCACGCGGGGTTCCTCCGGGAGCGGTACGGGGTGGAGAGCAATGATTACGGCAAACCGGCCTTTTCCGCCTTTCATCGCTACGGCGTGACCAGCTCTCTGAATGTGGGTGTGCGGGCGGAAGGCGGCGACGACATCTACAATATTGGCCTCTTATCTTCTTTTCTTCTGCCCCGGGCCGGCAGCTTCTCCGTCTCCCTGGCCGGCAGCGCCGCAAACGGCCAAGGGGGGATGGCCGGCTCTTTCCACCACTCCTACCAGCGCGGCAGTTTCAGCGCCAATCTGCTGCTGCGGGGATTTTCCCGGGAGTATGCCACGGTGGGAAACCCCCTTCCCGCCGACCCGACTAAATATGAAATGAATGTCGGGGCAGGCTTTTTGTGGCAACCGCTGGGAAGCTTTTCCCTGTCCTATTCCGAGCGGGAGACCTACAACGGGTCAAATACCAGGGTCGCGTCCGCCTCCTTTTCCCGTGCGCTCTCCCGTGCGGCGAGTCTCTACCTGACCGCTTCGGCCACCCGGCAGGTGGATTGGGCCTACAGTTTTTTTGCCGGTCTCAACTTCAACTTTGCCAAGGTTTATCGCGGCGCTGCCCAGTTCAGCAGGACCGATGGCGCCAATACGCAAGCCCTGCAAGTGCAGAAAGACGTTCCCCGGGGAGAAGGGCTGACCTACCGGGCCTCGCTCAACCGGTCGGAGACTGGTACAACCACCGCCTATTCCCTGAACCCCTACCTCCAATACAACGCCAGATACGGCATCTACGCCCTCGATGCCAGCATCAGGAATACTGCCGGCGACACCCTCGAAGCGTATAATCTTTCCGCCGCCGGGTCGCTCGTGTATGCAGGCGGGTTTTACGGGCTCTCGCGGCCCGTCGGCGACAGCTTCGGTATCGTCATAGTGGATAAATTGCCGCAGGCGAAGGTGTTCAGCAACGGCCAGGAGATCGGCGAGACAGATGCCCGGGGGATCATGGTCATACCCACGCTGGCCTCTTACGGGCGCAACCTGATCACCCTGGATGTGAAAAACGTCCCGCTGGATTACAGCATCTCGGGCGTGAACAGGAAATTATCTCCCTCCTTGTGGAGCGGATCCTGCATCTCATTCGAGGCCCTCAAGGTGCAGGCGGTAACGGGAACGTTACTGGTAAATAACGGCGACAAAAAAACACCCCTGGAATACGTGGATACATCCCTGCAAGTGGGCGACCGGGAAATTATCTTCCCCACGGGCAAAGGCGGAGAATTTTATCTGGAAAATATCCTGCCCGCCGATCCCGCGCCAGGGGCGAAGGATGACCTTAGCTGCAGCGCCATCGCCCAACGGATAAAATCCGGGGGCAATTATATACCGCCGGGCCGCTATCGCGGCCGGGGCGATTTCGCCGGGACCAAATGCGAATTCTTCATTACTTTTCCCATCACAGAAGAAGTCATTACGGAGTTGGGAGAAGTTAAATGCGTGATTCCGCAAGAGGCTAAAATTGTGCGAAACAAATAAGCTGTTTGAAATGTTTGCCGATACATTGAGACCTTTGCGCAACCTGCTGCGTTCATCATTTTTATTTCGCCATTGGAGAGGCGATTTCATGCCGGTAATAGAGGGTTGTTGGAGTAGCCCCCGTTTC
>JBBIRO010000020.1:9760-26399 GCA_037441775.1 Syntrophobacterales bacterium
TTGGAGAGGCGATTTCATGCCGGTAATAGAGGGTTGTTGGAGTAGCCCCCGTTTCTGCCGGATGGAGTAGCCCCCGTTTCAGCCGGACACCTGAGTAGTGGAAATAAGTTGTAGTTATAGATATAGTCATACAACTACCATGAGGGAGCAGTTGTCGATTGGACCAGTTGGAATAATCACATCTGTACATCGACCCGGGCGATGGGCGCCCGGGAAGAACGTAAGCTTTCCCCAAAAGGCCTGACTCCGATATAGAAACCTTGCCGGTCGATCTGGATGTTAAGATTTCTCGCTTCGTTCGAAATGACAATACGCAACCGCAGTTATGAGCCACTGCACTTAGTTGGGAATCTGCTGACACCATGAAAAGAACAATCAGGTTATTTCCCCGTATCAGGTTGTTTGCCGCCGGGATTTTATTTATCCTGCCGTATGCTTCACCTGCTGTGGCTGTAGCGGGCGGCGCTCCGTCCGATGGTCAATCAGTCATTGCCAATATTGCCATATGCATGATCGGGGCAAGCGTGCTCGGGATTATAATGACCATGGCGCGCCAACCCGTCATTCTCGGACATATCTTAGCGGGGATCGTCATAGGGCCGATAGGGATAGGGTTGATTACAGGTCACGCCGATATTATGACCATTTCTCAAATAGGACTTATTTTGCTTCTTTTCATGATCGGGCTCGAAATTGATCTGCACAAGATGTTTGAGTCCGGTAAACTTGTCATATTGCCCGGTCTTCTTCAGTTTCCCATCTGTGTCGTTCTCGGCTACGCCGCCTTTTACGTGATGGAGACTTTGGGGTTTAGCCTGCCGCCGGGGAGCTTCACTCGACTATATTGCGCCATCGCAATCGCCATCAGCAGCACCATGATAGTGGTAAAGCTTTTGTATGACAAATTTGAGATGGATACTCTGGCCGGACGAATCACCGTCGGCATTCTCGTATTTCAGGATATCTGGGCTATTATTATTCTCGCGCTCCAGCCCAATCTTGCTGATCCGAACCTATTGGGAATATTGCGCACATTCCTGTCCGGCGCCCTATTGGTTGCCGCCGCATTCGTCGTCAGCAAACACATATTGCCCCACATTTTTCGTTCGGTGGCGAAACTGCCGGAGCTGCTGCTGGTGATAAGCCTGGGCTGGTGTTTTCTGGTGGCGATGGTTGCCGCCCGTCCCGAGGTCGGCCTTTCCATGGAAATGGGCGCCCTCATTGCCGGTGTGTCTCTGGCTACCTTTCCGTATAACATGAACGTTATTGCCAAGGTTGTCAGCATACGGGACTTTTTTATAACGATTTTCTTTGTTTCTATCGGCATGCAAATTCCCGTACCTGAGTTATCGGTTATCTTAACCGCCTTAAGTATTGCTGCTGTAGCGGTTATAGTGCGGCTGTTCGGGTATTTTCGGCATTCTCCATCCCCTCAGGGCGGGTCACAGGGTTTCCCTGCTTACGACTATCAATCTCAGCCAGGTCAGTGAGTTTTCGCTGGTCATTTTGACCATCGGCGTCGCGTACAATCATATCCCGGCGGATGCGGTTACTCCTCTTATATGGGTGTTTTCCATTTTGGCTGTCGCCTCTACATACCTCATCACGTACAGCCACAGGATCCAGCACTCCTTGAGCGGACTTTTGAAATGGGCAGGATTGAAAGACATCCCGGCGTTCCGGGAAGAATATGAAGCGGGCGCGCAGCATCCGATAGTTGTCCTCGGAT
This sequence comes from Syntrophobacterales bacterium, assembly GCA_037441775.1. Taxonomy (GTDB): domain Bacteria; phylum Desulfobacterota; class Syntrophia; order Syntrophales; family CAMTWB01; genus CAMTWB01. The sequence continues at coordinate 11,490 of JBBIRO010000020.1, forward strand.
TTTACCGCGTCGCCAGTGCCTTTCTGGATGAAGCGGCAAGAAAAAACCGCCGCCTTCTTAAAATGATAAAGGTGATAGATTTCAACCCTCTGGTAAAGGAAAGGCTGGATGAGATGGGAGTCGCCTGTGTTTACGGAGACATAAGTAATCTGGACATTCTCCATCACGCCGACATTCACCATGCCCGCGTTATTCTGTGTTCAATCCCGGATCAAATACTCAAGGGCACTACAAACCTGAAGCTGCTCCGTTTGGCTAAAAGTTTATGCCCCGATGCGAAAATTATCCTGACTGCCGAAGGGCAGGAGCAGGCGCGCCGGTTTTTTGAAGAGGGTGCCGATTACGTACTGGAGCCGGCGGCAATAGCGGGCGACCGGGCGCTGACAGTTATAGAAAAGGCCATGGACGATGCTCTGGGGGCTATGAAAGAGGAAGCTTTAATTGAGCTTGCCAACCGCAGGGAAGTTATAACCTGAAAAACTCCGCTATCGGTGACGGAGGTTTCTTAATGTCTCCCAGTTTATAAGAGCAGACGCCGTTTTTTCTGATATGGCCTGAAATTATCCGGACAATGCTATTTGCTTTTGATAGAAACAAATAACCTGCTTGAAATATTTGCCGTTCAGTTGTACACGTCTTACAGTCTCAATCAATCACAGATATGAATGGTGCATTGCCGCCATATGCGTAACACCTCTTACGACTAAAATTAGAGGTATTGTATGAGCGCAGATAAAAACAAGAACCACTCACCCCGAAGGTTTGCCATGCGTCTTATCGGCAGAATTATGGTTGACGGCGGTTTTATCTCGCCGCAAGTGCTGGAAGCCGCCCTGAAGCGTCAACAAGAGACAAACGATAAAATAGGAGAAGTTCTGGTTCGCATGGGCGCGCTGAGTCCAATCGGACTTAAGGCCGTGCTCTCTGTGCAAAAAGATTTGTCGTCTCTCGAAGGCTCTCTTAGGGCTGCTGCCGGTACGCGAGAGCAACTCGGTCAGCTTTTGCTTAAAGCGGCAAGGATAACCACCGACCAACTTGACGCGGCGCTCAGAGAACAACGCGACACAGGGGAGCCGCTCGGTGAAATTCTCGTCCGGTCCGGGTTGCTCGACAAAAATGAACTCCGGGCCGCCTTGACCTTTCAACGGCACCAGGGCGGCGATGCGCCGGTTTCGGAACGCTTCAGACTGGGCGAGCTGCTGGTGGCTACAGAACAAATCTCCCGGCAGCAGCTCGATTACGTTATCGCCCGTAAAAAAAATTCCCCCAAGAAAATCGGTGAAATTCTCGTTGAAGCGGGCTACCTCCAACCGCAGCAAGTCAATTTCGGCCTCAGAATTCAGCATAAGCTGGTGAACGCAGCCCTTATTGCGGCCTTATCAATGGCTAATATAGTGGGGATTAATACGGCGCATGCCGGGGGGGCTTCGCTGGAGGGGAAAACAACTGTCAGCGCCACAGTTCTCGAGCGTACGAGTCTGAGGGTCCTAAGCCAGGTACAAGAGGTAGTCGTTACGGATGCCGATATCCTGCGCGGCTATGTGGAAATTCCCGCCGCCTCACGGGTTCATCTCAAGAGTAATAATGTGCAGGGGTGTTTACTGACCTTCGATGTTTTAAGCGCTCCTGATGACGCTTTTAACACATATTATGTAGTCTTGGGCGGGCGGGAAGTCCAATTATCAAAAAGCGGGGGGTGGATCCATCATGCATACGTGAGAGGAGGCGTCATATTGAACCTGGATTACCGCTTTAGCTTGTCCAAGGACGCCCAACCGGGAACTTACGGCTGGCCGCTTATGGTTTCCGTTCTGTCGAGATAGCAAATGAGGCTGGCTTTTTAAAAAATGGTTTGAAACATGCTCCCCGGGGCTACAGGTATTTTTATTGATAAATATTTGATAAACGAAAACGCGAAAGCACGCATAATCCAATAAGCGGGCGGCGCCGACAGGCGATGAGATTAGGGGTTATTGGGTTGTTTTCCACATTAGAAGCCTTTAAAGCCGTTCGATGTGGGCGATCGCCTTTTCCATTCGGCGAATTACCTCCGGCCTCCCCAGGGTAACCATGACCTCGTCTATTCCGGGGCTGACCGTTTTTCCCGTCAGGGCAACACGCAGCGGGGGAATGATTGCCTTGAGTTTAAGCTCTCGCTGTTGAGCAAAGGAGCGCAGAAAAGAGTCGATAGCCTCTTTGGAGAAGTTGTTCTGGGAGGGCAATTCTGCTGCGAGAGCTGTCAATATTGTCGCCGCATCCGGCTTCAGGAATTCTTCCGCGGCTTTTTCATCATAGCGCAAGTCGCTATGAAAATAAAATGTCCCGGCTTCGGCCAATTCCACCAGGGTCTTGACCCTGGGCTTCAAATCGGCCACTACGGCGCAGGCATATCCTCTGCTGCGTGGTTCTATATTTCTCCCCTTCCAGAAGGGCAGCATGTCGTCAACAAGCCGTTCGTTGTCGGCGGTCTTGATGTAGTGCTGGTTGAGCCACAAAAGCTTCTCCGGGTTGAAAATCGCCGCCGACTTGCCAACCGCCTCCAAGGTAAAGATGGAGATAAGTTCCTTCAGGTGGAAAATTTCCTGATCCCCGTACGACCAGCCCAGACGGACCAGGTAATTTACCAGGGCTTCCGGCAGATAGCCCATTTCCTTATAAGCCATCACTGATGTTGCGCCGTGACGCTTGCTCAGGCGGGCCTTGTCCGCTCCCAGGATCATGGGCAAGTGGCCGAAGAACGGCACCTTGTATCCCAGGGCTTCATAGATGAGGATCTGCCGCGGGGTATTATTCAAATGGTCGTCGCCGCGGATCACGTGGGTTATATTCATCAGTGCGTCGTCCACCACCACGGCGAAATTATAGGTGGGATAACCATCCGCCCTCTCGATTACGAGGTCGTCAAGCTCCTCATTATTGAAGGTCACCCGTCCCTTGATCAAATCATCCACCACCGTCGTCCCCTGATCCGGGCAACGGAAGCGAACCGCCACCCCGGGGCCCCTCTTGAGCCCCCTTTCCCGGCAGCGCCCCCCGTATTTTGGCTTGCGTCCGGCAGCCAGTTCCTCCTTCCGCCTTTCCTCCAGTTGCTCCGGGGTACAGTCGCAGCAAAACGCCTTACCTCCAACCAGGAGTTTTTCCACCATCTGCCGATGAATGTCGATTCGTTGCGCCTGAAAATAAGGGCCTTCGTCCCAGCTAAGACCAAGCCAGATCATGGCATCGAGAATAGCGCGGGTGGATTCCTCGGTTGAGCGCACCTGGTCGGTATCTTCAACCCGAAGGATGAAATCCCCCCCGTTACCGCGGCTGTATAGCCAGTTATAGAGCGCTGTTCTCGCCCCGCCGATATGGAGAAATCCCGTCGGGGAGGGGGCAAAGCGCGTTCTTGCTCTATTATTTCCAGACAATTGTTATTTCCCTTTCCAACCGAAATTACGACGTTATTTTTTCGCTGCTTATATTGTTCAGGGGTATTTCTGTCAAGAAGCATTTCTGTACTGACGTTATTACATACTGACGTTATTAAGTTGACAGCGTCCCCATTCCTCTTTAATATGACATATGAAAATGTGACCCCGTGTACCGCCATATATCCCGGCGAAGACGGGCTCTCGCGGCCGTCTTGATCCGTTTTCGGTGAATGGCGAGGATTTGAGATGATCCAAGAAACCGTCTTTTATGAAATCGCCACCATTATGGCTCTGGCCACGCTGTTGGGCCTCGTCGGACAGAAGCTGCGCCAGCCCCTGATCATCATGTTTCTGGCTGCGGGAATCCTTGCCGGCCCCTCCTTGCTGGGTATTATCAAGAGCTACGACCAGATCGAATTGTTCGCGCAGATCGGAATTGCGCTCTTGCTTTTCATCGTTGGCCTGAAACTCGATCTGCATCTCATTCGCACTACCGGCCCGGTCGCCCTGGCCACAGGCTTAGGACAGATCGCATTTACCTCCGCGATCGGCCTGCTGATAGCCCTGGGCCTCGGCATGACGCTGATCAGCGCCGCATACGTAGCGGTGGCGCTCACCTTTTCCAGTACAATCATTATCGTCAAGCTTTTGTCGGACAAAAAGGAGATCGACTCCCTCCATGGGCAGATTGCCATCGGAATCTTGATCGTCCAGGACATTGCCGCTATCCTGGCCCTGGTCTTACTGACCTCGCTCGGCTCGACCCTCTCCGCCGATGATTCCGTGATCGTGATCTTCCTTTTCATAACAGCAAAAGGGTTGGGACTGCTGGCCGTTGTCGGATTGCTGATGAAGTTCGTGCTTCCCGCCCTGACCAAACGCCTGGCCTATAGCCAGGAGATGCTGATCATGTTTGCGATTTCGTGGGCTGTTTTGCTCGGCGCGATCAGCGAACTGCTTGGCTTCGGCAAGGAGGTCGGGGCTTTTCTGGCGGGGGTCTCGCTGGCCTCGACCGGCTACCGCGACGTTATCGGGGGGCGCCTGACGAGCCTGCGTGATTTTCTGCTGCTGTTTTTCTTCATCGATCTGGGCGCCCGTCTGGATTGGTCCACCTTCGGCGCGCAACTGGAAGCCTCAATGCTATTCTCGGTTTTCGTCCTCATCGGCAAGCCTCTGATCGTTCTGGTCATCATGGGGATCATGGGCTACAGACGACGCACCGCTTCCCTGGCGGGGTTGACGGTCGCGCAGATCAGCGAATTCTCCCTCATCGTCGTGGCGTTGGGTGGTTCCCTGGGCCACATCACGGCGGAGGTCCGTGGGTTGATCACCCTGGTGGGGGTCGTGACCATCTTCGCGTCCACCTACATGATCCTGTTCTCCGGGCCGCTCTACAACCTTTTGTCCGGCGTCCTGAAGATCTTCGAGAGGCGACACCCCTTTCGGGAAGAGCAGGCTTGCTGCGTCCAGGGAGAATCCTCCGTGGACGTGATCCTGGTAGGACTGGGAAGCTACGGAAGCGGCCTGGCCGAGCACATCCTGCGGCGGAACAGGACGCTCATCGGGGTCGATTTTGATCCCGCAGCGCTCGAGCGGTGGCGGGCGCACGGAATTTCCGTTTTCTACGGGGACATCGCCGACCCAGAGCTCCACGAACATCTGCCGTTCGACCGAGCCCGCTGGGTCGTAAGCACGATCCGTTCGCTGGAGTTGAATCTTGGCCTGATCGAACTCCTGAGGACACGGGGCTACAGGGACAAGGTGGCGGTGACGGCGGCGTCACAGGAGGAGGCCGATCGACTGGAAAAGGCGGGAGCGCAGGTGGTTTTCCGGCCGTTCAGGGATGCAGCCGAACAGGCGGCCGATGCCCTGAACCATGCCATCGACATCTTGCCGGAGAACATTGACTGGCCGATTGCCTTTCGCGAAGTTCGAGTTCAATCGGGATCGATTTTCGCCGGCAAACGGATACAAAAAATCGCTCTGCGCTCGGCCACCGGGGTCTCGATCCTAGCGGTCAGCCGCGCAGGCATCGTCCATTACGATCCCCAGCCGAGATTCCGGATCTATCCGGGCGACCGTCTGGTCCTGATGGGCCCCCCGGAAGAACTCCGCCAGGTGGAAAATCTCCTCAACCAGATCGAGGCCGCGGAGGATGAAGAAAGCATGGAACGCTTTGTTCTTGCTGAAGTAACCGTGGCCCGGGCCTCTCTGCAGGAGGGCCGGACACTGGTGGATCTGCAGTTCCGACAAAAATACGGCGTCACCGTTATCGGCATCCATCGGGGCGAGCATAAGATCATCTCCCCCTCTCCCACGGAGGCGCTTGCTCCGGGCGACCGCCTTGTCGTTATTGGAAGCGCCGTAGCGGTCAAGGCGCTCAATCAAGATGAATGGCTTCCGCTCAACGGAGATATCGCCCCTGGGTCGCCGCAAGGCAAATCCGATTGACTGGAAAAGGAAAAAGATGATATTTTGCAATGACTCAGGCATTCAGAATCCCGGAGTCAGAATTCAGAATAGAAACACGGCATTTCTCCCTTAACCTGCTGACGACTTTCAGGCACGAAAAGCCTGGTCAGGTGTCTTGGTCATTCTGAATATTGCTTAAGCTCAATAGGGTCGCATCTTTATATGTCGCAGGGGGCAGTGATCATCAAATCGGATAGGGAATATATTGTTCTTAAGACCGTGGGATTCCATCTATATCGGGCCGTACAAGGGAAGATCCATTCTCAAGGCGACCGGCAAACCCGTTAACATGCTGGTCTTCATCAATTACCCTTAAGTGGAGAAGGAGAGGCATCTTATGCAAGAAGCAGTGATTATTGATGGCGTTCGTACGCCGGTGGGCAGGCACGGCGGGGTGTTGGCGCCGGTCAGGCCCGACGACCTGGCCGCTCATGTACTCAAAGCCCTGGTGGAGCGGACCGGCGTCGATCCCTCCCTGATTGAAGAAGTATTCCTCGGGTGCGCCAATCAGGCCGGTGAGGACAACCGCAACGTGGCCCGCATGGCGCTGTTGCTGGCCGGTTTTCCGCATAGCGTTGGCGGGTTGACCTTCAATCGGTTGTGTGGCAGCGGCCTGAGCGCGATCAGCAACGCCGCGCGGGCCATAAGGCTGGGCGAAGGCGATATCTTCATTGCCGGCGGCGTTGAGTCGATGACCCGTTCTCCCTACGTGATTCCCAAGGCCGAACAGGCCTACCCCTGGGGACATCTGAAGGTCTACGACACGACAATCGGTGCTCGCCTGCCCAACCCGATACTGGAGGCGCAGACGTTCTTGGAGGCGATGGGTGAAACGGCGGAGAATGTTTACGAGATGAGCCGGGACGGTAAGATCGCCGGCGGCGAGATTACCCGTCAAGAGCAGGACGCCTTTGCCTTGGAGAGCCACCGGCGTGCCGTCGAGGCGATCCGCAGCGGCCGCTTTGCCCAGGAGATCGCGCCGCTGACATTACCGCAACGCAAGGGGCCGCCCCGGATTGTGGACAGGGACGAACATCCCCGCTACCGCCAAAACGCCGCCGGCGAGGTGGAGCTGGACAGTTCCCTGGAAGATATGGCCAGGCTGAAACCGGCCTTTCGCGCCGGCGGGACGGTGACCGCCGGTAACAGCAGTGGTATCAATGACGGGGCGGCGGCTCTGTTGCTTATGTCCGCAAAGCGGGCCAGTACCCTGGGGTTCAAACCGCTGGCAAGGGTGGTCTGCTCGGCAGTTGGCGGCGTCAATCCGCGTACCATGGGCCTGGGACCGGTGCCGGCGGTGCGCAAGGCTCTGGCGCGCGCCGGATTGACCGTTGCCGACCTGGATCTTGTCGAACTAAACGAAGCCTTTGCCGTTCAGGCGCTGGCCTGCATGCGCGAGCTGGGGCTCGATCCCGCTATTGTCAACGTCAACGGCGGCGCGGTCGCCTTGGGGCATCCCCTGGGATGTACCGGCGGCCGATTGTTGACCACAATGGTTCATGAGATGCGGCTGCGGGCAGAGCGGGGCGTTTCCGTCCGTTACGGACTGGCAACCCTCTGCATCGGGATGGGCCAGGGCGAAGCGATGATTATCGAGTGGGTAGGCTGAAGGAGGGCAATTACAGGCGAATAGAGGTGTTTCCGTAATTCCCCGTAATTATCTCGTCGCATCTGTCTGTCACATTTGACAATATAATGTATAATAGTCAAATGTGACAGATAACTCATCGCATTTGACAAATACAAAACAAGAACATCTCAAACTATCCGATATTACGCCATTATATTAATGGCACAATTCTCGCTGATAACTAATTTGTTTCTCGCGCTCATTTATAAATGACGGCTTTGAAAAAAATAAAAGCCCCCTCTTCCTTGAGGAGAGGGGGTTGGCTCAATGCTGATAATAGCTGTTATTTCATATTGTGAGTTCCATATCCCCTTTTCCCCCGCGAGTGGAGGGTAAGCGTGACTTTTTAAGTTGCGCTGCGTCCGTCGTCACAGGGGCGTACTCTTGGGTGCGTCTCGTTTTCGTAAGTTGCGCGCTCAAGTATCGCGAACTTTTTTGCTTCATCATTTGCGAAAAACAGGAGGAAGGTCCACGGTTGAGAGTGAACCCTGAGCATATCAATGTCATGGCACGGGAGGTGATGGCCTATGAGCGGGTGATCAACGGCGTCATTTGGGGACACCAAAATGAAAGTGGAGCTGGTGGATGACAGAGCCATAAAAAAGACAGGGAAGAAAAAGAGAGGATGGAATAGCCATGATTAAGATTAAGCAGTTTTTTGTCGCGGCACTCGTCGTCAGCGCTGTAATTGGCTTCGTGATGAATGCTTATGCCCAGCCAAAAGCAGTTCCGGTGACCGAGCTTAAGTTTACTACTACTGTTCCTGAAGTATCAACCTTGGGTAGAGCCCAAAAAGCCTGGATAGAAAAGGTTGAAAAAGACGCGGGCGGAAGGTTGAAAATTATCCCTTATTGGGCCAATTCGATGTTCAGGCCCCGGGAAATTTTCCGGGGCGCGCTGGATGGCCAAGCAGATCTGTGTTACTGGGTGCCTATTATTGACATCGGTTTGATGCCGTTAAACTCCGTCATGTGGCTTCCGATGATGGGCTGGCCTTCAGTATGGGCGCAATCATCAATATATTCTCAGCTCTTGAAAAAATACCCACAGCTCGCGGAAGAATACCGGGGTCTGATGGTGTATGGCATCACGTCGATTACCGCTACCCATATCAGTACTATTAAGCGACAAGTGCGCGTTCCCGCCGATTTAAGAGGGATGAAGATAACGCCGGCCACGGATGACCTAGCCAAAATGATGATTGCTGCCGGCGGCGCTCCCGTGAATTTGGTGGTAGCCGATTGGTACACTTCCGCCGAGAGGGGATTAACTGAAGGGTTTGTGAATGCCTTTGGGGCGAAGGCCGCTTTTCGAGTTATGGAGCTATTGAGATTTCACACCCTTGCGGAACCGGGCGGCTTTACCATGACCCCTCATTTTCTGTTAATAAACCCCAAAAACTGGGCAAGGATTCCGTCTGATATTCAAAAAATACTTGCGGATAATGAACAATTTTATATTGATCAATGCAACAATGCCGTAATCGCGGAAGAAAGGATGGGGTTGGAGTACGCGGAGAAGCACGGGCGTACCACGGTGAGGCTTGCTCCCGCGGAATATAAGCAGTGGGCTGATCTGGCGCAACCAATACATGATGAGTGGTTGAAGAAAAATGCAGCCAAAGATGCGAAAGAAATTTATGATACCGTCAGGAAAATGATCGCCGAGTATAAGGGCAGGTAATTCCGTGCCTGCGACGGCGCTTAGGAAAGCGCCTATGAAAAAAACCAAGAGCGAACATGGGATTAAGGCTGTGGGGGTAACATTGAGTAGCGCCAAACTCCGTGCCGCAGGACGGAGTTTGGCGCTAGCGAAAAAGCATTAAGCCACATCCGCGGGCAATCTGATATCCGGGGCTCAGAACAGATTTCAGGGGAAAAGAGCAGCCGTAGAGCAAAGTTGGAGGATACCCCTCATGAAAATAGTTGATTGCATCGCCCGCATTGCAGGACTGACTGCCGCGCTGGCAATTTTTTTGATGATGCTGCTTATCGTGGCAGATGTGTTTCTCCGTGCTGCATTGAGTAAACCAATTCTTGGTGCGACTGAAATTACCGAGCAAATGATGGTGGCGGTGGTGTTTTTAGGGTTCGGATGGTCGGCGCTGCAGGGGAAGCATCTTAAGGTAGACCTCATTGTATCTTATTATCCACAAGTTGTGCAGCGGGTGATTGACCTCGTTATTATTTTTGTCGGGCTCGTCCTGGTGGCCGTGATGTCCTGGCTGACCTTCGGGGCAACCTTGACTGTACAACGACTCGGCATAATGTGTTCGTACATCGGGGTGCCCAAATACCCCTTTTATGCGCTGGCAACGCTTGGCTGGGGGGTATTGCTGGTGGTCATGGCCAGCCTCTTCGTTAAGAACATAAAGGACGGTGCTGCAAGATGAGCGCGGAACTTGTTGGCGTTATTGGCATCGGCATCCTGGTTGTTCTTTTATTGTTTTTCCGAATGTGGATTGGGCTGGCCATGGCTTTAGTCGGCTTCCTGGGATTACTCTACCTTCAGGGCTACAAACAGGCCTTTGGCGTGATTTCCACCGTGCCCTACGAGACGGTGGCCTACTATCCCATGTCAGCGCTGCCGCTGTTTGTGCTGATGGGTGTAATTGTGGGAAATACGTCAATTGGTGAAGAGTTGTATTACACCGTATATAAATGGGTGGGTTCGCTGCGTGGCGGCCTGGCGTCAGCGACTGTTTTAGCATGTGCTGTTTTTTCTTCCATTACCGGGTCCAGCGCTACCGGAACAGTTCTCATGACTAAAGTAGCCTTGCCGCAAATGAGAAAGTACCAGTATGACGATGCCCTGGCCACCGGTTGTATTGCCTCGGCCGGAACCATGGGCATCCTCGTTCCGCCCAGCATGGGATTCATCATGTATGGTCTGCTTACGGAACAATCTATCGGGAAGCTCTTTATGGCAGGCTTGTTGCCGGGAATACTGCTCACCGTCTTGTTTATTTGTGCCATAACAATAATTGCAACGTTTCGTCCTGAGGCGGGGCCGGCGGGACCAATGGTGACCTTTCGTGAAAAGGTAGTAGCGCTGAAGAAGATCTGGCACGTGACGCTGCTGTTCCTGCTGGTATTGGGCGGTATCTACGGAGGGATTTTCACCCCTACCGAAGCGGGGGCAATAGGCGCTTTTGGGGCTTTTGTCATCGTTGCCATCACTCGTCAGCTTACCGGCAAAATTTTTCTGGACATTCTGAAAGAGTCCGTGACAACCTCCGCCATGATCTTCCTCCTGATCGTCGGGGCGTTCATTTTCATGAGGTTTCTGGGTGTCAGCAAACTTCCTTTTGCGTTGGTGGAAATAATTCAACAACTCCAGATGTCAAAATACGTAATTTTTGCGGGCATCATTCTTCTCTATATTCTCCTGGGGATGTTTTTGGAGATTTATTCGGCGGTTACCTTCACGATTCCTATTGTATACCCTGTAATTGTGGCTCTGGGGTTTGACCCGATTTGGTTTGGGGTGGTAGTTGTGCTGGTCATAGAAATAGGACTGATTACTCCGCCCGTGGGCATGAATGCCTTTATCCTCAGTGGCACAACCGGGATTCCGCTTGCTACTGTGTTCCGAGGTGTCGTCCCATTTTTAATCGCTATGGTGGTATGTATTATTCTTCTGGCAGTATTTCCGCAAATCGCGCTGTTCCTTCCCGGTACGATGTAGCTGCAGCAGGAATGATTTTATGGAATCAGAACGTTTTCCTCAGGTGAAAATTGCCCTCAGGAACTGCGGCCAAATTGACCCGGAGAATATCAATCATTACATTGCCCGCGGGGGTTACGATGGTCTCCGGAAAGCTTTAGGGATGACCGCTGCGGAGCTCATCGAAGAAGTGGGCAAATCCGGGCTTCAAGAGCGGAGCGGGGGGGGATTTCCCCTCGCGGAAAAGTGGCGGCGCTGTCTTGAGGCGCCGGGTAACGAGAAGATTGTGGTCTGCAATGCCGCAGAAGGCGACCCAGACTCGCTCATCGCGTCGACATTGTTGAAAGAAGACCCCCACTCAGTTCTGGAGGGAATGCTCATCGGCGCATGGGCCACCGGGGCAACCAGGGGCGTAATCTACGTGAGCGCCCATGATACGTTTGTTGTCAACCGCCTTGGGACAGCTTTGAGCCAGGCAGGGATTCACGGGCTGCTTGGCGACTCTATCCTGGATTCAAACTTAAATTTCCGCGTGGAGATCAGGGAAGGTTCAGAGAGGCTTGCCTGCAGTGACGAGACTTTTCTCATCAACGAAATGCAAGGTGCGCCGACCATGCCTTTCGTTTGTTCTCCCCGTCCGCCCCTGTTCGGACTGGAAGCCAAGCCGACTCTTGTCCATCAGGTAGAAATTTGGGCGCAGGTTTCTGCCATTTTGGATAAGGACGCCGGGCGGCGCAGCGTAACCAAAATGTTTACCATATTCGGCGCAGTGACGCAGCCCGGACTGATTGAAGTCCCTTTGGGTACAACCTTTCGTGAAATTATTTATGATATCGCCGGAGGTCTTCCCAATGGCAGGGCGCTGAAGGCAATACAGATCGGCGGTCCGACAGGCGGTTATCTGCCGGCCAGTGCCCTGGATCTGCCCGTTGACGAGGAGCATCTGTCCGCTGCCGGGGCCATTATGGGATCAGGCAGCATTCTGGTTGTCCCGGGCGATGCCTGCATCGTTGATCAGGCCAAATGCTCCCTGTGCTTCATCCAGAATGAATCATGCGGCAAGTGCACCTTTTGCCGGGAAGGCACGAGACAGATGGCGGATATTATGACGGATATTACCGAAGGCAGGGGGGAAACCAACGATATAGACCTGCTTTTGGAGTTGGGTGAAGGTCTTAAAGTGGGGGCCAAATGCGATCTGGGTAGAACAGCGCCCAATCCGGTCCTCACCGCAATCCGGTATTTTCGTGAGGAAGTCGAGGCGCATATCAAGGAGAGAAGTTGTCAGGCAAGGGCCTGCAGTACATTGCCGCTTTGCTGAAAATAACGAACTCCATGGGCAGGAGGTTAAATGGCCATCGGTCTGGGCGTAGATATCATCAGCATCAGCAGAATGAAAGACGTACTGGAAACCGGCGGCCAGGCGTTTATGGACAAGGTCTTCACGCTGCGGGAGCAAGGGCGGGCGGAAACCCACCCCGACCGTGTGGCTTATCTGGCAATGACTTTTGCCGCCAAGGAAGCCATCTTTAAAACATTTGGCATCGGTTGGGAGACAGGCGTTCAATTCAAGGAAATAGAGGTCCGGGATGGGGAACAGGGAGAACCGATCCCTGTTCTTACAGGCAGATTTGCCGAGCTTGTCGCCGAGCGGGCTGCATCCCGCGTGCTTTTGAGCCTCTCGTATGACGGCGGCTACGCTGTTGCTGTAGCAACCCTGTTATAATGAGTATCCTTAAGATAGGTACGACCAAGAAAAAAATCAAAAGCCCCTCTTCTTCGAGGGGTTGGGGCGAGGGTGATTATAGGCGTTATTTATAATGCGAGAGCTCCCCGTCTCCCTTTTCCTCTCGTGCGATGAAAGGGGAAAAAGGACTTTTTGCGAAGCCGTCAATTATGGAGAGACTGAAATGAGTTCTGATGTCCTGGAGCAATTGCTCCGTAAGGCCAAAGCTAATCTTCAAAGGGTGGTGTTTCCTGAATCCCACGAGGAGAAGATCCTCCGTGCGGCTCGTCAGGTGCGGGACCGGGGCATTGCCTATCCCATTCTCGTTGGGGAACCAGGTGCCGTATCCGCCTTAGCGGAAAGCCTCCTGCTGTCGCTGGACGGGATTGCGGTGGTCGATCACACCGCCGTTGCAAAAATCGAACAACTCGCCGATGGCTATGCCAAGATCAATCCGGATCTTCCGGCTTCCGCTGTCAGGCGCATGCTAAAAGCCCCGCTTTATTTTGCCGCCATGATGGTGAAATTAGACGAGGCGGACGGTCTTGTGGCCGGGCTGAGCCATACGACGGGAGAGGTGATCATGGCCAGTGAGATGATCATCGGATTGCAGGAAGGTGTGTCGACAGTCTCAAGTATGGGCATTCTGTCCATCCCAGGATATGATGGTCCAGATGGTAACCTGTTGGGGATTGCCGACTGTGCAGTCTGTCCGGCGCCCGATGCGAAAGAACTGGCCGACATCGCAATCTCGACTGCTGACACCCTGCGCAGTTTGCTGGGTTGGGAGCCGCGTATTGCCCTGTTGTCTTTTTCCACAAAGGGCAGCGCCGGCCACGAGCTGGTGGACAGGGTGTTAATGGCTTTGGAGATGGTGCGCGAGCGCAGGCCGGATCTGCTCATTGACGGCGAGCTTCAGCTCGATTCCGCAATCTCGCCGGAGGTTGCCGCCAGGAAGGTAAAGGGCGGCAGCCCGGTAGCCGGCAAGGCCAACATTCTGATCTTCCCGGATCTCAATGCCGGCAACATTGGGGTGAAGCTTGTCCAGCAATTTGCCCAGGCGGTGGCTTATGGGCCGCTGCTTCAGGGTTTTGCCAAACCGGTAAGCGACCTGTCCCGGGGTGCTCCGGTGGAGGAGATTGTGGGAGCCGCAATTATGACCGCCGTCCGCGCCCAGAGCAATTGCCGTAAAATCTCCCTCTTCCCAGAGGGCAAAGGGTTGCCGTGATAGTGATAATAGTCTTTATTTCAACTGTTTATCGCCTAATTCATCCCAATTTGCCAGGTGAGGGGAAGCGTGAATTATTGCAGAGCCGTCAATAATCGGACAATTCGCCGACGTAGCCATTCTAAAGAGCTCAAGGGGAGCGATAAATGTTAGACGCATTATTCAAGCCCAAGTCCGTGGCCGTAGTGGGGGCCTCCGCGAAAGAGTTCAATATGGGAAACAAGATCATCATGAACCTGGTGGAATTCGGATTCCAAGGGCACATTTACCCCATTAACCCCAATGTTGATGAGGTCCAGGGCGTCAAGGCCTACAGGTCCATACTCGATGTCCCCACCGATGTCGATGTAGTTCACCTGCCGATCCCGGCGGCATCAGTTCCTCAGGTAATCGCGGAATGTGCTCAGAAGAACGTTAAATTTGCCATTCTCAACGGTGGTGGTTTTGCCGAGACCGGCCCGGCGGGGAAGTCCCTCGAAGATGAATGCTTCGCAACGGCCAAAAAACACGGCATCAGGCTTTTCGGTCCTAATTGTCAAGGGATCATCAATGCGTCGCCGGAGGTTAAGGCCTACTGCAACTTTACTTTCACGCGACCAGAGCCGGGCGTCGTCTCCATCATCGCTCTTTCCGGTGGCGTTGCCGAGCTGCTCCATCAAACTCTCCACCGGATGGGGGTGGGAACAAGGATGTATGCCTCCAATGGAAACGCCCGCGACGTTTCTATCCCGGAAATCATTGAATACTTTGGCAACGATGAGGGATGCCAGGTAAT
>JBBIRO010000020.1:26417-30801 GCA_037441775.1 Syntrophobacterales bacterium
TAATAGTACTCTACATCGAGGGCATCCGCGACCCGCAAAAGTTTCTGGCGGTAGCCACAGAGGTTGTCAAAAAGAAACCGATCGTTGTCATGCAGGCGGGTCGCAGCAAAGCAGGCGCCGAGGCAGCCGCGACCCATACGGGCGCTCTGGTGCGCAAAGACATTACCAGCGATCTCATCTTTGAAAAAGCAGGCATCCTTACTTTTCCGGATGAGGAGTCCCTCTGTCAGGCGGCGGGTGTTTTTACCGCCCAGCCAATACCGCGCGGCAACCGCGTAGGCGTCATCACCAACGCGGCCGGCCCCATGGTGATTGCCAGTGATTTTCTTTCCCAGGGCGGTCTTCTGATTCCCCCGCTTTCCCAAGAATCGGTGGCCAGGCTGAGGGCAATACTCCACAAGGAAGTTACCATCCGCAATCCCGTCGATGTTCTTGCCACCGGTACTCCGTTACACTTCCTGACAGCCCTCGATGTTTTGATGGAAGATGACGGAATCGACAGCATTTTCATTAGCCTGGCAACCCCCTTCTTTGTCGATAACGTCAACGTTGCCAGGCAGATCGCGGAAGTAAATAAAAGGAAAACAAAACCCATCCTCGTTGCCCTCCAGACAGAAAAGACCGTATTCGCCGAGCCGGTGCGGATATTGAGGGAAGCCGGCGTGTCCTGCTATGATTTCCCGTCTGGCGCCGCAAGGGCGCTCATTGCCTTAACCAGGCGCGGCGAAGTCCTGAGACGAAAGCCGGGGAAGGTAACGCGCTACAAAGATGTGGATCGGGCAGGGGCAAAAGACATCGTGAAGGCCGCCCAGTCCGCGGGAAGGAAGGTGCTCTGCGCCGCCGACGCATACAAATTGCTGAGCTCATACGGTATTCCCGTTGCCGATTGGCAGGTGCGATCCAATGCGAAGGAAGCCGCGATGGCCGCAAAAAAAATCGGCTTTCCCGTCGCAATCAAGATCGACCACGAATCCGCGGTCCACAAGAGCGATTGGGGCGGCGTTGCCCTCAATCTGCAGGACGGCAAATCGGTCCGCGAAGCCGTGGAGAAAATGGCCGGCTCCTTCCAGAGCGCAGAGCTGAAATTTCTTGTTCAGAAGTTCCTGCCCGGCGGCAAGGAACTCATAGTAGGCAGCAGGTCCGAAGCAGCAGGCAAGCTTATTATGTGCGGTATGGGCGGTATCTATGCGGAAGTTTTCGAGGATGTGTCCTTCAGAATCGCCCCGGTAACGGACATTGAGGTAAAGCAAATGCTTTCTGGTCTAAAAACAGCTCCCATCCTCAAGGGCATCAGAGGTGAAAAGGGAATTGACGAAAAGAAACTCCTGGAGGTGATCATGCGCATTTCCCAGTTGGTGGATGACATCCCGGCCATTCAGGAGATGGACATCAATCCCCTCGTCGTTTTCGAAAACCATCTCTTTGCGGTGGATGTTAGGATATGTCTGTAGCGTGAAGAAGCGAAGAGGGAATTCTTAATGCTCAAGAAGAAAACTGAGGGAACTGATAATGTCAGGGGCTAAAAAATACCGGGTGCTGGCGATCAATCCCGGCTCGACCTCGACCAAGGTAGCAATCTTCGAGAACGATGAGGAGATTTTCTCGGCCGATGTCTCCCACGAGGCAGCCAAACTCAGAGAGTTTCCTGAGATAAGCGATCAATTTCCGTATCGTAAGGAGACAATTCTGGCGGAGTTGGCCAAAGCTAAGATCTCTCTTCAAGGGATGGACGCTTTTGCGGGGCGAGGCGGAGGCCTGGTTGGTCTGGAAGGCGGAACCTATATCGTAAACGAGATATTGCTGCATCATGCGCGGATCGGTTTTACCGTGAAGCACCCCGCGACATTGGGCAGCCAGTTGGCTTATGACTTCGCAAAAACTTACGGCGGCAAGGCTTTTGTTGTCAACCCACCTGATGTTGATGAGTTTGAACCTGTTGCAAGGATCAGCGGCCTTGCCGATGTCCACCGGGAGAGCAGAGTTCATGCGCTTAACCAGAAGGAGGTTGCCATACGCTATGCCAAAGATATGGGTCGGCGGTACGAGGATTTGAATCTCGTCATCTCCCATATCGGAGGTGGGGTGTCGGTCACCGCCCATCGGAAGGGTCGCATGGTCGATTCCAACGATATCTATAATGGCGATGGCCCCATGTCGCCAAACCGCGCTGGCGGCATACCAGCCACGGCCATAATCAGGATGTGCTACTCCGGCAGGTACAGCGAAAGAGAAATGCATGACCGTATCACCAAAACGGGTGGCCTCGTCGATCACCTTGGCACCGCGGAGGTGATCGAGGTGCTTGAGCGCATTAAGAGCGGTGATGCTTATGCGAAGCTCATCTACGATGCCCTGATTTATCAGATAGGCAAAAACATAGGAGCATACGCGGCTGTACTGAAAGGCGATGTTGACGCGATTCTCCTTACCGGGGGCATTGCCCATGACGACTATCTGGTTGGGCAGATAACAGACATGGTTAAGCGCATAGCTCCGGTTAAGGTATATGCGGGCGAGTTTGAGATGGAAGCTTTGGCGGCGGGAGCATATCGAGTTTTGTCTGGCGAGGAGCAGGGCAAAATTTATACCGGAACGCCAGTTTGGAGCGGGGTTAAAAGATAGACAAAGGCGATAGGCGACCTCGAAAACCTGAATAAAAAGAAAGGACTAACCAACAATGGAACTAAAAGACGAAGTACTGGAAAAGATCATCCAGCGCGCCGCCCAACTCTTCCAAAAAGCCCCGGCGGAATTGAGCGCCAACACGGAGTTTGTGGCTGACCTTAAGGCCAAATCCGTCAACTATGTGCAGATAATAGCGGTATTAGAGGATGCATTTGACGTCGAAATCGCATTTATGGAGTTCAGAAGAAAAAAGACTCTGGGCGAGGCCGCCGCTTTTGTTGCTGAACTTTGCGGGGGCTGACAAATCACAAGCCAGAGCTACCTTTGTCAATAGGGAGGATTACCATGTTAGTAGTAAACGCTGAAAGAATAACTAAAAAAGAAATTATCGGCGGAGTAGAGTTTGAGACCGTGTATAGAAAGGCCCGCATCCCGGTACCACCCGATACGCTGAAAAATATTGCCGCCGGCTCAACTTTGGCTGAGGGTGAAAAGGTCTCCGGCATGGAAGAGAAAGAAAATGATTTCAAAATTCTTGGCGCCGCTTTTGGGTTTTGTCCGGAGTTTAACCCCCGCACCGTTATGGCCAATGATTATATCGTCTGTGACCAGGATGTCGCCGTAACCCTGCGTGATGGTACAATCATCTACTGCGACATTTACCGCCCGGTGAATGCGGCCGAGAAAATCCCCGCCATCGTCTCCTGGAGCTACTTTGGCAAGCGTCCGGGCGAAGGCATGGATGAATGGCAGGTCATCGGCGTTCCTCCGGGGACGGTTTCCCGTATGGCCAAGTTTGAATCCTGCGACCCGGCGTACTGGTGCCGTCAAGGTTATGCGGTTGCCAACGTCGACCCGCGTGGCTGCGGTCATTCGCAGGGCGATATCAACATGTTCGGCACCCAGGATGCCCGGGACGGCTATGACTTTATCGAGTGGCTGGCAACCCGGGAATGGTGCAACGGAAGAATCGGCATGTGCGGAAACTCCGGCGTCGCTATGACCCAGTATAGAATCGCCGCCGAGCAGCCCCCGCACCTGGTCTGTATCGCGCCCTGGGAGGGCACCGGAGACCTCTATCGCGAATCGCTATTTGAAGGTGGTATCCCGGCATTGAGCTTTAACAACTTTATTACGTCCTCATTAGTCGGGCCGGGCTATATCGATGATAATGTCGCCATGGCCGAAAAGTATCCGTTTATGAATGAATATTGGGCGGACAAGATACCGAAATGGGAGAAGATAAAGATTCCAACCTATATGACAGCCTGCTGGCAGCATATGCATCTGCGCGGCACGATGGAGTGTTTCCGTAAGATCCGCTCCACCAAGAAATGGCTCCGCGCCCACAGAGAGTTCGAGTGGCCTGATGCGTATTGCAACAAATACCTGGAAGACCTGAGGCGCTTTTATGACCGTTATCTGCGGGACATCAACAACGGTTGGGAACTGACGCCCCGGGTGCGCCTCGAAGTCATGGATGCCTATGAATATGATTTCCAGACCGACCGCCCGGAAAAGGAATTCCCCCTTGCCAGAACTCAATACCGGAAGCTCTATCTTAGGCCGGATAATGCGTCGCTTAGCCTGGAGCCGATTACGCAGGAGTCCAAGATCAGCTATGACGGGGAAAAAGGGATTGTCACTTTTGATATGAAGTTTGAGGAAACTACCGAACTTACCGGGTACTTCAAGCTTCACCTGTGGGTTCAAGCTGAGTCCCATAACGATATGGACCTATTTGTGAATGTTCAGAAGC
>JBBIRO010000020.1:30811-49563 GCA_037441775.1 Syntrophobacterales bacterium
AGATGAGAACGGCGCCTGGCTGCCGACCTCCGTTCTCGCTGAGCCGCATCCAGGCGCCTGGGGTAAGATCAGAGTATCTCGTCGCGCACTAGATCCCAAGCTGTCCAAAGACTTCCAGCCGGTCCAGGCCCATACCAGGGATGAGAAGCTTTCACCGGGTGAAATTGTGCCCATTGACATCGAAATTTATCCGACCAGCAGAATCTGGCACAAGGGGCAGCAGATTCGGCTGCAAATCGCCGGACATTATGTACGCGAAGGATGGTTCGAGCCCTTCTTTTGGGATATCGACAACAAAGGTAACCACATTATCCATGCGGGAGGCAAGTATGATTCATACCTTCAGGTTCCCGTGATTCCACCGAAATATCGGTCGGGGGATTATGTTTACCGGTAAGGGCGAGACCGGCGGGAAGGAAGAGCAACGGGAAGTGTAGCCGCAAGAAAAAGCGGCAGAGGCAAACACGAGCAGTTGGATTGAATACAAAAGGAGGCGTAAACATGAAAGTTCTTGGACTAGCCTGTGGCAGAAAAATGAGCAATACGGAGATACTGGTCAAGGAAGCACTGATGGGCGCACAAGAGATGGGTGCAGAGGTGGAAATAGTACGTCTGATGGACCTCAATATCAAGCCCTGCACGGGGTGCAATTCCTGCGTTATCGATCTTTTCGAAAAAGCCGGTTCCGGGGAGTGCGTAATCAAGAATGACGATTTTGCTTTCATCGATGAAAAAATCCATGACTGCGACGGGCTGATTTTGGGCTCCCCAATTTATGAGAAGACGCCGCAGGGTTTGTTGAAGGTCTTAAATGACCGGATGGGGCCGTCGCATGATATGGCCTTTAGAATCATTGCAAAGAAGATCAGGGAGGCGAAGGGCATTACCAAAGGCAAGGGGCCGGACGAGAGGTCTTTCAAACCGCGGGTGGCGTCGCTTTTTGCCATCGGAGGCAGCGACTGGACGACGCTGGCGCTTCCCCTGCTGCAGATATTCGCTCTTCCGATGAACATGCTGGTTGTTGATCAGCATATATTCAACTGGATTGCTTTACCCGCCGTCGTCACATTGAGGCCGGAAATGCTTAAGAGGGCAAGAATGTCCGGGCGCCATGTCGCCGAGACCTTGAAGAAACCGATTGAAGAGGCAACGTACATCGGTGATCCGGGCAGGTGTCCCGTGTGCCATTCAAATGTTTTGGAACTCGGCAAGACGACTGAGCCGGTAATTTGCGCTGTCTGCGGTGTCAAGGGGACTTTGAAAACTAAAGGCGACAATTATGAGCTGGAGGTTAGCGACGAGGCGAGAGCCCTCTCACACATCCTGCTTTCAGGCAAATTTCATCATGGCGATAATCTGAAAAACATTTCCCTGAAGCCTGACCCGCGGATGGCCGAGATCCCGGCGTTGATCGAGAAATACAAATCGTACTTGACGTACTCCAGGCCTGGTCAAGCGGGGATTGCAAAGTAGCTGAGCGGAGAGGCTGGGCAAGCATCGGTCTTGACTCACTGCGAAAACATTCGCGGCTTGCCTTGCCGGTTATCGTTTCCGCGGGAGTACCGCGCTCTTACCCTTTAGGCCGCAAAGAACGAGAAGATAAGCTGAAGTCCGGCAAGATTATCCCTGGCGACACGGACGCATAAGGAACTTGCCTGATTGCTACAAGGAGGATGTCTCCCATGAGAAGTTTGATCGTCTATTACTCGCAGACAGGAAACACCGGAAAGATCGCCCGGGCGATTCACAAGGGCATGACTCCGTTATTGGAGCAATGCGATATTGCTACCGTCAGGGAGGTAAAGCCGCAGGATTTAAATAATTACGATCTAATCGGCCTGGGCAGCCCGGTATGGGATGGCGCGGAGCCACCTAACGTCAGGCGCTTCATAGAGAACATAACGAAACAACAGGGGAGGCACATCTTCTCCTTTAACACTCACGGCGTTATGCCGGAGCAGTATTTCCCTGCCGTGGTCAGGAGGCTGAGGGGAAAGGGCTTTACGGTCATCGGAATGAGAGACTGGTACGGGGACGGCATTTTTCAACTTGCCCCCAGCCCCTATTTTACTCACGGGCATCCCGACGAGATTGACCTGAAGGAGGCCGAGGATTTTGGCGGAGAAATGATAGAGATGAGCCGCAGAATATCGGCAGGGAAGACCGAACTCATCCCGCCGGTGCCGGAGCATGTGCTCACGCCGCAATTACTGGCTCTGACGGAATTCTACCGGTCCGGCCATAACCCGCACGGCCTCATAAAATATGATGCGGAGAAGTGCAGCTATCCTAAGTGCCGCCTCTGCATGGACCATTGTCTGATGGATTACATCGACCTGTCGGCTTCGCCAAGAGCCTTCGGGTCTAACAAAACAGAGTGTGACATGTGGCTTGGCTGTACCTTTTGTGAAATGATCTGTCCTACCGGCGCCATATCCTGTGACTGGGAAGGCTTCATGAAGGACTTTGGCGAAAAGATAGGCGTGGTTCTTGGCGGCAATCCGCTTCAGGCTGCGGCCGAAGCGGCGATCGCTTCAGGTCGATTGAGGATGCTGGTGCCCAAGGAAGAGGTGAGGTGGGACAGGCTCTATTTCAAGGTTCACAATAAACGCCCCCGCTTCAAGATATCTTGAAGACAAGTGCTGCCGAGAAAAGGGTGTTGTCCTTAAGAAGGCGTGAAAAAGGCGAAGGTTTGATTGCTCAAAAAGCAGAGCATTTAAGGTAAGAGGCTGTTTTGGATGCCATAACACTCAATGTTGATGGACGGGAAGTTGTAACGGAGAATGGGAAGACGATATTGCAAGCGGCGCTGGAGGGGGGAATCTATATTCCCCACTTCTGTCATCATCCTGATCTGACGCCTGTCGGGGGCTGCGGGCTGTGTCTTGTGGAAATCGAAGGGCGGCAGGGATTGCCCGCTTCTTGCTCTACGTCGGCGGAAGAGGGGATGATGGTGAAGACCAAAACGCCCCGGATCGACCGGATGCGTCGTCTTGCCATGGAACTCATGCTTGCCGGCCATCCCCCGGATTGCACGGTATGTTCCCAGTATCTCAACTGCGAGCTGCAATCCGTAAAACAATACATCGGGACAACCGAGGACCTGCGCGTGAGAAGGCGGTCCAGGCCTTTTGCCGCTGATACCTCCAATCCTCTGTTCGTACATGACCCGGTCAGGTGTATCCTCTGCGGACGATGTGTGAGGGCATGCCATGACATGCGGGGCGTCGGTGTCCTTTCCTTTATGAGGAAAGGCAGAGAAGCTTACATCGGCATGGCCTCAGGCTCTTCCCTTGCCGATTCCGGCTGCAAGTTTTGCGGCGCCTGCGTTGAAGTTTGTCCCACCGGGGCATTGAGGGACAAGGAGGAATTTACAAGAGGAAAGAGCCGTAGAGCGGCGCGTGTTCCATGCAGATACAGCTGTCCGGCAGAAATCGACATCCCCCGCTATATCCGCTACATCCGTGAAAAAAATTATTCCGCAGCCACGGCAGTCGTCAGGGAAAGGGTGCCTTTTCCCAAAGTCCTTGGGTATGTCTGCAACCATCCCTGCGAAACGGTCTGTCGCCGCAGCGAAGTGAACGATGCGATTTCCATAAAGGAGCTCAAGTGCTTTGCCGCAAATAGGGATAATGCCAGGTTGGGGATTAAAACCTGCCGTAAAGCCACGCCAACGGGTAAGCGGGTGGCTATCGTCGGCTCCGGACCGGCGGGACTGACCGCCGCATACTATCTTGCGAAACTGGGGCATGAGGTCACTGTATTCGAAGCGCTACCCTTACCCGGCGGGATGATGCGCATCGGCATCCCCGAATATCGAGTGCCCCGGGATGTGCTGGACGAAGAGATCCGGGAGATCAAAAGCATGGGTATTGATATCCAGACAAATTCGAAGGTGGAATCACTGGATGTCCTATTTAATGAGGGATACCATGCCATCCTCGTTGCCGTCGGCGCCCACGCGGCGCAGAAACTGCCCATTTACGGCGCTGACCAGGACGGCGTGCTGATGAGCTTGGATTTACTAAGAGATGTGAATCTGGGGAAAAGGGTAGAAATGGGGGAAGTGGCGCTGGTTATTGGTGGCGGCAATGTGGCTTTTGATTGCGCCCGTGTTGCGCGTCGTCTCGGCGCCGGCGAAGTCCACCTGGCCTGTCTGGAGTCGAGAGATAATATGGCGGCTGCTCCGGATGAGATTGCGCAAGGGCAAGAAGAGGGAATAATTATTCACTCTTCCCGCACGTTCAGGAGTATCTTGAGGGAGCGCGGGCGGGTTATCGGGGTGGAGTGCCTTCACGTGGACTCCTTTGAATTCGATGAGGAGGGCCGAGCACAAATTAATCTTGTGGCAGGGTCAGAGCACGTCCTGCCGGCCGCGACGGTCATATTCGCCATTGGCCAGCGACCGGAGATACCGGCCGGGTTCGAGCTTGCCACCCGCCAGAACAACAGGATTGAAGTTGACCCCTTCACACTTGAAACCAGCAGACAGGGGGTTTACGCCGTCGGTGATGCAGTGACCAAAACGGCTTCGGTGATCGAGGCCATTACCTCGGGAAGAAACGGGGCTATTGCGATAGACAAATATCTTGGGGGAGACGGCATAATTGATGAGGAGCTGGCACCGGTTGAAGAGCCTGAAGCAAGATTGGGCCGCGACGCGAGTTTTGCCTGCCTGCGCCGGAGTGAAAACCCCTGTATAACGCCGTCCGAGCGGGTTAAAAACTTCAGCAATATAGCGCAAGGGTATGATGAAGAGTCGGCACTTGAAGAAGCGAGGAGGTGCTTGCAGTGCGACCTCAGGCTCAAGATCAAGCCGGTGAAGTTTTGGGGAGAATATTGAGCCTTCGACCTTGAAGGGGGCCACTTCGATTCGTTTTTTTGGTCCAGTGGTTTAATCCAGGCGGGATAAGTACAATTACGAAAGGAGAAAATATAATGAACAGGTTAAAGGCTGATGTTGTTGTCATCGCAGGGGGTGCTTCCGGGTTGCCGGCAGCGATCACTGCCGCGCAGGGGGGCGCCAAGGTCATCGTGTTTGAAAAGGGATCCACGACCGGCGGCACCGGCAATATGGGGATGGGACCTTTTGGCGTGGAAAGCAGGCTTCAGCGCTTAAAACAAATGGGACCAACCAGAGATGAAGCTTTTAAGATCTTCATGGAATCAGGCAGTATACGCTTTCCAGAGACCAGGCATTCAAAATATTCATGGATTATACCCACTGGCGTGTTGACGCTCAGCTCGTGAGGGCCTACATAGATAAAGCCGGCACCAGCATCGACTGGTTGGAGAAGCTGGGAGTGGAATTTGTTGAACCGGCCACGTATTTTCCTGGGGGACATTTCACCTGGCATATCATCAAACCGTCTTCCGGCCAACCCGGCCCGATGGCCGCGGCTACCATGATGAAGACCCTCACTGACAGAGCAAAGGAAATGGGGGTTAAAATCTTTCTTCAAACAGCCGTTAAAAAAATTCTCAAGCAGGAGAACCGAATCACAGGCGTTATTGCAGAAGACAAATCCGGAGAGCCGATCCAGGCAGAGGCTAAAGCGGTGATTATCGCCACCGGTGGATTTGGTAACAACCCGGAGATGATCAAGAAATATACCGGATATGAGTGGGGCAATGATTTGTTCTCCTTTAGAATTCCCGGCTTGGAAGGTGATGGCATCCGAATGGCCTGGGAAGTAGGTGCCGCGCCGACGGAAATGACCATGGAAATGATTTACGGTATGCCGGGGGAATTGAATCCGGCGCTCCACGAGACATTCCGTCAACCGCACCTTATGGTAAATCTCATGGGTGAGCGCTTCTTTAATGAAGAGGTCATGCCGAATACCACATTTACGGGCAACGCAATCTCCCGACAAAAAAAGAGGACGGCCTTCCTGATATTCGATGAAAATGTTAAGAAGCATATGGAGACAATAGGGTACGATTTCGTCAGCGTTGTTTTCCCTTTTACGAAAGTTGAAAATCTCGATGCTTTGATCAGAGAGGCTTGCGACAAGGGTTATAAAGATGTGTTCGTGGCGGATTCTCTGGAGGAATTAGCCGGTAAAACAGGAATTGATCCCGCTGGGCTGAAGAGAACTGTAGCGGAGTACAACAGATTTTGCGAGAAGGGCCATGATGATATCTTTAACAAGAGCTATAGACTTCTCAGGCCGGTTAAGACGCCCAGGTTTTATGCCGCGAGACTTTTACCGGGCGCGTATGGCACTCTCGGCGGGATTAAAATTAATCATAAAACAGAGGTGCTAGACAGGGATTGGAAGAAGATTCCAGGGCTCTACGCCGTGGGCACGGATTCCTGCACTATATACGGCGATAGCTATGTGTTTATTCTCCCCGGCAACACCATGGGCTTTGCCATAAACAGCGGCCGTATTGCCGGTGAGAACGCGATTGAATACATCAGATAACCGTTGTCACGACTATGTTCGACCAGCAGATACTTATGATATCGCAACTTCTTGTTGCCTAGCGGGGCCCGGACTATGATTATCGACGAAAATGACTTTTTCCGCCAGGCTACCATCCGTATCTGTGGAAATCTCGATTTTGAATTCGCCATGCAGGAGTGTCTCCTTTACCTGAGGAACTTTATGCCTGCTGATAGGATGCAACTCAATATTTATGACCGAGGATTGGGTGCGTTAAGAACCATCGCTATCGCCACCCCCACTGAAGCCAGCAGACTAAATATGATTCTGCCTTTGGATGACCTGGGGAAGAAGTTTCTTGATGATCCCGGCCTTTCACCCGTCCTGATACGGAATCGTGTACTCATGGATCCGGTCGCAAGACCCATCGTACGCAAGACGGAACGATGGAGCGAATCCATTATGGTGATGCATCTGGCCATCAGAGAAATAAAACTGGGCAATCTGGTCCTGTATGCGGAGGGACTGGACCGCTATTCGGATGAACATCTGCGATTATTCTCGATATTGTATGAACCCTTTGCGACCGCCCTATCGAATGCCCTGCGGCATGATGAGGTAAATCAGCTCAAAGAGCTTATGGGCACTGACTCCCGCCATCTCCAGGGCGGGCTCCAGTATTTTTCCGGGGCTATTATCGGCGAGGACTTCGGCCTAAGGGAAGTCATGGAAATGTTAAGGGAAATTGCTCCTCTGGATAGCCCGGTCCTGTTGCAGGGGGAAACAGGCGTGGGCAAGGAGATTATCGCCAGCAGCATCCATAGTCTGTCCCGCCGCAAGAACGGCCCTTTTGTCCCGGTCAATTGCGGAGCAATTCCCGATACCCTTATGGACAGCGAACTATTTGGTCATGAAAGGGGGGCATTTACCGGCGCCTTCTCGCAAAAACAGGGTTGCTTTGAGCGCGCCAACGGAGGCACCATTTTTTTGGATGAAGTGGGTGAGCTTTCACCCCAGGCCCAGGTAAGAATGTTGCGGGTACTTCAGGAGAAGAGCATCCAGCGGGTGGGAGGAACCAGCCAGATCAAGGTTGACATCCGTATCCTTGCTGCAACCCACCAAAACCTCAATGAGATGGTCAAAAAAAGGCTGTTTCGGGATGATCTCTGGTTCCGGCTGAACGTCTTCCCAATCGTGATCCCTCCCCTGAGGGATCGCAAGGAAGACCTCCCGGCCCTGGTCAACCATTTTATCGATAAAAAATCGAAGGAATTACAGTTGTCTCACCTGCCAAAACTGGCCCCCGGAGCCATGTCGCCTTTGATTGCCTATAATTGGCCGGGCAACGTAAGGGAACTGGAAAATGTCATAGAACGCGCTTTGATTCTGTGTAAGGGCCGGCCGCTGACTTTTGATAATATCCTCTCTCTGGATGGTAATAAAGATCATGGCGAATCGAAGATTGAGGTAGGCGCTGATGCCTTAAGCCTCGATCACCTTGTTTTAAAGCATATAAAGCATGCCTTGATTAAGACCAAGGGAAGAATTCATGGACCTTACGGGGCGGCGCAACTGTTAGGCTTAAATCCCAGCACGCTGCGACACCGGATGAGGAAGCTGGGGATTACCCAGGAAAGGAGCTAGCGGGCACGCTGGACGCAAAAGAAAACGACATGACCCGCCACAAACTTTTCCTTGAGGGAAGAGGGGAGGGGAGCGGGGGTTTTGCTCCTTGCCAAAAAAGTATTGTCAGACCAATTGTAACTGAATCTGTTCAAAATAAAATTAGCGACACCGGCTAAATCATTTCCAAAAGAAAGAGGGAATCGCCCCGGTATTCAGTCCGCAGCCCTTTCTATTCGGCTTTTGATTGCCATTATGCGCCCATATGATTCGTCAATTCGGGCCTCGGTAATCCGGCCGGTCGCGACCAGATCGCGGATCACTTCCGCGGCGCGGTGAACAATATCTTCCTGGTAAATTGAATTATTGGCAAGGATCAGCAGATCAACGCCCGCGGCAATCGCCTTTTCGATCGCCGTATCCAGGCCAAAGTGGTTGACGATCGCCCCCATCTGCAGGTCATCCGAAATTATCAGTCCCTCGTAGCCCAGCTTCCGCCGCAGCAGGCCGCCGAGGATGTTTTGGGAAAGGGTGGCGGGCAGACTGTCATCCAACAGGGCATGGTAAACGTGGGCCGTCATTACCGCGTCGGCCATTTTCTCGCCAATTAAGATTTGATAGGGAACGAGTTCCAGTGGCGACCAGCTCGTGGTGATGTCGACCAGGCCCAGGTGCGAGTCCGTCTCCGAGCTGCCGTGGCCGGGAAAATGTTTCAGCGCGGTCAGCACCCCCTGTCCGCGATGGGCCAGGATAAATTGCCGCGCCTGGTCGGCGACAGCCTGCGGGTTGGCGGAAAAACAACGCTCATAGCGGGCAATGATCGGATTGTCAGGATTAAGGCACAGATCCACCACCGGCGCCAGGTTGAAGTTGATCCCGGCTGCAGCCAGGGTTGCGGCCAGGGCCGCCGAACGGCGATAGGTCTCATCCGGATTGTCCTGACCTCCCAGAAACCGGTGGGAAAATGTCGGCGGGAAACCGGCTTGCTCCTTGAGGCGGCTGATGATCCCCCCTTCCTGATCGACCGCGATGAGCAGGGGAATTGCCGCGGCTTTTTGCAGGGAAGCGGTCAGCGCCCGAACCTGCATGGGAGATTGGATATTGCGCGGTCTTTGCCTGGCGGGCACGTCATAATCAAAGAGGATGACGCCGCCTAAATGACGTTCGCTGATGTCGCGGACAAGAAAATGATTCTCATCCACCGCCAGCCCCCGAAAACCGGCCATGAGCATCTGGCCGATTTTCACGGCAAGGGGCGGGGACAGATGCGGCGGTCGCGGCATTCGGGTCGCGGCGGCGGGGCTGGTTAGCGCCTGGTTTTCCGCTGGAAGAGGTTTTTGCTCTTTAGTTCCGGGAAAAATCGTTTGACAGCCGGCTGCGGCGATGGCGACAAGCAAGAGAAGATAGGAAATTGGTCTCAACACGTCACCAATGGCCTCTCAATGGACAGCCAATTACCGTATCCGTCGCCGCCTGATGAGTTGCAACCCGGAAACAAAAAGCAGTGATCCCAATCCGATCGAATCGGTAAGCCATCCGGGATAAATCATGCACAGCGCACCCCCCAGCAAAATAACCCGCTCGTAAAACCTGTTCTCCACCAAGAGGTAGTTCATCGTGGCTCCCGCCAGGGCCACAATCCCGATTAACGCGGTGGTAAGCAGAATGACAAATTCAAAAAAGTGGACGTTCTGCAACAGCAATTGGGGAGAATAGACAAACATGTAGGGCAGGATGAAGGCGGCGAGCGACAGCTTGGTGGCTTCGATGCCGGTTCTGGTCGGGTTCGCCCCCGCGATGCCCGCGCCGGTAAAGGCGGCCAGGCAGACCGGCGGCGTCACGTCGGCGAGAATGCCGAAATAAAACACGAAAAAGTGTGCGGCAATTGGTAAAACGCCCAGCTTAGCCAAGGCCGGCGCCACAATCGTTGAGGTGACGATATAGTTGGCGGTGGTCGGCAGGCCCATCCCCAGAATCAGGCAGCCGACCATGGCCAGCAGCAGGGTCGGCAACAGGAGCCCGCCCGCCATTTCCACGAAGTTGTTCGATACGGTAAGGCCCAAAGCGGTGAGCGAAGAGGTGCCAATGACAAAACCGACTATTGCGCAGGCGATGGCCACCCCCAGCGCCGACCGGGCTCCGTCACGCAAGGCGACGATTAGCTTGGGGAAGGTGATCCGCGTATCCGCCCGGACCTGGCTGACCAGAATGACGCTGACTATTCCCCAGAAGGCGGCGAAAATCGGTGTAAATCCCGCAATTAACAGGCCGATGATGACAATAATCGGAATCAGCAGATGCCCACTGGCTTTCATCACCTGTTTAACCTGTGGCAGCACCTCCGGAGGAAGGCCCCTCAAGCCTTCTTTCTTGGCGGTCAGGTGAACGCTCATGAAGATGCCGAAGTAGTATAAAACGGCGGGAACCAGCGCGGCGGTGATGACCGTCTTGTAGGGGACCCCCAGAAATTCAGTCATGATGAAGGCCGCCGCCCCCATTACCGGCGGCATGATCTGCCCTCCCGTCGAGGCGCTGGCCTCAACGGCGCCGGCAAAATAGGGCTTGTAACCCACCTTTTTCATCAGCGGAATGGTAAAGGCGCCGGTGGTGGCGGTATTGGCAATCGAGCTGCCGTTGATGGTTCCCAAAAGACCGCTGGAAAAAATGGCTACCTTGGCGGGGCCGCCCGCGTATCTTCCCGCGAGCGCCAAGGCCAGGTCATTGAAGAAACGGGCGCCGCCGGAGATATTTAAAAAAGCCCCGAAGAGGATGAAGAGAAAAACGAAAGTAGCCGAGACGCCCAGAGCGACGCCATAAATACCCTCGGGAACCACGTACATGTGCTGGATGATTCGCTCCAGGCTGTAGCCCCGGTGTTCAAACATGGCGGGGGCGTAGCGGCCGAAGTAGCAGTATAGTAAAAAGATGCTGGCTAGAATGGGCAGGCCCCAGCCCAGCACCCGCCTGCCCGCTTCCAGGAGCAATAAGATGGCGGTGGCGCCCAATACCATTTCCAGCGGAGTTACCCTGGCTCCCCGCATGACGATCTGATCGAAGGCGACGATCAGGTAGCCGTTGACAACTACCGAAAGCAGGGCGAAAAGCAGGTCGAGCCAGGAGAAAGAATCTTTTTTTGTTCCCTTGCGGCTGGAGGGGTAGAGGAGAAAAACCGCCGTCAACGCAAAAAGCAGATGCCAGGTGCGTTGAATATTGGTGGTCAGAACGCCGAGGCTGGCCGCATAGAGCTGGAAGGCCGACATGGCGACCAGCCAGCCCGCGACCAGGTTGCCTCGCCATCCCGAAAACGTGCGGAAACGCGATTCGGCTTCAAATTTTTCTAACAGTTCCTGCGCCTTCTTTTTTTCCGCCTTATTGTCCAAGTCGCCTAACGTATCCATGAAAAATAAAACCTCTTGATCTGATTTGCGGTGGGCGTCGGGGCGTGATTTGCCACGCCCCGTTTATCCTTGTATCGTCTATTGTTTTCAGTGCAGCTTGACCCCCATTTCCCGATAGTAACGCGCCGCACCCGGATGGAGGGGAATTTCGATCTTGTGGACATTTTCCAGGGTCATATTTTCCATTGTCGCCCGGACCGCCACCAAATCCGCCTTGTTTTCAAAAAGGGTTTTGGTCATTTGATAGGCGGCGTCTTCCGGCAGGTCGTCCCTGACCGACAGGATATTGAAGCTGGAGTAGGTTCTTACCGCCCGCGGCTGGTTTTTATAAAAATTTGCCGGGATCGCAAACTGGACCCAGGTTTCATTGACTCTCTTTAAGGCGCGGAAAGTGGCGTCATCAACTTCGAGGAATTCCACCAGCCCCAGCGAAGTGATCTCCACCACCGAAGACATGCCGAGTGAGCCAACTAAAATGGCGGCATCGATTCTCTTGTCCTGCAATGCGCTTGCGGTCTCGCCCGTCCCCAGCATGAAGGGCCGGATATCTTTGGCCGCGTCCATTCCCAAAACCGAGAAAAGTTCCCGCGCCGTGGCCTCTGTGCCGCTGCCGACCGCGCCAATGGAAACTCTCTTTCCCCTAAGATCGGCCAGCGTCCTTATTCCCGAATCCTTCAAAACGACGATATTGGTCGGCTCCGGATAGAGCGGCACCAGGCCCCGGAGCCATGTCTGGGGCTTGCCCTCAAATTGGAGGCCCTTGCCCCGGAAGGCAAATACGTATCTGGTGTCGGTAAAACCGGCCTCGGTTTGCTTATCGGCCATCAGTTGGATGTTCTGAATGGTGCCGCCGGTGGACTGCACCGTGGCCCTCATGTTGGGAATCTTGTCCGACCAGATCTTGGCCATGGCGCCGCCGATGGGATAGTAAGACCCGCCGGTGGTGCCGGTGCCGATACTGATGAAGACTCTGGATTGGGCATAGACGCTGCCGGCAAGAAATAAAACCACCAACATGAAAATCGCCGCACTTGAAATTGATGCAAAATGTCCTTTTTTCATCTTTTCCTCCTTGGTTAAAAAAATCGCCAAAAAAACATGCAAACGGGCCACACCCACATGGCCATGAGGGAGCTTGGCCCTCAGAAAAACCGCGAGGTCGCATCCCCAAAAAATCCGCCGGGCATTGTTTTCGTAGGCACGCGTTTAGCCGTTTCCGGATCAGTTATCTGCCCGGGCTGCCATTTTGTCTTTCCCAATGGTAATAGCAAAGTCCGGGCAGATGTACAGGCATCTCAAACAGCCGATACAGTGGGCGCCGCTCTTAACCAGGGTTGGCCGGTATCCCTGGACGTTGAAGAAATCCGCGCTTTCAAAAACACTCAGGGAGCAAACCTCCTGACAAAAACCGCACTCCTTGCAAAGTTGGCCGTTGACTGTCACCTCATAGTCCCTGAGGTCGCAGGACAGGCAACGATTAGCCTCGCCGATGGCGGAAGCCCGGTCAAAAACCTGCTCCACCTGGTCAAAACCCCGCAGTCTCTCCGGCGGCGAAGTTTTCTTGCGCGCCGCCCTTCCCACCCCCCGTGGCCGCGGCTGCGGGGGTTCGACAGCGCCGGCCGGATCATCCCGGTCGATAACCCCGTCACCGCCCAGAAACCTGTCCATCGCTACAGCGGCCTTCCTTCCCTGGGCGATGGCTTCAATAATGCTGGACGGCCCCGATACCGCGTCTCCGGCGGCAAAAATCCCCGGGATCGAGGTGGCGCTGGTTTCCGGGTCAACTTTAACCCGGCCTCCCCCGGCCTCGGCCAGCGCCCATTTTGCCGCCGCTCCCTTCTGGCCGATGGCGACGACGACCAGCTCGGCCGGAAGCTGATACTCGCTTCCTTCCAGGGGTACGGGCGTCGGCCGGCCGCTGGCATCGGGCGCGCCCGCGGTCATTTTTATGCAGGTGACCATATTGGCGGCGACACGAACGGGCGCGGTGTGAAAAAACATGGCGACGCCTTCCTCCAGCGCGTCCTCAATCTCTTCTTGACTGGCGGGCATATCCTCCCGCCGGCGGCGGTAGAGGAGCGTTGCTTGCGCGCCTAAGCGGCGGGAGGAGCGGGCGGCGTCGATTGCGGTATTGCCTCCGCCCACTACCAGAACTCTCTTGCCGGCCAATTCCGGGCGGTCTCCGGCATTCACTGCTCTTAGAAACGACAGGCCATCCATCACCAGGGGTGAATCTTCCCCGGCAATACCCATAGTAACGGGCTGCCAGGCGCCCACCGCCAGTAAAACGGCGGCAAAACCCTCCCGGAAAAGTTGTTCCGGAAAAAAAACAGGC
This sequence comes from Syntrophobacterales bacterium, assembly GCA_037441775.1. GTDB lineage: Bacteria > Desulfobacterota > Syntrophia > Syntrophales > CAMTWB01 > CAMTWB01. Next base: position 44,560 of record JBBIRO010000020.1, read on the forward strand.
GACTTGAGGCGAATATCCACGCCCTCAGCCCGGATGAGGTCTATTTCCAGATCCAGATCCTTCCGGGGGAGGCGGTAGGCGGGGATGCCGTAACGCAAGAGACCCCCGGCTGATTCTTCCGCCTCAAATACAACGGGCAAGTGGCCCATCCGCGCCAGAAAGTAGGCTGCCGTAAGGCCGGCCGGGCCGGAACCGACGATGGCAATCCTTTGGCCCGGGGGGTGAGGTTTTTCCGCGGGGCTGGTCCGGATAACGCTGTATTCTTCTGCCGCCAGTTTAAGCATCCTGATGGCTATTGTTTCGTCGAACTGTATCCGGGCGCATTTGGCTTCACAAGGGTGAAGGCAGGCATGGCCGCAGACCGCGGAAAAGGGAATGCGTTTTCTTACGGTAAGGCGGGCGTCGTTGAAGCGGCCCTCCTGTATCTGGCGGATGTAACGGGGGACATCCACCCCCGCCGGGCAGGCTTGACGGCAGGGGGAAAGATTATTTCCCCCTGCCAGGTGATGAGACATGGTTACTCCTTATGGTTTGCAAGGCTTGCCGCCCCGAGTGAGAGGGCCTTAAGATTGACCTCGCACGCCCGGGGTGAAAACCGGTTAGTGATAATTGCGGCCAGGCTCTCCGGGGTTGCCACGCCGGTTGCGGCGGCGATGGCGCCTAAGGCGATAATGTTGGCCGCGCCGACATTGCCTAAAACATCGGCCATTTTAGTCAAAGGCAGACCAATGCAGCCCTCTTCCGGCTTAGCCTCAACCAGTGTCGAATCAAAGAGCAGCCGGGCGCCTTTTTCCAGGTATTGCCGGTATTTGAGCAGGGCTTCCTGGGTCATTGCCAGGATCATGTCCGGAATCTCGACGTGGGGATAGATGATCTCGGCCTTATCGCAAATGACCTCCGCCATGGAGAATCCGCCCCGCGAGGCGATTCCGTAAGATTGAGTCTGAACGGCGTTCTTGCCGTCGAGAATCGCGGCCTCAGCCAGGATGATCCCGGCTAAGACCAGGCCCTGTCCACCGGAGCCGGCCAGGATGACCTCATGCCGATCTTTACATTGCATCTTGGGGTACCTATTCATGATCATTGTCGAGCGCCCGGCGGCGCATCTCTTCATAACAACTGTTGAAATCAGGCGCGTTTCCTTCTCTGAGCTTACCGATGGGGAAAAAACCCTGGCGCTCATGGGGCGCAAGCTGATTATAAGAATCCAGCGGGAGGGCCTTTTCCTTAAGCCAGCGCAACATCTGGACGGCGGCCTTCATGTCGTTATGTTTACCGTAGTGGGTGGGGCAGGGGCTGAATGCCTCTACTACCGAAAACCCCTTTTTCTGAAGCGCCTCGCGGAAGTTGGCCTGCATCTCGAAGCCGTGATAGGTGGTGGCGCGGGCGACATAATTGGCGCCTGCGGCCATAGCCAGCTCGCAGATGTCAAAGCCGCGCTCCGGGTTGCCCCAGGAGGTGGTGGTCGTGAAGTGATCAAAGGGAGTGGTGCCGGACACCTGGCCGCCGGTCATGCCGTAATTGAAATTGTTGACCACAATTGCGGTTAAGTCGATGTTGCGGCGCGCCGAGTGAATGAAGTGGTTGCCGCCGATGGTCACGCTGTCGCCATCGCCCATGAGCACCACCACGTTGAGGGCGGGGTTGAAGGCCTTGATTCCCGTGGCAAAGGTCAGCGCCCGGCCATGGGTGACGTGGAGGGCGTTGGTTACCAGATAATCATCCGACTTTCCCGTGCAGCCGATGCCGGTGACTAAGACGGTATTGTTTTTTTCGTAGCCCAGCTCTTCAAACGCCCGCAGCAGGGCCGCAAGAACGATTCCGATACCGCAGCCGGAGCACCACATGTGCGGCAGGATGCCTCCCTTGAGATAGCTTGAGCCTGTTGCGTGGGACAATTTATCCTCCCTGATTTAAGAGGCCGAAGCGCCAATCGGCGACTAAAGCGCCCCGATGATTTCCGCGGGCGTTATAATCTCGCCGTTGAATTTATTCACTCGGATTACCTCGCGGCCGCATCCGAGCAGTTTGCGGACTTCTCCCGCCAACTGGCCGCTGTAGTTCATTTCCGCCACCAGAATTTTTTTCGCCCGTCCGCCCAGCCGGATGATTTCTTCTTCCGGAAAGGGCCAGAGGGTAATAATCTGCAGCACTCCCGTCTTGTGCCCCTGTTTACGCAGGCGGCGGGCCGCCTCCCGGCAGGAGCGGGCGACAATTCCTGTTGCAATTAACAGTATATCGGCGTCTTCGCAGTCAAAGAGGGCTGTCTGGACAATATCTTTTTTGTGACGCTCGAGTTTGGTGTGCAACTGGGCGACCTTGCGGGCGGCGTTGGCGGGATTGTTGTTGCTGTAGCCGTCGGGGCCGTGCATGGAACTCGAGACGTGAAAAACATAGGGGCTGCCGAAGGCCGGCAGGGGCGCGATTCCGTCTTCATCGGGGGCGAAGGGCAGGTAGTCGGCGGGCGGACCGGACGGTTTTTTGCGGTCGATAACCGGGATTTCTCCCGGCAGGGGCAGGGCGACGCTTTCCCGCATGTGCGCCACCACTTCGTCCGGGGCAAGGATTACCGGCACCCGGTAACGCTCAGCCAGGTTGAAGGCCAAAACGGTAAAGGCAAAGCATTCGGCCACTGTTGAAGGCGTCAACGAAATCAGGCACTGGTCGCCGTGGCGTCCCCAGCGGATCTGCATGATATCCGCCTGGGCCGGTTTGGTGGCCAGGCCGGTGCTGGGCCCGGAGCGTTGCACGTTGACCACCACGCAGGGGACTTCGCCCATGATGGCCATTCCCAGGTTTTCCTGCATGAGCGAAAATCCCGGGCCGCTGGTGGCGGTGAAGGCCTTGGCGCCGGCCAAAGACGCCCCGACAATGGCTCCCATTGAGGCGATCTCGTCTTCCATCTGCATGAAGACCCCGCCTAACCTCGGTAAAAGCCGGGCGCATTCCTCGGCGATTTCGGATGAGGGGGTGATGGGATAGCCGGCGTAGAAGCGGGCCCCGGCATAGATGGCCCCGGCCGCGATGGCCTGATTTCCCTGAAGGAGCTTTATTTCTCTGGTCAATTTGGTCTCTTGCTTTCTGGTTGCGGCAACAAAACCGCAGAGCCGTATATTAAGCGCCGTCAGTGGGCCTCTTCCATTGCCCCGGCAAAATACATCATGGACAAAAGCACGAAAACCAGGGTCTGGATGAGCGCGATGATCAGTTTGAGAATCATGATCGGCAGGGGAACCAGGAAAGGCACAAGGAAAAACAGCACCCCCAGGACGATGTGTCCGCCCTCCATGTTGCCAAAGAGACGCACCGACAAAGACAAAGGACGCGCCAGGTGGCTGATGATCTCGATGGGCAGCATCAGGGGGGTAAGCCACCAGACCGGCCCCAAAAACTGTTTGACATATTTGAACCCGTGAACCCGGATGCCGATAATATGGGTGGTGAAGAAGACCACCAGGGCCAGCGCCACGGTGGTGTTTAAGTTTGAGGTCGGAGAGGTGAAGCCGGGGAAAAGCCCGATTAAGTTGGCGGTAAGGATAAAGAATCCCAGGGTCGCGATCAGGGGAAATATCTTTCTCCCCTCCGGCCCCATCGTGCTTACGATGAAATTATCTAAACCATCAACCATGACCTCGGCCACATTCTGCCATTTTTGCGGATAGATATCCATTCGTCTGGTCGCGGCGACGCCAAACAGCGCTAAAAGGGCCATCACCACCCAAGTGTAGGTAACATGATCCGGCAAGTAACTGTTATGAAAAATAAGCCAGGGGTGCATCTCGGTGCCTCCGTTATCAATTCCGCGTCAATCCTTACCTTCTTTCTTGATTTCGTTTTCCCTGCCATCGCCCGCGAAAAGAAGATTTCGTTCCCTCAAAACGCCCAGGGTCAGGCCGATCATCACTACTGACAGGCCGATAAGTAAACCAAAAATGTCGGCCAGCTCGCGGCTGATGATATAGTAAAGAGCAATCGCAATCAGGGCCAGCCGGACATAAAACCTGAAAATCAGCCCCAGCTTTCCCCGGACCCTTCCCGTGGTAAAAAACGATTTCAAATCCCTCTTTAAGAACAAAAAATTTAAATAACTGATCAAACCTCCCAGCGCGAGGCCCCGGGTAAAGGGCCAGGACATAAAGATCAGGCTTGCGGCAACCAGACTGAACAGAAGCAGCCCCACGGTCAGCTCAAGTCTCGTTTCCAGGCGCAGCCGTATCATCTTTTTTTTCTGCTTTCAAGGGTGATGTTTCGATCCCGTGTCTTTTTACCAGCCTAAAAAAGTTTCTGAATCCGGCGGCGATTCCCGTTACAAGGAAGATGATCGCCAGCCAGGGCCCGGTGTCGAACTTCTTGTCCAGATAAACTCCCACAAACAGCGCGCCAAAGATCGCAACCGCCATGCCGATGCCGACCGAGCTTACCTGGGCAAGCTGGATGAGTGTTTTTTTGGCCTGCTGATCCATTTTTATCCGGGCGGCGCGTTAAACGTTTAAGTTGTTACGGTTTCGTAACAACTCCGGATTCCCCTCTTCCCTCGCGAAAGGGATAGGGGAGGGGGCCTGGCGCCTGCAATGACGCCTGTTGTCACCCCAGCCCCAGCCATCTCACCTTAAGGGAGAAGGGCCTTTACATTTTTACGAGGTCTTCATTTATGGCGCTGCGGCAGGCCTCCAGGGTTTTAGCCAGGTCCTCCCGGCTGTGAGCGAAGGAGACGAAGGCGGCCTCGAATTGCGACGGGGCCAGATAGACTCCCCGGTCCAGCATTCCCCGGTAGAAGCGGGCGAAGCGGGCGCTGTCGCTTAAGGCCGCCGATTCGTAATCGGTAACATCCCGGCCGGTGAAAAAAAGGGTGAACATCGAGCCGAAGCGGTTGATCCGGCCGGGGATGCCCGCGGCCGCCAAAAGAGAGGCTAGCGCCCCGCAGAAATTTTCCGTGTCGGCCGCAAGCTGCTCGTAATCCGCGGCCTTTTTTTTCAACAGCTCGAGCGTGGCGATACCCGCCGC
>JBBIRO010000021.1:0-47787 GCA_037441775.1 Syntrophobacterales bacterium
AACACCCTGTTCAATTCAGTGACCTGCGGCAGCGGTTCATCCATAATGTGATCCTTGGTTCTCTGCGGGTGGTGGAGGGCAAACTCACCAATACCGGTACTTATCCCCTGGCCGGCCTCAAGGTTAAGGGTGAGATCTGGGACGCGCAGGGCATGATTGTCGGTGAACGAGTCGCCTACTGCGGCAATATCTTAACGGACGATGAGCTGATGACTGTGACGGAGGATGATATTGTAAAAATTGCCGGCCGCGCTGAAGGAAGCGCGTTTATCAACGACAGGCTTTCTCCGGGGGGGGGAATTGCGTTTATGATTATCTTCGTTCGAGAAAATGCCGGGGCCGCAAAAACTATGGTTAGATTTGCCGGCGCAAAGAGGGCAAACTAGGAACAGCCATTATCCGCTTTGCTTGTTCATTTAAAAGCCGCGGGGAAGGGGAACGTCCCCCTCCCCCGGCAGCTCTTTCCCTTCGTCCGTCAAATCATCCGCCCAAAGCCTTCTCGCACTCTTTTATCAAAAACTCCCGTTCCATCCCATGATCGATGATTTCCCAAGGGAGGACTTCCTGGTAGGGTTTTCGCCGGTAAACATAGTCATCCGGATTAAAGCCGCTTTGGCGTATCGCCTGGGGCCAGCGGCCTTTGAATTGATGTGCCGCCCGGAGAAGTTCCCCCGCTCGTCGATCACCCAGGGAAAGCACGGCCTGGATGTAGTTCCAACGCGGCGGATCATGGATGATCTTCACTGTCGGGTCCCGTCGGAAGGCCTGCCCGATGACCTTCAGCTTCTGCTTCACCGCGGTGATATCCTCAAGCGGCAGCCATTGGAAGGGGGTGGACGGTTTAGGGATAAACTGATTGATGCTGAGGGTTATTCTTCTGAACTTCTTGGTTTTGCCGGAAAACTCCCCTGCCCAGAGCTTGATCCTTTCGGTAAGTTCTATTATTCCTCGAACATCATCCGCCGTCTCCGTGGGTAGGCCAATCATGAAATACAAGCGTACATTAAGAATATCATGCTCGATCAAGAGCTCCACCGCCCGGCGGATCTCCCCTTCGGTTATTCCTTTCTTAATGACCTCCCGTAGGCGGTCGGTTGCCGCCTCTGGCGCCAGGGCAAGGGTTTCCAGACCACCGGCCTTCAGTTTTTGCAGAATATCGGCGCTTAGCCGGTCTATCCTTAGCGATCCTATCCCCAGTCGCCCGCCCTGTTCGAGGATATATTTGCAGATGGACGCCAATTCGGGGTGATCCGAAACAGCGGTGCCGATGAGTCCCAATTTCCCCTTATTCCTCACCCCCCGGGCCAGAAAATCCGCGATAATTCCTAGGGAACGGTATCGGACGGGACGGTACAGGTAGCCCGCCGCGCAGAAGCGACAACCCCGGCCGCAACCACGGTTTACTTCCAAGAGAAACATCTCGCCGAATTCCGCGTCGGCGGTTTCAATGCACTCTTCTGTCGGGTAGCGGTCGAGATCGGAAACGCGGCGTCTCCTGATTCTTTGAGGCAAACCGGAATAAAGCGGAACTAAACGGTGAGTATTATCCCTCCGAGGCTCATAACAGGCGGGCGCATATACTCCTTCCACTTCCCTCTGGAGCGCAAGCAAAAGCTCCTCCCGAAAGGAAGTTTTTCGTAACTCCCGGTACCGATGGTAGAACTCCGGCAAGAGTTCCTCCCCCTCGCCAATGAAAAAAAGATCGAAAAAATCGGCCAGCGGCTCCGGGTTTAATGTTACCGCCACCCCGCCGCCCATAATCAGCGGCGCATCCCCCGATCGGCTCTGCCGCTCAAGGTCAATCCGGCCCATGCTGAGAATTTTGAGAATATTGAGATAATCCCCTTCAAAGGCCACGGAAAAGGCCAGAATATCGAAATCTCTGAGGGGACGCCGGGATTCCAGGGAAACAAGGACTGAGTCTCGCCGGGAAAGTTCCTCTTCCTCCGGAGGGTCGGGCAAAAATACCCGGTCGCAAGAGGCGCCGGGCAGGCTGTTGAACAGTTTATAGATGGTCTGGAACCCCAGATTGGACATTCCCGTCCGGTAGAGATTGGGATAGGCCAGACAGACTCTTACCTCTTCCGGGCCTGATCTTCTTACCAAACCCTTTTCTCGGGACAGGATCTCCCGGTATTTATCTTGCGGTAAGCTCACAATTGATGACTTCGTAAAAAGTCAAAAACGCCCCCTTTTCGTTGAGGGCAGAGTGTTGGGGTGAGGGTGATAATAGTTGCTATTCCAAACATTTATATCCCGCTTCCCTTTATCCCCTCCCCTGCGGGAGGGAAAATCGGACGGATACGAAGTTGTCACCTGCGACCAGGGCCAATGAGCCGGCCGGCAAAAACCAGCCTCAATCCGCCTGCCTGCGGAGAAAGGTTGGCCTTTCCAGATCCTTGTATAGATCATCATCAAAAAAATCCGCGCCTATTCCCCGCCCGTTTGCCGCCTCTTCGTTTCTCATGAAGGTGGGAATTGTCAGGTCCCCCCGCTTATATCCCCCGACTACGGCCAGGGTAGGCATGGCCTGGATTTTTTCCTTGACGTTCTCAAAACCGGTGGCAATCACTGTTACCCGAATCTCATCGGTCAATTCGGGATCGACCGCCGTGCCAAAGATGATATTGGCTTCTTCATGGGTCTCAGCCTTAATCAGCGTCGATGCTTCGTTAATTTCATGGAGCGTCATGTTTGGCCCGCCGGTTATGTTGAGCAGCACACCACGGGCGCCCTGGATCGAATTATCTTCCAAAAGTGGTGATGATATTGCGTTTCTCGCCGCGGTCACCGCCCGGTCTTCGCCCGCGGCCACACCAGTGCCCATGAGAGCCAGCCCCATTTCGCTCATGACGCACTTAACGTCGGCAAAGTCCAGGTTAATCAAACCGGGAATGATCAGCAGATCGGAAATGCCCTTTACCGCTTGATAAAGGATATCATCAGTCATCTTGAAGGCTTCCAGGAGCGACACATCTCGCCCGGCCATGACTAAAAGGCGCTGGTTGGGAATGACGATGATCGTATCCACTACTTTTCGCAACTCGGCGATGCCGGCCTCGGCCTGCTGATTTCGCCTCTTGCCTTCGAAAATAAACGGCTTGGTAACGATGGCAATCGTAAGTGCGCCTGCTTCCTTGGCAATCTCCGCCACAATGGGGGCGCCGCCGGTGCCGGTGCCGCCGCCCTGTCCGACGGTGATAAAAACCATATCAGTCCCCTCGATGTGGCTACGCAGAACGTCGCGGGATTCGATGGCGGCCCTTTTGCCCGTCTCGGGATTGGAGCCGGCTCCCAACCCTTTGGTTATATCGGCGCCCAATTGAACCTTGTTGACCGCACGCGAACTTCCCAGCGCTTGGGCATCGGTATTGGCAACAATAAAATCCACGCCCCGCAGGTTATATGAAATCATGGTATTGATTGCGTTGCCGCCTCCGCCGCCGATACCGATAACCTTGATTTTAGCGCCTCCACCTGATCCCGGATCTGCCAATTCAAACATTACAATCCCCCTCAAGCTATATTAAGAAAATCTCTTAAACCATTTCATTATATTGGCCAGGTACCTGGATTTGGCCCTGACAAAAACATCGCTTTTCATCGTCTGGCAACCATAGAGAATGAGACCCAGTGCGGTGGCATTTGATGGGTCGAGGGTTACCCCCAGGGCGGACGTGCCGGTCAGGGGGTAACCCTGCCGTGCCGGCATATTAAAGACCTTTTCGGCCAGTTCGGCGATTCCGCTGATCAGGGCAGTGCCACCGGTCAAGACAACTCCGGCCGCCAGAAGGTCATCGTAGCCGGCCTTAATTATCTCCTTGCCGGCCAGAGCAAGTATTTCCTGCACCCGGGGTTCCACAATCCTCACCAGGACATGCCGTGATACCTGCCTTGGATCCCTGCCGCCGACACTGGGAACCTCGATCAGCTCATCACCGTCAATCAAGGGAAGATGGGCGCAGCCGTAGTTAATCTTGATTTTTTCCGCCTCGCTCATGGGAGTTCTCAAGCCGGTGGCGATATCGCTCGTAACATACCTGCCCCCCAAGGGAAGGGTAGCGACATATTTGATGCTTCCCCTGCTGAAAATGGCAATGTCGGTGGTTTCTCCTCCAATATCGACAAGCCCCACTCCCAGGTCGCGCTCATCGTTACTCAGAACGGCTTCGCCGGTGGCCAGTTGCTGTAAAACTACGTCCACCACATCCAATCCCATCCGGGATGTCGCCCGGGTTAGATTCTGAAACGCCGCCACCGCACAGGTAATGATATAGGCGCGCACCTCCAGACGGACCCCGGTCATACCGATAGGATCGGAAATATCGTCCAGCCCGTCCACGGCAAAACTTTGCGGCAGACAATGCAGAATTTGCCGGTCTCTGGGAATGGCAATCGCCTTGGCCGCTTCAATTGCTCCCTGAACATCCTCATGACCGATGTCTTCTCCCCTGACGGCCCCGATGCCCTGGCTGTTCTGGCCCCGGATATGGTCGCCCGCAATGTTTACATGGACCGACCGGATACTTAAGCCCGAGGACTTCTCCGCCTCTTCCACCGCGCCTCTTATTGCCTCGATAGTACTTTCAATATTTATCACTACTCCGCGTCGGCAGCCATCGGATGCGGCAATACCCATACCCAGTATCTCCACGCCATCAGCCGAGGGCTGCCCCACCATCGCGGAAACCTTGGTGCTGCCGATATCCAAAGCAACCAAATAATCTTTCCCTTTTTTGGCCATTAATTAAGTCCCGCCTTTCTGGTTCCCTCTTTTCCTGTCAAGTCCTCAGGCCCCGCCGGGAATTGACCCGGAGTTTCGGGGGGCGAACTTCGAGCCATTCGACACTGGCTTTATCGGGGTCGCTTAAGTCAATTCGAAGAAATCCTTTCACCATCCCTTTTTTTGTCAGGTCCTGCCATACCTGCTTGAATCTATCCAGTTTCACGCTGTAATCATCAAAACCAAGGCCCAGAGAAATACCCTGCTCGATAAACAGGGTTACCCCGAGAACCTCACTCAAATGAATTTCCGCAAGATTGCCCAGGGCCAGCGGCTCAGCGCGATTGTTGTAAAGCGCAACCAGTTCCGTCAATTTTTTCAGGGACAGCCCGGAAACCTCCTCGACACGTTCCGACCAGCCATTGATTACAGGAAGATCGGAATGGTCACGATCAGTCAGTTCCTTGAAAATCAAGCCCCGGTCATCAACCAGAAAAAAGGAATCATCCCTCCTTAGCAGGGCCAAAGATATTCTTTCCACGATTTCAATCATGAGCTTGTCCGGCAGTACCCGGCTGACTGATACCTCCCTGACCCAGGGATTGGCCTGTATTTTTCTAACCGTGCCGTCAAGATTAACCGCAAATAAGTTTTGCGATAACCTGATCCCCGTCAAGCGATATATATCCTTCTCCGTCAGTTCATTCAACCCCCTTATTTCAATTCCCCTGATGGCAAGGGTGGGGGTGGCAAGAAGGCAGGCGAATCCATAAACCAATAGAGACGCTAAACAAAAGACTGCCGCTACCAGCCCCAAGGCCTTGAAAATGTCCCCGGCTAGGTCTGGCAAATTACGTCTGATCCGGGCCAGTTTAGTTCTGTATCCGTAGCGAAGAGAGTATTTCAACTTTCCTCTCCCGTTATTACCACCTCTTCCTCCAGGCATACTCCCGTGTCGGCCTGCACCCTTCTTTTTATCTGGCCGATTAAGTCTATCACATCCAAAGCCTTCGCCTGACCCAGGTTAACGATGAAATTGCCATGTAACGGAGATACCTGAGCGTCACCGATCCGCCAGCCCTTCAAACCCAACCGGTCAATAATCCGACCGGCCGACTCCCCCGGGGGATTCTTGAAGATGGAACCGGCGCTTCGCTGGTTGAGGGGATGCCGTTGCCTTCTGTGCCGTAGATTTTGATTGACCTTCGCAATGATTTCTCCTTCCATTGCGTGCTTAAGGATAAATTCAGCCGCCAGAATTACCGATCCCGCCGGTAAACGCAGGTTCCGGTAAGAGAATGAAAGTTCCGGCCTTCCGAGGCTTTTTACAACCCCTTCCTCATCGATAATCGATATACTCACAACGCAATCCTTTATTTCCCTGCCATAGGCGCCGGCATTCATCTTAAGGGCGCCGCCGACTGAGCCGGGAATGCCGGCGCAGAATTCCAGTCCGGTCAATCCGTTGTTGCAAGTCAGTTCGACCAGTTCTCCCAGGCCTGCGCCGGCTTCCGCCTGTATCAGGCGGTTTTCCCCCACCGCTGCCAATAGATGCAAGGCCGCCAGGTTTTTTAAGGATACGACCACGCCCCGGAAGCCGCCGTCGCCAAAAATCACATTCGTTCCGTTCCCCAAGATAAAGAAGGGGATGGCCTGTTTACGAAAAAAATCGAGCAGGGAAGCAATCTCTTCCCTGTTGCGGGGATAAACCAGGGCATCCGCCGCCCCTCCAACCCCCATGGAGGTATGGTTTTTCAGTGGCTCGCCGAAAAGAACGGGACCGGTCATCAGCGATTCCAGAGATTCCCGCAGGACGCAATCCTCGCCGCCGGACGGCAGGCTTTTTTTCTCCATTAGTTGAGGCCTCCGGCGGCGCGACGAAGATACTCCTCGCCCGCCTTCCAGATACTCCCGGCGCCCAGGGTTATGATAACATCACCTGGCCGGGCCTGTTCGATTAGACGGTCAACGATGCGGTCAAGACCGCCGACATAGGCGACATTCTGGTGCCCGCAGCTACTGATGGCCTGCTGAAGCCGTTCACTATCAACCCCGGGCAAGGCAGATTCTCCGGCCGGATAGATGTCGGTCACGATGAGGCTGTCGGCGTCAGCAAAAGATGCGGCAAATTCCTGGAAAAGGGCGCTGGTGCGGCTGTAACGATGGGGCTGAAAAACAACGAACTTCCTTCCTTCCCAGATATGCCGGGCCGCCGCCAAGGTTGCCCTGATCTCGGTGGGATGATGTCCATAATCATCCACGACCAGCACTCCGTTCACTATGCCCTTCACCTCCAATCTCCTCTTAACGCCGCTGAAGCACGACAGGCCAGCGATGATCTGATCCAGAGGAAGATCTATCTCTAAAGAGATGACGATTGCCGCCAAGGCATTATAGACGTTAAAGAGACCAGGGGCGTTTAGTTTTACCCGGCCTAAAAAATTGCCCCGCCGGCGGAGTGTAAAGAGGCTGGTGGCCCCCTGAAAAGAAATTTCCGTCGCTTTGAAGTCGGCCTCGGAATTGATGCCATAGGTAATAAATTTTCTTTTAATCGCCGGTATAATGGTGCGAATATTCTCATCATCGCTGCACAACACTGTTGAGCCGTAAAAAGGCACCCGGTTGGCGAAACTGATAAAGGCTTCTTTTATTTCGTCTAGGTTACGGTAATAATCCACATGCTCTAAGTCGATATTGGTTATTACCGCCAGACAGGGAGAGAGTTTGAGAAATGACCCGTCGCTTTCGTCCGCTTCCGCAACGATGATTTCACCGTTGCCCAGCCTAGCATTACTGCCGATTGCCGCCAGTTTGCCGCCAATGACCATCGTTGGGTCAAGCCCTCCCTGGGCCAGTAGGCTGGCGATAATCGAGGTGGTGGTGGTTTTCCCGTGACTGCCGGAAACCGCGATAGAGAACTTCATTTTCATCAGTTCCGCCAGCATTTCCGCCCGGGGCACGACCGGAATCAATCGCTTATGAGCCTCTTCAACTTCCGGATTGTCTTGCCTGACTGCGGTTGAAGTGACAACAACATCGACATTATCAGCTACATGGAAAGCCTGATGACCGTAATATACCCGAATCCCCAGCGCTGCCAAGCGCAGGGTGGTATCGGAGGAACTCAAGTCCGAACCGGTTACCAGGTACCCCAGGTTGTGCAACACCTCGGCAATGCCGCTCATGCCGATGCCGCCGATACCCACAAAATGGATACCCCTGACCTTGCGGCTCATCTGGTCTGTTAGTTTCTGCTGCTTCATCGGCATCCTTTTTCTGCAATCATTGCCAGCAGATGATCAACAATAGATGCCGCCGCCTCCGGTTGGCCCAGGGCAGCGGCCTTTTTCCCCATTGCCGCAAGCATCTCCCGGTTATTGTAAAACTTTAAAATAGTCTGTGCCAGCTTAGGCCCGCTTAACCGCTGCTGCGAAATTAATTCCGCTGCGCCCCGTCCGGCCAGGGCCTGGGCATTTTTTGTCTGGTGGTCATGAGTCGCAAAGGGATAGGGGACAAGGATCGCCGCCTTTCCCAGTGAGGTTATCTCGGCGATGGAAGTGGCGCCGGCCCGGCAGATTACCAGATCCGCCTCCCTCATGGATTTGGGCATATCCATAATAAAGGGGAGCACCTCGGCATCCAGGCCATAATCCTCATAACTCTTGGTAACATACGCCAGATCCTTACGACCCGCCTGATGGATGATTCTAAGGTTCAAACTTGCTTTGTTCAAGTGCAAAATGGCGTCAATCATTGCTTCGTTGATAGCGGCCGCCCCCTGGCTGCCGCCAAAAACCAACAGCGTAAATCTTTTGGCATCTGCCGTTTTTTCGTCTTGATGCCCCCGGTTAAATCCTCTCCTTACCGGATTGCCGGTCAGAATTGTTTTCGCCGGCGAAAACCAGCGGCTCGTCTCCGGATAGGTAATGAAAACCTTGTCAACAATGAACCCCAACAAGCGGTTGGTGATTCCCGGTAGGGCATTTTGCTCGGCAATGGCCGTCTTGATTCCGGCCAGCCTGGCGACAAGGATTGTTGGACCCGAGGCGTATCCCCCCACCCCGAACGCCAAATCCGGTTTGAAGTCCCGGATGATCTTGAGCGACTGAATCATGGCCCGGGGGATCAAAAACAGGTTTTTTATTGTTTTTGATGCTCCGCGACCAATGACTCCCCCCACGCTAATGGTTCGGAGTCTAAACCCAATCTTATCCAGCAGGGTGCCTTCCAGACCGCGTGACGTGCCAACAAAAAGAACGTCATTTTCCGGATTCCGGCTTAGCGCCTCCTGCGCTACGGCAATGCCGGGGAAGAGATGCCCTCCCGTTCCGCCACCCGCGATCAAAATTTTAATTTTCATCATTCAGCAAGCCTAAATTACCTGCGGCAATGGCTGGAGACATTCAGCAAAATTCCCACCGCCGCCATACTCACAATCAGCGATGTCCCGCCGTAACTCAAAAAAGGAAGGGCCATGCCCTTCAAGGGAATAATGCCCATGACGCCGAGAATATTTATCGCCACTCCAAAGGCCAGCAGTAGGGTTAAACCCGCCGCCAGCAGGTAGCCAAAAAAATCGTCTACCCGATAGGCAATGGCCAAACCGCGATAGATCAGAATCGCATATAAGGCAATCACCATGATGACGCCGATGAGACCACTTTCTTCGGCGATGATGGCCAAGATAAAGTCGGTGTGCGCCTCCGGCAGATAGAAGAGCTTCTGCATGCCGCCACCCAAGCCGACACCGGTGGCCCCCCCGGAACCGAAGGAAATAAAAGACTGGATTATCTGAAAGCCGGATTTCAAAGGGTCCCGCCAGGGGTCCAGGAAGGTCATCAGTCTCTCTACCCGGTATCCCTTTAGCAACAGCAGGCCGGCCATTACGGGAAGGAAAATAATTCCCATAATAACCACATATTTTATTTTTATACCGGCCAGAAACAGCATCAAAATGGTAATGACAACAACAAGGGTTGCACTGCCGTAGTCCGGCTGCAGATAGATCATGGCTGCTAAAAGACCGGCCGCCGCCAGCGAAATAAAGAAAGGCGCCCCCAGATTTTCCAATTTTTTCCAATGTTCTGAAAGATAATGGGCGAGAAAAATCACCAGCCCAACCTTAACCACTTCCACCACCTGAAAAGTCACTCCCCCTAATTTAAGCCAGCGCGTCGCCCCGCCGGCACGCACCCCAAAGCCGGGAATGAACAAAAGAGCAAGCAAGATACAGGATGTCACCAGGGCCGGGTAAGCCAGAACACTCCAGACGCTATAATTGATCTTGCTGGCGAGCGTCATTACGATCATGCCCAATATCAAAAAGTAGAACTGTTTTTTGATGAAAAATTCGCCGTCCTTAAACTTGTCCAGAGCCAAAAGAGAACTGGAGCTATAGATCATCACCGTGCCGAAGGTAATCAATGCCAGGGTCACACCCAAAAGCAGGATATCGGTTTTCGCCGCTGCGGGCCGCGACCGCATTTTTTTAAAGATTTTTGATAACATCTTTGAAAACCCTTCCCCGTTCGGCATAGTTGGAAAATTCATCGAAGCTGGCGCAGCCGGGGGATAAAAGAATCACATCCCCTGCCGCAGAATGCCGGCAGGCCAGAACAACGGCTTCTCTTAACCCGCGGGCCATGCTGGTTTTTACGCTGCTCTCCAGGGCAGCGGCAATTTTGGGCCCGGCCTCGCCAAAGGTGATCAGGCGCTTCACACGGCCAGGAATAAATGGCGCCAGCTTACTGAAATCACTATCCTTATCGCGACCTCCCATCAGCAAAATGATCGGACGATCAAATGTTTCGAGCGCCCGCTGAACCGCGCCTACATTGGTACCCTTGGAATCGTCGTAAAAAAGGACATTACCCTTCCGCCCGGCATACTCAATCCGGTGGGCAATTCCGTGAAAGGATCTGACCGCCGCGATAATCCCCTCGCGCGGGCAGCCGCATTCCCGGGCCGCCAAAATTGCCGCCATCACATTTTCGATGTTATGCTGCCCCGGAATAACGATCATATCGCGGGGGTAATCCTCTCTGACTCCCTCGTTATCTTCGTAGATCAGCCGGTTTCCCTGCAGAAATATCCCGGTTACCCCTGGGATTTGGGTACTGAAGAACATTTTTCGGCAAACAAGGCGCGACGCCAAAGATTCGGCCCAGTCCTCGCCGGCATTCATAATGGCGAGGTCTCCCTCTTTTTGATTTTCAAATATTCGTTCCTTGCTCTGGCGATAGGCGGCAAATGACCCATGATAGTCCAGATGATCCCCGGATATGTTCAAAAGGGCCGCCACCTTTGGCCGGAAAGTCTCAATCCATTGGAGCTGGAAGCTGCTTACCTCGGCTACCACGTAGTCCTCATCTTGAGGACCCGCTACATACCCGATTAGCGGGGCGCCGATATTGCCGCCGACAAATACCGACCGGCCGCACTTCTCAAGTATCTCCCCCAACAGAGTAACGGTAGTGGTCTTGCCATTGGTTCCGGTAATCGCCAAAAGCGGCCTGGTGAGATACTTGAATGCCAATTCCAGCTCGCTCATGATCGGGATTCCCGCTTTTTGCGCTGCCACGAGAATGTCATCGGCAGGGGGCACTCCGGGAGAGGGGATCACCAAGTCCACACCGGCCAGAGCTCTTTCATTATAGTCGGACAGCGCAATCAATGCCGCCTTATCCTTGAGAGGTTGCAGGGTTTTGTTGATCTGTTCCCGGGCCATAATATCCGTTGCCGCCACCTTGGCGCCTTGATCCAAAAGAAAGCTTGCGGCGGCCAGTCCCGTCTTGCCTAAGCCAATGACCAGCGTTTTTTTTCCTGCCAGCATCATCGCCATACCTACCGTAGCTTCAAGGTGCTGATTGCTACCAGCGCCAGGAGAATCGAAATGATCCAGAAGCGGACAATTACCTTGGGTTCCGCCCAACCCTTGAGCTCAAAATGATGGTGCAGCGGAGCCATCCGGAAGATCCTCTTGCCCCCGCTTACCCTGAACCAGCCCACCTGAAATATAACTGACAGCGTTTCCAGAACGAAAACACCGCCTACAATCACCAGTAAAATCTCCTGTTTCGTCACTATTGCCATGGTCCCCAGGGCGCCACCTAGAGAAAGTGAACCCACGTCGCCCATGAACATCTGAGCGGGATAGGTGTTATACCAGAGGAATCCGATGCCGGCGCCGGCAATGGCGCCGCAGAAGATCGCCAGTTCCCCGGTTCCCGGCACATAGGGAATCTGCAGATAATTGGCAATTTTGACGTTACCGGCAAAATAAGCAAACAATAGATACGTCATGAAGCAGGTAATGGAAGGCCCAATGGCGAGGCCATCGAGTCCGTCGGTCAGATTCACCGCGTTTGCCGTTCCGACGATAATAAAGGTGGCGATAAGGATATAAAAAACTCCCGGGTCCGGCAGATACGTCTTAAAAAAGGGGACGGCGATGCTGGTCGTGAATCCGGATTTGAAATAAAGGCTTAGGCTGATTACAAGGGCAATCAGCAACTCTGCAATAAATTTGGTGCTGCCGGAGATTCCCCGGCTGCTGTTTTGGGAGAGTTTCTGATAATCATCCATAAAGCCGATTATCCCGAAACCAAGGGTAACCGCCAGAACGTACCAGATATAATCCACGGTAAGGTTAGCCCACAGCAGGGTGGAGATCGTAACGGCAAAGATAACGAGAATTCCGCCCATGGTGGGTGTCCCTTTTTTCGTGATATGTGAGCTGGGGCCGTTTTCCCGGATGGGTTGTTCCATTTGGAGTAGCTGCAGTTTCCGGATCAGCCAGGGACCGAGGATGAAACAGATAAGGAGCGCCGTAATGGCGGCATAGATCGTCCGGAAGGTGATATACCGAAAGACATTGAAGAAGCTATATAACTCGTTTAGTGGGTACAGCAGGTGATAAAACAAAGCACTCGTTCCTTTTAGTTAATTAGCCTAACAGCAAACACCTTTTATCTCTTCAACGACGGACTCCAGCTTCATCCGTCTGGATCCCTTGACTAGAATCCAATCCCCCGGGTTAAGCCGTCCTCTGAGATATTCGCTGACCTCTGCGGGCTGGTCAAAGAAGATTATCCGGTCGGCCGGGATACCCTCAAGGCGGGCTCCAGCGGCGTAGGCCTTCCGGAAGTTGCCTGTAAGCAGCAGGGCATCCACGCCGCACTCTACGGCGAAGCCGCCAAGTCTTTCGTGATAACTTTCTGCCTCATCCCCCAATTCCAGCATATCCCCTAAAACTGCAATCGACCGGTTGGCGCCTTTCAATCCGGCCATTGTTTTCAGCGCTTCCCTCAGGGAAGAGGGGTTGGCATTATAGCAATCATCGATTAAGAACGCACCTCCTCCCAGTTGACTGATGCAAAAACGTCCGGTCGAGGCGGTAAATCCGTTCAACCCGCGGCAAATCATCTCGCGGGAAATGCCGCAGGCCCAGGCGCAGGCGGCGGCGGCCAGGGCGTTTAGCACCTGATGGGCGCCGGCCGTGGCCAGCCTTACCAGCCCGGACTCGGCGCCGATTTTAAGCAGGAATTCAGTTTCATGGTTTCCGCTGGGCCTAATATCTCGCGCAGCTACGTCAGCCTCACCAGTAAGGCTGAAGGTAACCCGCCGGCCGGTCCATTCCTGGGCCACAATCCTTACCGCCTCATCATCCAAGTTAATGACCGCTATACCCTCGGGCGACATGTTCCTGAACAGATCGCCCTTCTCTTCCCTGATCATCTCCAGGCTCTTGAGGTTCTCCAGGTGGGCCGGGCCTACGTTGGTGATCAGGCCTACCTGGGGCTCGGCAATGCGGGTAAGGCGGCTGATCTCGCCTCTGGTATTCATGCCCAGCTCCAGAACCGCGAGCTCATGGCAGTTACGCAGACGAAATATCGTTAGCGGCAGGCCAATGAGGTTATTAAAATTCCCCTGAGTCTTCAAGGTTGGTCCGGCCAGCTCCAGAATAGCCGCAGTCATATCTTTGGTTGTTGTTTTGCCGGCGCTTCCGGTAATGGCCACGACCTTAACCGGCAGGCGCCGTCGCCAGTATCTGGCTAGGTGCCCCAGTGCGACCAGCGTATCCGCCACCTCGATCACGGTTATTTCTGCTGCTGGATTTACCAGGCCGGGCCGGCAGAGATACCCGGCAGCGCCCCTCGCTATAGCCTGATCGATAAAATCATGGCCGTCAAATCGCTCCCCCGTGAGCGGAATGAACAGATTTCTCCTTAGGATTGACCGAGAATCAGTGGAAATTCCGTAAAAAACACCGTCGGCGCTGCCTTGTAGCAATCGCCCGCCGGTAGCTGTCAGTACCTCCGCTGCGGACAGACAAGGCTCGTCATCCAGATCTGAGTTTTCCCTACTAGAGGCAGAGTGTTTCTTTTTCCGGCTGGCCCGCAAATCCAGACAAGCCCGGGCCGCCTCCCGGTCGTCAAAATGTAGCCGGTCATCGCCTATTAGTTGGTAGTCCTCGTGACCCTTTCCGGCAATAAGAACAATATCGGAAGGTTCTGCTTGATTGATGGCCCACTCGATGGCCCGGCTGCGATCAGAGATGATCAGGTAAGCCTGCCCGCTTTCATGAGCGGTTTCCGGCGTGATTTTCCTTACCAGCGTACGGTCAATCCCGGCCTCGATATCGGCGATTATCCGGGATGGCTCCTCTGATCTGGGATTGTCGGAGGTGATTATGGTCAAATCGCTTAACGATGTCGCCACCGCGCCCATTTTAGGCCTTTTCCCTCGATCCCGGTTGCCGCCGCAGCCAAACAGGGTTATGATTCTTCGTTTTTTGAATTGATTCAGGTTTGTAAGGACATTGAAAAGGGCATCATCAGTATGGGCGTAATCAACAAATACCGACGGTTCTCCCGGTAGGCTTACCCTTTCCAGCCGGCCAGGCACGCTTGTCAAAGCCGCTATTCCCTCCTCGATGTAACGCGATTCGATCCCCAAAGACAAAGCGACGGTCACTGCAGCCAGAATGTTCTCCAGATTATATTTGCCCGTCAGTGCCGATTTGATTTCAAGCACTCCCCCGCTGCTGATAATGGAGGCGGTTATTCCGCTTATGGTAAGGCTGTATTTCCGGGCATGCACATCAGCGGCGTCCGTAAGCCCGTACGTGGTTTTAGGCAGTCCTATTTCGTTAAGGAGTCTCCGTCCCCAAGGATTATCGGTATTGATAACCGATCTGGCGGTGGCCCTCTTGCGTCCTGCCGGCAATACCTCGCTAAAAAGTCTCTTTTTTGCCTGGTAATAATCCTCCATCGTTTGATGGTAATCGAGGTGATCCCTAGACAGATTGGTAAATGCCGCCAGATCAAAATCACAGGCATCTACTCTTCTTAAGTCCAGCGCATGGGAGGAGACTTCGGCAATGACGTGTGATACAGCCGCGTCCACCATTTCGCGTAAAATACGTTGAAACTCGTATGACTCGGGGGTGGTGTTGGGAGCGGAAAAATACTTGTCGGCATAACGGTAATTGATGGTGCCGATAACTCCGGCGCTGAGACCCCCCGATTTAAGGATGGATTCAAGCAAATAGGTTACCGTGGTCTTGCCGTTGGTTCCGGTAATACCGATGAGCTTAATTGCCAAAGACGGATGGCGAAAAAAATTAGCCGCCAGTATCCCCAGGGAGAGGCGGCTTTCTCCAACCCTGACCGAAACTACGCCCGGCGGCGGATCATAGTCATCTTCGTGGATGATGACCCTGGCTCCCCGCGCTATGGCGTCATTTATGTAACGGTGCCCATCTGACTTTAGCCCCCGGATGGCGACAAAAGCACTGCCCGACAAGCAGTTTTGAGAATTATAGCAAAGCGAGGAAACCGGGGCGCTCAGATCGCCCTTGACCGTCACGAGTTCCATGTCGCTGATAAGAGTTGATAATTTCATTTTTTGCTTCTCTAGCTTTTGCTGATCCGATAATAAATTGCCGCCCATCAAAACTGAAGCGCCGCCATTTTTTGTAAAGCCCTGTTGCCGTGGACAGTGTTCCCGCGTCCCCTTGGCTATGGGTAATAACGTTGATTTTTACGCGTTCATCATGCTTCAGCAGGCAGCGATAATTATTTGCCCGGACTGAAGGAAACCCGGCAACTCAAACTGTCTCCCAGGATAGACCCTGCCGCAGGCTCCTGGTGAACCGCCCAGCCGCTGCCGACGGTCGTCACTGCTATCCCCCTCTGGCGGGCAGTTTTGAGCACATCCCTGATAGTCATGCCCCGGAAGTTCGGCATTCGATTGTCATCAACGGTATTTTTCAGCAGTTCGGATTCGAGGGGGATCTCCTGAGAGGTGACAAGTTTCAATTTGATGGCCGGCCTCAACTCCTCCATTTTATCCGAAGCCGCAGGAGCTTCAATTATATCATTTTTCAGGGAAGTCACTATCTGGGAGCCTATGCTACTGAAAACGGGCGCTGAAGCCAGTCCCCCCCACATGTCCTTTCTGGGTTCGTCCAATATGACCAGGAGGGCGACTTTGGGATTTTCCGCGGGAAAATACCCGATGAAAGAGGTTTTGACCCGCTCGGAAGAATACTTTCGCAGCCGCTGGTCAAACTTTTGCGCTGTCCCGGTTTTGCCGGCCACCGATATATTCATGATCCGGGCATTTTTCCCGGTTCCATCGGACGCACCTACTACTTCGGTAAGGATGTTGGTGATCCTCTTGGCCACCGCCGGTGAGACCACCTGCCTAAGCGGGGTAGGCACAAACTGGCGGACATTTTTACGCTCATCATCAAAAACCTCTTTGACAATGTAAGGTTTCATGAGCTCACCATTATTGGCTAAGGCGCTCATTGCGGTCAAAAGCTGGATTGCCGTGACGGAAATCCCCTGGCCAAAGGCGATAGTGGCCGAATCAACCCTGGTCCAACTGCGTGACGGCCTAAGTATCCCGGCAGCCTCACCCGGCAGGTCAATCCCGGTCTTCCTCCCAAAGCCAAAGTTTACCATATAATCATAAAACTTGTCCTTCCCAAGTTTCTCAGCCAGTTTAACCGAACCGATATTGCTGGAATACTTCATTACTTCAAGGAGGGTAAGGCTGCCGTAACTTTTTCTTTGGGCTTCCCGGATCACGCGGTCAGCTACAACATACTGTCCTTTTTCGCAGAAGAAGCGGTCAGTTTCTTTTGCGGCTCCATCTTCCATCGCCGCAGCCGCCAGAAATGGCTTGAAGGTAGAGCCGGGATCAAAACTCTCGGCTATCACCTTGATCTGACTTTTTTCCTTAGCAGCCTTGTCCGGTTGGTTGGGATTGAAAGCCGGTTCAGATGCCATCGCCATGATTTCACCAGTGCGCGGATCCATCGCCAGGGCGATTCCGCCTTTGGCGTTCTTATTAGCAACCGCTTCCTTCAGTTGTGTCTCAACTATATTTTGAATCCTCCTATCAATGGTTAGGGTGATGTTCAGCGGCTCATCGCTGGGAGCGGTAAGCCTTTCCCGGCGGGGGTAGAGCTTTTTCCCTTTGGCATCGCGGATCCAGGCCAAACCTTCCAGCGAACCATTAAGTTGCGACTCGTACTTATGCTCCAAGCCGGACAGCCCGTTATTGTCCAGCCCGACAGAGCCCAGCACTTGGCCCGCCAATTCTCCATTCGGATAGTAGCGTTTAGGTTCGTCAATCAGGAAAATCCCGTCCAGTTTCAGGCTTTCGATTGCCTGAACAGTCGGCTGGTCAATTTTTCGGGCAAGCCAGGTAAAGCTTGTGTCCTGCCTGAGTCGCTTCTGGATATAACCTTTTTCCAGATTGAGAATCGGCGCAAGCTTTGCTGCTACCTCCGTGGGATTGCGAACTTTGGATGGGTCGGCAAAAACTGATTTGGCCATGATGCTATACGCCAGCTTCTCGCCGTTGCGGTCGTAGATGTTTCCCCTTTCCGGGAAGACCACCAGCGCCGCAGTATGCTGTCTTTGCGCTTTGACCTGGAGAGATTTAGCGGACAATATCTGCAGATGGAATGAGCGGGCGATAATGGCGATAAAGATTATGCAGAAGAGGCCGCCAAGAATAATCAACCTTTTTCTGAGGCTTTGATTTACCTGAGCTGCCATTTACCCAACTCCGATGAATAATAAAACTATGTCCGGCAGCAGGTTAACTGTCCGGCTCACTTAATAAACACGATCTGATCCATTGCCGGGTAAGATAGACCCAGGCTGCCCCGGGCAACTGATTCAATCCGCTTCGGAGCCTTAAGAACGGTAAGCTCTCCCTGGAGACGCTTCTGTTCTTCTAAAAGCCGGGCCCGTAATTGATACTGCGCTGCCACATTATATTCCAGCTTCGTCATGTTGACCTGCGACCATACGTATCCCAAAAGGACAAGCATCATAACCACTGCCGCCAAGACCATATTAATTTGCTTTATCCCCTTCTTTTCCTCAATC
The DNA here is from genome assembly GCA_037441775.1 of Syntrophobacterales bacterium. Classification (GTDB taxonomy): domain Bacteria; phylum Desulfobacterota; class Syntrophia; order Syntrophales; family CAMTWB01; genus CAMTWB01. The sequence continues at coordinate 18,136 of JBBIRO010000021.1, forward strand.
CCCAGGCCTGTTTTTCCGAGGCGATATGGTGTGGGACGGACGGCAATTCCAGGCAGCATATGTCAAACCCTTTCTGCGGTCCGCAAACGGGCGCTTCGGGCGCGGGGGTTGGCGTTTCTTTCGCTTTCAGAAGGAGTTATGGACCTCCTGGTTATCAGCCGCATCCTGGCCCTTCCCGTGCAATTACATACAGGCGACTTTGGCGGACAGATGCAGGCCGCTGCCAATGCGGCAAAGCCCCTCTTGACCAGACGATCCTCCAGCGAATGAAATGAGACGATGCTCAACCTCCCACCCGGTAAAAGGAGGTCAACGGCGGACTCAATTAACGTGGACAGGTGATCGAGTTCATTGTTGACGGCGATTCTGATGGCCTGGAAGGTCTTGGTGGCCGGATTAATTTTGCCCGTCCTTCGATGCCTGGGCAGGGCATGAAAAATAATATTCTCCAGTTCGCTGGTGGTTTCTATCGGCGAGATGCTTCTCTTTCTAACTATCGCCTGGGCGATCCGGCTGGCCATCACTTCTTCACCATAGTTTTTGATTATCGTTTCCAGCCTGTCTTTTGACGTCTGGTTTATTATTGAATGGGCCGTTACCTCACTTCTCTGGTCCAGACGCATGTCCAGAGGTCCGTTACGCAAAAAACTAAACCCCCGTTCGGCAGCGTTCAGCTGGTGGGATGAAACCCCGAGATCAAGCAGGATAGCGTCGCATCTTTCAATGTTAAGCGACTTCAATATTGCCGCCATTCGGGAGTAATTACCCTGTACCAGCTTTACCCGATCCCCAAAGGGCTGCAGCGTCTTCCGGGCTTCTTTCAGGGCATTGCAATCCAGGTCAATGCCGATCAAAATGCCGTCCGGTGCGCTCAATTTAAGTATTTCCAGGGCGTGACCGCCGCCGCCCACCGTTCCATCGACATAAACGCCACCGGCGTGAACATTGAGCGATGCCACGGCCTCAGCCAGCAGCACCGGCGTGTGAAAGGAACTCATCTGGCACATCCGGGGCGGTTAAATTGTCAAATTCCCAAATCCGCCATATAGGAACTGAAGTTTTCTATTTCGTTGGCGGTTTTGTTCATTTCACCCTCAAATACATCCTTGTTCCATATTTCGATCACTTTGGTCATTCCCGCCAGGATCAGATCCTTTTCCAGCCTGGCGTATTCCCGCAGGTTTTGAGGAATGAGAACCCGGCCCTGACTGTCTAAAGTACAGTCCACGGCGCCGGACATGAAAAAACGCTGGAAGGCCCGCACCTCTTTGCGCAGGATAGATTGTTTGCTGACCTTTTCTTCGATAATGCGCCACTCGACATAGGGAAAGACCATCAGATAGCCGTCCCAGTTGGTGATGACCAGGCTGTTGTCATACTTCTCGGCGAAAACTTCCCGAAATCGAGAGGGGAAAATTACCCGGCCCTTGTCATCGATGGTGTGGTGATACTGACCCCTAAACAAGATTTCCCTCCATAACTTTCCACTTCGCTCCACTTTGAGCCGAATATAGAGAGGGTTTTTTCGTTTGTCAAGGGATTTTTTTTAATTTGTTTCTTTGTTAATTTGGTATTTTATGACAGAATTGTGGTGTTCCTGGAATGTTGTCGAAAAGTGGTGGGAGCCGTCATTCTTGGAAACAAAATACAGGAATTTTACCGGGGCCGGATATATGGCGGCGATAATGGAATCCAACCCGGGATTTCCGATCGGCGTCGGCGGGAGGGCGTCAATCAGATAGGTGTTGTGCGGGCTGTCGATCCGCAAGTGCCTGCGGAGAATTTTTCCGGAAAATTTATCCAGATTGTAGACGGCGGTCGGGTCGCTTTGCAGTTTCATCCCTATTTTAAGGCGATTGTGGAAAACAGCCGACACATAAGGTTTTTCGGCCCTGAGGCTGGTCTCCTTTCCGATCATGGAGGCCAGGGTAAGCGCCTCTGTCATGGTAAGGTCCAGTTGTTGTAGCTTCGTTAGCATCTCTGGGGTTATGGCCTTCCAGAACCGGCCTACCATGATCCGTATGATTCTTTCTGCCCCCATTGTGCGGTCTAATTTATAGGTATCAGGAAAAAGATAGCCCTCGGCTGAAGAAGCAGCGACTCCCAGAGACATGAGAAATTCCTGGTTTTTGGCCAGAGAGACGAACTCATCCCGGTCAACCAACTGCAACGAAACCAATTTGTCCAGCACATCTCGCATCGCCGTGTCTTCCGGGATGGTTACCATAAAGGCTTTTACCTCGCCCCGAACCAGTTTATGCAAAATTTGTCCCGGGGTCAGGGTCTGGCTGAACTCGTACTCGCCGGCTTTAATTTGTTCCGTTACCCCCCTGCCCCAAGCCAGCAGGTGAAACATAAGAGGCTGCCGCACAAGGCCTGCTTCAGCCAGCAGGGCATTGATCTGGCGGAAGGTTAGCCCGCGCTGGATTTCGATCGTCACCGTTCGTTCCTCTTTGCTGACTGGCGAATAGCTATAAAAAAAGAAAATGAAAATGGAAATAGCCAGCAGGGCCGCAATGGTCAGGGCCATCTTTTTCATTAGGCTATACCGCGTCATCATATCTTCTCAATCTGGTGCTCCCGTAGAGCCGTCATCTTCTTTCACTGCTTGCCGCCGGTTGAGATACTCCTGCAGGATGAGAACAGCCGCCAGTTCATCCACATGCTTTTTTCTCTTTTGCCAGGTCATCCCCTTATTTTTCAATATGGAGTCCGCCTCACGGCTGGAGAGGGTCTCGTCCCACTTAACGACCGGCAGCCCAAGGCTGTCCTCAAGGAGGCGGGCAAACTTGTCCACCCGCTCACACATGGCGCCTTTCAGACCATCCGTCCTTACGGGATAGCCGATAACCACCGTGGCAACCTGGTACTCGGTTACGATTCCGGCAATTTCTCCAATGGTTTGTCTTTCGCTGGAACGCTCTATTCTGCCGATCCCCCGGGCGGCAATGGCCAGCTCGTCTGAAACGGCCAGACCCATCCGCCTGGTTCCGTAATCGATTCCAAGTATTCTCATTGTATCCCCAAAAAAATTTAGAAGGGGACGTCGTCCTCGGGCGGGACATCATAAACGGGTGCGGCATTGCCGGAAGGTATATCGCCCGTTCCTTCCTGACCCCGGCCTGCGCCTTTTCCATCGAGCATTCTCATGCCGGAGGCGACGATCTCTGTCGCGTAGTGCTTTACGCCGTCTTTATCATCCCAGCTTCTGGTCTGGATGCGGCCCTCAACAAAAACCAGTTTGCCCTTGGTAAGGTAACTGCCGCTGATCTCGGCCAGTTTGCCGAAGGTAACGATCCGGTGCCATTCTGTTTTCTGCACCCGCTCCCCACTTTTGTCTTTCCACTGCTCGTCGGTCGCCAGCCTGAAGTTGGTGACCATCATCCCGTCGGGTGTATATCGGACTTCCGGATCCGCCCCCAGTCTTCCTACCAGAATCGCTTTGTTTATCATTGGCTGTTCCCTCCCGTTTTTGTATTTTACAAATAACTAAAAACGCTTTCCGACCCTTCCTACACAGAGCGGTGGCGGCGCCCTCAGCCGCTTGACCGCTGATTACAGCTCGTCTAGTTTCTTGGCCTCTTCCACCAGCATCACCGGTATTTCTTCTTCAATAGGGTAGCAAAGACGACAGGAGTTACAGACCAGACCCTGCCTTGATTCCTGCAAAAGCACCTCGCCCCGGCAGTTGGGACAGGCTAGAATGGCCAGTAGCTCCTGATTTATCGACATGATATTATTCCTTCTTATCGCAGGCGGGTGTTGGATGTTTTTCGGCTTGCAAATGCTCTTTGACCGCCTGCAATACCTCCTCCACCGTAAGTCCGGTCAAACATACCGGGTCGGCACATTTTTTCTTGAAACAGGGACGGCAGGCAATGTCTCGGTACAATATGCGGTGCCCCCGGCCGTAGGGACCGGTTCGGGATGGATCCGTGGGACCGAAGAGGGCCACGACCCTGGTTCCTACGGCGGCGGCAATGTGCATCGGACCCGTGTCGGTTGAAACCAACAGCGCCGCCCTGCGGTACAGGCTGGCCAGGTCCCGGAGATTCGTTTTCCCGGTCAGATCCACCACGGGGGAATTGATAAGTGAAGATATGCGACGCATCCTCTTATCCGCAACCCCCGTAAGCACCACCCTAAGCCCCAGGTCATAGGCGATTAAATCGCAGAGACGGGCGAAATTTTCCGCTGGCCAAAGCTTCGTTTCCCACAGGGCAAGTGGGTTTACCGCTACAAAAACCTCCCCCTCGGTTATCCCTCTCTGTAGCAGCAGTTCCGTGACCCGCTTTTCATTGTCCGACCCCAGAGGTATGAGGAACTCCGCCGGCTGATCTTTTCCCCCCAGGTAGCGCACAATATCCAAGTATCGATCTACCGCATGCTTGCCCAGATCTTCAAAAACCTTTTCGTTGACGAAAAAACCGCTCAGCTCCTGATAGCTATCGAATCCCACCTTGCGTTTACCGGAGCTCAGTCCTACCACCAGAGAACTTTTCAGCAGGCCGTGGAAATCTATTACCAGATCGTACTGTCGGCAACGCAGCAGATTAATAAAGGCCTTGATCTCGGCAATCGTGGAGATGATCTTACCCTGCTTTAGTTTTTTAATCCAGCTTTTGCGACGGAAAACGATTGCCTCATCCAGCCAGGGATGCGCAATTACCAGCTCGGCGGCTGCCTCCTCCACCACCCAGGTGATATGAGCCCGCGGATAAAGCCGGCGCAGCGCCCCCAGGGCGGGCAGAGTGTGGACAACATCGCCGATGGCGCTCAATTTCACCAGGAGAATGTTCACCGGGAGCGTTCCTTAAGGAGCCAGCGGACAGCGTCAAGGATATCTTCGGCAATAAATACTGGATTGCCTCCCCCGTCAAGACTGTTAAGGCCGTATCCGGTTTTAACGAGGATTCCCTTAACGCCCGCCGCCGCCGCCGCCTCCATATCCCGGACCGTATCGCCGATGAAAAAAGAGGCCTCCAGATCGAGATCAAGATCGCCTGCCGCCGAGAACAGCATCCCCGCTGCCGGTTTTCTGCAGGAGCAACTCTGGCGATAGGGAGGTTTTCCCTCGTCCGGATGGTGCGGGCAGTAGTAAAATCTATCGATGACTGCGCCTGCGGCCGCCATGCTGTCGCTAATCCGCCGGTGAACTTCGTTGACAAAAGATTCCTCGAAGAACCCCTTGGCGACTCCGGCCTGGTTGGTGATGACTATTGTCTTTAGGCCCGCTTCATTGAGCAGGCGGATGGCCGTAGGCGCGCCAGGCAGGATTTTTAGTTTATCAAGGCGGTCCAGATATCCCGCCTCTTCGTTTATCGTCCCGTCCCGATCCAGAAATACCGCCGCCTGTCCCATTAGTTGGTACCTCGGGTCGGGCCTGCAAGAGTTGCAGGCCGGGCATTCGCCAGAGATGGCGACAGCATTTTTTGGGCAGAAAGATATACCTCATCCGCTTTGATCGAATCCATGCAGCGAAAATCGCCGGGGCAGGTTTTTTTCAGACAGGGGCTGCAATCAACAGCCTTACAGATAACTTCCGTATGGCTTCCCAAAGGCGAGGTGGCAACCGGATTGGTCGAGCCAAAAATTGCGATCGTCGGAATGTTAAGCGCGCCTGCGATATGCATCAACCCTGAATCATTGGCAATCATTATGCTGAGCTTTTCGATCAAGGCGATCGCGTCGGCCAGGTTGGTTTCGCCAGCTAAATTGTACGCCGTTTGTTCCATTGCTTTTAATACCGCCTCGGCCTGTGGCCGGTCCTCCCGGCTTCCCATAATGAAAACCCGGGCGCCAAATTCTTCAATTAAACGGTCGGCCACAGCCGCAAAGCGTTCCGGAAACCATTTCTTCGCCGGCCCATAAGCAGCTCCCACTGCCATACCCACCAGCGGCGCTGCGCCCTCGCCGATCCACTTATTGATCATCTCCGCCGCCTTTAGGCGATGTTTTTCATCGACCTCCAGCAGCGCTCCCGCATCCCCGACCTGGCAGCCCAGCTTGTTTACCAGGTAAAGATAATAACTACTCTGATGAGCTCCCGCTATTTGCCGCGGTTTGACAACAGCGTGGGTTAAAAGTAAACCGCGGCCGTCGGTATTGTAGCCGGCGCGCCGGGGAATCCCCGCCAGTTTGGTAATGATCGCCGCCTCGATTGCATTCTGCAACAGAATCGCCAGTTGAAAATCCTGCTTATTAAGCTCCCGGGCCAGGCGGTATTTACCCCGGACTCCCTCATGTACTCCAGGACTCTGATAGATGATTACCTCATCCACTGCCGGGCAAAAGCGATAGAGATCGGCAACCCAGGGCTTGGCCAGAACGGAAATGCGGGCTTGCCGATACGAATTCCTGATTGCGAATACCGCGGGCAGGCTCATAATCACATCGCCTACCCAGTTGGTTCCTCGAATAATTATCCGGTCAATGCCTTCCCGGGAAATTTCCTTATTGTTCAAAAGCGAAAACATTCTATTGGCCCACCTGCCAGGGCCGGGTCTTCCAGCGGTGGTGGAGCCACAACCACTGATCTGGGTACTGCCGGATCATCTTTTCGAGGATGGCGGTAAATTTCTGCGTGTTAATTAATATATCCTGTTCAGGGTCGCCGGTTTGCTCAATCTCTACCGGCGGAGCGAATATCAGCCTGTAGCTGCCCGAAGGCTGCCTCACCATGAAGGAGGCCAGGACTGAGGCGCCGGTGGCCATGGTCAGACCGGCGATCGCCCGCGCGGTACAGGCCGGCCGGTTGAAAAAATCTACAAACACCCCCGACTGCCAGTTCATGTTCTGATCCGCCATAATGCCGATGCTGCCACCCGCGGCCAGAATTTGGGTTGACTCTTTGATGGCCCCCCTTTTGTTCACCAGCCTGTTTCCCCCGGCTGTTCGGGCCAGGCGGGTAATATCCTCCAGGATTGCATTGTCCATCGGCCGGTAAATTACGGCCAGCGGCTCAACCAGGAGGGGAAAAGATGCCACTTGCAGCTCCCAGTTGCCAAAATGGGCGGCAAAAACAATAATCCCCCGGCCCTTCTTTTTTGCTGCCAGATAATTTTCATAGCCTTCAATTTGGACAAGGCGCTCTACCCTTTTCTTGGTAAGAAAGGGTAAATCAAAATATTCCGCCGCCACAATGGCAATATTTTTGTAGGCCCCCCGGGCGATTTTTCGTAACAGCGCCTCTGTTTTTTCCGGAAAGGCGCGACTCAGGTTATGCAGGGTAATGAGGCGGTAACGGGCAGAAAAAAGATAAAAACCGTAAAACAACAGTAGAAAAAAAACCCTCCTCCCCGCAACGGGAACAAGAGAAATTACTTTCATTGTATACCTAAGGATCAGCATTATAACTTTCTTCATTGTTTTGTGATCCATCAGGCCTTCTTCAATTTCCCCCGACTACAACCGCCCTGTAAAACGATCCCAGGCAAATCACTTTAGTCCCCGTCCCAGATAAACGAGAAAAAGACCGACGGCGATGGCAATAAGGCCGAAAACCCGCAGGGTATTATCCGGTAATATCTGCATTTTAGCCAGGTATAACTTAAGCTTGTCCGGGGCGGCGAAGTAGGGGAGCCCCTCCAGGACAAATACTAAGCCAAGTACGGTAAGAAAGTAGTCCATCCATCATTCCTGACGACTTCGTAAAAAACCCTTGATCCCCCCACTCGCGCAAAAAGAGATCAACAGGAGGTGGAGCTGAATATCAAAAATAACAGCTATTATCGCCATAGCCCAACCATCTTCCTTCAATGGGGAGGGGTTTTTGACTTTTTAGCCACCCACCCCCCGTTCTTTTGCCTCCTCCCAGAGCCTGTTCATATCATCCAGAGTGGCGGCTTCCAGAGTCTTTCCCTCGCGCGCCAGCTTCTCCTCCAGATAGTTGAACCTGGCAATAAATCTGCTGGTGGTCTCCTGGAGAGTTTTTTCCGCGTCAACCCCAATAAAGCGGCAGAAGTTCATTACAGAAAACAGCAGATCTCCCGCTTCTTTTGCCATGAGATCAGGCTGACCTAGTCTCGCGGTCTCTTTAAGTTCCTTTAATTCCTCAGTAATTTTCTCCAGAATCTCGCCGCTGGTACTCCAGTCGAAACCCACTGTGGCTGCCCGCTGGGTAACCTTCTGCGCCCGCGCTAACGCCGGCTGCGACCGAGGAATCCGGTTGAAAAAACCTGTTTTCTCATGGTTGTTTTCTTGCTCGTTTTTTATCCGCACCCAGTTGTCAGCTATTTCCGCGATCGAGTTGACTGTAAGCGAATCAAAGACATGGGGATGACGCCTAATCATCTTTTCCGACACCAAGGCTAGGACCCCGGCAATGTCAAAGCCGCTCTCTTCCTCGGCAATGCTGCTGATAAAAAGGATCTGATAGAGCAGATCGCCCAGCTCTTCCCTGATTGCGTCTGGAGCATTTTCCGCCACTGCATCGGCCAGTTCGTAAGCCTCGTCCAGGAGGTATTTTATTATGTCCTCCTTGCGCTGTTGTCGATCCCAGGGGCAGCCCCCTGGGGATCTCAATTTTTCAAGAATCCCCAAAAGGCTGATGAATTCCCTTCCTGCCTCCGCTCTGTCGCCCATTTTTCTTTATTGATTCTTTAAGGCCGCCTGTGCCGCGGCCAAGCGGGCCACTGGCACCCGGAAGGGAGAGCAGCTGACGTAATTTTGGCCAATCTGATGACAGAATTCGATGGACGCGGGGTCGCCGCCATGTTCGCCGCAGATGCCCACCTCCAGATCCGGGCGGACGGCGCGGCCATTCTCAACGGCCATTTTCATCAGTTTGCCAACCCCTTCAGTATCAATGGTCTGGAAGGGATTTTTCGGCAAGATGCCCCTGGACACGTAGTCCAAAAGAAACCTGGACTCGGCATCGTCGCGCGAGAACCCAAAGGTCATCTGAGTCAGGTCGTTGGTTCCAAAAGAGAAGAATTGCGCCACTTGGGCAAGTTCACTCGCCGTAATGGCCGCCCGGGGGACTTCAATCATGGTGCCGAACTTGTAATCCAGGGTGATTCCCCATTCCGCCATTATCCGGCGCGCGATTTCCTCCAGCTGGGGCTGGATTACCTTCAATTCATTGACATGACCGGCCAGCGGGATCATCACCTCAGGTTTAACGGTCAGCCCTTCTTGGGCTATCTTACATGCGGCCTCGAAAATTGCCCGGACCTGCATCCGGACGATTCCCGGCATCATGATGGAGAGCCTCACCCCCCGCAGCCCCATCATGGGATTGCTTTCGTGCATTCCCTCGATGTCGGCGAGGAGTTTCTCCAGTTTTGCCAGCCCCTCCGTTTGTCCCTTGATCCTTTTCTCCAGTACCTGCTCCAGAATATCACGGTGATTGGGCATAAATTCGTGGAGCGGCGGGTCGATCAGTCGGATGATTACGGGCAGGCCGTCCATCGCCCGGAAAATACCCTCGAAATCAGCCCGCTGAAAGGGCAGCAGCTCCTGGATCGGACCTTCACGTTCCTCTTCAGTGGCGGCAAGGATCATCCGCTGGACAATCGGGAGGCGTTCTCCTTCGAAAAACATGTGTTCAGTACGGCACAGACCGATCCCTTGGGCGCCGAAACCCCTGGCCCGGATAGCATCTTCGGGATAGTCCGCGTTGGCCCAAACCTCCAGTTTCCTTACTTCATCCGCCCAGCCCAGCAGGATTTGCAGATCCTGCTGATCTTCGAAGCTAGGCAGAGTCGTGCTGAGCTTTCCCTTAAAGACCTCTCCGGTTGTGCCATCAATGGATATCCAGTCTCCTTCCCTAATGGTGGTTCCGGCCGCGGTGAATTGCCTTTTGCTCTGATCGATCAGGACATCGCTTGCGCCCACAATACAGGGCACGCCGAATTGCCTTGCCACCACCGCGGCATGACTGGTGGCACCCCCTTCCGAGGTCAGGATTCCCTTTGCCGCCAGCATCCCGTGAACATCATCGGGTTTGGTAAAGGGACGAACCATGATTACATTTTTACCGGATTTACCCCACTCAGATGCCAAATCAGCATCAAAGGCGACGATTCCTACAGCGGCGCCGGGGGAGGCGTTGACTCCGCTGGCCAGGAGTAAACCAACCTGCTTAGCCTCCTTCTTGGCCTGATGATCGAATTGCGGATGGAGGAGGGCGTCCACCTGCGCCGTAGCAACATTATTGATGGCCTGCTGCCGGGAAATGAGGCCCTCCCGGACTGCATCGACGGCAATCTTGACGGCCGCACTTGCGGTGCGCTTGCCCGTTCTCGTCTGGAGGATCCATAATTTGCCCTGCTCAATGGTAAATTCCACATCCTGCATATCGTGGTAATGGCGTTCCAGTTTATCGCAAACAGCGGTGAACTGGTCGTAGATACCAGGGAAGTCAGACTGCAATTCAGCTATCTTCTTGGTGTTTCTGATTCCGGCAACCACATCCTCTCCCTGGGCATTGATCAGATAGTCGCCGTAGAGGGCCCGTTCACCCGTAGCGGGGTTCCGGGTAAAAACTACGCCGGTCCCCGAGGAATCGCCCATATTGCCGAATACCATGGTCATGATGTTGACCGCCGTGCCTAAATCATGAGCAATACCGGCGGCATTACGGTAATCGATCGCCCGGCGGCCATTCCAGCTGTCAAAGACGGCTTTGGTCGATGCTTTCACCTGCTTCAGGGGATCCTGGGGAAAATCATCACCCGTGGCCTGCCGGTAGAGGCCTCTGAATTTATCGACCACCGCCTTCCAGTCTTCGGCAGTAAGGTCTGCGTCGGTTTGAACACCGGCGGATTTCCTTGCATGGGTGATAACCTCTTCAAAAGGATCATCGTCTAACTCCATAACAACCGTACCGAACATTTGAATCAGACGCCGGTAGCAATCATAGACAAATCGGGCATCACCGGTGAGCTTTATCAACCCGGCCACAACTTCATCATTGAGCCCCAGGTTAAGAACGGTGTCCATCATGCCAGGCATGGAAAACTTGGCCCCGGAACGGCAGGAAACAAGGAGCGGCCGGCAGGGATCGCCAAATTTCTTTCCGGTCCGCTCTTCTAATCTGCTGAAGGCGGCCTCCAGTTGGGCCGTCAATTCGTCGGAAAAACGCTGTCCCTGTTCCTGATATTTATTGCAGGCCTCGGTGGTGACGATGAAACCAGGGGGAACGGGCAGGCCAACCCGTACCATATCAGCCAGGTTGGCGCCCTTGCCGCCCAAAAGCGAGCGCACCGCATCCCATTTTTGGCCCACCTCACGCTCCACCAAGGCTATTTCATCGAAAAAATATACTAGTTTCCTTTCCATAATAATCCCTTCCAAATTTTATTAATGATGCTAACCAGGATAATATCTCGTAGAATTAACCTGTTCGTCATCTTGTAATCTATATGGATTTTGCGCCGGACTGTCAAGCTGAAAACCGGGCAACGCCGGAGGCAGGATGCATGATGGTCTCGTAAAAAGTCGTGGAAACCGTAACTCAGGAACTCTCGGGGAAAAAAAGTTGTTTTTGTAGTCCCGCCCCTTATTGGCGGGTCTAGCATTGCCTGTTGGCAAGGTGGACAAAGGGCGCAAGGCCCCCAGGCTGCACAAACAGCTTTCCGTGAAGAGCGATATATGGCAACGTAAGCATCCGGACTTTTTACGAAGCCGACATACTTAACTCTTGATATTTCCTAAAACTAGACGTCCTTTCATCCTTTTCCAAATGGACAAAGGGGGAAGCGGCAGTCTTGGCAGCCAAGACAGAGCCCGCCATGCCCCAGTTCGGCCAGTTCCCTTCTGCCGATGGTTTCACCGGCTAGGATACGGGGGAGGATCAGGTCTAAAACGGTTGTTTTATGATACATTCCGCAGGCGGGCATGCCGATAATCGGAATGATTCGCCGGCAATTATCCCTTTTTGTTTCCAGAGTTCCCACCAAGAACATCGCCCCGGGCAGTACAGCGGAGCCGTAGATAGTCTTGGCTCCCAGTTTCCTGATGGCAAAGCGGGTTACATCGTCGGGATCTACCGACATGCCGCCGGTGGCAATCAGGATATCCGCTCCGGCCGCGATTAGCTCCCTGAAATGCGATTCGATGAATGATACGTCATCGGGGGCATAAAGGGTGCGAATCAACTGGCCCCCTAGTTCCCTGATCTTTTTCTCAATAATGGGGGCAAAGGCATCCTTGATGCGGCCGTCGAAAATTTCTTTTCCCGTAACAATAAGCCCCACCCTAGCCGGGGACAGCTTTTTTACCTCCAGCAGAGCGGCGTTTCCCCGGGATCTTTCCTCAAGGAGGCTTACGGCCTCGTCGATCAGGGTTTTCTTTACAGTAAGCGGAATCGTCCGGACGCCGGCCACCAGGGCGCCTTTTTTGATCAGTGTGTTGCCGTGAATTGTGGCGCACATCACTTCACCAAGCAAATTTAAGCGAAAAAGCATGTTCCTGTTAACCTTGAACAGGCCGTCCATCCCGGCCCGGATATTAATTTTTCCTTCTTTTGGTTCGTCATCCATAACTACGCCGGGGCCGAGCATCGCCCGTGCGATAATCATGGCCGCATCGTCTTCGTGCAGTTCGTCCTCTGTAATCTTGAGCACATATAGATGCTCTTTACCTAGACGCCTGAGATGCTCGATGTTTTCCGCTTGGATAACCTGCCCCTTCCGGAAGGCGCGTCCCTTGAATTCGCCCGGCCTGATCTCGGTAATGTCGTGGGCCAAAACCAGTCCCGCAGCTTCCGCAATTGGAACTTTGAGGTGTGCTCTCTCTTCTTGAATCATTGTTCTCTATCCCGCGCAGCCCCTGGTGCGCTATCCCTACCTTGCGGCGTCAGATTTGAGCCGCCAACTTGCTGCAGGGTAAATATTTTCCTGAATTTTTCATTCACTTCCGCCTCGATCCCCTGCGAGAGGCCTTCAAACTTGGCGATGAATTCTCTCGCCTCACCAGTCAGAGAAGCGCCGCCGCCGTTTTGTCCCCCGGTATGACGTTCCACCAGTTTTATCCCCACGCGGTCTTCCATGAATTTCACATAACTCCATGCCTTGCGGTAGGACATATCCAATTCCCTGGCCGCCTGGTTGATAGAGCCGTGAGTATCAATCAGGCGAAGGAGTTCCATCCTGCCCTGGCCGAAGAGCGGCTTGCCCTGAATCTCAATCCAGACCTTCGATTTTATCCTGAAGCTATCGTTGTGACAATTCTGCATAACGCCTCGCAACAAAAAAACCAGTCGCGTAACCCTGGCCAACTACCCAGGCAGGAACTTCATGCCCCCGCCGGATAAATGTCATCTGAAAAAATGACGGCTTATAATAAACGAGAAAACAGCATTTAGTCAACATGTTTGACGCTAACAGACGTAATATATCTCGTTGACTTGGATGTTCGTTTTTCCTATACTTTCACCATCAAAAGAAGTCGTCCTATATTGCCGATAAAAGTTAGCCGCCTTGAGGCAAATTAACAAACTTAAGGGAACGGGGAAATGATCGAAACGCTGAAAAAAGGGTGCTATCTGATAAAAAACCAGGTCATTCTGAAAGATGCCGCCCGGATGGACAAAAACGAGATTAGCGTTATACTGGCTCAAGCTGGCTTGAGTCCGTTATCAACAACGGACATTAATGAGGAGACGGCAAAAAAACAAACCATTGCCGCCAAGATAATGGCCAGCCATAACCAGGCCGCCCGCGGCGACAAGTACCTCCGTTTGCGCTTCGATTCGCTTGCTTCCCATGACATTACCTACGTGGGGATCATCCAGACGGCGCGGGCCAGTGGCCTGACCGCCTTTCCCCTCCCTTATGTGCTGACCAACTGTCACAACAGCCTCTGCGCAGTGGGCGGGACGATCAACGAAGACGATCACCTGTTCGGTCTTTCCGCTGCCCGTAAATACGGTGGCATCTACGTTCCCGCCCACCTGGCGGTCATCCATCAGTATATGCGGGAGATGATGGCGTCCTGCGGCGCCATGATCCTGGGGTCGGACAGTCACACCCGCTACGGCGCCCTGGGATGCCTGGCAATCGGCGAGGGCGGCGGGGAAATAGTCAAACAGTTGCTAGGCAAGACCTATGACCTGCCCGCCCCCGAGGTGATCGCCGTCTATCTGGAGGGAACCCCGCCGCCGGGGGTTGGACCACAGGATGTGGCGCTGGCAATTATCAAGGATGTTTTTCCGGAATCTTTTGTCACCAACAAAATCATGGAGTTCATCGGGCCGGGTATCGCTGGTCTTTCCGTTGACTTCCGCAATGGCATCGATGTGATGACCACCGAAACAACCTGCCTGTCCTCCATCTGGGAAACCGACACCCGGGTGGCCGAGTATTACCGAATTCACGGCCGTCCCGAGGCCTATCAGGAACTCAAGCCCGGAGACGTGGCCTACTACGACGGGCTGATCAGGGTAAACCTAAGCCTGATCGAGCCGATGATCGCGCTGCCGATGCATCCCAGCAATGTCTGGCCCATCTCCGAACTCAACCGCCATGGGTTGGAGATTCTGCGGATGGTTGAAGCGGAGGGACAGAAACAACTGGATAATGATGCCCTTGCCTTCCGGCTGACCGACAAGCTGGTTGAGGGCCGGCTTAAGGTCGACCAGGGCAACGTTGTCGGCTGTTCCGGCGGAACTTTCGAAAATATCATGATCATGGCCCGGATGCTTGCCGGCAACAGCACTGGCAACGGGGCATTTTCACTGTCCATCTATCCGGCCAGCCAGCCGATCCTGCTTGAGCTTACCAGAAACGGCTCGCTGGAAAAACTGCTTTGCGCCGGCGCCATTATTCGCTCCGCCTTCTGCGGCCCCTGCTTTGGCGCGGGCGACACCCCGGCCAACAACAGTCTGAGCCTTCGACACGCCACCAGAAACTTTCCCAACCGGGAAGGCGCCATTCCCGCGGAAGGACAGGTAGCTGCCGTAGCCCTGATGGATGCCCGGTCGATTGCCGCAACAGCAATGAATGGTGGGATGCTGACCTCCGCTGCCGATGTAGATATTCCGGAGGTATCGGCTGATTATTTCTTCGAGGAACAGGTTTACCGCCGCCGGGTGTACCAGGGATTCGGCCAGCCCCGGCGGGAAGAAGAACTACGCTTGGGGCCGGGCATCGCCGATTGGCCGCCGCTGATTCCCCTGCCGGAAAATCTGCTTCTCCTGGTGGCCGCGGTCATCCACGACCCGGTAACCACCACGGATGAACTGATCCCTTCGGGGCAGACCTCATCCTACCGTTCCAATCCCATCAAGTTGGCCGAATATACTCTCGGCAGAAAGGATCCTTTTTACGTAGCGCGGGCAAAGGACATTTACCAGCGGGAGTTGCACCGGCGCAAGCAACCGCCTTTAGCTATGATGGATGAGGAGATGCAGAACCTCTACCGCTTGCTTTTTACCGGGGCTGGCGTTGACGAGGCGCACGTCAATGCCTTTTGGAGTCAAACGGGCCTGGGCAGCGTCATCTATGCGCGCCGCCCAGGTGACGGCTCTGCCAGGGAGCAGGCCGCATCCTGCCAAAAGGTGCTGGGAGGACAGGCCAACATTGCCATCGAGTATGCCACAAAACGCTACCGGGGCAATCTGATCAACTGGGGTATGCTGCCTTTTACAATCGATCCGGCGGAACAAAACCTGCTTGAGGTGGGAGATTACCTCTACATTCCCAACATCCGCCAGCTTCTTTTGGCCTCCCGGACCGCGTTTCCTGCCCAGGTAATCAAACCCGCCGGAATCACCCCGCTTACCCTGAAGCTGGAAAATCTCTCGCCGGACGAACGGGAAATTATCCTGGCCGGATGCCTGATGAATTACTACAACCCCACCCGGACGGCGGCGAAATAGTTAGCTGTCGCTATCTCGTCGTCCGCTCAATCAACGGGGGCGTCGCGAGATCCGTGCCTGTTGCCGCCCCCAGTTCCTTGAACTTGCGGGCGGTAACCAGCACCCGGCTGTCCAGCGACCCCATCGCCTTGTTATAAGACTCGACCGACCTATCCAGGGACTTCCCCAAAGCAAAAAAATGCTCCAGCATGGTTTCAATCCGTTCGTAGAGCTCTTTCCCCAGAATCCTCACTTCCTCCGTATTTCTGGTCAAGTGTTCCTGACGCCAGGCATAGGAAATGAGCTTGAGCAAAGCGATCAGGGTGGTAGGCGTGGCCAATACCACCTTGCGCTCGACGCCATATTCAATCAACTGCTGGTTTTCAGCCAGGGCGGCGCTGAAAAACGATTCTCCCGGCAGGAAAAGGACGGCGAATTCCGGGGTCGGGTCGCATTGGGCAAAGTACTGCTTGTTGGCCAGAATATTGATATGATTCTGTATTTGACGAGCGTGCTGGCGGAGTTTTTCCCTCCGGTTTTCTTCGTTTTCCTGTTCCAGAGATTCCAGGTAGGCCATTAGGGGGGCCTTGGCATCCACGACTACGTTTAGGTTTCCCGGCAGGCGGATCATCATGTCCGGCCTTTGCCTCCCTACATCGGTGGCAAGGGATTCCTGCTCCACAAAATCGCAATGCTCCACCAGCCCGGCCAGCTCCACCGCCCGGCGCAACTGCAGTTCACCCCACTTTCCCCGGACAGAAGGCATCTTCAGGGCCTTTACCAGGTTCGCCGTTTCCAACTGGAGCTTTTCACCGGCTGCTCCCATGGTTCTAATCTGCTCCATCAGGGTAGCGTAAGAGCCCGCCCGGATTTTTTCCATTTCGGCAATTGAGCCGTCCACTCGCGTAAGCGCTTCCCGGAGGGGCTGCACCAGGTCGGAAATGGCCTGCTGACGGTGCTTTAAATCCGTCAAGGCCGATTCCTGATATCTCTCCAGGCTGAGCTTCGCCTGTTCGATAAAGGTTTGATTATTGGCCCTGAGCGCTTCGGCGGAAAGGGCATGGAAGGCGTCTCCCAATTGCTTTTTGGCCTCTTCCAGCAGAACCATCTTCTCCTGGGCGGCCCGCTCCTGCTCCCGCAGGCTGGTTTCCAGCGCGGCCAGTCTGGCTTTGAGCTGGGTGTTTTCTTCTCCGAGATCTTGGCAGGCTTGAGCGTCGCGGGTGCGCAGGTCTTCCAGCACTCGGATTTGTTCCTCCCGGTGATGCAGCCGCTCCACCAGGGTCGCCTGTTCCGTAGCCGCCTCACTCCTGCCCCGCTCATAGGCCCGGCGGCCCCGCTGCCACAAGAACGCCAAAGCCACGGGGAAAGCAATCATCAATGTTATCAGGAGCAGCTTCTCTTCCAATTTCGTCCCCCCCCAAAAAATTTACTCCTTGCTTGTCATATTGACGCACTAGCGAAAAGTCCGGATGCTCAATTTGCGGTAAATATCTCGTTACGTGAAGCTGCTGATGTAGTCGCGGGCCTTGTGCCCGCCCTTGCGTGGCGCCCGGCAACACGAGAGCCACCCACAAGGGGCGGCGGGACCACATAACAAACTTTTTTCCCAAAGCCGTCAATTTTGCCCGCGATAGCATCTACTACATTAGCATTACATAATACTGCCGGAAATTCATCTAATTTTACATTTTTAATTTGACAAAAGAGAAAACATGTCTATTGTAGCAAAAATTCCGCCGTTTATTGTAATGGCAAAAAAGGAGATAATCATGTTTAGTGTAACTCAAAAGGCCGGTGAGGAGCTCAAAAATATTCTCGCCAAAAGCACCGATGAGGTCAAGTCGATCCGTATTTTTATGCAGGATGGCGGTTGCGCCGGGCCCTCTTTGGGCATGGCCCTTGATGAAACCGCGCCGGACGATGAGGTATTTGTTGAGGAGGGCATCACCTTCCTGGTCAATAGACCTCTTTTTGAACAGGTAAAGCCGGTGGACGTCGATTTTGTCAGTGGACCACAGGGAACCGGTTTTATCCTGTCCTCCAGTCTGGTCAGCGCCTGCGGCTCCGGTTGCAGTTGCTCGTAATAATATCCCGGGGACCCTTGGGGTCTCCGGTTTTTTTTAACCATGTAAGCTATGCAAACCGTCAACAATGCCCGCCCGTATTATTACACCGGCATCGGAGGGCTATTTTAACCAGCCGTTGCGACAGCGGTATATCTCCGGCAACAAATAAAATTAATCGAGAGGTAACTTAATTGAAATTACGCGGATATTTCCGTGGAATGATTCCTCTGTTCGTCCTGGGGCACTTCAGCCACCACGTACTTACTTCTATTACCACTCCCCTGCTGCCTTACATCCGCAACAGTTACAAACTGGACTATACCCAGGCCGGTTTCGTGATTTCTGCATTCATGCTCTCTTATGGTCTGGGCCACCTGCCGGCCGGCTGGCTCGCCGACCGGGTAGAACCGCGGAAACTCATGACTATTGGAATCTCCGGAGTGGCCCTGGTCGGGATCATGATTGGCCTGAGCCAGACCTATTTGCTCTTGCTCGTCTTTCTCATTTTGATGGGTCTTTTGGCCGGCGGTTACCATCCCTCGGCGCCGCCCTTGATCAGTTCCTCGGTACAGCCGGAAAACCTGGGAGGGGCGCTGGGATTACACAACATCGGCGGCGGGGCAAGCCACCTGATAACTCCTCTGGTTGCCGTGGCCATTGCCGTCACCTGGGGATGGCGCGCCGCCTTCGTGGTTTTGGCCATCCCCACCCTCATCTTTGGCATCGTCTTCTACTTCCTGATCGGCCGCATCAACAGGCGGGAAAGGGAAAACCCGCCCTCGAAACGAGATGAGAAAGCGCACACCATGAGCCGGAAAGAACGTTTGCGCCGTATTACGATCTTCCTTGTCCTGACAACAATCACCGGGGCAATCATCAATTCCGCCACTTCTTTTCTGCCGCTGCTCTTTGTTGACCAGTTTGGGATGAGCAAGCATCTGGCCGCGGCCTCGCTATCGATCCTGTTTACGGCGGTGTTCTGGGCGAGCCCCTTGGGCGGCCACCTGGCCGACCGCGTAGGCAGCATGAGGGTGATCCTGTGGGTTACATTTTGTGTCGGGCCGTTCATTTTCCTGACTTCCATTATTTCCAGCGCCTGGGGAATCACGGTGATGCTTTTGCTTTTAGGCACTGTCATATTTGCCCGCATGTCGGCATCGGAAACTTACCTTATCCAAATGGTGCCGGCTGACATACGCTCGACCATTCTCGGCATCTACTTCTTTGCTGGTATGGAAGGGGGAGCTGTTATTACCCCGCTTTTGGGATACATTATAGATCACAGTGGTTTCACAACCGCCTATGCGCTGGCCGGGGGAACGTCCTTTGCGGCAACGTTCATCTGTTCCTTCTGGCTCAGGGAGCCGGCGGAGAGCTTGGAAAAATAAAAAATGGAGACGGCTGGTGATGATCACCGACAAGATTAGGGAAAAGATAAGCTCTATTGTGGGGACGGAGAACTGTCTGACTTCCGATCTGGAACGTTTTGCCTATTCCTATGACTCCTCGTTCATTCCGTTAACTATAGCCAACAGCCCTGAGCTGGTAGCCCGCCCCAAAACCACGGCGGAGGTATCCCGGCTATTGACTCTGGCTTATGAAAATCACATTCCCATCACGCCCCGCGGCGCCGCCAGCGGCCGCAGCGGGGGCTGCATCCCTCTGAAAGGAGGAATTTCACTTGTTCTCGACCGGATGAGCCGCATCATCGAACTCGACGAGCAGAATATGACGGTAATGACCGAACCAGGGGTCCGGACGATAGACCTCTACAATCATTGCGCCGACCGTGGTCTCTTCTACCCGCCCGACCCGGCCAGCTGGAAATTCTCCACCATCGGCGGCAACGTAGCGGAAAACGCGGGCGGGATGAGAGCCGTCAAGTATGGTGTTACCGGTAACTATGTCATGGGTCTCGAGGTCGTCCTGGCCGACGGAACTATTTTGCCAACCGGCGGCAAGGCCATCAAAAATGTCACCGGTTATGACTTAAAGAGTCTCTTTGTCGGCTCGGAAGGAACGCTGGGAATCATCACCAAGGCGCTCTTGAAACTCATCCCCCAGCCGAAAAGGCGCGGCACCCTGCAGATCATGTTCGGATCCCTCGATGAGGGGTGTGCCACCGTTCATCAGATCCTGCGCCTGGGGATAATGCCGTCCGCCGCCGAAATCATGGACCGTCTTTCTCTGGATGCGGTGGCTCGACACCGGAAGAAGAACCTGGACGTGAACGTGGCTGCCTGCCTGATCGTAGAGATCGACGGCGAGGATGATCAGGCCATTGCCGCCCAGGCAAGCCAAATCGAGGTGCAAGCACGCAAAAACAACGCGCTTACCTTCCGTGCCGCCCAAACGCCAGCGGAGGCCGACGAACTTTGGGCCATTCGCCGGGGTGTCAGCTCCGCCCTGGCAGCCCAGGCGCCCAACCGGATCAGCGAGGATATTTCCGTACCCAGGGAAGCCTTTCCCGAAGTGGTGCGCCGGATACAGGCCATCGCCGCAAAACACGGGCTCCTCATCAGCGTTTATGGCCACGCCGGCGACGGCAACCTTCATCCTTCCATCTTGTGCGATATGAACAATCCGATAGAGGCCAAACGGGTGCACCAGGCCATCGATGACCTTTTTGCCGTGGCGCTTGAATTGGGCGGGACCCTTTCGGGCGAACATGGCATTGGTATAACCAAAAAGCCATACATTGCTCAGGCGCTTGGGGAGGCCGGGGTAAGGACCATGCAGGCCATCAAACAGGCGCTGGATCCCAGGGGCATACTCAACCCGGGCAAGATCTGGTGATAATAAGACGCCTGCCGGAAGCCTGAACGCATGGCAACTGGCCCCCGGGGGAAAAAGAGCTTTTTATGCCAAAATACGAAGAAGATAAATTACTGCAAGGCATCAAAGAAAAAACGAGTCAGTGCGACCGCTGTGGCGCCTGCCTGCCGGCCTGCCCCCTCTTCGGGGTCAAGGATCGGGAGTTATCAAGCGCCCGGGGTAAGAATGCCATCGGCCGCGCCCTGGCGGACGGGATAATTGAACCCAGCCGGGAAGCGCTGCAAGTGATCGAATTTTGCCTGTTGTGTCGAGCCTGTGCCGAGAACTGTCCAAGCCAGGTTAAGACCGATGAAGCGATGGTCGACCTGCGCCAACTTATGCTGGAAAAAACAGGCGCCGGTAACGCCCGATACCGTCTCATGGGGAGCCTGCTGAAAAGCCCCCAACTTGTTGAATTCGCCGCCCGCGCCCTTTCGCTTTTGCGCCGGGCCGGGCTGAATAATCTTGTTCCCTTTGGCCTAGCGCCGGATGAATACTCCCGCGCTCATTTTCTGGCCAACTTCACCGGACCGGTGGCGCTGGGCGCGCCGGCGCCGCCGGCGGGGATTAAAATCAGCTATGGAGCGAAAATCGCCTACTTCCAGGGTTGCGGTATGAGAATGATGTTTCCGCGGGCGGTGGCCGAGTCACGGGCAATTTTGCGATCGACAGCCGAGATAGGTGAGCCGAATAACTTTTGCTGCGGCCTGCCGCACCTGGCGCACGGTTTGCGGGAAGAGTTTTTGAATCTGGCCCGGAAAAATATCCGTCTTTATGAAAACTTCGATCTCGTCATCGGCGACTGCGCCAGTTGCGGCGGCACATTGAAGCATTTGGCCTCTTTTTTTCAAGGCGACCCCTTATGGGAAGAGCCGGCGGCATCTTTTAGTCGCAAGGTGATGGATTTGACCGAATACCTCGCGGCCAGAGGCTATACCCCCCGCAAGAAAGTGGCCGCGGCGCTTACCTATCACGACCCCTGCCATCTGGGGCGGGGGCAGGGCATCAAAGCCCAACCCCGTGACCTGCTCAAGATGACCGGTAATTTTATCGAAATGGATGAGGCCGCCGTATGTTGCGGCGGGGCGGGATCGTTCCATCTGGATTATCCGGAGATCTCGGCGCTGATTCTGGGGAAAAAGTCAAAAAACATCGAGAAAACCGGCGCATCGCTGGTTGTTACCGGCTGCCCCGGCTGTATGATCCAGCTTTCCAAGGCGGCCCGGGCGGCAGGCGGGAAGTACCAGGCGGTGCATATCAGCCAGGTAATTTGAGGTTGCGCATCGCCCTTAACTGGCCCGGCGGGCACATCTCCAAGATAACCAAGGTCTGCCCCACGACAACAACAGGAAAGCGACAAGGGCGGGAAGACCGGCGATAGGAGAGCATTTTATTGAGGCGATGGAGCTTTTGATGGGACGCACACTCCACAAACCAAAGCCGGGGAAATATGCGAGAAGGTCTGCTTAGATCCCCCAAAGGTGTGCCCTCGCACTGCTACAGCGCTATTTTGCAGTTCCCGCGTAAGCCCCTTGTTCATCTATGAACGATTCTTCACCGAGAAATAAACTTATATTACAAGACTTGGCCGCCCACTGACCACCCACCCCCATTAAAGCGCTCTTCCCAATTCATCAGCCTCGGCGGTAGCCTCCAGGAGTGTGCGGGGGGTTTTGGCATCACCCAACAGGTGGGTTTCTATGTTCAGCCTTTGCAGCAGCTCCATCGCTGACCGCTCCGCCCGAAACCCCTCCGCGATTATTAGATCACGAAATCCGGTCAATACTTCACGGCCCAGCCGGTGCTCGATAACAATGGATTCAGGCAGGAATTCCCGGATGACGGCCTGTTTATAGAGCCTCACTCCGGAGGCGGCCAAACGCGCACGCAGGTAGGTACGATCATTTGGGGCCAGTTCCGGCGCAAAATGGCTGCCACCGATCACCGCCACCTCACGGGGGCCCTGGGCCAGAAAATCGGCTGTCACCATAGCCGCCTGATCGGAACCAATAACCAGCACCTTCGCGCCGGGAATTACCAGGTCGGATAGAACGTCAAAAACAGTGGAAAGCTCAAGTCCAGCATCAAACAGGCCCGTTAGCTGGGGAATCCGGGGCCGGGCGCCGCTGGCAACGACCGCAACCGTCGGCGCAAAAGCGCTAATCAACTCTTCTTGCAAGGGGGTGCTTAAGCGGATTTCCACCGCCATTCGTTTCAGCTCCGCCAGAAGATACTCAACCATTTGCCAAAGTTCCGCCCTGCCCGGCGGGCGGGAGGCGAAAACGAGCGCCCCGCCGGGCCGGTCATTTTCATCGATCACCATAACCCGGTGACCCCGCATGGCCAGTAACCGGGCACAAGCAAGGCCGGCGGGCCCCGCGCCAACCACTAGGATTTTCTTCGGTAAAGAGGCCGGACGCGGCCTTCCCGGGAAAAGTTCTCGTCCCAATTCCGGATTCATCACACAGGTCGCTTCGCCCAGGGCCAGTACGTTTTCAATACAGCCACGGCAGCAACCGATGCAGGGCCTTATCTCCCTATCACTGCCCCGGGCGGCCTTCAGAGCCAGGTCCGGATCGGTCAGATGGGCGCGACCCATGGCCACCAGGTCGGCACGGCCCTCGGCAATCAGACGATCAGCCATCAGGGGATCTTTTATCCTGCCGACAGCGATTACCGGTATTTTAACCACCTTTTTGACCGCCTCAGCCAGATGAACGAAACAGCCGGGAGATTCATACATAGAAGGTATGGTTACCGGCAGCGAACCGTACACGCCGGCGGACACATGCAGCCAGTCCACCCCGCAATCCTCCAAGATAGGAGCCAATCGAACAGCCTCGGCTGGCGTCCAACCGCCCGGCACGTAATCATCACCGTTGTAGCGCACCCCCAGCGGATAATCGTAACCGCAACGTTTTTTGATGGCCGCTATAATCTCTAAGAGAAAGCGGATCCGGTTGACGAAAGAACCGCCATATTCATCGGCACGCTGATTTGCGTTGGGGGCCAGGAATTCGCTGATCAAGTAGCCGTGCGCAGCATGAATTTCCACAAAATCGAAGCCGGCCAGCTGGGCCCGCTGTGCGGCTTCGGCGTAGCAGACCACCAGTTCCCTGATCTCGTCGCTTTGGAGCTCCCGCGGCACACCCCTGACCACTGCCAAAGATGGTAATGGCGATGGCGCCACCCGCCGCTCGTGGTAGGCTTGACGCCCGCCATGGAGCAGCTGCATCCCGATCCTGGCCCCGTGCTTTTTTATCTCCGTCGTCAGTTGGCTTAGCGCCGGTATAAAACGATCTTCCCACAGCCGGGGCATCCTGGGAAGGTCCAGACCATCGGGGTGAACCGCTCCTCCACCGACTACGATCATCCCCGTGCCGGCCCGGGCCCGCAACGAAAGATACGTCCAATGACGCTCGGTCACGAAACCTTCTGGGTCGATTCCAAAGGTAACGCTCATCGGCGGCATGACCAGGCGGTTGCGGACCGGCATTTTCCCGAGAAGAACCGGAGAAAAAAGATGCCCCAGCGGCGGTTGCACCTTCTCAACCGTAGCACTTTTATCAAGATCGGATATTTGCGGGCAGCCGGTCATAACTTATAAAAAATAATCCTCACCTGCTGATTTCTATTGATACCGGAGCAGTAATCCGTTTCCTAAAATTACTTGTGACATAATACCAATTTCCAGCTTGCCGATGACTAATTGCCTTAGGCGCCCAATTTATCCCCCTGCCTGGGACATCAGCCGCCGGGCCGCTTGGATTCCCTCGGCAACGCTCTTAACCAGGATTGCCCCCGTCTGCCGTAGATCCTCAATCATCTGAGAATCAAAGACGCCACCAGCCCCTTGCCTAATCCAGACAATGGGTTTCTGAGGGGTAATTCGCCGGACTATCTTATAGAAGTCAAGCGGATCGCGCGGTGAATCCATCCCCAGTAAAATAGCTTTAGTGTTGTCGTCTTTCTCCCAGAATTCCAGAAGATCGCCGCAGGAAACGTCAACCTGATCGCCGAGACTCAGAAAATGAGCGAGCCCAGTTACTTCTTTCCGCAGATTGTTAAGAAGAAGTTCGCCCAAGGCAGGGTTATCAACTGCAATGCTCAGCCCTCCGGCAGGCGGCATGACGCCCGAGGCGGTTGCATTGATACTGATTTCGGCCCGTCGATTAATGACCCCGCTGCTGCGGGGGCCGATCAAACGAACCCCATGGGCCAGCGCCTTGTTCGCGATGACCCCGGACCAGTTGAAATGTTCATCCCGGGGGGCGTCAACGTCTCCGGAAATTACGATAAAGGCGCTTACCCTCTTGGCCACACACTGTTCTATAACAGCCGGAACCTCAGGCAGGGCAAGAGTTGTCACCACCAAATCCACCATGTCCGGCAGGCGCTCCAATCGGGGACAGGATGGCGCTCCCGCCACCGCAGAGGGTTCCGCGTGAACGGCAAAAACTGCGCCGGTGAAACCATCGGCAACCATATTATGTAACACGCAAGAACCCATGCTTTCAGGATTGTCGAAATCGCCGATAATAGCCACGCTGTGAGGGTAGAGAAATTTCCGGATCAGCGCGCTTAAGGATATCCGATGACGGTCGGCTTCGCAGCGCAGGAATTCTTCCCTATCCGCAATGTCGATGACAATCTCGTAGGATCCCTCGGTGAGCCTTTTTTGGATGGTGAAGCCGCTGTTTTGAAAAACATCGAGCATCTTGGAATTTTCCGGCAGTACATAGGCGATGAAGCGTTTGATTCCCGCCACTGTCGCCATTTCCGCGAGATAGCGTAAGAGTTCCGTGCCGACCCCCCGCAACTGAATCGAATCCTCGACGACAAATCCGACCTCGGCCTCGATTTTGCCGGGGATGAGGCTCCAGGTGCTGACGGCAACTATCCGCTCATCTTTTCCTTCACCTCGAACCGCAATCAGCGCATAATCCGCCGGATAGTTGATCTTCGCCAGTTGGTCGATCTCCCTTTCAGTAAAGCAGGACTTTTCATAACCGAAGCGCAAATATTTGGTCTGGGAGCTCAAACTCAGGAAAAAATTTCTCAGGTTTTCTTTATCGGCGGGACTGTAGGGCCTGATTTTGAGACTGCGTCCGTTGCGCAGTGTGGCCTTGATTATGGGGGGGGCGTCAGTTGTCAGTGTCATTGTTATCAACACCGGAAATGAGAAAATCAAAGCGCGGGTAATACTGACCGCATACCGGACGGCTTGGCAAAAGTTGGAAATTAGAGAGGCCCGGACACCCGCTGGGCTTACTACAACCAGGGTCCGGGCCTTCCTTGAGAAACCTATCAGAACTTGCCGGCAATATAATTGCTCAACTGCTCAATCAGGCTCTCCTGCTCCGAAATAATGGATTTCAGGACGTCGCCAATGGAGACGAGGCCGATGAATTTGTTTCCCTCGTAAACCGGCAGATGGCGGATACGCTTGCCGGTAATCAGGATCATGCACTCTTCGACGGTGGTGTCGGGCTTAACCGTGAAAAGCACGCGGGCGGGGGTCATGATTTCCTCCACCTTGGTTTCGGGGGATTTTTTTCCCTTGAGCACGACCTTCCGGGCGTAATCCCTTTCAGTTATAATTCCCAAAACCTTTCCCTCTTCCTCCCAGACCATCAGCGCCCCTACCTCCCTTTCCACCATCATCTGCAGGGCCTCAAAAACCGTGGAGTGGGGAGAAACACTGTAGATCGCCTTGTTTTTTCCTGCGAGCAGATCTCTTACTTTTTTCATGTCGTTGCCCTCCTTGTTTAATGGTCAATGGTAAAGTTGTGTGAAAAGCCTGAAATACTCCAAATGCAACGGAAAAAGGGCTGTCCTGACGACAATAACTACTGAATCGTCTCACCCGGTTTCATTACAACGACTTTTGTCTGCGGAACCGCGGCCATTTGCCGCTGGAATTCCTCCGGGGTGCCGGTAAGCACCGGAAAGGTGCCATAATGGATGGGAATCACGTATTTTGAATTCAGAAGTCTTGCGGCGTAGGCGGCTTCACGGGGGTCCATCGTAAAGTGGCTGCCGATGGGAAGGATGGATAGTTCCGGCTGATATATTTCGCTGATAATCCTCATGTCGCCAAAAACACAGGTGTCTCCCGCATGATAGATTGTAAAGCCGTTTTCAAATCTAATGACGAATCCTGCCGGCTCGCCAGTATAAATCACCTGGTCCCCTTCGGTCACACTCGAGCTGTGAAATGCATTAACCATCGTGATGGCCAGGCCATGTGAGGTAAAGGTGCCGCCCTTATTTATTCCGACGACATTCTTGGCTCCCTTCCGGGTCAGATACCTCCCCAGCTCAGGCATGGCGACAATTCGCGCATTGGTCTTTTCGGCGATGGCCAGGGTATCGCCGACATGATCTCCATGGCCGTGTGTTACCAGGATAAGATCCGCCTTTTCGACCGCCTTCATTTCTGGCGGCGTCCTTGGATTGCCGCTGAGAAATGGGTCGATATAGACCACCACCCCTTTGGTGGAAACAAACTTGAAAGCGGCATGTCCCAGGTAGGTAATCTTGACCTCCTTGCCAATCTCGCCCGCTTCTACCGGCATGGTAAACAACAGAAAGGGAGCCAACCAAAATAAATCCTTAAGTTTGATCATGATGACACCTCCTATTTGTTTATGGTTTTAGTTTACACAATTGACATGATCTTTCAAGGCTTTTTTAGGGACATGACCTCGAAGGTCCTGATGAAGAACAGATGCAAAAAAAGACGAACTCGTGACAAGTCCGAATTCTCCTCCCCGGGTGTGAGGAGATAAAGGAAAGGGGGAGCTAAACCTTTGGAATAACGGCTATTACCACCATTACCCCAACCATCTCACCTCAAGGGATAGGGGGGTTTTGATTTTTTGCGAAGCCATCAAGATGACGAGGGGGCAAAAACAGCGGCGGCATTGGGCGCGGGCCAGGTAACCGCTGCTGCGTCCTTCGTCCCCGCGGCGCACTCTCGCCAAGCTTTCTTCGGCGATGATTATCGGGAGAGATTAAAAATCCCGCGGCAGGCGATCCAGCTGTGCCAGGGAAAAGACGGGGCCGTCCTTACAGACGTACTTGCTGCCCACGTTACAGCGGCCGCACTTGCCGATCCCGCATTTCATTCTCATCTCCAGCGAAGTGAGAATGTTTTCTTTCGAAAATCCGAGGTCGAAAAATACCGGCAGGGTATATTTAATCATAATCGGAGGACCGCAGATTACCGCAACTGCATTCTCCGCGCTGGGGGCCGAATCCTTGCAAATGGTGGGAACAAATCCCTCCTTGCCTTGCCAGGTCGCATCTCCCTTGTCCACGGTGATGCAGATATTCAAATCATTTCTCTCACACCAGGAGCCAATCTCTTCCTTGTAGCACAAAAGCCCCGGGGTGCGGGCGCCGTAAACTACTGAAATATTGCCAAATCTTTTGCGGTTATCATCATGCAGCATATAATTGACCAACGAACGCAGGGTGGTGAAGGCAAACCCTCCGCCCACGACTACCACATTTTTACCCTCCAGATACTCAATCGGCCAGGGATGTCCCAGAGGACCTCGAATTCCCAGCCTGTCCCCCTCGGTCATGTCGTGCAGGGCGGTGGTGACAAGGCCCGCCACCACGGTTCCGGCCCGTTGCACGGTAAATTCCAGGTAACCCTTTTCGGTAGGCGATGAGGCGATTCCGATCGGGCTTTCCCCCTTGCCGTAAATAGAAAGCTCGGCAAACTGCCCCGGCAGGTAGCGGAAATTATCTTCGTCTTCCTTGTTGATAAAAGCCAGTCGAAAGGTTTTTATCTCATCGTTATCCACTTCGGAGATAACCTTTATGATCTCCACCGGCATTGGAATATATGGGTTCTGCATTTTTGCTCCTATAACTTATCCTTTGCGGTAATACTGAGGACTTATACGTAATTACTTGCTCATTGCCCGGGAAACAATGGAAAAGATATCGATATTCACCGGGCAGGACCTGGTGCAGCGACCGCAGCCGACACAGGAGATAGCCCCGAAATTCCGGACGTAATAACTGTATTTGTGACATACCTTTTGCCGGAGGCGCTGATAAATTTTGGTGCGGGGATTGTGACCGCTCGCCTCCAGGGTGAAATCGGTAAACATACAGGCGTCCCAGAAGCGGCGGCGGACACCCTCCCGGAAGATGGTTTCGTCGGAAATATCGAAACAGTGGCAGGTGGGGCAGACAAAGGTGCAGGTGCCGCAACTGATGCAGGCCTCGGCAATCTTTTCCCAAAAAGCGGTATCGCCAAAGATGTCTTCCAGCTTTTTGGCCGTCTTTTCGGGATCGCATTCGAGATAGCGGGTCTTAATGGCGGCTCCCCGGGTCAGGGCGTCCAAATAATACTGCTCGTCCTCGCCGGTTGCTTCGGCAAAGAGTCCCGCATTCTCGGTAAGGAGTGCCTTGCCCTTATCGGTAAGCCCCTTAAACAGGAATTCGCCGTTTTTCCTGATGAGGAAGATGTCGCTTCCCCTCGTATCGGTTGCACCTATTCCCAGACTGCTGTAAAAATCAACCGGGTCCGCGGTCTGCCCCAGAAAGGGATAGCCGATCACCACGGTCAGATCCCGCCGGCCCTGCCAATAGGGATCAACAATTCCGCCGCCCAGAAAAAGTTCATCCATCAGCAGAAAGCTTTGCGCGTCCGGTGGCCTCACCCCCAGCAGAACCATCCTGCTTGCCGGCATTGGCATTGACTTGGCGGTCGGCTCTCCTCGTCCCAGTCGATAGCTGATCATATCTTCCGATTGGGGAAAATAGACCGCCTTCGGGCTCAAAACACTGTTATAAAAATCAAGGGTGACTTCCTTCGGGTCTCTGATGGGCTGAAAATTTACCCCCCGGTCATCCCGGACCGGTGCGTAAAGCGGCCCCTGATCGAGGAGTACTGCGACCAGTTCACTCAACTTCCCCTGCTCAATCTTCTTTAGCACGATATACTCC
>JBBIRO010000022.1:0-13276 GCA_037441775.1 Syntrophobacterales bacterium
TACTAACATTTCAAAGTCTTCGGTTGTCAATTTATCTTCACGGGAAAAGTCACCGAGTTTGGCTCCAAAAATTTCAATTTTCGTAAAACCAAGTGTTTTCAACAACCATGTTATTTCAGAAGGCACATAATACCTTTCGTTGCATTCTAGTACTTTTTCTTTACCATTATCATCCACAACTCTTGTAATGTTATGATCCCTGAATGTCATTAAGTCAAAATTCTTGCTGTCGTATGTAGCATTGCCTTCAACAACTCCTTCAGCGTGGAAATCATTTATAGAGTGAAATAATGGAAATAACCCATTTAAAGTTGTAAATATGAATTTTGACTTGTTCTTCAAAGATTTTGAAACATTTTTAAGAATTTCGAAATTCATTTCATCGGTTTCCATTAATGGAAAACCCCCTTCACACATCATAATAGCCACATCAAATTGCTTTTCAAAAGGCAACTGTCGTGCATCGAGCCTTAAAAATTCCAATTGCAAACCGTTCTTTTTTGCCTTTGCTCTCGCTTTTTGGAGTAAAGACTCAGACAAATCAATCCCGGTAATTGAATAACCTCTTTTTGATAACTCTATTGAATGACGACCTGTACCGCACCCAATATCAATAATCTTTAACTCCTTATTGTAATTTATCTCTTTCTCAAGAAAATCACATTCGCCAATGGTTCCTTGTGTGAAGCATTCGTCGTCATATTTTTGACCATAGTTTTCAAATAATGTTTCATACCATTGTTTGTTATTCATTCTTTATCACCATACACATAACGAAAAGGCTCAATGGGGGCTGGATTCATCAGCGATCCGGTGGAGCCGTTGGTTTATGTGATTTTTATGTTTCCATCTTTCATATCTTTTATATAACGTAAGACTTGCTCGACGGTTTTTATAACTTCTCAAATGGATTATATCCTGGTTTCCTGTAGAGCCTCTTCTGATTATCAAGGATGTCTGGTCTGTAGACCTTCTCTGCCCAATCCTCTGGTTTAATTTCCTCGAAAGCTACTGAAACTGATTTGTCTTCACATTTTGCGATAGCGACAACATCCTTCACTATTTCTTCGGCAAGCTGATTCTTCTGTTGCTCAGATCTTCCAGGATATAACTTTACGATGACGTGAGGCATCATTCCCTCCTTTAATTAGACACTTAACGTTCCACGTAACCGGCTGGCAATGGAGCTCAGCGGAATTGCCAGCCAGAGTTGATTTGCATGGTTATTTGTTAATTCTCCTTTTTATATTTTTCCATGCTTATAAACTGAAAAAAACAGTATAACCTCCCGCGAAGCGGCGACCGGGTTTAGCGCCTCGCTATGCTTCATCTCCTTAAGCTTGGCCGATCTTTGCAATTGTACCCTGCGAAACCGCGCACAAATTCTCTTTACCTTCATTTAATACATATAGATCACAACGGCAAACTGCTTGTGTCTTGCTCGAATAGACGACGGTTGCTCTGGCAATCAATTCACTGCCGATGGCCGGCCTTAGATAATTGATTTTATATTCCGATGTCACTACTTTCGGACCAAGCACGCTGCCTCCGGCGAAGGTAAGCGCATTGTCTGCGGCATAGCTGATTACACCTCCATGCACAAACCCATGTTGCTGCTTCAGTTGCGGTGTTATTTTGATGGTCAGTTCGACATGCCCCGGTGAAAAAGCAATTAATTCTGCACCAACAAGCTCACTAAAAGGTTGTGAGGTCAGGACCTCTTTTCCAAGTTTTAAAAATTCATCCATTTTTTCTCGGTCTCCATATAAACGAGGTATTCAAAGCATAACCGCGCCCTGAGCTGAGCGGGCCTGCTGCCTAACGGTCGAACCGTCGGGCGGCAAGCCATTTGGGCGATCTCACTATCCCATATGCGCCGAAGCGCATCCCCGATCTGGGATGGTGGCACCGTGGTATCAGCCATCGTCTTCTGAACCAGGCGAATGAATGGAGATGGTTTTTCGGCAAAAAGGGCATCTAGCGCTTCCCGGACTTTACCAGTTGTGAAGATCTCGTTTCCCAGTTGATCCAATATTCCTTCAGCCATGGGGTCACGGCAGAGTCGGGTGAATTGTTCGGCGAATTCCTTGACTATCTGCCCGCCAGCCGAAAAGAAAACTACGGATTTCCCACCTATTTGCTGACGCCGAACATGGGAGACCCTTTCATACTGTAGAGCTTTGGCTGGTCGTCAACCACCCGGAAAATGAAGGTCGCCGTTCCTTTTTTATTAATCCGTTTGGCTGTCTTGACGTCGGTGTAGCTTCTTGTGAAGGTGACGGCGACGGAAATATCCTCATTTTTGGAGTCCGTTGTCAAATTATTGATAGTGTATCTTAGATCCATATCGCGGAATTTGCTGAAATCCCGTCTGATTCTCCGGTCAATGAGTATATCGTCTCCCGTAAAATCCTCGGCGATAAAAGACATAAACCGTCTTGCGTTTTTGCTCACATAGGCGTGGACAAGACTATCCAACGTTTCCCGTATGGCCTGCTTAGTCTCGAAGAAGGACGGCGGCCGCGCCGTCTTTTTTTCCACGTCCTGCGTCTCGGTGGAAAATGCCGGAACCGACAGGATAAACATAACGGCGGCGATAGCAACGTAGCGGAAAACGTTCATGGCTGACTCCTCTCTAAGCGGTGCGAAATTATTGAATGTACCAGAATCTTCCGCCCAAGGTTCTTGATATTTTTGCCTTTCCAGCGCTGTCGATGATAACTTCCTCGTTGATGCTCGACTTTTCTTCGTGTTTTAGGTTACGCTTGTAAATCCTGCTGGTAATGGCAACGTCATACGAAACGCTGTAGCGTCCACCCGGTCCGGGCGTTATGATCAGGTTCTGGATGTTGTATCTGATCTCATCGAAAGTCCTGAATGTCCTGCGGATATTTACCTGTAAATCGGAAAGGGAGGAGCCGTCGCCGGCCTGCCAGCCGTCGCTGATCATGCTCATGACCTGGGAATCGTTTTTACCTTCGTAGGCGCTTTTGAAACGCGCATAGAGGTCTTTCACGAGTGCCATATTCTCCTGGGCCTTTTTTTGCTCATTCTCTATTCTCTGACGTTCCGCTTCGGCCTTCTTCTGCTCTTCCTCCCGCAGAAGCTTCTGCTCCGCCTCATACCTCCTTTGCCACTCCTCCATCTGGCGCTGTGCCTCTTCCAGATCCTTCCTGTATTTCTCGAACCGGGCGGCGTAACCCAGAATCAGGTCATCCAGTTGTAGGGCGAGTGCGTTTGTGGGCGGCTGCAGGGAGGGCTTCAAGGCTTCGGTTTTAAGTCCCAGATAAGCACTGACCCAGTTGTAAGCGCTCTGAAAACGGCTATGCTCGCTCTGGACGATATTGCGTGACAGCGCAGACATCTTACCCCATGTTTCAAAAACGATCAGGACTGCCTTTTGGGCCTGTTCCAGTCCATCGCCGATTTTCTCCTGTTCCGGCTTCGCAAGCGCATCGTAACGGTCACAAAGCTGGCGCAGTTTTTTCCAGTCATCTTCCAGGGGTTTCATAATGGCCGCGTTCACGGGCTGAAATCCGCCTTGTGAGCGGCTCTGAATATAATACCGCGCTTCCTTTTCCAGCCTGGCAAGCAGGAGATTCTGTCCCGCATACAGCTTTTGCCACAACCCCAGACTTTCCCAGGACTGGAAGCGAGCCTGGGGCAGGGCGGAATAATCCTTTGGGGAGACGAACTGATCCGCCTCCTGCGTGATTGTTGACCAGGGCGGCTTGGAAAATTCGTGCGCCAGGACTTCCCAGGCACTGCCTCCCCGGTCGGCAAATAATCCCCTATCCGTCTTTTCCAGGCTGATCCGGTTCAGGGCGCCTGCCGCCGTGGCAAGTCGATGGCGGTAAGTATCTACCCAATCTGTGTGAAATGCCAGTTCATCGGCCTTGTTCTTATAGGTTGCAGCGATGCCGAGGATGTCTGTTGCCTGCGCTCTTTTAAGATTTTCCGGTTCAGATATGGCGAAAGTATTCCTGATGAGTGTCGAAAGGTAGGCAATATTCTGCTCCTGCTCCCGGGTGCGGGGTATAAATTCCATGGGAGACCCCAGCCAGGGCATGTAATAGCCGGATGACCAGTTGTAATAGAGGAGCCGGCCATACCGGTTGAGGATGCTGGTTAGTTCACTTTGGGCCTGATTGGAAAGCAACATTCGCTTGCCATTCGCTTCAGCGTAATCTTTGGCCGCCGCCCGCACGGTCTTGTCCAGTTCCTTCAGGTGCTCCGCCGTGGCAAGAAGACCGGCGCGGATATCCACGATGTTTCCCCCCCATCGCAGGGACCACTGTATCTCTTCGTCGATCTTGGAGCCCCGGTCCTTCCAATGATCGACCCAGGGAACAGCGTCAACAGTCCCCCGCACCTTAATATTGGCTTCGTTGAATTTATCTTGCCAGAGCCCGTATGCGTTCCAGAATTCCCGGGTGCGCGCCCGCGTTGCGTTTTCTACACGCGCTCTAAAGGGGTAGTAGGCCTCAGAGACCCGGTAGCTGATCTGATTGAGCCGCAAAACCTCGCGATAAGGACTGATCAGGGCCTGGCCGAAGGGGCGAAGCGCGTCATAGGCGGCCTTTTCGGCCGCGCTGTACCGGGCGCCGATAGCCGCCGCAGCCGCACGGCAGCGGTCATCCCAGGGACGGCAGGAATTCCAGAGCGATGTGTAGGCATGATTCGCCTCCGCGAGGGCGGCGGAGATAGTCCTCCAGCAGTTGTTGCTGGCCTGGTTGTAGAGCCCGACCTTCTGATCATAATCCTCTTTGATCTTTTTGTACCGATCGTTCAAACGGTTATGCCAGTCTGTTACCATTGCCTGGAAATTGTCCGGATCACCGCCGTCTTCCACCGCCTGGGCGTATGATCGCATCTGGGAGATCATCGCATCGACCTCGCCGCCGTAATCGCCGGGTGAGATGGGCGGGACGGGATCCATTCCATAGGCCCAGCCGTACGGCTTAAGCTCCGGTTTGG
Source organism: Syntrophobacterales bacterium (assembly GCA_037441775.1). GTDB lineage: Bacteria > Desulfobacterota > Syntrophia > Syntrophales > CAMTWB01 > CAMTWB01. The sequence goes on from JBBIRO010000022.1 coordinate 4,978, forward strand.
GCTGCGCTGCCATTTTTTGCGCCTCTTCTTCGAGTTTCTTCTTCCTCGCCTCGAAGGCGGCTTTGGATTGATTATTCCAGCCGTCCAGGGCGGCGCTGATCTTGCCCTTGAATTCGCTCATCCTTTTTTCGTGCCGGTCCAGTATCTGTTCGATCTGCTGCATCTCCCGGGCGCCGTCCATCAAAGTAGCGATGTTCTTTTCCAGTTCGGTCTTCCTGATCTGCAGACCTTGTTTCATCTCGCCCAGAACCTTTGCCTGATCGGCGGCTGTACGGGAGTTATTGTACAGATTGACCATGGAATTGAAAGTGCCCGTCGCGGCCCAGGCCAATCCCGCCGCCAGGATGCCGGGCGGGCCGAAATAGGCGCCGAGAACAATGACCGTACCCTCACCGGCAAGAGATATCTCATCGGGCAAAAAGCCTTCCATGGTGGCTCCGATGAGCTCTCTTGCGGCATTGCCGATATCTCTGTTCACCCTGGCAAGCATCTGGTTGATCTTGTCCAGCTTTATGTTTTCGGCTTTTGCCAGCTCCAGCAGCTGGCTCTTTTTTCCTGTCGCCATTCTGAGGTTGCCTTCAAAGGTCTGCCCCAGGGCAACACTCGGCAGAGTGACATTCGGATCCAGGTCAAAGAGAATCGCCGCGTTGCGGCCTATCTCGGGCAAGTTGCCGTCGATGGACCGGCCAAGGTCGGCCATCTTTTCATCCAGGGCCGACCATTTCTGCAGATCGCCATGATTTGTGTTCCTGGCTTCCATTAGGGTCTGGGCAACGGCCGCTTCATTCAGGCGAATTTCCGCAGCGAGGTTTTCAATGGCTTTGGCCGGGTCTGTCTGAGCGCCAAGCGGTGACGCCCAGCAACAAAGCAGTGAAAAGACGATGGAGAAAATCAATCGGCGGCAATGCGAATGCTTGCTTCTCGGCATTATGTTGTGCCTCCTTCAAATCTAAAACGGCCAGACGGTTTGTCCAATCAGCCGTGTCAGGGTCTTTTCGCCTTCAGGTGCAGGCATCGACGCCCGCCACAAAAAGATAAATATCCGGCTGCCGTGAGGAACGGCGATCGCCACGGCCGATTCCATCCCCGGTCGCGCACTCTCGCTCGTGGAAAGCAGCGCCTTTTTTGCGCCGGTCATGCCGGGGAAATCGCCTGTGCTGTAAAATGGAAAGGCCATGGCATCAATCGTTTTTGCCGTTGCCGGATCGATACTGACCAGTTTCTCGCGCATTTTTCTGGACTGCTCATAATTCGCGAGGTTTTCAGCGGTGAAAAGTCCTGGCGGCATCATTTCCGAGGCTGCCTCTAACGCGAGTTTTGCGGGGTTGCCGGAGGTCTTGACAGTTACTTCAACGCGCTGACCACCCTCGGCATGGGACAAACCGTTCTTCTCCACATTAAAGCCCGGTGCAAGAAAGATAGTGAGGCCTTCAACGAACGCGGCGCCCGACCTCAGGCGTTTCACTGCAAGAGCGGTCTCCTGATCATTTTTCATGAGCTTTTCGGCGCTCAGATAGGCTCTAAGCGCGTCTGCCAATCGGCCTGCCTGCTCATAAATTGAGCCGATGAGCAGCAGGGCCTTGCCGTCGCCCGGCGCAATTTTCTGGTATTCCTGCAGCGCGGCGAGCGCCTCCTCCTGTGCCCCGTATTTCTGAAGGATTTCCCCTGCCAGGAAAATGAACCTTGGTAGCCCGGGATGCTTAGTATAAGCTTTCCGGGCTGCGGTGGCCGCGGCACGGGGATAACCGGCCCTTTCCAGCATCCGCACAAGATCCGTGAAGCTCTCGGCGGACTCGGTTGCCCTGTTGATTGCCTCGTATTGTCCGAGGGCCAGATTCCACTGTTGTTGCTTTTCGTACAGGGCGGCAAGCTCTCTTTTTTCCGTCCAGGCGTCCGGTTTCAGCATGAATCCGCGCTCGTAAAGCCGACCGGCACCGATAGGATCCGTCGGAGCCAGCTTACGTGCTTCCCGGAACAAGTCCGCCGCTCCTTTTGGTTCCTCAACGCCGAAAGACGGCGCGGCGGCCGGCTTTTGCGCCTGCTCCGCTTTTTCCCCGGCTGTGCCTTGCGAGAAACTGAGTGGGGGCAGATTAAGACCGACAAAGATGACCATGACCAGGGCAAGTCTTCTTGCCCTCAGCCCGGAGAGTGTTTTATTGCTTATCATGCCTGTTTCCTTCCTTTGTCAGAAAGTTGGCCTTCGCCCGTGAAAGATCGCTTTACGGCAGGAACTGGCGCGCACCGCTGGGCTGATATTTATAGTCAAAGCGCATCGTTATGGTCATAACCCCGCCCGGCCACATTTCAGTCACGGACTTGACCTCCATCAGGCCGTATTTGCCGTTTGCCAGCTTGAAAGCATACGTGCGTCCTTCCCTGAAATACCATCCCGTGCCGGACTCATACCCGAAGGCCGGCGCCTCCGCGATGGAGGCGATGGAGCGGACGCCCATATCGACCGCGGTTGCCCCGGCGTAGAGAAATCCATAGGCGCTTTCTGGCGTGCCGCCGGTGATCATGAAATCGCCGCCCGGTCCTGATGTAACCTGACCGTCAATGAAGCTGAACCCGGCAGGGGGATGGCCCGATGATACCAGCGTTCGGGCACCCTTTTCCACGGTGATGCTGGGGGTGGCTCCTCCGCCCGTCCGGTTGCCGCTTGAGTCAACGGTTATCGTGGCCGCGGATGTTTTGATCGTTGCGGTGCCGTCGGGATTGTTGGTAATCCTTACGCTGTCGTCGTTGGCGATTTCGTCCAAGAACTGCGGTGGAACCCTGGTTGCCCTGCCGTTTCTGTCAACGATAATGATGGGATCGTTGGTTACCGGCTTGACGGTTCCCGTCGCCACGTTCTGGGCGTCGGAGATCCCGAAAATCAAGGGATTCTTCATGCTGAAGAGCTTCGCCCCATCCTTTTCTCCCATTTTATAGACAAACTCCGTGATGCCCCTGTCCGTCAGGGTCTGGCCGCTTTTTGTTGATGTCAGCATTCTGCTGTAGCTCAAAGATACGGATACGCCCCGGGCATCCGAGGTAATGTTGTTTAAGGTGTATCTCAGGTCGATGTTGTCGAAGGAGCCGAAGTCCTTCCTGATCGCCCGGTCGAGGTTCGTCGCGTCGCCCGCAAAATTTTCGCTGACCAGACTCATGAACCTTACCGAGTCGCGATTCCTGTAAGCATCTATCATCCTGTCCAGCGTCTCCTTGACGATGCTCATGATATTGCGGTCGGAGACGGTCACTTCCCGGTAGGTCGCCTTGACATCATTGGTTTTGCCCGTCGTGTCGGACACCTCTATGTAGATGACATACTTTTTCCCCAGTTCGGGTCTAAAGCTGTACTCAAAAGCGCCGTCTTCCGACAGGTTGGCGTCATTCCAGTTTTCCCTGTTGTCCAGGCTGACCCTCGCGCTCCCCACCTTTTTCTTCCCCGCTTCCGCCTTTCCTGTAATCGTTATTTTTCCATCGGGCAGCATTTCCTTGTAAAGCGTTATTTTTGAACCTGTTTCGTCGAATGATGACCTATTCAAAAAAAGATACCTGATATTTACGTCGTCTTCAGACTGGCCGAAAATCCACCATTTTGCCTCGGACCCGGCGGGCGATAGGATCAACATGACGGCAAGCATCATGAGGATTATGTTCATTTTGTTGGGCTTCATGATTTTTCCTCCATTTCCTGAATAGTTTAGAACTGAAAGTTAAAACCGGCGGTGACGCTGGTTTCGCGGAAATCCTTGTTTGACGCGTTATAGGTGAAACTGTTAACCAGCGCCCGCACGAAAAACGTCCCCTGGTTGAGCTTTTCGAGAACTGATGGCCTGTAATGGAGGGTAAAGCTGGCAAAGGCCTTCGTCGAGTCCTGCCCGGTACTTTTCTGCAGGCTGTTCTGCCCGGCCTTGAAATTGGTGGTGATTTTCCAATCAGGAATGTCGAGTCCCAAGCCGGCGGAATACTCGTAAATATGATCGGAGCTGACCGCAAGTTCATCCCGCGACGTCCATATCCCCCAGTAAACCGCCGGTTTCAGGATAAAGGTATCGTAGCTGTGCCGGCTGCTTAGGGTTGTGTTGTAGGTAAATTCATTGCTCCGCGCGCTCGTCTGTATCTTATTGTCGTACCACGTGTAACCGAAGTTAATGTCGCCGTCCAGGAAGCCGAAAAATTGATCCTGATAGTTCAGTGTCACGATATTGTTGATGTTATCTGAATTGTTGTTTGAGGCGATATCGAGCTTGTAGGCGATGTCGGCAACGGCCGCCGGCCTTCCGTAGAGCCTTTTGATAGTGACGCCGATCTCCGGCTTATAGTAGTCCGTGCGTCCGGACGGCTTCTGCCCTTCGAGGTTGTCGCGGAACCAGAGAAAGCCCAGGTTCGTCGTTAAATTTCTGCTTAACTTGTAACGCCACTTGGCCTTTGCTTTTTCCCTGTCCGGCGTCGCCGAACCGACCAGGGTGGTAAAGTTCGTCGCAACCTTTTCGTATTCCAAAGTGACACGGCTGGGATCGGCGTCACCCACGGCGCTGATCTTGTAGGCGTCGCCGTCGCGGGAAATTTCGTTCTGACCCTGCCCGGGCAATGCCTTCTGGTTGCTGAAGGACGATTCCCCGGTGATGGTGAGGCCCTTGATCGGCCGGTATTCAAAATCAAACGTGTATGCATTGTTGGTATAGAGCTTGTCCCAGGTTTTGACCGGGTAATCGTCCCGTGAATGGACGTAGCTCAGCCCGGCCCAAAATGTACTGCCGAAATTTTCCTTCAGGCGTACTCCTGTAACGAGCCTTTGCACGGCCGGAACCCTGCCGTCGTAAACGGCAAATACGTTGTCCCAGCGCGGGTATACATAGCCATAGACAAGAGTCACCTCCGGGATATAGGAGGCGTCGTCGACAAACCTGTATGAAGCCCCCTTGAAGGCCGAACTCAGCGAATACTGGGAGAAGGTCTCGAAGGTATCGCCGATGTTCAGCGTATGATTCTTGTTGGAAATCCTTCCCTGAAGGTTTGTCAGGGAGACGGCTTTCACATCATTTACCGGATCGTCCGTTAGTTTGAGACCGAAATTTAGCGTATAATCAAAGCCATTGTATTTGCCCAGATAGTTGCCATTCGCGACATTCAGATGGCTGAATCCCTGCCGCAAGGACGACTGGCTGCTACCCGGCCCGCTGATTTCATTGTAGATGACGCTGAATTCATTGGATAGATGAAACTCGTTTGCCGCTTTCGCGGGCGAAGGATCTCCCAGGACTGCTAAACACAGGCTTATCACCGCCAGCCTCCGGATACTTCCGGCAAGGTGTTTGTTTCCTATAATTGAAAAGATTCTCATATTGGTCATACTCTCCTTCATAAAGATTCATTGTTGTCGAAGTTCTATTAATCCCTGCTGTGTTCCCGTCACACTTAAACAATTATCAAGTGTCGGCAGTCTTGTCTACTTTAAAGCCGTCCGCGGTCTTTCGAGGATATCGCAATTGCCATCTTGGTAAGCAACCTAAAATACGTGTCTTTTTATGGTGACAGATGGTCAGGTCTTGGTGGGCAAAGGTGTCAGATGTGCATTTTTCACAACGCGCCACGTCAATTTTCGAGAGAAATGGGAAGGGCATATTTGGCAGGAGCGTTTTGTTCCCTATCCGATGACTTGGAATCATCTTCTTGCCGGCGCCCTGCAGGAACATCTTGGCCGGGTCAGGGCAATCAACGAACAGGATCCGGCGAATGGGACCGCTGTGGTCTATGTCTGGCCAGCCCTGGCCAGGAAGTATCCGCGAGCGGGGAAGCGGGGAAGTGATATATCTGGCAATATGTGTTCCCGGTCCAGGGTCTTTCGAAGGCCAGGGGGTGACCCCTTGCAAGCAGGTGTTAATCCCGCAGCGCCTCCCGGATGAGCGTCAGCGGGTGGCTCACCGGTACCCCCGTTAAATGATGGATCTGCATCCGACAGCCTTCACAATCGGATATCACCATATCCGGGTTGAGGAGCTTGATCTCCTGGGCCAGGTCCGCACCGATGGCCTGGGATATCTCGTATTTTTCCTTTTTGAAGCCGAAAGCGCCGGCTAAGCCACAGCAGTTGGCTTGAATCAACTCAAGCTCCAGCCCGGGAATGAGCTTGAGAAAATCCAGCGCGGGCAGCGAAATGTTCAAAGCCTTAAGATGGCAGGGGGCGAAATAGGCGACCTTGCGGGGCAGCGCGGCAAGCTTTCCGGCTAAGAGCCCACCTAGAGATTCCTTGTTTAGAAACTCAAAAACATCGAAAATATGAGCCGCAGTCTCCTGGGCGCCGGGCAGGTTCAAGAAACGTCCGTATTCGTGGCGGATCATCAGGCCGCAACTGGAGGAAGAAAAGATAATGTCCATCCCCTGGCTGATCATTTCCTGGAAGGAACGCAGATTGGCCGACCCCAGTTGCCTGGCTCCGGGGAAATCTCCGTTTCCCAGCCGCGGGATCCCGCAGCAGTCCTGCGCGGGGAGCACCACCTGAAAGCCCAGCGCCTCGAGTACCTCCACCAAAGCCCGGCCGACCTCCACCTCGTGAACATTCGTGTAGCAACCATAAAAGTAGGCGACCTTCCTTCCCCCGGCCGGCCGGCGGCGACGAAACCATTGCCGGAATGACGGGTACTGATAACGGGGCAAACCTCTCCTTTGATCAATCCCCAGAAAGCGGTCGAGAAACCAGCGCAGCAGGCGGCTGTTTAGGAGGGGATTTACCAGCGGGGCCAGACGGGAGGCGAGAGTGTCAAGGCGATGGACATGAGTTAAAAACCAGTCCCGGAAGCTCCTCCCCTTTTCATCGAGGTACTTGGCCTTGGCCAGCAGGTTCATTTCCGAAATGCCAACGCCGGACGAGCAGACGGTTTCGCACAGATGGCAACCAATGCAAAGCTCCGTCCAGTCGTCCACCGATGTCTCGCCGGGATTGCGGAAACGCTGGGCGCCGGGGCCGGCCTGTTTCGGACCGGGAAAGCTGGCCGTCACCCGCGAAACAGGACAGATCGCCATGCAGGTGGCGCAGCGGACACAGATATCGGGATTGACCTTGGGCGTTTCCATGCTCAGAGACCTCCGGCCCATTTCCCGGCGGCATAGCCCGTTGCCAGGGCTACTCCCTCGCGCGACAACTCCCGCATCGAATCGTGATGGGTCAGAATGGATCCGGCCAGTGCCAAGTTTTCCCACAAAACATTGCCATCACAATCCAAAGGCAGGAAATTTTGATTGGTCAATATCCCGGCCTGATGGATTGGGTGGGGATCAGACGCAAAGAAATGCCGGTTAAACCAGTCCCGCCTGGCCTGTGGCTGGTGAACCGGCAATCCAAAAATAGGCTCGTAAATGCCCTTTTCATCGGTCGTAAGCCCGCCGCCCAGAAAACGGCCGGAGGCCAGGATGAATTTATCCGCCCGATAGGTCTTAGTCAGAGGCGGGTGGACAAGGTTTATCCCGACACATCGCTTCCCCTCCCCCACGGATGATATAATCTCCTGCCCCTGAATAATGGCCACTCCCTTCTTGATCAGGTAGTCTTTGAAGCGGTTGAATATCCTGATCCCGGGAATCGAAGGCGGCAGGATCGGTATTTCGAAGACCAGGCAGCCGGTTTCCCGCTCGATGATCTCCATGGCGGAGGCAGGCGAACGGAATCCCAGAATCGCGGGCAATCCGATAAACGCCTCGCCGGCAAGCCTCTTTTTGATCAGGCCGGCAAACTGTTCACAAAATGCCGGACTGTCCATTAGGTGAGCAATCCCCGCCGCGGTGACCACCCGGCCCGGCGCATCAGAAGGCAGGGTAATGCTGATCCCCCGGCTTTTGAGGTGATAGGCCACGTATTCCGGGTGAAAATCTTTGAAGCCCTCGATACCCACGATCAGGGTCTTTTCCATTCGCGCCAAAGCGCCGGCGCGCATCGTTTCCGGCAGGAGATAAGTAGGACGCATGGTGCCGGCGGCGGTCGGAATCAGACTGTTCTTTCCCTCCCGTGAGGTGAAGCGATAGGGCGGCGGAAAAAGCGCAGCGAAGGCTTCGAGGGAGGAAGCGATGTTCTCCCATCCGGCCTTGGCGTAAGGATGATCGGGGTTATTGGCGGCCCAGCACTGCACGGCCTCCTGAACCGGCACATCCGCGCCGCAGGCCAGCACATCAATGCTGTTGCTGAATATACCCAGGGAACCGGCTCCCCGGCCCACAATGAGCACCCGGCGCCCTCCCTCGGCAGCGGTTTTGGCGGCCATTAGACCTGAGAGACCGAGACCGATTACAATCACGTCATAATTCATGCGTGCGGAAA
>JBBIRO010000022.1:13297-46765 GCA_037441775.1 Syntrophobacterales bacterium
AATATCCGCTGCGGTTGCCCCTCATGCGTCCCGCCCCAGGTTAAACAATTCCTTGTAAATTGTTTCGATCAGTTCGCCCTCCCGAAGCGATGTCCCCCAGAGAACCGGCCAAGAACCTTTCCAGCGTTCCTCCAGGAAATCCAGGAGGACGGCGTTGGAATTTTCTGGAGCCAAATTCAGGCGGTGGAGAACGCCGATCATCCGGTAGACGCAGAACCCCCCCTGGCAGGTCCCCTTGGCCAGCCGGGTGCGGTGCAGCAAATCCTGTAAATCCTGGAGACGCTCTTTCTTCAACGCCGTCTCCAGTTCCTCCCGTCCCACCAGTTCACATTCGCAAATGATCTCCTGGCCGACGTGGGGGGCATTGGTCCGGACACTGTCCAGTCGCTCGCGGGGACCGTGGCGGCTTCCCGCTCCCGGCAGGGGCGTGATATGGGTGGAGCATTCGGCGGACAAACCCATTTTTTCACAAAGGTGATTGACCACCTTCTCGGCCATCAGCCGGTAGGTAATCAGCTTGCCGCCGGTAATGGTGATGAGATTGTGCAGGCCGTGGCGCCCCCCGTGATCAAGAAGCGAAAAACCCCGGCTGATGGCCCGGTCTCCTTCAGCCGGGGCGGTCTTAAGCAGAGGCCTGATGCCGGCGTAGGCCCGGGTGAGCCTGGTTTTCCGCAATACCGGAAGCAGATAGGCCAGCTCAGCGATTAAAAAGGAAACCTCTTCCGCGGACGCTTCGTAGAGATCGGCGTCGTCAGAGCGCACCGAAGTGGTGCCCAGAATGGAAACGGTATCGTTGGGTACGATGATATCGCCATCGGCGGGCGGACGGCAACGGTTGATGACCCGTTCACTGACCCGCCGGTTGGTGATGATCATGGTCCCCTTGGACATGGCCATTGGGATATAAAGATTCACGAACTTCAAAATGTGATTGGCCCAGGCACCGGTTGCGTTGACCACGTATGATGCCCGGATAACGTATTCCTCCTGATTGAGCCGGTTTCTGGCCTTCGCCCCCTTGACCCAGCCGTCGGTAACGATCAGATCGGTCACTTCGGTGTGGGAAAGAAATACTGCCCCCCGACTTTCGGCATCACGAACATTCTCGATAACCAGGGTAAATGGATCGACGGCGCCATCCGGAACCCTGACCGCGCCTAAGAGTTTTTTATTGAGATTCGGTTCCAGGGCCAGGGCTTCTTCCGCGGCCAGCGGCAACGCCTCAATCCCGGCAATCTGACAGGATTCAATAAATTTTTTCTGGAATTCCCGGCCGTCCTCGGGCAGTGAGACGAACAGTCCACCGGTCTGTTCCAGGCAGTGGGGGGCAATACGCCGCAGGATCATGTTTTCGGCTATACATTCTCGGGCCGCCTCAGGGTCAGTCACGGCGTAACGGGCGCCGCTATGCAACAGGCCCTGGTTGCGGCCCGAGGCCCCGCCGGCGTAATCGCCCTTTTCCACTAAAACACAGGGGATGCCCCGGAGGGAAAGGTCCCGGGCAATTCCCGCCCCGGTTGCGCCCCCGCCGATAATCAGCACTTCCGTTTGCAGTTTCATTGAGTTGTGTCTCTTGTCATTTCCGCCTGAGGACATGGTTTGTCCGCTCAGACCTTCTCGATCCCTTCCAGAAGGCTGATCAAACGCTCCGGATAATCGGTAAATATTCCGTCAACCCGGGCATTGACGAACCATTCCATTTCCTCCAGCTGGTTCACCGTCCAGATATTCACCTGCAAGCCGTTCTTCTGCGCGGCGGCGATCGTAGGTGCGGTCACGGTACCCCGGCCGCAGTTGAGGATCGGAAAAAAGCCGCTGTTAGCCTCGGCCGAATTTTGGATGGGGTTGTTGAGGAGCAGCGCCAAGAGGGCGTCATCCCGGCGCGCGGCGATTCTCCTTAGGGCGGGCGGGTAAAATGAGGAGAAGAGCACCCGGTCTATCATTGCCTGTTCTTCCACCGTGGTAAGCGTGCGATCAACCAGGTCTTCCATACTGAAAGTTCCCAGGTATCCTGTTTTTATCTCCACGTTGACCAGGATATTGCCGCGCGCCAGCTCCAGCGCCTCTGCCAAAAGCGGTATCCGCTCGCCCGCAAATTCCGGGCCAAACCAGGCGCCGGCATCGAGGCCCCGCAGTTGCCTTTTGGTCAGGTCGGCGACCATTCCGCGGCCGTCGGTTTTTTCATCCACCGAATCGTTATGGATGACCATGACCTCGCCGTCGGAACTTAGATGGACATCGAGCTCGATCATGTCGGCGCCGGCGGCAATTGCCTTTCTGAAGGCCGCCAGCGTATTTTCCGGTGCGCTGCCCGATGAACCCCGGTGTCCGATCACCAGGAGGGGGAATCGTCCGCGGGGCAATTTTCCCCGTTTGGTGTCAACCAATTTCAACCTCGCTTAATCAATTTAAACGCCGCCCGGAATCAGGATCAAACAGGTGAAGCCTGTCCGGTTTCACGGTCAGATTCAGTTTTTCGCCAGGCAAAATATTCAAGCCGCCGGGAAGACGTACCGTAAGGGTGATCGTTTGGTCGAAATTACCATGAATCAGGGTATCCGCCCCCAAAATCTCTACCAGTTCGACCTGCAGCGAAAATGAGTCGCCTGTTCCATCGGCCAGGGTAATATGTTCCGGCCGCATCCCCACCATTACCTCGCGGCCGCACGCCTTGTCGATCCGGGAGGCCAGGGGAAACAACCGGCCGCTAGGCGCCTTGAGGGCAGTTCCCTCAGGTGTAAGCTCCATTTTAATGATATTCATGGCGGGCGATCCGATGAAACCTGCCACAAAAAGGGTGGCCGGCCGGTCATAAACTTCTATTGGCTTTGCCACCTGGTCGAAACGTCCCGCGTTCATCACTATCAACCGGTCGGCCAGGGTCATGGCCTCGACCTGGTCGTGGGTAACGTAGATGCTCGTCGTCTTAACCGATTGGTGGAGTTTTTTGATCTCCAGGCGCATCTGCACCCGGAGCTTGGCGTCCAGATTGGACAGGGGCTCGTCAAACAGAAAGGCCACCGGCTCACGGACGATCGCGCGTCCCATGGCCACCCGCTGCCTCTGCCCTCCCGACAACTGCCTCGGCGTGCGTTGCATGAGACCATCCAGCCCCAAAATATCGGCGGCCTTCTTCACCTGGATTTCAATCTGGGCCTTCGGCATCTTGCGCACCTTAAGCCCGTATGCCATGTTTTCCCAGACGGTCATATGGGGATAGAGGGCGTAGTTCTGGAATACCATGGCGATGTTTCTGTCCTTGGGCTCCACATCGTTAACTATCTTATCGCCAATGATAATATCCCCGGATGTCGCTACTTCCAGTCCGGCAATGATCCTAAGCAGGGTGGACTTACCGCAGCCTGACGGCCCCAGGATAACGATAAACTCACCGTTTTGTATATCGCAGTCAACCCCCTCAATGACCTTTACCTTGCCGAAGTTTTTTGTAATGTTGACTATTCTGACGTGTTGTTCACTCATTAACTCATCTCCTTCATTTGTCCGCATCTACCAACCCCTTGACAAACCAGCGCTGCATGAAAACCACCACCATAACCGGGGGCAGCATGGCTAAAATTGTGGAGGCCATGATTATCTGCCAGTCCGTCTGGGCGTCTCCGGTGCCGATCATCTTGACGATGCCGATGACTATCGTTCCCATTTCCCTGCTGGTTGTAATCAAAAGCGGCCATAGATACTGATTCCAGCCGTAGATGAACATGATGACGAACAGCGCGGCGATATTGGTTCTGGACAGAGGCAGCACCGTGTCCCAGAAGAATCGCAATGGTCCCGCCCCGTCCATCCGGCCCGCCTCAACGAGCTCATCCGGGATGGTGAGGAAAAATTGCCGGAAGAGCAGGGTTGCCGTGGCCGAGGCAATCAGCGGTATGGTGAGCCCCAAATAGGAGTCGATCATCCCCAAATCAGAAACCACCTTGTAGGTGGGGATAATCCTCACCTCAACGGGAAGCATCAGGGTGACGAAGATCATCCAGAAAAAAAACATCCGGCCGGGAAAACTGAAGAAGACCACTGCGTAGGCAGAAATCAGCGAGATGGCGATCTTGCCGAAGGCAATCACGAGCGCCATGGCGAGGCTGTTGAACATCATGGTCTCAACCGGCGCGCCGGAGACCCGCTGCCCGGAACCTGTACCCCAGGCCTGCAGGTAGTTGCTTATGGCGTCCGGCCCCGGCGTAAGCGGCATCTGCCCGCGGGCGATAATGCCTGCATCCCAGGTCGAACCAATAATGGCCACATAAACCGGAAAGGCCAGAATCGCCACTCCGATTACCAGAAAAAAATGGGCGCGCCAGTTGCCCGGCAGTCCGTTTTTCTTCATCAGTAATGCACCTTCCGTTCGATAAAGCGAAACTGAATCGCTGTAAGCCCGATCACAATTATCATGAGGATCACCGATTGCGCGGATGAGCCGCCTAGATCCAGATGCAGCACCCCGTCGGAATAGACTTTATAAATAAGGGTTTCGGTAGCCTTGGCCGGCCCGCCGCCGGTTAAAGCATGAATAACCCCGAAGGTATCGAAAAAAGAATAAACCATGTTTACTACAAGAAGAAAGAAGGAAGTCGGCGAAATGAGGGGGAAGACAATTGTCCAGAAGCGACGGCGCGAACTGGCACCGTCGATCGAGGCCGCCTCCAGGACCGACTTTGGTATCGATTGCAGCGCCGCCAGAAAAAAAAGAAAATTATAACTCACCTGTTTCCAGGAGGAAGCCAGGATGACGAGGAGCATTGCCTGGCCGCCGTTTAGCTTATAATCCCATAAGACTCCGATCTCCCGCAGAAATCGTCCCAAAAAACCGATGGAAGGATGAAAAATGAAAAGCCAGAGCACTGCCGCCACCGCCGGCGCAACCGCATAGGGCCAGATCAACAGAACCTTGTAAACCCCGGCGCCCCGAATCTGCTTATCGGCCAAGAAGGCCAGGAGGAGCGCCGAGGTCATGGCGATTGCCGTGACGGAAAAGGCAAAGAGGAAAGTCCTCTTAACCGACTCCAGATACAGGGGATTCGACAGCGCGACAGTAAAGTTATCAAACCAGACAAACTGGCTGCGCAGCCCAAAAGGGTCCTGCATGAGAACCGACTGGTAGATGGCCTGAAAGGCAGGCCAAAAGAAAAAAACAAGCGTGATGGCCAACTGCGGCGCCAGCAGCAGATAGGGCAGTAACTTGTTATTGAAGATGACTCGGCGTTTCATGAAGCCCCCCCTGTTAATCGAGGGGCCCCTAACAGCCCCTCGATCGATTACCTAGAAACTACTTAGAATATTAGCGATTGACCCGCTCGAAGGTGCGGAGAACCACGTTTCCACGTGCCACGGCGCTATCCAGGGCCTGTTGTGCGGTCTGCTGTCCCTGAAGCGCCTTCTCCAGTTCTTCCTGGATGATAGTGCGGATTTCCGGCATGTTTCCCAGTCTCAAACCGCGGGAATTCTCCGATGGTTCCGTTCTGGTAAGCTGGCGGTAGGGGATATCGGTGCCCGGATTCGCACGGTAGTAACCCTGGGCCTGTGTTCGCTCAAAACCACCGAAGGTGATGGGCAGGAATCCCGTTTCCATATGCCACTTGGATACTACATCGGGCTGGCTGATGAACCGGAAGAACTCCACCACTCCCCGGTACTCCTCGGCGGTGCGTTTGGGGGCCGTCATGGTCCAGAAGCTCGCCCCGCCGATGATCGAGTTTTTCGGAGCTCCCTTCACATCATCGTAGAAGGGAAGCATCGCCACTCCCCAGTCGAACTTGGCTTCTCTTACAATTCTTGCCCGAAGTCCGGAAGATCCGTGGATGATCGCCGCCTCGCCGGAGGGGAAGAGGGCGTCGGCCTGGGAGTCACGGCCGCCGTATTTGAAGGAACCTTCCTTCTGCATGTCCATCAGCATCTGAACGTGACGGACATGGAGGGGGCTGTTAATCATCAGGACTGCGTCCATCCCTTCCATACCGTTGGCCTTGCTGGCAAGCGGCGTGTCGTGGATGGCGCTGAACTGTTCAAATTGGGTCCAGGTGGGCCAGGAGGTTGTGAATCCCACATTGGCGGCGTTGGCGGCTCTGATCCTTTGGGCCGCCGCCCTCAGTTCCGCCCAGGTGCGCGGGGGCTTTTCCGGATCCAGACCGGCCTTGCGGAAGGCATCCTTGTTGTAGAACATTACGGCGGTCGAGCTGTTGAAGGGCATAGACATCATCCGTCCGTCCGGCAGGCTGTAGTAACCGCGAACCGCGGGAATATAGGCCCGAGGATCAAATGGTACGCCGGATTCTCTCATCATCTCATGCAGGGGCTTAATTGCTTCCCGGGCGGCCATCATGGTGGCGGTGCCCACTTCAAACATCTGCACGATGTGGGGGGCGTTGCCGGCCCGATAGGCGGCAATCGCGGCTACCATCGTATCGGGATATGAGCCCTTGAAGGTAGCATTGACATGGTACTTATCCTGGGAGGCGCTGAAATCAGCGGCGATCTTTTCCAGCAACCCTCCCAGCGGCTGGGCAAGTCCGTGCCAGAACTGCAGTTCGACCTTCTGCGCCCAAACAGGGCCGGCCAGAATCATAATTAACGCCGCCGTAGCCAATGCAAAAACAAACCCCTTACATCTCTTAACCATAATTTCTCCTCCTGTTTTGTTGTTGGTGTTTTACGAAGTCGTCAATACTCGTCAGGTCCCCCGTCTACAGCAGGCAACGGCGATTCACTGGACTGGGCCAAGAGCCATTGTTTCTTTACCCGGCGCGCGGCCTTGATTCCGGCCTTTAAGGCATCGCGGTTCAATTGCTCGGTGCCCTTGGGAACCCTGGCCAGCACCGCGGCCTCAACCGCCTTGGATGAAACAACCGTGGAAAGATGGGACAGGGCGCCCAGGGCGATAATATTGGCCACCACTTCCCGTTTGAATTTCTCTCGGGCAATCCGGGTAAAGGGTATCTGAAAAGCCTGCGGTTTCGGAAGCTGGTTGACAAAGGTGGAATCAACGATCAGAACCCCGTCCGGCTTGATATCGTGGAAATATTCGTTACAGGATTTCTGATTCATCGCCAACAGCAAATCCGGCTTTACTGCCTTGGGATAATCTATCTCCTCATCGCTGACCACCACCTCGGCCTTGCTGGAGCCTCCCCGCGCCTCCGGTCCGTAACTCTGCGTCTGGGCGACATATTTTCCATCGTAGATGCCTACCGCCTCCGCCAGGATTATCCCCATCAGGATTATCCCCTGACCACCCGAGCCGCTTAAACGTATTTCTTGCCTGGAACCCATTATTCCCTCTCCGCTATAAGTTTGGCCCGCTCCCGGATCTTCTCGTATTCCTCCTCATAGACCGGCAGTTCCTTGTTAACCAAAACACCGGTTATGATTTTGTCTTTAAGCTCTTCGGGCGACATCTTTGCCGCCTTATCTACCGAAACCGAATGGTCACGCTGCCATTCGAGCATTTCCACCGCCGTGCCCAGCCGGTTCTGCCGTCCGTACTGGGTGTGGCAATGGGCAATTGCTTCAACAACGGAGAATCCGGATTTCAATAGCGCCTGCTCGATCAGGGAATCCAGCTGCCGGGCCTGAAAAACCGTGCCCCGGGCTACAAAAGGAGCTCCGGCGGCAACCGCCATTTGAGAAATATTGAAGGGCTGCTCGATGTGACCGTAAAGAGTGGTGCTGCTTTTGGCCCCATAGGGCGTGGTGGGCGAGTTTTGGCCTCCAGTCATGCCGTAGATGTTGTTGTTAAGGATGATGGTAGTGAGCCCAATATTGCGCCTGGCCGCGTGGATAAAATGGTTTCCCCCGATAGCCATGGCGTCGCCGTCTCCCATGACTACCATGACATTGAGCTTCGGATTGGCGAGCTTAATCCCGGTTGCAAAAGTCAGCGCCCGGCCATGAGTGGTGTGGACGGTATGAAAATCAACGTAGACCGGCAGGCGGCTGGAGCAGCCGATGCCGGAAACCAGCACGATTTCGTTCTTGTCGTAACCGATCCGGTCGATCGCCCTGATCATGGCGCCCAGAAGAATGCCAATGCCGCAGCCGGGGCACCAGACATGGGGAAACTTCTTGTCGTGCCGAAGATATTTGTGGATCAGTTTCGTCACTTCCGGCATCAGGCAACCTCCAATATTTTCTGCAATATCTCGTGGGGCATAATGATCGTACCGTCAACCTTGTTGATGGTCATCACCCGGGCTATCCCCCGGTTGACCCGCTTAACTTCACGGGAGATTTGGCCCATGTTCATCTCAGGAACGATGAAAACCCGGACATTGGGCAGCAGGCGCTCTATTTCGTCGCGAACGAAGGGCCAGAGGGTCGTAAGTTTCAGCAACCCCGCGGAGATGCCTTTTTCCCGCGCCTCGATCACCGCCCTCTTGGCGGAGCGGGCTACGGAGCCATAAGCGATTACAACAATCCCCGCATCTTCCGTCAGGAAATGTTCCGCGAGCGAAATTTCCTTCAGGTGTTGACTGATCTTGCGAAAGAGCCGCTGATTGAAAGGACCGATCTCGTCATGCCGCGCCGTGGGGAAACCGCGGATATCATGGGTAAGTCCAGTGATATTGTAGCGGTAGCCGGTGCCGAAACCGGCCATGGCCGGCACGCCCAGGGGGGTGTCCTCGTAGGGGAGATACCATTCGGGGGGTACCGCCGGAGTGGTGCGGTTGATGATCTCAACCTCTTCCTCCTCGTCGATGGCCACCTTTTCTCTCATGTGACCTACCACCTCATCGATCAGCAGGATCACCGGTATCCGGAACCGCTCGGAATAATTAAAAGCCTTGATGGTGACATCGTAGCACTCCCGGACGGTGGAGGCGGAAAGTACGATAACCGGATGGTCCCCGTGAGTGCCCCAGCGGGCCTGCATCACGTCGCCCTGGGCGGGGCAGGTGGGCAGCCCGGTGCTGGGGCCGCCTCTCATCACATTCACCACGACTGCCGGAACCTCGGCCATTACGGCATAACCAAGATTCTCTTGCATCAGGGAAAAGCCGGGGCCGCTGGTCGCCGTCATCGATTTTACTCCCGCCAGAGAGGCGCCGATGACCGCTCCCAGGGAGGCAATCTCATCCTCCATCTGGATATACGTCCCCCCCAATTGCGGTAGTTTTACCGACATGGCCTCGGCTATTTCCGTCGCCGGGGTGATGGGATAACCGCCAAAGAAACGACATCCGGCCCGGAGCGCCCCCTCCGCTATGGCCTCATTGCCCTGAATTAGTAATACCTTCCGTTGTCTCTTCACTCTTGTCTTTGGCCCCCCTCTTGCCTTTGCTGACAGCTTCAACGGTAATGGCAAAATCCGGACAGCGGATTTCACAGAAACCACATTTTATACATTTGTCCAATTGCTGGACGTATGGGTATCCCCCCTCGTCTCTCGCTAAAACCTGGGCCGGACAAAAGGCGGCACATATGCCACAGGCCTTGCACCAGGCCTTGAATATGTGTATTCGCGTGTCGCCAGATTTCACCCCCCGACCGGCCGATGAACTCTCCCTCAAAGAAGAATCTCTCACTGAAACCCGCCTCCCTCTGCTTGATCGTCTTGTGCCCTGAACCGCGCACCCGGTCGCCCGTTTTTTATAAAATGTGCCCGGCAAAACGCTTTTTTACGGACCCCTCCCCCATCCTTCTCAACGAGTTGGCCTATATCACATTTTAATTTCCAATAATAGATACTTTAGATTTTGTTGGCTCTATTTCATAACAATTGGCTTAGTTAAATGATACTTTTTCCGCAAAGCATTGCAAAACTGCTTCCCGCTCCAAGTAAATAGCATGAGCCTCCTTAAGGTCAACTTGTTTAAAGATGATTTTGTCTCCCGGTCTGGCCTGGGCTATTTTGCTGATATCGCTGGAAATGACGCTGGCTATTTTGGCGTAGCCCCCCGTGGTCTGCTCCAAAAGGAGGATGATCGGCTGCCCGTCCGGCGGGACCTGTACCGCACCGGGCAGGCTCGGCTCGGAGATTATACTGGGCGGCATCCCGGGTGAGGCAGCAATGAGCAACCCCTGCAGACGATAACCCATCCGGTTGGCAAGGGTTGTTACCTCATAGCCGAAACCGAAAAAGGTTGCCAGGCCCTCGCTAAACATATGGTCCTGGGGACCGGGAATCGCCCGCAGTACGATCTCGGACGAAAAGACAGGAATCAGGGCCGCGGGGCAGGAGATTGCCCGCCGTTCCCCGCAGATCCCGACTCCGGCAATCACATCGCCCCGGGCCAGCGGCCGGCCCCGAAAGCCGCCGAGGCCTGCCGCAGCATATGTGGAGCGGCTGCCCATAACAAGCGGCACGTCGATCCCTCCTGCTACAGCCAGATAGGCCCGGAGTCCCCGCCTGGCCGGGCCGATGTTGATGATGTCACCGGCCTGAGCCGTGAAGCAAGACCACATCGGCTGCTGGTCGCCGTTTAGCGTAACCGGCATTTCCGCCCCCGTTATGGCCAGATGAGCCGGGTTCAGCACCTCCAGCCGCGGCCCCTGAAAGGTTATTTCCAAAACGGCCTGGTTTGGGTTGTTCCCAACCAGCATATTAGCCAGGCGGCTGGAATAGTCGTCCAATGCCCCGCTTACCGGTAGGCCGTATTGGAGATACCCGAAGCGGCCCTGATCCTGAACCGTCAGTTGCGGTCCCGCCCGCAGGATGCGCAGCACCTCCATCAAGACTCCTCCTTTCGGGCAATTTCCTCAAACTCGGCAGCAGAAATACTGAAAAATTTGAGATGGTCAAACGAAGCCAGCAAAAAGGGATTATCGCGGTGGGGCGAAAAAAGCTTAAACGGCGTTCTCCCGATGAGCTGCCAGCCCCCGGGGCTGTTTAAGGAGTAGATGCCGGTCTGGGCATTGGCGATACCCACTGAGCCCGCCGGAACCTGCGTTCGGGGGGTTTCGAGGCGCGGCGTGTGGAGTTGCTTCGGCAGGCCGCCCAAATAGGGAAAGCCCGGTGTAAAACCAAGCATATAGATCCGATAGACCGGTTCCGTATGGATTTTTATAACTTCGTCAGCGGTCAGGTTATTGTAGCGGGCGACATGGTACAGATCCGGGCCATATTCGCCGCCATAGCATACCGGAATAAGGGCGACCGCGGGCTCATTAGTCGCAAGGGAAAAAGTATTTTCTTCCAGCTTGAGAATCTGTTTCTTTAGTTGCGACGGGTCGGTAAGGGCCGGATCATATATTATGGTAAGAGAACAATAGGCAACCAGGCACTCGTTGACCCCGGCAATTGTCGCCTGTATTACGGCCTGAGCCATCTTTCTTACCCGGTCGTTGATACCCGGATCGATGCTGTCGCCGTACTCCACCAGCAGTCCCCGATCACCGGCCAGACGGAAAACCGGTTGTGCATAGATGCCCATCGCCGCTCCTGTTTTTTAGCTTATGGACGCTTTAACAGTTATTCCATTGGCATTTAATATTTCCCGGATGGTACGCGCCAGCTCCATCGCCTGAGGATTGTCTCCATGGACACAGAGGGTCTGCGGGTTGATGGCAATCTCCGTTCCGTCGCTGGCCGTCACCAGACCATCCCGGGCCATCTTCAATGCCCTGGCTGCTACCACTTGCGGGTCGTGGAGCACGGCGCCGGCCTCCCTCCTGGAAACCAAAGCGCCGCTGGAAGTATAGGCCCGATCAGGAAAGGCTTCATAGATAACATTGAGACCCATTTCACTGGCGATGTCTTTCATGAACCCGCCCCCGCTGCCGGCCAGGGCAACATAGACCAGTCGCGGGTCCACCCGGATAATTGCCTCGGCTATAGCCCGGGCGGTGGCCTCATCAGCCGCCGCTTTATTGTAAAGACTGCCGTGGGGTTTCACATGGGTAAGTCTCGTTCCCCAGGCCCGGCAGAAGGCCTGGAGCGCCCCAATTTGATAGATCAGGTAATTTGTTATCTCCCGGGCCGTGCAACCCATATCGCGCCGGCCGAATCCCATCAAGTCAGGATAACCCGGATGGGCGCCGATCGCCACCCCGTTTTCCACCGCCAGCCGGACGGTTTTGTCCATGACCATCGGGTCTCCCGCATGCCAGCCGCAGGCGATGTTGGCGGAACTGATATATTTGATGATTCCCTCATCGTTTCCCAGTTTATAGTCTCCGAACGCCTCTCCCATATCGCAATTCAGGTCGATCTGCATTACAATTCCTCCTCTGTTTAAGCCTGTTGCCTTCCGAAGTCGTCATGCTTGAGCTGGTCGTCCTCGTGCGTAATGAAGCGCAACCGATTCAAGGCGTTAATGTAAGCCTTAGCGGAAGCCACGATGACATCCGGATGGGCTCCCCGGCCCACGATATTACGGCCATTGTAACGCAATTGCACCGTAGCCTCCCCCTGGGCGTCGGTGCCGCCGGTTACGGCCGTGACCGCATACTTCAGGAGGTGGTAATTGGTTCCGGTAATCTTGCGGATAGCGGCGAAAGTGGCATCTACGGGGCCAACCCCGAATCCCGCATCCTGGACAACCATGCCGCCTATTTCCATCTGCATCGTGGCGGTCGGGATGGCCAGGTTGCCGCTGACTACATTAAGGTAAACCAGTTTGTAGTAGTCCTCCTGGTGATAAACTTCTTCGTTGACGATGATCTCCAAGTCCTCATCGAAGACCTCCTTCTTTAAATCAGCTAACTCCTTGAAACGGTTAAAAACCTTGTTCAAGTCTTCTTTGGAGAGGTTATAACCCAGCTTTTTCAAATGTTCCGAGACGCTGTGGCGTCCTGAATGCTTGCCCAGGACCAAAGTCGTATCGCTGATGCCAACCGACTGGGGAGTCATAATCTCATAGGTGGACTTCTCCTTGATCAGGCCGTCCTGGTGGATGCCCGATTCGTGGGAAAAGGCATTGGCCCCGACAATCGCCTTGTTTGGCTGAACGGCAATGCCCGTAATCATGCTCAAAAGCCGCGACGTCTGGTAGATATTTTCCGTTTTGACGCGCGATTGAAAACTAAAAAAGTCTTTTCTGGTCTGCAGCGCCATAACGATTTCTTCTAGGGCGGCATTCCCTGCTCGTTCGCCGATGCCGTTGATGGTGCACTCTACCTGGCGGGCGCCGTTTCTTATCGCCGCAAGCGAATTGGCCACGGCCAGTCCCAGGTCGTTGTGACAATGAACGGAAATGACAGCCTTTTTTATGTTTGGCACCCGGTCCACGAGATAGGCGATCAGCTCGCCAAATTCCTCCGGGATGGCATAGCCTACCGTATCGGGAATATTGACGGTCGTTGCTCCTTCCTGGATTACCGCCTCGATCATCTCTGCAAGATATGGCCGATCCGTCCGGGTGGCGTCCATTGGCGAGAATTCCACGTTATCTGTATACTGGCAAGCATGGCGGACCGCCTCACGTGCTTCCAGGAGGACTTCGCTCCTGGTCTTCTTTAACTGATACTTCAGGTGGATGTCCGACGAGGAGATGAAAGTGTGGATCCTGGGGTGGGCGGCATCGGCAATGGCCCGCCAGGCCCGATCGATATCAACCAGATTAGCCCGGGCCAGGGCGGCCACCTGGGAATGCTTGATTTCACGGGCGATCTGCTGGACTGCAAGGAACTCCCCCTCCGAAGCCACGGGAAAACCCGCCTCAATAATGTCAACCCCCAGCTTTTCCAATTGCCGGCCGAGCCGCAGCTTTTCCTCCAGATTCATGCTAGATCCTGGAGACTGCTCGCCGTCTCTTAGGGTGGTGTCGAAGATCATTATTCTATTTTCCGCGTTTTTCATGATTAATCCTCCTCCAAAATAAAAAAGGCCATGCGCTTGTCGCCCATGGCCTTTCGTGTTGAGTTAATGTTTGGCTAGCTGTCAAAAGGGATGGGCAACAGATATGCTTGGGGGCAAAGGAGAGCGAGCGGCAAAAGGCCCAATAACATTGTCTTTAGGTTGTTTAATAGCGCGCACCGGGCCTTCATCTTTATTCAGGAAACCTCGCTGTAAAATGAACTACGGCAAGCGTCTATCCTACCCCTGTTGCGTCTGTCAAGAAATATCTGAGTAGATTCCTGGAACCTTGCATTCACCGAAGGGACGTTAAAAAATATCTTGACATTTATGGTGATCGGTCTATATTAAGAAACAACGTTTCATAATGCGGAATTTAATCATGGATAATCACGCGTCTGTTAAACCCAATAATCTGGTGCAGACCATTGAGCGGGCCTCGTCCATCCTGGATATACTGGCGCAGAATCCGTCAGGGGTGAGCATAAGAGTCCTCTCCGAAAACCTCGATTTGCCAAAGGGCACCGTGCATCGCCTCCTCTCTTCGCTGGCCTACTTTGGCTATGTCCGTCAGGATACAAGGTCCCGGGATTATTTTCTGGGTTTTAAGTTGGTGGAGCTGGGTAATCTTTTGCTTGGCCAGCTTGATTTGCGCAAGCAGGCAGAGCCTTACTTACGGGCTTTGGCGGACCGGGTCAGGGAGACTGTTCATCTGGTAGTACTGGACAGGAAGGAGATTGTCTATATCGACAAGGTGGAAACAGATAATCAAAAGGGTGGTCTGCGGATGGCCTCCCGCATCGGCCTGCGCAATCCGGTGCACAGTTGCGCCGTGGGTAAGGTGTTGCTGTCCGATTTCCCGGAAGAGGCGCTAAACAGCTTTTTGAAGGATTACCGTTTCTTCAAAAGAACGGAAAACACAATTACCGAAGTCGCTACATTTAAAGAACACCTGAAACTGGTGCGAAAGCAGGGCTATGCCATTGATGAAGAAGAAAACGAGATCGGCATACGTTGCGTTGCGGCGCCCGTTTTCAGCGAAGTCGGCGCCGTGGTTGCGGCGGTAAGCATATCGGGCCCGGCCTTTCAGGTTACCAAAAAACTGGTTCAGGAGAGCCTGAAAAAAGAGGTGATCGCCACTGCTTTGCAAATATCGCAAAGCCTTGGTTATCATGATAACAAAAGCTATTAAGTCCGTTCTCTCCTCTTATCCGAATCCTCCAGGTTCAGTTTGGATACGTTATTTTGATACGGGAAGGTAAACCAATGAAATTCAAGGATCGTGCTGCAATTGTGACCGGGGGTGCCCGAGGAGTGGGGAGGGCCATAGTCCTTGCGTTAGTTGCAGAAGGGGCCCGGGTGGCCATTGTGGACGTGGACAGAGGGGAAGGGGAGTCTCTGGCTGAAAAGGTAGCCGGTGACGATGGGGCGGAAGCGATAGCCATTCCCTGTGACATCACCAATAATTCGGAAGTCCAGGAGATGGTAAGCCAGGTTCATAAAACCTTTGGCCGGATCGACGTCCTTGTCAACAACGCCGGAATAATCAGGAGGGGTACCATCGAGACGGTCACCGAGGAGGATTGGGACAGGGTGATTACGGTTAACCTGAAGGGAACATTCCTGTGCGCCAAGGCTTGCGTCCCGATCATGAAACGACAGGGTTACGGGAAGATCATAAACATCTCCTCCATAGCGGGAAAAATGGGAGACATCACCTCGGCGCCGGGATACGGGCCGTCAAAAGCCGGCATTGACGCTCTAACCAAAACCCTGGCCCGGCAACTGGCCGGCTATGGGATTAACGTCAACGCCGTTGCCCCCCATGCCATCGCAACCGAAATGAGCGCCCAATGGTCGGACGAAAAGAGGAAAGAAATCATCGCTTCCATACCACTCGGCCGCCTGGGAAGGCCGGAAGACGTGGCGGCGGCGGCTGTATTTCTGGCTTCCGATGAAGCCTCTTTTATCACCGGCGAGATTTTGGATGTAAACGGCGGCGCCTTAATGGATTAAGAAGGAGCCCGATGAAAAAAGATGAGCTTTTAGGCGGAATCGTTGTTTTCCTTTTCGGATCGATTACAACCATTTTTTCCCTGCAGATGCAGATCGGAACTTTCCGCAAGGCGGGAGACGGTCTCTTTCCTCTTTGCTTGGGGATCCTCCTGATGTTTTTGTCGCTGCTGTTTATCCTGCAGGTTTTTTTCCGCCAAGAGGCGAAAGGAGAGAAACTCCAACCCGTAACTGCCGGATCGGCCCGCCAGGTTCTCCTCTTCCTGGGAGCGGTCTCCTTAGCCACGGCGCTTTTGAACTGGCTGGGTTACCTACTTGCGGCGCTGCTTTTAATGCTGGCCCTCCTCAGGCTGCTGGGGATGAGGCGCTGGGTTCCCCTGGCGCTATTCTCCGTCATCTCGGCGGGAGCCGCTCATCTCCTCTTTGTTTACTGGCTCAAGATTCCCCTGCCTAAGGGTTGGCTGGATTTTTGACGTAGGATGCCTTGAATGTTAGAATCACTAGGACAATTGGCAACGGGTTTCAGTGTTGCGACGACATTTCATAATCTCTTCTACTGTCTGATCGGCGTGACCGTGGGAACATTGATCGGGGTGCTCCCCGGGATTGGGCCGATTGCGGGAATCGCCCTGCTAATCCCCGCTACTTTTAGCCTTGATCCCACCGCGGCCATTATCATGTTGGCCGGCATTTATTACGGCGCCATGTACGGCGGCTCCACCACCTCTATTTTGCTCAACGTTCCGGGCGAAACCGCGTCCGTCATCACCTGCATCGACGGCTACCAGATGGCCCAGCAGGGTAGAGCCGGGCCGGCTTTGGCCATCTGTGCTATCGGCTCTTTTGTCGCCGGGACCATCGGCCTCTTCGGCCTCGTTTTACTCGCCCCCCCGCTGGCGCGGGCGGCGCTTGTTTTTGGTCCGCCGGAGTATTTTGCCTTAATGGTATTTGGATTTATAGTGCTTAGCAACGTTACCGGCAGCTCGCTGCTCAAATCGCTCATGATGGCGGTTGTGGGGTTGATCTTAGGGACAGTCGGCCTCGATCCCGTTACCGGTAACGCCCGCTTTACCTTTGGTTCAACCTATCTATTGGGAGGAATTGAATTCGTGGCCGTGGCGATCGGACTTTTCGGGATTGCGGAAGTTCTGGCCAACGTGGAGAAGCCGCCGGAGCTGCTGGAAAAGAAGGTTATCGTCCCTCGCTTCCGCGACCTCTACCCCTCCCTGGCGGATTTAAAAAAGTCGCTTAAACCAATTCTCAGGGGATCGGGCATGGGGTTCGGCCTGGGTCTCGTTCCGGGCCCGGCGCCGGTCATTGCCACATATGCCTCGTATATGGTGGAAAAGAAGGTATCCCGCAATCCGGAAAAATTCGGCCAGGGAGCAATCGAAGGAGTCGCCGGGCCGGAGTCGGCCAACAACGCCGCCTCGCAATCTGCCTTCATCCCTCTTTTCGTCCTGGGGATTCCCTTTGCCCCGCCAACGGCCATTCTGCTGGGCGCCCTGCTGATCCACGGGGTCACCCCGGGCCCCCTGATGATCGCTCAGCACCCGCAGCTCTTCTGGGGTGTTATCGCCAGCATGTATATCGGAAATTTCATCCTGCTTATTCTCAACCTGCCGTTCGTGCCCTTCTTCGCGAGCATCCTGCGGATCCCACAAAACATCCTGCTGCCGCTGATAATGCTCTTCTGCCTGACCGGAATGTACACGGTGAATAATTCTGTCCTGGACATCTGGCTGATGCTGCTTTTGGGGGCTATTGGCTATTTGATGAGAAAATGGGCATATGAGGGCGCGCCCCTGCTTTTGGCGCTGGTTCTGGGCCCGCGGCTGGAGGTTGCCTTTCGCCAGTCACTGATGATCTCCCGCGGGGATTTTGAAATATTTGTCAGCCGGCCAATATCGCTTGCTCTGCTGGCGGCGACTGCCTTGTTTCTGCTGATTCCGGTATTTAGAACGTTAATAAGAGCAGCCAAGAAAGGAGGGTAAGGCAATCGTTGGCTGGGCTTAGGTACAACGAAGGCGGAAGGCTCACTGTTAAACGACAAACCATTCACGAAAGGGGGTTTATTATGTTTAAGAAGGCGCTCTTGGTTATGTTAGTTTGTTCTTTTGTTTACGTTATGCCTGCCAGTGCCGCAGATTTCCCGGCTAAAGAGGTGCAGGTCATCATTCCCTGGGCCGCCGGCGGGGCGACCGACCTGATCTTTCGTGCCCTGGCGGCTTCAACGGGAAAGCATCTCGGAAAGGCGGTGGTCATTGTCAACCGGCCGGGTGGCGCAAGTGCGACCGGCTATACCGAGGGGGCGCAGGCTAAACCGGACGGACACATCCTGACCAGCGCGGTCACGCCGCTTACGATCCTTCCTCATCAGGTAACCACGGCCTATACCTTCAGAAATTTTGAGCCGATTATCAATGTGGTCAGCGACCCCTCGATGTTTTTGGTCCGGGCGGATGCGCCGTGGAAGAGCCTGAAGGAATTCGTAGATTATGCCCGGAAGAATCCGGAGATGATTACCGTGGGCAATTCCGGCGCGGGCGGTGGAGTGCATCTGGTAGCCCTGGCCTTTGAACGGGCCATCGGAGCGAAATTTAATCACATCCCCTTCTCCGGCGGCGGGCCGTCAGTAACTGCCATCCTCGGAGGTCATGTCAACGCGGTGTCCGTCTCGCCACCGGAAGGCATCAGTCATGTTCAGGCGGGGAAGCTAAAGATAATCGCTTTATTTGCGGATAAGAGGCTGGAAATGTTCCCCGACGTCCCGACAGTCAAGGAACAGGGCTATGATTTTGCGATGGGGATGTGGCGGGGATTGGTCGCGCCTAAGGGTACACCGCCGGACGCTATCAAAAAGCTTCACGACGCCTTCAAACAGGGGATGGAAGATGCCACTTTCCGGAAGAACGCCAAGGATATGGCCGTTAACCTTCACTATCTCGGCGGCGATGCCTTTGGGAAACTGATGGCGGCGGATCACGAATTTTTCGGTAAGCTCGTCAGGGAAATCAAAAAATAATTTCGGCGGAAGGGGGGAAAAAACATGAAAAAGCTGAAGTTAAGTTATATTTCTTTATTTGCGCTGTTGTTCGCTCTGTCTTATGCAAGCAGCGCGCTGGCCCAGGACAAGAAGATCATCAGGATCGGCAGTCCCTTCCGGACGGGCCACATTCTTGTGGAGGCTGCGGAAAAGTTTAAGATCGCGCTGGAGCGGGATTCGGGCGGCCGGTTTTTGGTGGAACTGCAGGTGGGCACTGTCTCGGAAGAGGTCATCAATGACCAGTGCAGTCGCGGCGTCATTGAAATGCAGTCCAATGGTCACCGGGCGCTGGAAATTTTTGCGCCCCAGTATTTCTTTTTTAACGCCCCTTACGTCATGAAAGATTTTGACCACTTCATGCGGGTCTGGCGCGCCGGTTTGGGTCGGAAGGCCGTGGAAACCGTGGAAAAAAACGGCAACGTGAAGTACCTGGGCATCGTCTATCGTGGCTTGAGGCAGACCACTTCCAAAAAGCCAATCTATACCCCTGCTGATGTCTATGGCTTGAAACTCCGCCTGCCCACGGTCCATACCTGGGTTGCCGTCTGGAAGGAACTGGATGCGGCGCCGATTACGATTCCTCTTCCGGAGCTGGTCAAATCCCTGAGGGAGGGTACGGCGGAGGCCTCGGAAGGCGACCTGACTCAGATCACTTCCTTTAGGCTCGATGAGGTGCAGAGCCATCTCACCCTTACCAATCATCTCGTCCAGACAGGCGGAATGATGATCAACAAGGCCTTTTACGACAGCCTCTCCCGCGAGGATCAGGGGCTGGTCAACCGGGCTGTTGAGGAGGCAACTGAGTGGGCCAACAACAAAATCAGAACCGGAGAAACAGCGCTCCTAATCGAGCTGCAGCGCAAGGGCATGACCATTGTTATCCCCGACGCAGATCTTTTCCGGGCCAAGGGGAAGCCGGCGGTAGAGGCCTTATTTGCTAAAGAATGGCCGGTAACCACCTGGCAGGAAGTCCTTGCTCAATAAATTTAATTATTGCCTCCCATTCCTCCTGGCGAGGGATGGGAGGACTTTCATCTAATAGGAATTAAAATGATCATCGGCTCGGAAATTATAGAAAAAGAACGGCGGGTAAGAGAGTTTTTGCGGCTGAAGGGGCTAAAGGCCCTCCTTCTCAAGAGGCAGGCCAACTTTTCCTGGATGACGGCAGGCGGCCTCAATCTAGTAGGAATCACTACCGAGGCGGGGGCGACGTCGCTGGTGATTACGGAAAATGAAAAGCACTGTATCTCCAATAATATTGAAGCATCGCGCATGATTGAAGAAGAGGGCCTAAAACGGCAGGGATACATGGTGCATTCCTTTCCCTGGCAGGAAGAGCGGGAGGGAGCGATTTTGCGGGAGATTGTCGGCGAGGGGCCGGTCGGATCTGACGTGCCCTTTCCCAATTGCGTATTTCTCGCGGAAGAAATTGCGCGGCTTCGTTATTCGCTGACCCCGGAAGAGGTGGAACGCTACCGCTGGCTGGGTCAAAGGGCATCTTTGGCCCTGGAAGAAACGATGATGGAAACAAGGCCCGGCGAGAAGGAATCGGAGGTTGTAGGCCGGCTGTTGAGCAGGCTCTGGTCTTACCGGATTGACGCAATCACTCTTATGTCGGCCGCCGACGAGCGGATCGCGCTGTACCGTCACCCCATCCCCACGGAAAAGAGAATCAAAAAATGCCTTATGGTCTCCGTCAATGCCCGGAAATGGGGGCTCATCGTTTCCTTTACCCGCTTTGTCCATTTTGGGCCGGCTCCGGAGGAATTAAGAAAAAAATACGAAGCTAACGTTCTGATCGATTGCACCTTCATGGCCCATACCCGCCCAGGCGTGCCGGCCAGCAAGGTATTTCAGCAGGGACTGGAGGCCTATAAGCAGGCGGGATACCAGGAAGAATGGCGGCTGCACCATCAGGGGGGGGCAATCGGCTATCAGGGAAGGGATTTCCGGACCAATTTTACGACACCCGATGTCGTTGCGGAGAATCAGGCTTTTACCTGGAATCCATCGCTTACCGGAACCAAATCGGAAGATACCATCCTGGCTAGGTCCAGCGGCCCGGAGATGCTCACCAAACCCTTCATCTACCCCACCATCCACCTGGAAGTGGCCGGGGTTTCCTTTGCCCGTCCGGCTATTTTGCAGAAATGACCGTCTTTTTCTTTACGGAGGAAGTTTAAATGATCGAAAGGCATGTTACTTTTAATGTCATACCGGGCCGGCAGCAGGATTTTGAAAATCTATTCCGGCAAGAATACAGCCCGGCCATGTCCCGGCAGCCGGGGTTTGTATCTGTTGCGCTGCTTAAGGAACAGGAAAAGGAAGCCGTTTACCAGCTTGCCATACGCTTTGAATCACTTGCAACCGCTGCCGCCTGGCGGGAGTCGGCGGATCACAAGGCGCTCGCCCCCAAGATCAAGGCCCTCTATCAGGATAGCTCGGTTGCCGTTTATGACGTGATTGCCGTTACAGAGAGGAGATAGCGATACGTGAGAACTGTCAAAATCGGGGTGATTGGATCAAAATTTGCGGCAGATTTCCATCTGCGCAACCTGTGGCGGCTAAGAGAGGCCAAGGTCGAGGTGGTCGCGGTAGCCTCCCGTAACCGGGAAAATGCCGCCCAATTTGCTAAAAAGTACGACATTCCTGAGTATTACGACGATTATCAACGTATCCTCGACCGCAAGGACATTGACGTGGTCGATCTTTGTCTGCCGACCGATCTGCATGAGAGTGTGGCCATCGCCGCGGCGGAAGCGGGAAAACACGTCATATGCGAAAAGCCGCTTACCGGCTACTTCGGCAAGGAGAGAGAAGAAGAGCAGGTTGGGTTTAGCGTAGCGAAGCGCCTAATGCTTAAGGAGGCGCTGGCGGGCTGCGACCGGGTTGCCGCCGCGGTGAAAAAAAACAACGTAAAATTCATGTACGGCGAAAACTGGGTCTATGCTCCGCCCCTGGTTAAGCTAAAGAGCTTAATCAAAACAGCGGGTGGGACCATTTTGGACATCCGGGCGGAGACGAGCCATTCCGGCTCTCATGCTGAACACGCCCGCCGCTGGAAAACATCCGGTGGCGGCTCGCTGATGCGGCTGGGAGCCCACCCGGTGGGCGCGGTTCTGCATTTGAAAGCCTACGAAGGCCTCATTAAACAGGGGGCCCCGATTCGGCCTAAGTCCGTTACCGCCGAAGTGGGTTTCCATACCAAAATAGACGCCTTCCGTAAGGAAAAGAAGAAATACGTGGTTTCCAACTGGGAAGACGTGGAGGATTGGGGGGTCATGGTCATCAATTTCACTGACAATTCCCAGGCCACCGTATTTTCGTCGGACCAGCTTTTAGGCGGGGTGAAAAACAGCATTGAGGTTTACCTCTCCAATGCTGCGGTGAAGGTAAATATCAACCCGCACAATGTGCTGGAGGTTTACGCCCCGGATAACCAAATATTTGCCGATGAGTACCTCGCGGAAAAACTGGAAACCAAGGCGGGCTGGAGTAGCCCCAGCCCGGACGAAGACTGGATGAGAGGCTTTCCCCAGGAAATGGAGGATTTTGTTGATGCCGTGCTCGCCGACCGGGAGCCGGTCTCCGGCATTGACCTGGCGCGCGAGGTGGTCGAGGTAATTTACGGGGCCTACGTTGCCGCGGAGGAGGGCCGCCGGTTTATCATCCGTGGTGACGACAGGTAAAAGCTCAGTTTGATTATAAAAAAACACACAAAGGAGTAGTTGATGGAAAAGGGGGTTGTGCTGCATCGAATTTATGCCGAAGGTCTGCTTCCCGTGGTACGGGTTGCCAATGCAGAGGAAGCAATGAACGTGACCGAGGCTCTCAAAGAGGGGGGATTAAGTCTGATTGAGATCACGATGAGCGTGGCGGGCGCGATCGATGTGATCAAAGAATTATCCGCAAAGTACGGCGAGAAAATAATTCTGGGCGCGGGAACTATTCTCGATCCGGAAACTGGTCGGATGGCTCTTTTGGCTGGAGCCAGGTTTATTGTCAGCCCGGTTTTGAACCTGGAACTGATCAGTCTCTGCCGCCGTTACGGCGCGGTTGTCATGCCGGGGGCGATGACTCCCACGGAGATTCTCGCCGCCTGGACCGCCGGCGCGGATCTAGTCAAGGTATTTCCCTGTGGCCAGTTAGGCGGGGCGGAATATCTCAAGTCAATCAAGGGGCCCCTGCCGCAAATACCGCTGGTGCCGACGGGCGGTGTTAATCTGCAAACTGCCGCAGCATTTATTAAAGCTGGCGCTATTGCCCTGGGAGTGGGAGGCGAACTGGTTGACAAGAAGGCCGTCGCCGAGAAAAATTTTCAGATCATTACCGACAATACCCGGGCCTATCTTAAAATCATCCGGGAAGCGCGGGGAAAATAATGTTTCCAGGGGAGAGATGATATGCAAGCTGTTGTAAAGTACGGCAAGGGCAAGGGACTCATTGAAGTGCGGGATGTTCCGTTGCCCCAAATTAAAGATGACGAAGTGATGATTGCGGTCAAGGCGGTTGCCATCTGCGGCAGCGACCTGCACATCTATCATGACAACCATCCCTATTGGCCGCCGGTTATCCTGGGTCACGAGTTTTCCGGGGTAATCACGGAAGTAGGGAAGGACGTTAAGGGCTGGCGCATCGGGGACCGGATCGTAAGCGAAACCCGGGCCGGTTCCTGCGGCCGTTGTTATATCTGCCAAAGTGGTTTTCCGCAAGCCTGTGAAGATAAGCGCGCCTACGGCATCGGGACCGCCGGGGCCTTTGCCCAGTATGCAGCAATCAAGGCTTCCCTGCTGCATCACCTGCCAGATAGTATTTCTTTTGCTGCGGGCGCGGTGATCGAGCCCATCGCCATCTGCGTGACTTCGATAATAGAGCGCAGCAACATTAAGGCGGGAGAGTCAGTGCTGATTACCGGTCCCGGTCCCATCGGTCTCATTTCGCTTGCGATTGCCAAGGCGGCCGGGGCTCGGCTGATTGGTGTCACCGGCAGAAGCTCCGATGCCGGGATGAGGTTTGACAAGGCCCGGGAACTGGGCGCTGATGTAACAATCAATGTGGATGAAGAAGACCCGGTTGAGAAGGTCCGCAAGCTTACCGGCGGCCTGGGGGTTGACCTGCTTATCGAAACCTCTGGCGGTGGTAAGGCCATTTATCAGGCATTTGAGTTGGTAAGAAGGCTGGGCCGGGTTTGTGCCATCGGCATTTCCGGTAAGGAAGAGGTGGCTATTCCCTATGATCGCGGAATTTTTAAGGCTATCCGTTACGATTTCTGTTTCTCCAGCAGTTGGACCTCCTGGGAAACGGCGATCGGCCTGATTGCCAAGGGTTTGATTCCGGCGGAAAAGTTGATCACCCATCAGCTTCCCCTGGATAAGTGGGAGGAGGCCTTTCGGCTCCTGGAAAACCTTGAGGCGGCCAAAGTGATTTTGTTGCCCTGATTTAAACCCGAGGAGGGGAAGCATTAAATGGATAAATTTACCGTAGTTATTACCGATTGCGACCACGGCTCCATCGAAGAGGAAAAAAGCGAGATGGCCGCGATCAATGCCCGGCTCGTTTTGCTTCCGGCAGGGATGCCAAACGATCTGGTCGAATCATGCGCCCGGGCGGAGGGGATCATCAATCAGTACGCCCTCTTGACAAGAGAGTTTTTAGAGAGGCTCCCCCGTTGTCAGGTTATTGCCCGCTATGGCGTCGGCGTGGATACGATCGACCTCCAGGCGGCAACTGATCTGGGCATCATCGTTGCCAATGTGCCGGACTACTGCATCGACGAAGTGGCCGACCATTCCCTGGCGCTTTTACTTGCCGTTGTAAGAAAAACCGCTTTCTATGATCGGCGGATAAAGGCCGGAGAATGGGATTTCCGTCCGGGTATGCCCATCTTCCGGATGAGGGGCAAGACAATGGGCCTGATCGGCTCCGGCAAGATTGGAATGGAAGTCGCAAGGAGAATCGCATCTTTTGGCGTTCGGGTGATTGCCTACGATCCCTATCTTAAGCCGGCAGAACTTCCCTTTGAACTGGTCAGCCTTGATTATCTTTTGCGGGAGTCGGATTTCATCTCCATTCACTGCCCGCTAAACGAGGGGACGAGACATCTCGTTGGGACGGAGGCGTTTGAAAAAATGGCAAAAAAACCCATTATCATCAATACCTCCCGCGGTCCGATCATCGCGGAAAAAGCGTTGATTGCGGCCTTGCAGGCAGGTCAGGTCAGTGGGGCAGGACTGGATGTTCTGGAGAAGGAACCACCGGATTCGGCAAGCCCCCTTTTGAAGATGGGAAACGTTGTTTTGAGCCCCCATGTCGGCTTCTATTCGGCGGCGTCGATCAGCGAATTAAAGCGTCGGACGGCGAGGAACGTAGCGGAGGTGCTGACCGGAAAATGGCCGGCAGCGGTGGTCAATAAAGAGGTGCGGGGGAAAACGAGGGCACATTTCGCCTGATATCTAGAAACTGGCAGCACTTAAAAGCAATGTGATACATAGCGGAAGGGGCAGGAAAGGGGGGATAGGTAGGCAGATCGGAAACTAATCTTTAAGTAGGCGGCTACGGCCCCGTCATTGGGAGACAAAAGGCCGTAGGCGATTTCGCTGGCAGGTTCCAATTGGCAACTGACCGATGAGAGGAGACTTTAGCATGAATAACGTGAAGAAAATGGTTTTACTATTGGTGGGAATGGCTCTGTTTTTAGTTTTTGTTACTACGGCCGCACAGGCCCAGCCTCCCAAAAAGTTTATCTTGAAGTTCAATCATGTTCTGGCCCCAGCCGATCCCTATCATGCCGGGTTCCAGCGGTGGGCAAAAGCGGTACACGACCGCACCAACGGCGGCCTGGAGATTCAGGTATTTCACAGCGCTCAGCTCGGCGTGGAAGAGGATATTATCGAGCAGATCCGCGCCGGCGCCAATATCGGCCAAAATACCGATTCCGCGCGCATGGGCAATTATGTGCCGGAAATTGCCGTCATGAACGGCCCCTACTTTGTTGACAGTTACCATGAAGTCTTTAAGCTGGGCGACCTTCCTTCGATCAAGGGCTGGAAGAAAAAACTGGAAACCGATTTCGGCATCAAGGTTCTCTCTTTCAACTGGGTGCAAGGCTTCCGGCACATGATCACGAGCAAGCCTATCCGTAAACCGGAGGATTTAAAAGGAATGCGGATCAGAACCCCCGGCGCGCCCATCTGGCAGGAGTCAATCCGTTCTCTGGGGGCAACCCCCGTTGCCCTGGCTTTCAGAGAGATTTACCCCGCCATGCAGCAGAAGGTTATCGATGGCTGCGACAATGTATATAACGCGACCTTTGCCGGAAAACTATTTGAAGTGGCCAAATATGTAAGCGAAACCTCCCATATCCTCCTGATTAACTTCCAGATCGTGGGCAGCAAATTTTTCAACAGCCTGCCTGTCGAATATCAGAAGATTCTCGAAGAGGAATGCGATAAAGCGGGCATTGAAACCTCCAGACTGGTCATGGACAAACTGTCGGCGGAATCCAAGCAGAATTTGATTGATAGGGGGATGATCATCGTCACGGATTTGGATATGGACGCCTTTAAGAAAGCCGGCGAGAGGGCCTACGAGGTGCTTAAGATCACCGAAGCTCGCAGGCAGGTATACCGGGAGTTGGGCCGGAAATAGCGACCGGGCGGCAGGTGTAAGGACGCTAGGGCTCGTTCCATATTGACCAGGATCGCACCGGTCCAAGTCGAACCGGTGCGATTTTCTTGAAATTAAGTCGAGGTAGGGGCAGTAACGACCTTTATCGTGGCGGGGATTGGCATGAAACAAATTTACGAGTACATCTGTAGAGGCGAAATCTTTTTCGTCAAGGTTCTGTTTGTTTTCCTGGCGGGGCTGGTTTTTAGCGCTGCCTTTTCCCGGACGATCGGCTATCCGATCAACTGGTCGGTCGATATGGCGGTATGCCTTTTTGCCTGGTGCACCTTTCTTGGGGCCGATATTGCTCTGAGGAACAACAAGCTCATGAAACTTGACTATTTTGTCAAAAAACTTCCGTCCCCCAGCCAGCCTTATATCGAAATTTTCAATCTGCTGGTGATGGCGATTTTTTTGGTGGCCTTAATTGGATTCGGCATCTGGCTTACCTATACGACGAGATTCAGAACCTTTCAGGGGATCCCGGGTTTCAGCTATTCCTGGGTCACGCTGAGCGTGCCCGTTGGCGGGCTCTTGATGCTGGTAACCACGCTGCTGCGAATCAGGGGTATATGGATAAATAAACATGGCGCTTAGATTTTTGCAGGGAAAATAAGTGGCTTTGGGGAGGTTTTGAGCATGCTGCTGGTGGTGGTCGTTTTTTTAGTTTTTCTGCTTACTGGAATGCCCGTTGCTTTTGCCATCGGTATCTCCGGCGTCGTTTTTTTTCTGCAATATCCTGAACTGCCCTTCACGATGGTGGTCCAGCTTCCCCTGGCCCAAACCCAGAATTTTCCCCTACTGGCGATACCGTTATTCATATTTGCCGCCAACCTCATGAATGAGAGCGGCTTGACATTGCGGCTCATCAGGCTGGCTTCCGTTCTCGCCGGGCACATGCGGGGCGGATTGGCTCAGGTCAGTGTGGTTCTGAGCACCTTTATGGGCGGTGTATCGGGCTCGGCCATTGCCGATGCCGCCATGCAATCCCGGATTTTGGGACCGGACATGATCAAAAAAGGCTACGCCAAAGGCTTTGCCGCCGCCGTGATCGCCATTACGGCCATGATTACCGCGATCATCCCCCCCAGCATCGGGCTTATCCTATACGGAACGATCGGCGAGGTTTCCATCGGACGGCTTTTTGCCGCCGGGATACCGGTTGGTCTTTTGATGATGCTCTTTTTGATGATCGCGGTCTCCTTTACGGCCAAAAAGCGGAACTACCTTCCAGAAAGGGAACTTGCCCGCCCCAAAGAAATGTTTCAGGCCCTTTTGTCGAGCATCTGGGCTTTTCTCTTCCCGATTATTCTGATCGGCGGTATCAGGTTTGGCCTCTTTACTCCCACTGAAGCCGGCGCTTTTGCCGCTTTCTATGCCCTGCTTATCGGCGCTTTGGTCTATCGCGAGCTGACCTGGGAAAAACTCAAGAAAACCCTGGAACTGACAGTGGTCGACGTGGGGGCGATAATGATCTTGATCTCCCTGTCGGGGATCTTCGGTTACGGCCTGGCCTATGAACGCATCGGGGATACCATGTCGGGCTATCTGCTGGGCGTTACGTCTGATCCCAGGCTGCTTTTGCTGCTCATTATCTTTGCGCTGTTAGTTCTGGGGATGTTTATCGAAAGTGTTATTATCATCCTTCTGTTCACGTCGATACTGCTGCCGATGGTAACCCAGGTGGGCATTGATCCGGTACATTTCGGGCTGATCATGATGGTCATGGTGGTCATGGGCCTGGTCACTCCACCCGTAGGGATATCCATGTACACCGTCTGCTCGATAATGGGTTGCTCCATCGAAGATTACGTTAAGGAAAGCCTGCCGTTTCTTTTGGCGGTGGTGTTGGTTGCGGTGCTGCTCGTTATCTTCCCCGGCCTGGTGCTCTTCGTTCCTAATCTCATTTTTGGAAAGTAGCTCGAACCAGACACCGAGCAGCTGTTTTCTTGCCCATAAATTAGGCAAGTTAGAGGTATAGTAAATTGGGGGCATCATATCATTTTCCCCCCGGGGACATCTCAAAGTGGTGCGCCAAGAGAGCGGGGTCAGAGTGAAATTCATGCCCATTGTCAATAAATAGAACCGTTCCCATTATCACCAAAAATGCTTTGTCCCGTCTCTGGCGCGAGGGGAGGGGAATTAGGGTTTTTTATGAAGCCCACCTGAAGCTTAAGTTTGGTTGACTTTCTACGAGCGCATCACAGGTCTCGAAAGGGGGGGGGCAGAAAACGTATCAATCCGGGAAGTATTGCTATATCTCTGGGTTGATCCCGTTGCCGCTGACCAGTTGATAGTTTTGTCTTTGGGTGAGAAGTTCCTTCAAGAGAAGATTGTTTAGTTTGTGACCTGATTTGTAAGATATGTAATGACCCTGTATTGGCATGCCCAAGAGGGATAAATCACCGATGGCGTCCAGTACCTTATGCCGGACAAATTCGTCGGCCGATCGCAGACCTTCCTTATTGACTATCTTGTCATCGCTTAAGACTATCGCATTTGTCAATGATCCGCCCAGGGCCAGACCCTTGGCCTGGAGATATTCAACTTCTTTCAGGAACCCAAAAGTCCTTGCCGCGCAGACCTGATTCTCGTAGACTTCCGGGGAGAAAACCAGCTCACAGGATTGCTCTTTGATCAAGGGATGAGGAAAGTCAATCCGGCAGGTAATGCGAAAATCCGGGGCCGGAGAAAAATTGGCGAAACCAATACCGTCGGAAACTGAAACCTGCCTTTTAACAACCAGGAAAGGTCTTTGCCTATCCTGGGAAACAATTCCTGCTTCTTTCAGCAGACATACATACGGCAGGGCGCTGCCATCCATAATGGGTACTTCCGGGCCGTCCACTTCGACAACGGCATTATCCACTCTCATGCCAAAGAAGGCGGAGAGGAGATGTTCAACAGTGGAGACCCCTGTGCCGTTAATGCCAATGGTTGTCGCCAAGAGCGTATCCTTGACATTTTCCATGGACGCTTTGATGACATTATGCTTCAGCACGTCCTTACGGATAAAAACTATCCCGGTGCCGGGTGGGGCGGGCCTGATGGTCATCTTCACCTTACGGCCGGTATGCAGTCCGACGCTGGCGCAGGTCACTTCTTTATTCAGGGTTGTCTGATTTTGTGTATCCATTGCTTGCCGTTCTTTACAAATTAGACTGGCAGGATCAATGCATTAACCATGCCGTTCCCGGGGGCACTCCATCCTTAAGCTTAATTATTTATAACAACCTAAGATTGCAATGCATTTGTTGCAGCAAAAAAGATCGTCCAGGTTGGTTCGGCCGATTGACAATGGCTAATGTGTCGCAAATAGTACGATTAGACCTCGAGGCGTGCCTACGCAGCATCACTTCAGGGCGTTTGGGGTGATCTATTAAGGGGCTGGCCCGGCAACAGGTCGATCCGCAAGCGATAGCGGTCCCTTTCGCTGTAGAGGCAGCCACAGTAATTTTGCCGGTACATTCCCATTTCTCGGGAGATGGCTATCCCCTCCTGCCAGCCCGGGCGAAAATCTTGATCGATGAACGGAATGTTCGTCTCCCGGGAAATTAAAGAGCCCACTTCCCGGATAAGCTCGTGTTTCTGGAACTTGCCGTATAGCAGGGTGGTGGTAAACCCGTGACAGCCTAACTCTTTTGCCAAATAGGCAGCAGCCTCCAGCCGGAGGCGATAGCAGATTCGGCAACGTTCCTCCTCCCTATGGGTCACCCGCTGGAAATAATCTTCCGGCCGATAGTTGCCCCAGATAACGGGAAGCCCGGCCTTATTGGCATAGGCCGCCAGGGTTTCTCCCCGCTGCAGATATTCCCCGGACGGGTGGATATTGGGATTGAAAAATAATCCAGTTACTTCACTTTGCATCTCTCTCAAGATTCGCAGGGGATAAATTAGGCAGGGGCCACAGCAGATGTGGAGCAGTATTTTCATGGCGGTTAAAACAATTCTTCCTGGGCGCCCTGCCGCCAGGGCCGACCGAAATGTTCGTAAGCGGCCCTCGTGGCAAGCCGGCCCCGGGCCGTCCTTTGAATATAACCTTCCTGGATGAGAAATGGCTCGTAAACATCTTCCAGTGTGTTCCTTTCCTCTCCGATGGCCATTGCCAGGCTTTCGATCCCCACCGGTCCCCCATTGAACTTGTCAATAATGGTCAGCACGAGCTTTCTATCCATGAGATCGAATCCCTTGCAGTCCACCTCCAGCAGGGCCAGGGCATCAGCAGCCACCGCCTTGTCAATTTCTCCATTTGCCTTTACCTGAGCAAAATCCCTTACCCGGCGTAAAAGCCGGTTGGCGATCCGGGGAGTTCCCCGGGAGCGGCCGGCGATTTCATGCGCTCCGTCCTCGTCAATGGAAACCCCAAGGATCCGGGCTGATCGCTTAATTATAGTTGCCAGATCGGCAGAACAATAAAATTCGAACCGAAAGCTCATCCCGAACCGGTCGCGCAGCGGCGAGGTCAAAAGTCCCGCTCTGGTAGTGGCTCCCACCAGGGTAAAACGGGGAATCTCCAGCTTCATGGAGCGGGCGGACGGCCCCTGACCAATCATGATGTCGATGTGATAGTCCTCCATCGCCGGGTAGAGGATCTCCTCAACCACATGGGAGAGCCGATGGATCTCATCGATGAACAGGATGTCGTGTTCTTTCAGATTAGTCAGGATTCCCGCCAGATCACCTGGCCTTTCGATCACCGGCCCGGACGTCACCTTGATATCGACCGCCATCTCCTGAGCCATGATGTAGGCCAGGGTGGTCTTGCCCAGGCCCGGGGGGCCATAGAGCAGGACATGGTCGAGGGCTTCCTGACGGCCCTTGGCCGCTTCAATAAAAACCGAAAGGTTGGACTTTATTTTTTGCTGTCCGATATATTCCACGATGAACCGGGGGCGCAGCCTTAACTCCACTCCCGCTTCCTCCTGTGCAATCACCGGACTTACAATGGAATTATCTCTCGCTTGTTTATTCATGCTTATCTTTTAGCCGGTCAGTAATTTGAGTGTTTGTTTCAGCAGAGAATCCATGTTCAGGGGGCCCGCGGCATTACCCAGCACGGAATCGACTACTTCCTGGGCCGCCTGATGTTTATAGCCAAGGTTAACCAGAGCTGAAATGGCGTCGTCGCGAAACTGTTCATCAAGGGAGGAAGTTTCTTTTGGCTTCATCTGGGCGGTTGCCAGATTAAGCTTGATAACCTTGTCCTGCAACTCCAGCGCCATTCTCTCGGCGGTCTTTTTCCCGACCCCGGGCACGTTAGTCAGGCGCCTCAAGTCACGCCCTCTGATTGCCCCTGCCAGATCAGCCACGGCGATACCCGACAGGATGTTAAGGGCCAGTTTAGGGCCGATGCCTGAAACCTCCAACAGCAATTGAAACATGTCCCGTTCGGCAAGGGTGGCAAACCCGAAGAGGCAGAGGGAATCCTGCTTGAGGCTGGTATGGATATTCAGCTTGACGGGGTTGCCCTCCTCAGGTAGCTCGTAGTAGGTCGAAAGGGGAATAAAAATGAGATAACCCAGCCCGCTTACCTCAACTACCACCTGGCTGGTCGACTTATCAATCAGGATACCGTTGATGCGGGCAATCATATTACCGGAATACCATTGATGAGTGATTGGCGTGGCAGATGGCAACCGCCAGGGCATCGGCGGCGTCTGCGGGCGGAAGAGCATCCAAAGATAATATCTCCTTTATCATCTGCTGTACCTGGCCTTTCTCCGCCCGGCCATACCCGACCACCGCCATCTTTACTTCTAGCGGTGAGTATTCATGTATCGGCCTGCCCTTGAGGGCTCCGGCCAGAATTGTTACCCCCCTCACCTGGCCCTGCTTAATCAGGCTTGCCGGATTTTTACCGTAGAATATGTCCTCAATGGCAACAGCGTCCGGCCAAGTCTCTTCAATTATTTCCTGGAGTTTATTGTATATCGCAAGCAACCTGGCTGGCAGCTCCGACCCTCGGGCCGCTTTAATCTCTCCGTAATAGACACAGGCCAGACGGTCTTTATTTTTGTCAACCACACCCACGCCCGTCACATTACTGCCCGGGTCTATGCCGAGAACCCGCGTCATCAGAGATTTATCTTTTCCATTATTTCATCGGGGATATCAAAATTGGCATAGACCTTCTGGATATCATCATTATCTTCCAGTTTTTCCATCATTCGCAGCATCTGTTCGGCTTTGGTCTGCTCCAGCTTCACCTGGCTTGTCGGGATCATGGTGATGCCAGCCTTTAAGTATTTAAGCTTCTTTTTAGTCAAAATATTTTTTACCGCCTCATGGTTCAGCGGATCGGATATTACCTCCCAGGCGGTGTCCTCGTCGTGGACATCTTCGGCGCCGGCCTCCAGGGCGAGCTCCATCAGGGTGTCCTCCTCGACCTCCTTCTTATCTAACAGAATGCTCCCTTTTTTTTGAAACAACCATGATACACAACCGTTTTCACCCAGATTGCCGCCGTATTTTGACAGGATGTGGCGTATTTCAGCCACGGTCCGGTTTTTGTTGTCGGTCATGACCTCCACCAAAACGGCAACCCCTCCGGGACCATACCCCTCATAGATAATCTCTTCATACATGACGCCGCTCTCCGTGCCGCCAATCCCCTTTTTAATGGCGCGGTCTATATTATCTTTCGGCATGTTTTCTTCTTTGGCGTCCATTACGGCCTGCCTCAGGCGGGAGTTGCTTTCAATATCGCTTCCCCCTAGCCGGGCAGAAAGAGCTATTTCTTTCGCAAGCTTGGTAAATATCTTCCCCCGCCGGGCGTCGATTGCCCCTTTTTTTCTTTTTATTGTGCTCCATTTGGAATGACCAGACATTTTCCTGCCTCTATGTCTTTATTATCCCGGGCCTGAATTCAGTGTCTCGGGGTCTTTTGGGTTTCAATTTGTCATTGAAGTTATCACAATGACTGGTGCTTGTAAAATAAAACGTGACCGGAGGGGATTGGGCAATAGTACGTTTTTACGAACCGGCAAGCAGTCAT
>JBBIRO010000023.1:0-38757 GCA_037441775.1 Syntrophobacterales bacterium
GGATTCGCTGTCCAGATAAAATCGGAATCACTGTCCAGAAAAAATGGATTGCACAATGAAGTCCCCCTTCTTAGGAATGTATGTTCTCACCTACCAGACCTCCTTGCCCACAGGCTGACCCCAACCGGTTTCTTCATTCTTGTAATTTTTGGGAATACGCGACACCAATTCTTGCAGGCTTCGTCGGCCGCGAACCCGTCTGGCTGGTGCTATGACTATCAGGCCGTCCCGCACGGTAACGTCCACATCGTCGCCTACGGAGATATGCGCGTCTTCAAGCACCTGTTTTGCAAGGCGCAAGCCCTGGCTGTTTCCCCACTTTTGGATCTTAGTCACCATATGACACCTCCTTATTGGATATCCAATGTATATACATCAGGGAGGCGCATGTCAAGCCCTTTTCACAGGGCCGAACGCGTAGCATCAACAGCGCGAGGCACGAGCGTCCGCTGCATGCTTTTATATGTGTTTTCAATGTAAGTTTTTAATACTTTTGCTAAATTTTCTGCTGACGTTCCTCGAAAGGTATGGAACCTTAATGGTGCAATGTTGTCCTGATTCTATAACTGTAGCTGGGTATATGTAGTATGATTTGGTGGGGAGTATTTTACGGATGGTGGTTGTGCTCTCCTCATTACTGATGGCTTTTTAGACGGCTTTTAACGGCCTTAAACGGCTTTAGACGACCCCAAAAACTATTAAATCAGAGGAAATACGCTCTTTATCGCCCTTTCACGCCTGTAACCGGGGTTCGACTCCCCGTGGGGATGCCAAATATCATTGGAAAAGGGGTTGCGATTTTATCACAACCCCTTTTCCCGTTTCATAACGGAAGTTTATGGCTTCAATCAATCTGCCTTGATCGAGATCTTCTTGCCTTTGGCTTGTGACTCCTCTGTTTTTTGCAGTGTGATGCTCAGGACGCCGTTTTTATACTGCGCCTGGACTTTCTTCTGGTCGATGCCGGCCGGCAGCGGAATGACGCGGTTGAAGGACCCGTAGCTCCTTTCCATGTGGTAATAGGTTTTGCCCTTCTCCTCCTCTTCC
Organism: Syntrophobacterales bacterium; assembly: GCA_037441775.1. GTDB lineage: Bacteria > Desulfobacterota > Syntrophia > Syntrophales > CAMTWB01 > CAMTWB01. The sequence continues at coordinate 1,048 of JBBIRO010000023.1, forward strand.
GCTTTTTTTTCACCCCGAATGGTCAGCGCGTCGTCGGTCAGCAGGACCTCGATGTCCTTTTCATCCAGTCCGGGCAGTTCGGCCTTCACAACGATCTCTCTTTCGCTCTGTCTCACATCGATCGAGGGCAGGAAAAAACCGAACCGTCCTCCTGCGAGCTCTGAAGGCGCCGCGTCCCAGCCGTGCCAGAAATCATCGAAGATGCGATTCATTTCCCGCTGCAGCGTGAAGAACAAGGGTTCCTCTTCACGCCCCGCCGGCGCAGAGTCTCTCTTCCAGATTGAAGGTAAAAGATTTTTCATCATAATCTCATCCTCCCTTCGTGCGTTATTCCGCTTTGATGGCGATTTTTCGTGCCTTGACCTGCTCGGCCTTGTGGAGAATTACGCGCAGAACGCCGTTTTTGACCTTCGCTTCGATCCTGTTGCGATCCACTTCGTTGGAGATGGTGAAGGCGCGCTGGTAATCACCGGTATCATATTCCGCATAGGCGACACTGTAACCATTAAAGTTCAAAGGTTCCACAGAACCGCTGATTGTCAGCACATCTTTCTCCAGTGTAATGTCGACGGACTTCTCATCCACACCGGGCATGTTTGCAACCAGCACGATGGAATCCTTCGTTTCATAAATATCCACGCGCGGCACATAAACCTTCGCGGTTCTGGTTCGCTCCGTTTCCACTTGGGCCTGTGCCGGCTGTTTTGTAAGATCTTTCTTTGCAGTAAGCATCGTTTCCGCCCTCCTTTATTCAACCTTTATACTGATTTTCTTCGGCTTTTCAGCCTCAACCCGCGGCAGCGTAATCTGCAGGACACCCTTTTCATATTTCGCCTCTACCTTTGCGGCATCCACGCGAAAAGGCAGTTGCAGCGTTCTTGCAAACCGTCCGTAAGCCCTCTCTTGGCGGTGATAGCTCTCACCCTCCTTGAGGTTCTCAAATTCACGGTTCCCGCTTAAAGTCAAACTGTCTCCAACAACGGAAATGTCGAGTTTTTCAGCATCGATCCCCGGCAATTCAGCCGTCACAATGGCGCCGTTTTCGCCTCTCCAGACGTTGACAGCCGGAAAATCGTGCGTGTAAATCTCAGTTGCGCCCGAAAAAAGTCTATTCATTTCTCTCTGCAGGCGCTGCACCTCCGTCATTGGATCCACAATCCGTCCGAGTCTCCAAATCCCTGGTCCAAACATGATGCATACCTCCTTATCTTAATTTTTATTGTAATCCCCTGAAGTGAATACCTGGCGATTCCCATCGGGTAATTAGCATCTTACTCCGCGTTATCATTCACTTCATTGGTATTTGCGCGTAATATAGTCACCATTATTTTATTGTCAAGTCAGGTGGCAATGCGCCTGAAGCGGAACGTGCGGGGGCAATTTTGAGGACAGAATTCCGTGGACAGTATACTTAATTATGCACATTTCCAGGAGATGGCGGTAGCATTTCCGGTGTGGCGCCAATAGGGTTATTGCGCCGGGGATACCTCACCAAATTACGCAGCGGGGAGACCGCCGTATGCAGGTTTTTTTCCGCGAGGGTGATTATCGCGAGTATATTTCCCTACTGACTGATTCTTGCCGGCGCCCGTTATGTTGAACTGAATCCGCTGCACGCCTACTTGGTGAAGAAGTTTTGGTTGTATAAATGGAGCAGCGCGGCCGCCCACAAAGAAGATTACAGGCAATTAAGTATTCTGTAACCGGAATACATAAAAAGTTGTTTTTTCCATGGTCAAGGTGTAGGTTCGCTTATACCGGGAGAGCGCGGCTACTCCCGGTCCCCTACTTTCAGAACATAAGGAGGTGCCCTCATGGATATTAAGACCTTTTTACACGGAACCCTTGAATGGTCCTTATCGAGCGGTCTTAGGATCCTTCTAATTATTCTCATGTGCTGGATAGCCTTGAAAGTCGCAAGAAGATTATCGGTTCACTTCGTCAATTTCATCGTGGGCAAATACGACGACATCGAATTTCAGAAAAGGGCCCAGACCCTCGCGGGCACTGTCAGATACGTGATGGTATTGAGTATATCGATCATTGCGACAACCATGGCACTAAGGGAACTGGGCATTGAAATCGGCCCGATTTTGGCGGCAGCGGGCATTATGGGCCTGGCTGTCGGCTTTGGCGCCCAGAGTCTCGTCAAGGACGTAATCAGCGGCTTTTTAATTCTTTTGGACGACCAGATCAGGGTGGGAGATATCGTGGACATCGCCGGCAAGAGCGGCCAGGTGGAAAAGGTTAATCTCAGAGTCACGGTGCTGCGGGACATGGCGGGCAACGTCCATTATGTCCCGAACGGCACTATCAGCGTCGTCACCAATATGACCAAAGAGTTTTCACGTTATGTATTCGATATCGGGGTCGCCTACCGGGAGGATGTAGACGAGGTGATCGAAGTCATCAAAGGCATCGACGAAGGACTCCGTAACGACCCGGAATTTAAAGACGACATCCTGGAACCCATTGAAATATTGGGATTGAATGAGTTTGCCAGCTCCGCCGTCATCATCCGGGCCCGGACCACAACATTGCCAATGAAGCAATGGCGTATCGGCCGTGAGTTCAACCGTCGTCTCAAAAAGAAATTCGATGAGTTAAATATCGAAATTCCTTTCCCTCACGTGAAGCTTTACATGGGAAGCAACAAACAAGGTGACCCGCCGCCGCTGAGATTCGTGAAAGAACCGGTTGAGAAGGCATAGCAGCAGGGAAAGGCACCCTCAGGATCCTCAATCCTTATGCTTCGGTATTTTATGCGATCTTATTTGCTCCCTTTCTTGCCTTTTTTACCCGCTGCCAGAGCTGGACAAGGCGGACCGCAAGGATTGCTGCCACAAGCCGGGGAAGATACACCCAAAAGGCGTTGATGCCCAGGGCCATAAAAAGAAGCGGATCCTCAACCACGGCATGATTGATGCCGATGGATAGGTGCAGGGCCTCCAGTTGTTCCTTGGTCAGGCCTCCCTCGTTGACCTCCTCCATAATGACCGCGGCCCCGTAAACGAGCCCGAACATCACTGCCGTCATCCAGATGAACCCGGTTTTCTTATCCAATCCCATCAGCCTGATCAGGGGGTTAAAAGGACGTATTGCCAGATGGATGAAACCGACCTTTTTCATCATTTCCAAGAGGGCCAAGCAAATCATGATGATTATAAATATCTTGATGGCCAGATAAAAGGTCTCTGTCAGCCAATTTTCAAGCATGATCAAAAATGGCTTCTCAGGGGTCGTTATTGCGGCTGTCACATTCACCAATTCCTCTGGCGGCAGAAAAGGAGCTGCCGCCAGAACGGCCAATACTGCGGCCACCAGCCGGACCAGAGTTACCTTAAGACCGCCGATACCGGTTTTGGCCTGGATGATCCCCTCTTGGATCAGGCTGTGGGCGATCAAAAGAAAAATGGCAATCAGGGTCATCTGGCTTACGGTAAAGGGCAGGACCACCATGGCCGCCAATGCCCCGTAAATACCGAGAATAATGCCGATAATAAGCGGCAGAGCGGCAATCGGCGGCAAGGAGAGAAATTCCATCAGGGGGGCCAGGACAACGTTCAAGAGATCGATCACTCCGCTCCAGGACAGGATCATAGTGCCGAAGGAAATGGGTAGGATGAACTTCATCAGCCAGAGAAATCCGCGCCATCCCTTTTCCAGTCCCTGTACCAAGCCTTCTTTTAGCTGTTTTTTTCTGTCTTCCAAAATATCCAGTCCCTAAGCAAAATACCCGCAAGTGCGCGGGAATGGGCTCTGTAGCATAGCCTTTTGCTCTGGTAAAGGAATAATGTCGTGGCAGTGCGATCAGGCTTTGAGGCGGGCGGCCTGTTCAGTTCGGCCGCCAATCGGGACAAGGCGGAGGGTGTTTTTTGATTTTGTTCGCGGAGTTATTGAGCTGCCGGATCACGAGGGTTTCCGGGTCCCGGGATACTGTTTCGACTGTTGAGGACCACTGGGCGGTGGCGGCGGCGATCCACCGGAGCATGGCGACCACCTGAGCCGCGCAGGTTGTCGCCATTACTTAATTCGTCTTTATAATCAGCATGATCTGGCGCTCAATTTCTTCCTTGGGCCTGAACCCGACGATGCTGCTTACCAAGGCGCCGTCCTTAAAGAAAAGAATGGTGGGAATGCTCCTGATATTATAATTGGCAGCGGTCATTTGATTTTCATCGACGTTGAGTTTGGCGATCTTGACCGCGCCCGCATACTGGACAGCCAGCTCATCTAAAGTGCGTGCGATATTCTGACAGGGCTGGCACCAGGGCGCCCAGCAATCCACCAGCACGGCCCCCCCGGCCAAAACCTCCCGCGAGAAACTCTGGTCGTCAACGGTAAGCACCTGTCCCGGTTCAGCCGTTATGACCAGCGGGGCGGCGCATTTGCCGCAAATTACTCTCTGCCGCAGCCGGTCTTCGGCAACACGATTTTTCGTTCCACAGGTCAGGCAGCGGATGATCATGTCATCAAGCGGGGCATGGCATTTACCGCAGACGGGCCGCTGTTCAAAACGGCCTCCGGGGAGGCGATTTTTGATTCCGCAGCTAAGGCAGCGGATAACTATTTTGTCTTGGTTCATTTGAGGCTCCCGTCGGAGGACCGGGGGTAAAAAACACCGGCATCAACTTGTTATCCGGTGGATATTCATATTAGTATTGAACTTGGATGTGAATATAGCAACGACAATATTAAATGTCAAACTTTCGTTGTCTTGCGGGTTTCCGCCGTTGGATTCGTTTGATACGGTGGGCTAATTTATTTACGCAAGTGAAAAATTGCGTCGCCTGTGCTAGAAGAGATAAAAAAGCAGGACCAAAGATGGAACATTGTAGAGGCAGCAACTTACAAGGAGGATAAGAAATGAAGAGAGTTTTTTACTTTGTTGTTACCAATTTAGCTGTTTTGTTGGTGCTCAGCATTGCGCTGAACCTTCTCGGAGTGACCTCCTACCTGACCCGAGAGGGTCTCGACTACCGGTCGCTCTTGATTTTTGCCGCGGTGTTCGGAATGGGCGGCGCCTTTATCAGCCTGGCCCTTTCGAAATGGACCGCCAAAAGGATGACCGGCGCCCGGGTGATAACTAAACCAGCCAATGAAACCGAAATCTGGCTTTACCGTACGGTACAGGAGCTGGCGTCCCAATCGGGAATCGGCGTGCCGGAAGTGGCCGTTTATCCGGCAAATGATTTAAATGCCTTTGCTACCGGTATGAACCGAAACAAAGCTCTGGTTGCGGTGTCGGAGGGAATGCTGCGCCGGATGGATCGCGAAAAGGTTCGCGGCGTCCTGGCGCATGAAGTGGCGCATGTGGCCAATGGGGACATGGTAACTCTGGCTTTGATACAGGGGGTGGTGAACACCTTTGTCCTCTTCCTCTCCCGGGTGGTTGGTCACGTAATTGACCGGGTGGTCTTCAAGAATGAACGCGGTCATGGGCCTGCCTTTTGGATCGCCACCATTGTGGCGGAGTTGGTTCTGGCGGTTATGGCCTCGATCATCGTCTTTTATTTTTCCCGTAAACGGGAATACCGGGCGGATGCCGGAGCGGCCGGACTGGTTGGCAAAAAGCCCATGATCGGCGCGCTCAAGGCGCTCAAGGCGTCCGTGGCAGAGCCTCTGCCCGATAAGATGGCCGCCTTCGGCATCTCAGGGGCAAAACGAAAGGGGCTGACCGCTATTTTTGCCACTCATCCGCCGCTGGAGGAGAGGATTGCCGCGCTGGAGATTTCCCAGTATCCTGATTACAAATGACTTAATATAATCTAAAGGGGGTCAACCATTAAAGGGCGCCTTGTCAAGTGAGAGAAATATATTCTCCGCGAGAAAATGATTTTTTTCCCGCAATTTAAATCGTCTCGGGTCGTTATCGTTATCCTTACTGGCGCCGTAGTATCGTTCTTATTCGGTGTCGGTCTTGAGGGCTTCGTAATAAGTCCTGATGCTTAAGTTGCGCTACATCACTCGGATAAATATAGCCCATAGGCAAAATATTCGGCCATATCATCTCCGCCAGCAAAAAGGCGTCATCCTGGTCGCCCAAATGCTTACGGCCAGCGTATTTCTGAATCACCGCCGCGAGAGAAGCAAGGGAAATTGTTAACTTATTAAATTTCTATTTAACAGGCTAACCTCGTTGTTTTTGTTTTCAACCATTTTCGTTGCAGCCTTTACATCCGTTCGTCCGAGCGCCGGCGCAATCGTTCAGAGCAAATCGAATGTTGACGCATCGCCTAAGAGCGTCAAATCGATATCCGAACTAGTCATGAAGTTTCCCCTGGCGCGAGATCCATGCAAAATCGCCATCTCGATCTTTGGAAAACGCGTGAAGACAGAACAGATTTTTTCGACGGTTGTTGCAGTTAACCCATATTTGAGGCAGTCCGTAGGTTTTTTCACCTTCTTTCGCAAGGTGTTTTTTTTTGAAGAAGGCCTCCCCCTTTCGGGAAAATCGAGGTTGCTGGTAATAATTGTTGCCCCGCGTTCACGCCCGGGCGCCGGCCCGAGGGGCGAACCGCCCTGCCAGGTGACCGATATCGCGGCGGCGGCGGATATGGGGGCAAGCTAGCCGCGCTTAGAAAAAAATTAGCACCGCCAAGCTGTGAGTCTTGCGTTTAGTCGCGTCATCACGAGTAAAGCGGCAATATGGAGCCGGTAAAGAACAGCGCAAAGGAGGCTATTCCGGCCAGGAAGGCGCCCAAAATCAGATACCTGTTCATCTGCTTAAGGTTTGCGGCAAAGAGTACCAGAATGCACAAACCGAAAGCCAGGCAGAAGGGGCAGTAGATATCGTGGACGATTTGAAACTTAAGCAGAATGACCTCTCCGCCCAGGCCGCCGCCAAGCATGATTGTTCTTAGGTGATTGACCAAGGCCGGATAACGCCGGGCGTACGGAATGACCAAGGCCAAAAGCGCAGCCATATAGAGGACTCCCAGCGCTTTGAGATCTATACCTAGAAATGTCCCCGTGAGATAGGAACAGGCCGTATCGCAGACGGCGTAGTAGAAGACGATCGCCAGTCCCAGAATGGGCACCAGAAGATTAACGTGTTTCAGCAATTTATCATAGGTCATGCCGGGATACCGAAATGTCGCGATCGTTCCCGCCTTTCAGGGGCGGTTTCATTGCAGGGCCTGAAGGGCTTTCAAGATTTCATTGCCGCCGACGTAGGCCACCTTTTTCCCGTCCCTTATTATGACGGCCGTTGGCGTGGCGCTGATACCATCCCCTCTGATCAGTGCGTTTAAGCCTTCAAAGACGGGCTTGACGTCAAAGACCGTGAAGGGAATACGCTGCTCGTTAAACAGGGTTTCGAGCTGTTCCGGCGCGCTTAAAGATTTACGGGCGGCTTCGACCAGAATCTTGCGGACCCGGAAGGCCTGCTCCACGTCCCCGGCATCCCGGAGCGCGTAAAGAAAATATCGGGCGTACATGGGCGTGGAGCGGTTGAAGGGGGTATCAACCATGGTCAAGCGGATAATCCTCTTTTTCAAGAGGTCCTTTAAGACCGGTTCTATTAGCGGCTCCGTTGCCTGGCAGGGGGGGCAGAAATAATCCGAATAAATGCGAACATCGATACTTCCGGAGCCGAAAGAGACCAGGTTTGCCACGCGGGGATCTGCCGCAACCAGGCCGGGCAGGCCAAGCCAAAAAAGGATTGCGATCAGCAGTTGAATAACAGAAACTTTTTTTAAAATCATCGGTAGACCTCCTGGTAGGTACGATCAAAGTCATCCTTGCCCGCGGCCAGCAGCATGGTCAGCGGCAGGGCATTTTTGGCATAATCCAGCATTTTTTCAACTGTTCGGCGAATGTCCCACTGGGCGTGCCGGTCGGAGCGGATACGGGCTAGATGGTACAGTTCCCGCGCATTTACCTTGACGGCCACGCGTCGGCGGTGGGCGTTGGTCAGGATGTAGGCGGCCGCGGCCGGCGCCTCTTGCTTTATTCGGTGGTAGATTTTCTCGGTCTGTTCGATTACCGTAAGGAATGCTTCGGTCAGTCCGGCCTCGTGTATTGCGGGCGGAATGGTGACCCCCCAAGACAGGTCATAGTCCTGACAGGTAATTGTCGCCATCCGGTGCCTCTTGAGCTGGGCAAAGCAGGAGGCGCTGATAATCAATTCGAAGCAAATATCCGCATATTCAAATTCCCTCAGTACCGGGTCGTAGGATTTGATATGGCGGCAGGCGGTCTTGATCAGATCAAGCCGGGCCTGATCATCGAGCTTAGCCGCCAGGGACAGACAATCGGCAAGGGGCTTTAAGCTGTTGGCGTGGATTAACGCTGCCAGTACCCGATCGTCGCCCTCCGGGGGAACATTTATCAAGGTTACATCCTGGGCGGCTGCTAAATCCTGCGCCGCCCCTGCGCCGCTGCAGATGGAATCGCAAAGTTTGGCCAGATTGGCTCGGGTGAAGCGATCATAGTCGGTAGCCTGGGTGTACCTGATCAACGAGGGAGCGATGGGCTGAACCGCCCGGTAGATTTGTTCGGCAAGCGACCTCGCCTCCTGCTTGTGATTGGCTGCCAGCCGGCGGAGCAGGAGTTCCAAGTTGCGGGCGTTGATGGTCATTCCCAATTGAGTCTCGGTTGCCAGCGCCAGGATGTAGCGGGCATCCTCCTTGGCCCAGCCTTCGAGACTGGCCTTCATTTTGGGGTCTGCCGCCTCGGATGGATGTTTGTGGAACGTCAAATCACGGAGCCTGGGGTAGAGTTCGCGGTACAGGGCGTTTTGCCGGGCGATGATGTCCCGGAAGGCATCTTCCATTCCGCAATTTACAACTTCTTCCGGCAGCACGAAATCGTTATCTAAAAGTACGTAACGCTGCGATTTTTCCGTGTAGGAAACAAGCCGCGGCCTTTCCACATCCTCTGCCGTCAGACGCGACAGTCCGATGAGATCGATGTTGAATACGGCATGTTCCGCAATGGAGCTGTGCCCCATATCAAAGACTATGACCTGGTTGGATTTTCTGGCGCGGGCGAGTTCCTGCCTTGCTTCTTGACGAAGCTCGTTTACCGGGCGAGGGTCCCGACTGATTCGGGCATAGGCGGCCGATATGGTCTCCGGGGTTAGCGGCGTCCCCGGGTTAATGCCGGCTGCCAGGTCGGCGAGAGAATCTTGATCGACATTGAATCCGGCAACAAGTACTTGAAGTTTATTCATTATTACTACTCTCGCTTAAGTGATATCAATTGAACAGATAAAAGTCGCTGCCCCAGAAATGCCTCTCCCAGGCTCTGAAAATGTTCCGGCGCGTCGGTTACAAAAAAGTCTCTTCGGACCTCCCCTCCCCCAGGGTTAAACATTCTATTGACTGCCATCTGTTCTTTGGTATTCAGCGCGACCGATTCCGCTGAATCGATCAAGCTAACCTTCGGCCCGACAATTTCCTGCAAGAGGGGTTTAAGCAGGGGATAGTGGGTGCAGCCCAATACTAGCGTGTCGATATCTTCTGCCAAAAGGGGCGCCAGGTATTCCTCAGCAATTAGTCGGGTAGCCTTTCTGTTGAGCCATCCCTCTTCTACCAGAGAAACAAAAAGCGGGCAAGCCTGCGCAAAGACCTTGACATCGGGACAAAGCTGTCTGATTGCCACAGGATAAGCACCACTTTTTATGGTGGCAGCGGTTCCGATAACGCCAATCCGATTGTTTTTTGTGGCAGCCAGGGCGCAATTGGCGCCGGCGTGGATTACATCAAGCAGGGGAAGCGGGGTCAGTTCGGAGATGCCTGGGATGGCCACGGCCGACATGGTGTTGCAGGCGACTATAAGGAGCTTTACATTTTGGCCAAGCAGAAAACGGGTGCTTTCCCGGGCATAGCGGGTAATGGTTTCCGGGGATTTGATTCCGTAGGGCACGCGGGCGGTATCGCCTAAGTAAACCAGATCTTCCTTAGGCAGGGTGGCCAGCAGTGACCGAACCACCGTCAGGCCGCCGATGCCTGAATCGAATATGCCAATCGGAGATCTGCCGTTAATGGTTCCCATTAAAACCTCTGTATCTGCGTTTTCTTGCGGAAGATGCTGCGCAGGATCTCCCGTTTTTCTTTGAGTTGATCGTTGAAGGGTTTGTTTTGCTTAGTATCCGCCCTAGGCATCCAGGCCGGATTCAATGCGGCCAGCTCCTCATAAAACTGCCAATGATGGGTGAATGTTCGTCCGGCCAGTTTCTTTACCGTCACAAGTTCTTCCGGGGTGAAATACTTGATGTTGAATCGCGAATGGAGGATATCGGCATTGATCGTTATTCCTTCAACCCGGGCGTAACGGAAGATTGTAAACAGGTCTTGTTGATTCCATTTGCGAACCGCCATCAGGCTTTCCCGAAAGGCTTCCGCATTAGGATAGTTTTTTTTGCCAAGCCTCTTTAAGGTATCAGCCGGGATACCTTCTTGCTGCAGGGCGGCAATTGCCGCCGGGCTCAATTCGTAGCTTTCTGGTTGCGCCACCGATTGTTCGAATACGTTCTGCACGAAAAAAAGACTAAGCAGACATAACACAATGGCGATAGCCGGTGTCACTATCCAGCCCAGGGCGATTTTCCCAAGGATCCGAAAGTTGATGCCGCGCCCGCCCGTTTTGGCTATCCCAATGCCGATGATCGCTCCCACCACCGCCTGCGAACTGGACACCGGAACCAGCGGAAAGGATGGCAGGCCCCTGGTGATGAGCCAGCTTTCAATCTGCTGAGATGAAAAGAGAAAAAGCACCAGCGATTGGGCGATAACTATGATCAGAGCGGATACGGGTGTGAGCTTGTAGATGTCGCTTCCTACCGTGTAAATTACTTTCTTGGCGTAGGTTACGACGCCCAAGCCGATGGACAGGGCGCCCAGAAAAAAAAGTTTCTGTTCGCCCGTTATGTGCAGGAAGCCCAGATAGATGGAGGGCTCAAATATCTCCACCGGCACAAAAACACCCATAACATTCGCAATATTGTTGGCTCCCAAGCTGTAGGCCCCAAAAGCCCCGGCGGCGATAAGGAGCAGCCGGTTGTAATGATCAAGCCTTAAGAGGTGAAGTTTCGCCCGGTCAAGGAAGTATTTGAATAATTTAAAAAGAAGGAGGGCGAAGAAGGCGGACAAAAGCAGGGAAGTAAACCAGGTGGAGACAATTGTACCCAGCGTTTTAGGATCCGTGGGCGCCCCCGTGAAGATATTCCAGCCGATGATGGCGCCGACAATTGCCTGAGAGGTGGAGACCGGCAACCCAAGCCAGGTCATTAAGGTTACCGCCGTCGCCGCCGCCAGGGCCACGGTGAAGGCGCCGGCAAGCGCGTTGACCGAACCGAGCGCGCCCAGAGTTTGGGAGGCGCCGGCACCGCTGATCACTGAGCCCAAGATTACAAAAATGACGGTGATGGCGGCGGCGACGGAAAACCGCACCATCCGCGTGGCAACGGCGGTACCGAAAATATTGGCGGTATCATTTGCTCCGAGCGACCAGCCCAGAAATAAGCCGCTGGATAAGGAAAATGTCATCAAATGAGTTTACCCCTTGGCGAGTCATCACAGGTATCGTTTTATCGTGGCGATAGCCAAACGGTCACATACATCTTCGGCTACGTCTGAAATGTATTCAATATGATACGCAAAATAACGCATGTGGATTTTTTTGCACAACAGAGTGTCCATCCTAAATACCCGGCGCTTGATCAGATCGGCCAGTCGGTCGGCTTCTTTTTCGTAAAAAATCACCTTGTTGATGTTATCCCTTACCTCCTCAAAGTCTCGGAAATATGACCTTATCGCCTTGACCATGGCCATTACGGCGGCTGCCGAGATGCCGGCAAGATCTACGTACAAGTGGTGAATATCTTCCGCTATATCCGGTATCTCGACGGAGAACTGCTGCAGAGTTTCTTCCATCAGGTTCAGCACATGGTCGGTGCTTTCAATGAGACCCAGAACGTCGCCCCGGGACTCGGGGATCAGTGTCTCCGAGTAAAGACATGTTTCGATCTCCCTGCGGAGGTCGTCCGCCTTGCCCTCCAGGGCGGAAATATCGGCAAGGCAGCGATCAAGGCTCTCCGCACCGCCGGAGAAGTAACACTTGATGCCCTCATGGAAGCTCTCGGAGCCCGTTTCCACGGTAGTCAAAAACGCCTCAATCTGGTTTTCCAGGTTTTCCTTTTTTTTAAAAATGGACAGCATGCGCTAGCCTCTGATGTATATTCCCCATGTTATCTAGAGTATCTCTTGATGGTGGCAATTGCCAGGCGGTCGCAGACATTTTCGGCCGCCAATGATATCTCCTCAATATGATGGGCAAAATAACGTAAGTGAAACTTATGGTCCAGATCAATATTAAAACGGAAGGCCTGACGCTTGATCATGTCGCCTGTGTGGACGGTTTTTTTTGTCAAGTCCATGACCTCCCTGATTTTTCCCCGGACGGCGGACGCCTTTCGGAAGTAGGCCCTGATTGCCGCAACCATTAATTCAACAGTTTGCGCGGCATGCCGTGCCAGCTCCTGGTATTGCGCCGCCAGTTGCCCCGGGATGGAGGGAGTTTCTACGGAGAACTGCATGAGCGTCTGCTTCATGCGGTTAAGAACGTTATCCGTGTTTTCTATGATCCCGAGGATATCCCCCCGCCATTCGCGCATCTCCTGGTCATGGTAAAGCTTGCCCTCTACATGGGTGAGCTGGGTGTCCGCCTTGTTTTCGAGTTTGACCAGAATATCAAGCCGGCTGCTGAATTCATCGTACCGTCCTTCCAGATATAGCTTCACACCCTGGTGAAAAAGCAGCGAGGCGCGTATTACCATATCCAGGTAAATATCGACGTCCCCTTCCAGGTCTTTTCTTTTTAAGAGTTCCAGTTTCAAGGCATTAACGTCATCATTGTTGGATCAATTTTATAAGCTTTTCAACCCGCGCCGCTTTCTCCGGTTCGTTTTGTTTTTCGTGATGCTGTTGCATGGCAGCCAGGTACACCATGAGAGCTCCTTTCCATCCGTTTTTTGAGGCGGTATCGATGGCGGTCTGGAGAATCGCCTCGTTGTAGCTGCCATAACGCACCACCAAACCTACGGTGATGAGCCGCGAGAGGTCGTTTTCTATTTTTAGCAGCGCCTGCTGCACTTCTTTAATTCCACCCTGCCTGATTGCGCGCAGGCTATCCCGGTACTGCTCAGGAATGCGGTTGGGGTCTACCAGATGGAAATCGCCCCTGAGAAATAGCAAAAACTGCCGGTTATCCGGCATTGGGCTTAGGTTTTCTAGCAGGAGATAGTCCTCCTCGGGAATGGCCTGAAGTAGCGCTGCATGGAGGGCGCATCTGGTCAGCTGGGCGCGGGCCAGGATGTTGATGTCGCCGCTTTTATTAATCTCCGCAACGGCCTTTTGGAAGTGAAGTTCGGCGCTATCTCGCTTGCCGGTCAAAAAAGCATTCTTGAAATTTTCCAGTTGATTGAAACTGGCAAATCTCCATTCCGGGATCTCCACGGTAGCGCAACCCACTATAATAATGAGAGTTATCAAGAGCAGCAGACGTTTCATGGGAGCTTTATTTCCGGCTGTTTACGGAAGGGAATTTTTCTGTTTATTTCCGTTACCAGTTCGTTTACGTTGCCCACGGTGCTATCGAGATCGCTGCGCAAGCGTTTGATGTTGGTTGTCGAATCGGCAATGTCTCCGGTAATTTTATTTACGTTATCAAGGGATACGGACAGCTTGTCCAGTTTGAGTTGCGTATCCTTCAGCACTTTATTTACCTGGGGCAGCAATCCTTCACGCCCATAGAGCGCCTCATCGGTTTTTTTAGCCATCGTGTCCACCCGTTTTAATATGGCATCCAACTGGGCGGCAAGATCCCGGGTTTTTCTCAGGGATTCATGAACGGCCTGCACCGCCTTCTGGTCATTTACCGCCATTTCCAAAATAGAATTTTTCTGTGAAAGTTTCGCGGTAAGCTGCCCCGTATGTTTTAATATTTTATTTAAATCTCCCTGAGGAGAGGCTATCTGGGCGATGGTCTGTTCCATGTGCTCGGCGATTTGGGTGACCCTCTCCAGGATAGGTTGGACCTTCTTGGTGATTTCGGCAATGGTGTTTACAATCACGACCTCCGGCACCATCTTTGATGTCAGCGGCGGACCAAGGGGTTCGGGGCTGGCAACCAGCAGTCGGGCGGAGCCCAGCAGTGGCTTATCCACGGTGAAAATGCTGTTTTGGCGTAACCAGGTCACATGCCGGTCCGGGATCCTGATCTTGATTATTACCACTCCGGCGTCATTTAATTCCAGTGTTTGAACCTTGCCGATCTTGAAGCCGGAAAAGATGACGGGCATACCCTCGGAAAGATCATCGCCCACGCGGGCGGAAAGCGTGAAGGTGTGGAGCCTGGTAAAAAGGTCTTTTTTGTAGGCAAAAAAACCGACCGCCGCGATAAGCACGACCGCCGCGGTGATAACAAAGATGCCGACTCTTATTTCAATATTACGCGCCATAAGTCGTCTGGTACCTGTCTTTCCAGCGGGATAAATCGAAAATGCGGCAATCCCGGTAGAGATCCTCCACCAGCTCCAATTGCCGCAGCAAAAAAGACCCATCCTTCTCCCCGGGTAACATCTTGGAGGGCCGGTCTATGAGCAGGCGGGCATCACGGACCATGCAAGCCCGCAGCAGCTTCAGCAAAAAACGCTCCCTTTCGTTGAGGGTGGATGGTCTCATATGGGCGATGCCCTCCAGGCGGAAGCGCTTGAGCGACGCAAGCGCAAGCAGGTATGATGAGTTTTGGGGCATGTTCTCATGATACTGCTTGATTAATGCTACATTGAGCCAGCAATCGAGATTGGAAATCAAGGGGGCTTCCGGCGACACCATCCCCAGGCCGGTTTTAGTTGTTCCAACTAATTCAGTAACCGCCCGCTCCAGAGTCTCCTCGGACTCGAAAAATTCTAGATGAATCTTATCGCTAATGTTAGTACCTCTACTGTTACGATAGCAATAAAAACCTTCAGCATTCCGTTGAGTACGGCCACGGGAATGCTGGTCAGTTCCTGGCTTGCCGTAAGACCGAACCAAATTGGTATCAGAGTTATAATAAAACCAAATGCCAGGGCTTTTAAAAACAGTATAACAATATCCGAAAAATTGATCGCCTGCAATAAAAGGTTGGCCTGAAAATCCAGAGCGACTCCGAAGAAGAGCTTGGAAGATAACAGGCCGCTAATCAGGATCAAAACGACGGAAAGGCCGCTTAGCAATACTAGAGTGATGATTCCGGTCAAAACCCGCGGCATGTAGAGATATAGAACGGGATCGATATAGAAGAACCCCAGGGCGCGCAATTCCTTATTCACCTTCATTACCGAGATTTCCGTGTTCATGGCCGCCCCGGAACGCAGGGTAACCAGCGCTGTCGTCGTAAGCGGCGATACCTCGGTGATAAGAAAAGACATGATGATTCTAAGCAGTGTTTCGGTGAAGCTCAGCCCCTTTATCAGGTTTATACCGATACCGATGCCGATGACCCCCGTAATAATGGCGACAAAGGTGAAAAGCGGCAGTATCTGCACGGCTGTGAAGTAGATCTGGCTGGTAAGTACCGCCCTGGTGGCGCTGTTGTAGGAGGCGGGGTTCAGCATCCGCAAGAGGATCTGTCCGGCAAAAGACTGAAGCTTTCGGAGGTCGTCGGTGGCTCGGAGGGCTCTTCTGCCAATATACTCCAGGGCGTTGTCCATAAATATAAACTTCGAGTGTTATGTGTTATGTCTGTGAAAAGGGTCGCGGTCCGGCATCAATATACTAGCAAAAAAGAAGTCTTAATGCTATGCTAAATCCGCGATAAAAACCCACGAAAACCATTGGGCACCGCAGAAAGATATTAACTGGGAGAAGAAAGATGAAAATCGTCAGGTTTATTTCGGAAAAGGGTATCGAGCTTACGGGAAAACATCTCGGCGGCGGCGATGCCGAGGTTATTGAAGGGGAGATTTTTGGCGCCTATCGACTGACCGGGCGTCGAGAAAGGATCGGGAGGCTCCTTGCGCCCGTTTGCCCGGTCAATATTCTGGCGGTGGGGCTTAATTACCGCTGTCACGCCGATGAGACGGGGATACGCTATCCGGAGCGGCCGGTTCTTTTTCTCAAATCCATAAGCAGTGTTATTGGCCCCGAAGAACCAATTCTTCTGCCGGCGGCCGGCCCGGAACAGGTGGATTACGAGGCGGAGCTGGCGTTAGTGATCGGAAGGAAGGCCAAGAACATTCCGCGGGAGAAGGCCGGAGAGTATATTTTTGGCTACACGTGCGCCAACGACGTGAGCGCCCGCGATTGGCAGAACGAATTACAGAAAAAGCAATGGAGCCGCGGCAAGAGCTTCGATACCTTCTGCCCGCTGGGACCCTGGATCGTTACGCCGGAGGAGATGCCGGATCCCAATAACCTGATCATCAGGACGATACTCAATGGCCAGGTCATGCAGGATTCCAATACGAAAGAGATGATTTTCGATATACCCGCATTGGTAAGTGACCTGAGCCGCTCTTTGACCCTGCTGCCCGGCACGGTGATCCTTACGGGAACTCCCAGTGGGGTTGGCTTTACCCGAAAGCCGCCGGTTTTCCTTAAGGATGGCGATGTGGTTACCATCGATATTCAAGGCATCGGACAGTTGACCAACCGAGTGCAGCTGGAGAGGTGAGCATTACAACAATTGGTCTTGCGCGGGTTGACAGGGGCAGGGCGATGTTTATATTATCGCTGAAACTCTCAACAAAAAAATATGCAACAGTTCCCGGGTATTCAGGGGTAGTAGGTCTTGCCGAAAAAGACTGGAATTTAAGGTATGGAGGGTAATATGAGCACCAACACAAACAGGAAAACTTTTTTAATGTTTCTGTTGGCCTTTTTAGTGGCTTTTTCCATTATTTCCTTGATGGATGTTTTTCGTTCTAAATTGTCGCCGGTAGTAACGAAGGTGCAAAGCATAGCCACCGTAGCGGCCCAGGAACAGCTGCGTCCCGTACCGGGGGCGCCGGCGTCATTTGCGGACCTGGTTGACCGGCTGAAGCCCGCGGTGGTGAACATCAGCACCACGAGGGTAGTCCGCCAGGGAGGGACCCAGCGGTCGCCGCTGGACCGCTTCTTTTTCGGAGATGAGTTCTTCGAGAGATTTTTCGGTGACCTGCCGAAGCGAGAGTACCGCCAGCGCAGCCTCGGTTCCGGCTTCATAATCAGTTCCGATGGCTATATCTTAACCAATTACCACGTTGTCGAAAAGGTGGACAAGGTGGTGGTGAAACTCTCTGATGAGAAGGAACACGAAGCGACTCTGGTGGGCCACGATTCCAAAACAGATATCGCGTTGATAAAAATTAAGCCGAAGGGCGCTCTGCCGTTCGTCGAACTGGGAGATTCCGATGCGGTAAGGGTGGGTGAGTGGGCGCTGGCCATCGGCAACCCTTTTGGGCTGGAGCATACCGTCACCGCCGGTATTGTAAGCGCCAAGGGTCGCGTCATCGGGGCCGGTCCTTATGATAATTTCATTCAGACCGACGCCTCGATAAACCCTGGCAACAGCGGCGGGCCCCTTTTTAACATGGACGGGAAGGTGATTGGTATTAACACCGCCATTGTGGCCCAGGGGCAGGGGATTGGTTTTGCGATACCTGTTAAAATGGCCAAGGACATGCTCCCGGACCTCAGAACCAAAGGCAAGGTCACCCGCGGCTGGCTTGGGGTATCGGTACAGGATTTAACTGAGGATTTAGCCAAGCACCATAACATCAAGGAAATTAGGGGCGCATTGGTGGCGGATGTTGTCAAGGGAGACCCGGCGGATGTTGCCGGAATCATGGCCGGCGACCTGATCGTGGAGATTAACGGCCAGAAAATTAAGGACTCGCATGAGCTCCTGGTCACCGTGGCTTCGTTAAAGGTCGGGGCCAGGGTGGAGATGAAGGTTGTCCGCGACGGCAAGGAAAGGACGTTCACGTTAACGGTTGCGGAAAGGAAAGACCGCCCGGAAATGTCAATGGAAACCCTCCATGAGGAATACGGCCTGTCGGTGAGCGATATTACTTCGGAGATTGCCCAACAACTGGGGCTTGCCTCCCGGGCGGGCGTGGTTATCGTGCAGGTGGCTGACGGCAGCCCGGCGGAAGCGGCGGGACTAAGACCCAAAGACATCATTGTTCAGGTGGATAAGACCAAGATTAACAACGCGAAGGAATTTGCCGCGGAAATGAAAAAGCAGGCCGACAAGAAATCGCTGATGCTTTCCATCCGGAGGGGGAAGGTCTCCTTCTTCGTTGTTCTTAGGCGCTGAAGGGATGAGGGCGAGACAAATTAAACTAGAATGATAACAGCACCATCGCGGCCAAATGTTTCACGTGAAACATTTGGCCGCGGCGTTCAATCTCGTGAGGACTTTTCTTGATTAAGTTGCTGGCACGGGGTCTAATAAAATACGGCTTGATCCCCTTGGCCTATCGACTGATACGTCTCTACCTGCTGACGGTTCGGACCAGCGTGATCGGCGAGGAGGCTCTCTTAAACCATCTCAACGCCGGCGGCAAGGGGATTGCCGGGTTCTGGCATCAACGGTTTTCCGGACTTTTAGGTTACGCCCATCGTCTAGGCAAATATGCCCCGTCCGCGATCATCAGCCAAAGTCGGGATGGCGACCTCATCGCTCAGGCGGTGACGCTCTGCAATGTTCGTCCCATCCGGGGGTCAAGCTCCCGGGGTGGGAGGGAAGCGCTAAAGGCAATCTTGGCAGATTTGCAACTCAATCCCCTTGCCGGTCATGCTCTGGATGGTCCTCAAGGCCCTCGCTGGGTTTTGAAGCCGGGACTGGTGGCGATTGCCCAACGGTCACGGGCGGCTGTATTTCCTCTTTACGTTTCTATGGATCGGGCCTGGGCGTTAAGAAGCTGGGACCGTTTTTTGATCCCTAAACCATTTAGCCGTATTCTGATCTGCTGGGACCCACCCCTTACTGTTCCCGAAGAACTTAACGAGGCACAGTTCGAGGCCACCCGGGCTAAATTGGAGGAGCTGATGAAGAGCCGCCAGCAAAAACTCGATACCGCCTGGCGGGCGGGGAAAGGAGCAATCGCTCATGATCACGGCCAATGAATACATATTGAGCTTGAAAAGGCTTAAAAAAAGGCAGATCTATCTCGGAGGAGAACAGATAGAGGACCCGGTTGAACACCCCCTCATCAAGCCTTCCATCAATTCCGTCGCCCTTACCTACCGTCTGGCCGAGATGGAAGAACATGCCGCCCTTATAACCGCCGCTTCCGCCCTGACCGGCAAAAGGATAAACAGGTTCACTCATCTGCATCAGAATGCCAATGATCTGATCAAAAAAATTGAACTGCAGCGGCTTTTGGGACGTCTCACCGGCTCCTGCTTCCAGCGCTGCGTCGGCTGGGATGCGCTAAACGCCCTCTGGAGCACGACTTATGAAATGGACCAGATTTGCGGCACGGTTTATCATGAGCGGCTTAAGGCCTATCTTGCTGAGTGGGAAAAGCGGGACTGGACGGTGGCCGGCAGCATGACCGATCCCAAGGGCAACCGGCGGCTTTCTCCCGGCTCCCAGGTGGATCCGGATTTGTATCTACACCTGGTGGAAAGGCAGGCCGACGGGATAGTAGTCCGGGGAGCGAAGGCGCACCAGACGGGGATTCTAAACGCCCACGAGCTGATTGCCATGCCGACAATGAGCCTCACCGCTGAAGATGCCGATTACGCGATTTCGTTTGCCATTCCTACCGATACCGAAGGGCTCATCTTTATCTATGGCCGCCAGTCCTGCGATACGAGGAAGCTTGAGCCTACCCAAACCGACGTCGGCAACATCAACTACGGCGGCCAGGAGGCGTTGGTGATCTTCAACGATGTGTTCGTTCCCTGGGAGCGGGTTTTCATGTGCGGTGAATGGAACTTTGCCGCCACCCTGGTGGAGCGCTTCTCCGGCTATCATCGCCAGTCATACGGCGGCTGCAAGGCCGGCATGGGAGACGTGCTCATCGGCGCTGCCTCCGCCCTGGCTGGTTATCACGGCCTGGAGCGGGCAACGCACCTTAAGGATAAGCTAACCGAAATGATCCATCTCAATGAAACTCTCTTTTCCTGCGGGATCGCCTGCTCCGCGCTGGGGCGGGCTACCAAAGCGGGGAATTACCTGATTGATCTGCTTTTAGCCAATGTCTGCAAGCTCAACGTTACCCGCTTTCCCTATGAGATCGCCCGGCTGGCGCAGGATGTCGCGGGCGGTCTTCTGGCAACGCTCCCCTCCGACCAGGATTTTCAGTCTCCCCAGATTGGATCGCTATTGAAGAAATACCTGGCCGGTCGGGACGCAGGAGAAACAATACAGCGGCAGCAGATGCTTAGACTGGTTGAATCCATGACGCTAGGGACGGTGGCGGCCTGCTACCTGACCGAATCCATGCACGGTGCTGGCTCGCCACAGGCCCAGCGGATCATGATCCAGCGCCTGGCTGATCTATCAGCCAAGGAATCCTTGGCCCGGCGCCTGGCGGGAATTGACCCCGACGATCTGCTCTAGTATCCTTATGCGAGCATTCCGCCATCCACCGGGAGACAGGCTCCGGTAGTATAGGAGGAGGCTCCGGAAACCAGGTACAGGACGGCCGCGGCCATTTCAGAGGGCTGGGCCACCCGCCGCAACGGGATGGAGGGCAGGATCAGGTTTAATATATCCTGATTTTTTACCAGGGCCTGGGCGAATTTGGTGTCGGTAAGCCCCGGTAGGAGCGCGTTTACCCGGATATTCCAGGGCGCCAGTTCCTTGGCGAAGGCCTTCGTAATGGAGATGACACCGGCTTTGGTAATGGAGTACACCCCCTGCCAGGGCGCCGGACTGACCCCGTTAACCGAAGCGACATTCAGGATGACCCCGCCACCCTGCTCCTTCATGAACGTCGCCGCCCGCTGACTCATGAAAAAATACCCCTTGAGATTGACATCGATGATTTTGTTCCACATCCCTTCATCGACTGTTAAAATATCGCCGAAATGAGGATTGGTTGCGGCATTGTTGACCAGGATATGCAGCGCCTGGTGCTTAGCCCTGATCTGGCGGAAGAGCGCCTCAATCTGGGCCATATCACCGGTGTGGCAGCTCATTGCCTCTGCCTTCCCCCCGCGGCTCCTGATTTCCGCCTCCACGACCTCCAGATCGTTCTGCTTGCGGCTGGCCAGGATTACATTGGCCCCATGGGCGGCTAAAATTAAGGCAATTTCGCGCCCGATGCCCCGGCTGGCTCCCGTTACCAGGGTAACCTTGTTTTCCAGGCTGAATAAATCATGGTGCATGGCTGATATCTCCTTTCAGTAATGTGGTTTAGTAGGCTTTTGCTTCTTTGATAGCGCCGCGCAACTTGCACGCGTGACCTTCCGCCAGTTCGTCTTTTTTGTCAATCCTTTTCAAATATGGCAGTAGCCAAATATTGCTTGACAAGGAAAAACTCTTTTCGTAAGAGTAAGCCATGAAAGTAAAAAATTGCTGGTGGTGGAAATCAAATATGTGAATGGACTGTCTTCCTGGACCGCTAGGCAAACGGGCTTGTGAAAACAGCCCGTTTTTTTTTGTCTGATCAGGCGGGCCCTTTTCGCAAATACAGAAAAAATTTGAAATAAGGAGGAGATTATGAAACAGTTCACGGCTTTTCTCAACCAAACGGAGATCCCCAAGCAATGGTACAACATCCAGGCCGATCTGCCCAGTCCCCTGCAGCCGCCTCTCCATCCCGGCACCGGGCAGCCTATCGGTCCGCAGGACCTGGCGGCGATCTTCCCCATGAATCTCATTGAACAGGAAGTAAGCCAGGAGCGCTGGGTCAATATTCCCGATCCGGTACTCGAGAAGTTACTCCTCTGGCGTCCCACCCCATTGAGGCGGGCCCATGCGCTGGAGGCGGCGCTCGGCACCCCGGCCAGGATCTATTATAAGGATGAAAGCGTCAGCCCTCCCGGCAGTCACAAACCTAATACGGCGATTGCCCAAGCTTACTATAATAAAATTGCCGGCACCAAAAGAATTACCACCGAAACCGGCGCCGGACAATGGGGAAGTGCGCTGAGCTTTGCCTGTGGTCTCTTCGGCCTGGAATGCAAGGTCTATATGGTGCGCATCAGTTATGATCAGAAGCCTTACCGGCGGCTGATGATGAATACTTGGGGCGGGACATGTATACCCAGTCCCAGTGATCAAACCTCCATTGGACGAAAAATATTGGCTGAGAATCCTGATTCTCCCGGCAGTCTGGGAATCGCCATTTCCGAGGCCATCGAAGATTGTGTCACCTCAAAAGATACGCGCTACTCTCTGGGAAGCGTGCTTAATCACGTAATGCTGCATCAGACGATCATCGGTTTAGAAGCTAAGAAGCAGTTGGCCATATTTGGCGAGAAAAAAGTCGATGTGGTCACCGGCTGCGTGGGCGGCGGCAGCAACTTTGCCGGCATCGCATTCCCCTTTGTACAAGATAAGATCAACGGCGCCCAAATCAGCATCATTCCGGCAGAACCAACCTCCTGCCCGACCATGACCCGCGCCCCGTTCATTTACGATTTCGGCGATACCGCCGCCACGACACCTCTGCTGCCGATGCACAGTTTGGGGCATAATTTCATCCCCCCGTCCATTCATGCGGGCGGCCTGCGGTATCACGGTGTTGCCCCGCTTGTCAGCCAGTTAATCTTGGAACAACTGGTAGAGCCGCGGGCCTATAATCAACTGGAGGCCTATGCGGCGGCGATCCTCTGGGCCAGGACGGAAGGCATTATCCCCGCCCCGGAAACAAGCCACGCCATTTGCGCCGTGATCGAACAGGCGAAACAGGCAAAAGAAGAGGGTAAAGAAAAAGTCATCCTTCTTAGCTTCAGCGGCCACGGGCTGATGGATCTGGGTGGCTATGATTCCTACCTGGGCGGCCGGCTGACGGACTATCCCCTGCCCGAGGCGGAGATGAAGGAATCCCTTAAAGCCATTGAAAATCTACCAAAACCAAATAAAGTACGAGCAGGAAAGCTGATCTGATATTATCGTCAGGGGCGCCTACACGCCCCTGACGCTACTTTTTTCCGATTATGAGCCTAAACAATTATGATAACCTTACAACCTACTGTCCTCAGTTGGGCGGACTGATACCTTTTCATTTCTGCCGGGTGGCGGCAAGCGGTATCCTCTGCCGGAAGGTTGTAGTTTGCTGGGAGTTTAGTTTTGACATTGCCTCCTTTTTGGTCAAGCATTATACCCCTGAAGAACTAAAAAATGCCCTTGCCGCTCCCACCCGAACCAGGCTTGCGCATATCGTGGACTGTGCCCAGAAGGCGATCGCCAACAAAAACCAGGAGTCCTAGCATAGCGGCTTTCTTTTGGGGAAAAAAACAGCATGAAATCAGCCTTGCGCTTCAAGAAAACAAAAGTTGAGCAGGCCATAAGGGAAGCTCTAGCGGCATTGCCGCCCATCTTGCGAAAGAAGATGGAAAATGTGGAAATAATTCTTGAAGACTGGCCCGCGGCTGAAATCAGAAAAGAGATGGGGTTGAAATCCCGCTACGATCTGCTGGGGCTCTACCAGGGGGTACCCCGGCCCGAACGGGAATTTCATTCCCCAGCGCTTCTGCCCGATACCATCACTATTTTTCAGGGACCAATTGAAGACCTCTGCCGCAACGAACGGGATTTAAGCAGGGAGATCAGGGCTGTCCTCTACCACGAGATCGGCCATTTCTATGGGTTTTCGGAATCCGACCTGGCTGAGCTCGAGGAGGGTTTATCCTAGATGAGGAGATACTGGCCGTGAAACCATTGACCATGACCGGACTGGATTTACAATATTCAATCAGCGGTTACTATCCCGGGGTGATCGGGCAGATAGTGGAGCTGCACGCGCTTTACTACCGCCAACACTGGGGGCTAGACATCTCCTTTGAAATACAGGTGGCCTCCGAGCTGGCCTCCTTCGTGGACAGTTTTGATCAGAAAAGAGATGGACTCTGGGTGGCGTCGACCGATGAAGGCCTAATTGGTTCTATTGCCATTGATGGCCGGGAAGAAAAAAGGGAGGGCGCCAGGCTGCGCTGGTTTCTCGTCGAGCCAAGGCTCCAGGGCAGAGGATTGGGTAAAAGGCTGATCGGGCTGGCAATAGACCATTGCCGCCAGGCCGGATACCGGCAGGTTTACCTATGGACATTCAGAGGCCTAAACGTCGCCCGCTGTCTCTACGAAAAGGAAGGTTTCGCGCTTGACGGTGAGGAAGAACTTTTCCAATGGGGCAATGTGATCAGGGAACAGAAATTTATCCTGGCTCTTTAATCAGCCTACCGACCACTTTTTTTCCATCCTGCGGCTTTGCCTTAACCACTCGCAAATTTGCCAACCTCGCAAAAAAAATAAAACCCTTTTCCCCTTAAGAAACGACAATTGGTCAAATGCTTATAATTAGCGTTCTTTCGGATACTTAACTCAACATCTTCTTTATCTCCTTTCGGTAACGAAAAAAAGTCAAGTTTGCCATCAAAAACAAGAGTAACGCAACTCTGCAAACGAGCATTCTTCCGCTTCGTCAATAATAAGTTGACAAATTAAGAGCCAGACATTAGGGAGGGACTCAAGCCAGGGCAGTCCCCTCAGGTAATATTACGCTTCCGTTAATTGCTGCTTCCGGCTGCAGGATTGATACAACAAACGACCGTACGGGATTGTTGATCAGCTTATGAGAATTTTACTTATTAATGTTTCGGCCCGGCTGTCTACGGATGGCTCCCGTTTGATCTCGGCCTTGCTGAAAAGGGCGAATCATCAGGTAAAAATGGCTTTTCTGGCCCGGTTGGAGCCCCTGGAATACAGCCAGCAGGAACTGGAGGCCTTAGATGAGCTGATCCGGGAGGCGGAGCTGGTTTTTATGGCGGTCTATAGTTTCTACGCCTTCCGCGCCGTGCAGATAACAAATTACATTCATCGGAAATACCCGGGGCTGAAGGTGATTTGGGGCGGGCCCCATTGCATTTCCGCCCCGGAGTTGAGCCTGCGCCATGCTGACGGGGTATGCTTTTCCGAAGGCGATCAGGCGGTAGTGGAACTGGTCCACCGCCTGGAGAACCAGACCGATTACCTATCCACACCTAACATGGCCTTCAAGGTAAATGGAAAGTTACAAATCAATCAGGTACTTCCACCCTTCAGCGACCTGGACAGCCTCCCCTATTATGATTACGATCTGGAAAACCATTTTTTGCTGAACCAGGGTCTTTACCCGATGAGCAAAAAAATATTTCAGAAGCGGAACACCGTTTATCCTTATAATGCCCCCATTATATATTTGGTCACTTCCCGGGGCTGCCCGCATCATTGTTCCTATTGTAACAATAGCCGTTATCTGGCGATGTTTGGTCGCCATACTCTTCGCTTTTATAGTCTTGACCGCATTTTGGCGGAACTGGAACAGATTCTCCACCAGTATGAATTTTTCCGCTTGGTCGGTTTCGGGGATGATGATTTTTTTTCCCGGCCCGCGCGGGAACTCGCGGAGTTTGCCGAAAAATATAAAAAAAGGATTAACCTGCCTTTTGCAATAGCCATCAGCGCCAATGCCTATCACCAGGAAAAAATGGATTTATTATTGAATGCAGGTCTCAAAATAGTCCAAATGGGCGTTCAATCGGGCAGTCAAAGGGTTTTGGACGAGGTTTATCAGCGAAAAATAAAGGTCAGCAAGACCAAAGAGGTGGTAAGACAGTTGGAACCGCTTCTTAGGGAAAAACGACTGGACCTGCTTTTGGATTTCATCATTGACAGTCCCTTTGAAAACCCTGAAGATATAATTGAAACCTATAATTATTTAACCGAGCTACCACCCGGGGCGACGGTCAATTTCTTCTCTTTGGCCTTTCTGCCGGGTACGCCTATTTATGAGCGGGCGCTTAAAGAATTGATTATCGAACCCTACTCAGAACAGGGATTCAGGTCTTTCGTTCGCGTGCAGGTAAAATATCAAAAAAATTACGAGATGTTTTTGGTATTGCTTCTTCGTCACCTCCAGGGCCATCCCCGCTTGCGATTCTTGCTGCCCCGCATCCTGTTGCGGAACTTAAGCCGTAAGTGGGTGCGAAAGATAGCGGCGCTGTTGCCCCCGTCGTTTTATGAACGGCTGCTCGGGAAAATCCAGTAGCCATGGGACTCCTTCAGACGAAACTATTATCTGGGTATTGGAATAATCAATCCCTTCACATAGGAGTAAAACTCCCGAATCAAGGAGAGTAAATGGAACGAAAACGGGCATACTTCATGGAAAACGAGGAAGAGACGCTGCGGCTTGACCTGAAAACCGACGAAGGTGCGGTGCGCCGGCAGGCCCTTTGGTGCGGTCTTAAGCCCGGTATGCGGGTCCTCGATGTGGGCTGCGGCCCTGGAAAGACGACAGCAGTCCTCCATGAGCTGGTTCAGCCAGGCGGGAGCGTGGTCGGGCTAGACTTTTCCCCCCAGCGGCTATCCTACGCGAGGGAACATTATGGAAGCCGGCCGGGACTTGAATTCCAGCTCGGTGATTTAACCTCTCCGCCTCCAGAGCTGGGCAAATTCGACCTGATCTGGGTCCGCTTTGTCCTGGAGTATTACCGCAAAGAAAGCCCGGCCATCGTAGGCAAGCTGATCAATCTGCTGCACCCCGGGGGATATCTAAGCCTGCTTGATCTGGATTATAATTGCCTGAGTCATTATGAGCTGCCCGTCGGAGTGGGCGAGCTTTTGTCCAAACTGATGGCCCGGCTGGATGAAGAGCATAACTTTGATACCTTTGCCGGGCGGAAACTCTATTCTTATCTCTACGATGCCGGTTTAGAGGAAATCACGATGAATCTGATGCCCCATCATTTGATCTATGGAGAGCTAAAGGATGCGGATCTCTTCAACTGGGTGAAGAAGGTGGAGGTCAATGCCGAACGACTCCAGGATCTCTTTGCCACTTACCCCGGGGGATACGATTC
Organism: Syntrophobacterales bacterium; assembly: GCA_037441775.1. Classification (GTDB taxonomy): domain Bacteria; phylum Desulfobacterota; class Syntrophia; order Syntrophales; family CAMTWB01; genus CAMTWB01. The sequence continues at coordinate 28,038 of JBBIRO010000023.1, forward strand.
GTTTTTTGTCGATTTTAGGCGGTCGCTGCAAGACCCCCGCCGTTTCACCTACACCCCTCTCATCTTGTGCAAGGGCAGAAGACCCTTAACAGGCTAACGGCCCTGTTCATCCAGAACCGCTCTTATCTCCGCCAGAAACTGGTCATAGAGGTAAGGTTTATGGACAAAGCGGGCGGCGCCCGCCTCAATGACCGACCGGGTGGTAATTTGCTCCGTATAACCGCTTGTAATTATCACCTTGACCAGCGGATTTAATTTTAACAGCGCCAACAGGCATTCATGGCCGCCCATGCCGGGCATGATCAAATCCAGAATCACAAGTTGAATTGCGCCCTGCTTTCGCTGATAGATATTGAGCGCCTCCTCGCCGCTGCCGGCCGTTATTACCCGGTAGCCGCTCATGGCCAGGATTTCCTCGCTGGTCTCCAGTATGGATTTTTCATCATCGACAAGGAGGATCGTCTCTGCGCCGCCGCCAGCCTGGACCGGCATCTGCTCCTCTTCAACTATTTCCCGGGGGGCGGAACTCGGCACGGGAAAATAGATATAAAACGCCGTCCCCGCCCCGGGCTTACTGTCACAGGTGATATAGGCGCCGTGGTTCTTCACGATGCCATAGACCACCGACAATCCCAGCCCGGTGCCTCCCCTCGCCTCCTTGGTGCTGAAGAAGGGTTCGAAGATATTGGCCAGGGTTTCTTTCGTCATACCATGGCCATTATCCCGGAAGGTCAGGCGCACGTATTGTCCGGGATTGATCTCCATATTATCGGCGTAACCAGCTTCGGTAAAGCGGGAATTCTCCGTTTTAATGGTTATTTTTCCCCCGGAAGGCATGGCATCGCGGGCATTTACCGCCAGGTTCATGATGATCTGGTTGATCTGCACCGGATCTCCGATGATGGGGCTTAGGTCCTCAGCCAGTTCCAGGTCAATACTGATCATTTTGGGAATGATGCTCTCCAAAAGTTCGTAGAACCTCCCTATTTCCTCATTGAGGTTCAGGGATTGCGGGATCGATGCCACCTGGCGGCTGAAAATCATTAGTTGCTTGATCAGATCACTGGCCTTTTTCGTCAATTTGGCAATACTGTCAAGGTGTTTCCAATCGGGATCATCCGCCGTTTTTTTCAGGAGCAAAAGTTGGTTGTATCCACCTATGGCCTGGAGCAAATTGTTAAAATCATGGCTGACGCCGCCGGTGAGCCGACCGATGGCCTCCATCTTGGAGGCCTGGTAGAGCTGGGCCTCGAGACGTCGCTCTTCCGTAACATCCCTTAAGATACCCGTTAGCTCCGTTACCCGGCCCTCTTTGTCCAGATTAGGAGTGCAGTTCATCACAAACATCCGCTCCGCCCCTTTTTTATCTATAATCGCTCCTTGGAAATTTTTAATTGTTTCCTTATCTGCGTAAATCCTTTTCTGGATGGCACGATAACCTTCTTCTTCTCCCGCCTTGATAAAAGCGGTGAAATACCGGCCGATGGTCTCTTCCCGGGGGTATCCTGTGATCCGCTCCCAGGCGGGGTTCACATAAGTGATAGATCCTTCGCTATCCAGGGTGTAGATAATATCCGGGGCGTTATCGCTTAGGGAACGGTAACGCTCTTCGCTTTCCTGGATTCTCATGTGAGAAGCGGCATTGTGCATACTGATCGCGATCTGGTGGGCAATCCCCGTTAAGAGGCTGATGTCGCTCTCATTGAAGGAACGTGTGGCTCTGCTGTTGTCCACCGCCAGGACGCCTTCCGCCTCGCCTTTATGGCCTTTATAGACGATGGGAACAGCGATGAAGGAACGAACCTCCAATCTCCGGACAAAATCCTGGCTCTTCTCGGAGAGTTTATCTTCGATGGTTGTGAGGTCGTTTATCAAAAACGGCCGCTGTTCCTTAAATGCCAAAACAGCAGGGCCCTTGGATTCCGGATTGTCCAGGTGGAAAATCGTGCTTTTCAGGAACTCTTCCTGTTGCGGCTCATAACCATAGCCCGCGGTGTAGCGGAGCAAGGTTTTATCGCTGTTGGCAAGCAAGATCATCCCCCGGTCGAAGTCGAGGCGATTTTCCAGGGCCCTCACGAAATATTTGAGGAGCTGGTTAATATCCAAGATACTGACCGAGGCCTGCCCGAGTTCACGAATCAGGTGGGCCTCGTTGTAACGGATATTTATTTGGTTGATAAGTAGATCCGCAGCGCTGCCCCGGTTTTCCAGATGGCTCGCCAAATCCCGGCAGGCGAGGGTTTTAGCATAAATGACACTACCGAGACTAAGGAGGGAGATTAAGAAAATATAGCCTAACATATAGGGGAAGGGCAGGACAAAAGCCAAGAAGAGGGCCGATAACGCTCCCCCAAGGGCCGCATATCGGCCGATCATCTCCCAGGCCTGGGAGGGCTGCCTTTCCCAGGTTACCAGGTAGCGACAGCAATCGCCGCCCTGATGGATGCATTGCGGGTGGTCCACCCGGGCATAGCTTTTCGTAAAGACCTGGGCAATGGCTTCAATCATGCCTATCCGATTTTCACACTGATAGGGACGCTCTTTCACGCCGGGTCGCGGGATTGCGGTCATCTCCGCCTCGTTTTCGGAGATTTTATTTACCTTAAAAGTGATATGCCGTGATAAGGTAGCCGCCAGTTTTTCCGCCATCCAGTAGGCAATCGCGGGGGTCAGGAAGCTTGCGGCATATTGTCTTAGAATTCCAGCCGCCTGCGATGTGGCGCTGTAGCGGCCGGCCTCCCGGGCGGAGGTTGGCCCGTCCACCGGGAACGCTACCTTTTCATAAAACCTATCAATCTCCTTTTGGGTGAACCAGTGCCCCCCATCTTCCAATTTATAATGGGAAATGCCGGCCTCACGGAGGAGACCTTCGAGATTTGCCTCCGGGTGCTTATTCCGAAGGTACTCCACATAATTTTTGATGAGGCTGCTGTTGTACAAAGGCGTATCCGTCATTTTATTCCAACCTTACTCTAACCTTTCGTTCCATGTACTCCAGATATGGCTCTCCGTAGGCGGCATTGAGGACCCAGAGTTGATAATTTCTTTCCGTAGGCAGCCCGGCCAACTCGTTGTACCGGGCCGGATAGATCATCACGGGCAGGTGGGACAGAAGGTGAGCGGAAGAAACTCCCGCAATCGCCTTCAACAGGATTTCCCGGGAAAGTGTCTCTGGCTCAAGGACGATAACTTTGACGCAGTTGAGCAGTTCAGAAAGATTAATCCCCGGCTCGGCGTGGTTCACGATCAAAAAAGCCCGGGGATTCCCGTTATGGCAGAGGGTATGAACCCGGCAGCGCCGCATCAAGCCCGCCTCCTGGTAGGCCGCCTCCAAGGAAGAATTATTCTCTCCGTCGCTCGGTAGGGAAAGGGCCTCCAAGAGTAACCCGCCCGATATGTTCTGATAGAAATACTTAAGTCTTTTCAGATCACCGGCGGTTGATTCCCTCATCGTCCAGTACGCGGGAAGCCCCTCCCCGCCTGCCGCCTCCCTGGTAAAGAGGAAATACGAGAAGAGATCCTGCGAGCAGGCCCGGAGATCATTCATCTCATCGGTAAAACCGCCGAAGACCCGCCTGATGATCCGGTTGTGCGGGCGGTAGTAGGTCAGGACATAGTCCATACTCGCCGAGGGGAGACGATAAAAGCCGTTTAAAAAAATCATCAGCTCCTTGAGTACCAGAAACCCTGTCAACCTGTTCTCCAGCGGCCGGGCGGCGTAGTGATGAATCATCCAGGCTCGCTCATAGGCCCTAAGCATGGCAATATGGGCGTAAATGCTGCCGTTCTTCTCATAGGTAAAATGACGGGAAAGCGGCAAGTTCCCCCGATATACCTTGTGGTAGGTTTCCTTGAGCAGTTCGCGGCAGCCCTGAAGGAGCTGGTACTTCTCAGGATAGATGAAATCCACATCAAAGAGAAACTCCCATAGCTCTTCCATATCCACCTCCGCGGAAACGCGGGCATGGGGGTCTGTGTTAATGCTGATGAGATGGCTCAGGGTGCTAAAGTCGCGGATATCCATGTCCAATATCGACAGACCGAAGATGATCAAGCTATCTTGTTTGCGGCGGAAGATCACCTGGGCTGCGCATTTCATACTGATCATCCCCCCGTAAATAATCTGCACCCCGGGGAGGACCAATCCCGGCAACAGGCTTTCTTCCTCCTGGCCTTCACGAAGAGACAAACCGGAAACAGAAATATCCAAGATCTCTCGATGGATCTTTTTTCCCGTCAGGGGGTGGATGAACTGGACTACCAGGGGAGGTTTTATTTCTTTGCGGGGGGTGCGGATATTCTTCGCCGGGAGGCGTCTGATCTGCTCTTGCAGGGGAGAAAAAACCAGGTAACAGGCGAGGCGATCCTTGCTACTCCGAACCAGACGGCATTCACCGGAAAAGACCAGCTTCTCCCGAGCAAAAAGCCTGAGGCTGATATTTTCTTCCGGATTCAACCAGCGGACGGACGAAGAATCCTCAAGCTTTACTCGGACACGGAAACTTCGGCCGCCAAAATCGACCAGATCGCCCCTTGTAAGGAACGCATGCTGAGCAAACTCGGCGGTGACACCCAGGCTCGAGTGCCTTTGCCCCTGACGCCGTAAATAGCGAGAGGCCTTCCCCAGGCGCACCGTCATGGCCAGGGGAGTTATTTCGATAGTCTCCGCTTCGACAGTAACAATAACATCCCCAAAACTAACAAGCAACGAGGATATGGTGTATTCATTAGGCTCAAAATCATAAAGCGGCTTCTCCCAGTGACAGGTCAGGATATCTCCCAGGCAGGGCTTTGGGTTGGCCTTGAAAATAATTTCCTCTTTGTAGCTCGTCTGGCGCAGGCAAACAAAAAGCGGATGTCCCTGTAAATGACAGTAGTTGATATACTGGATCAGTTTTTTTTGCCGTAAAGTAGCATTCTCTGGATTCTCCTGCCGGAGCTGGCAGGGGGTCTGATCCTGCCCCTTACTAGTCAAGTCTCGATCCATCAGCACCCTGAAGTCTTGCTTGCCAACTCTTCTCTGATAGCATTGGGACGATAAACAGCCGTTAAATTTATTCGGCTCCGGCAGCACAGCCGTTTTTCTACTTTAGTCAGTTGTTTATTGTCAATATTTTAATTGGCAGAGATACAGTATTGAGAGTGGGCGCTTGATCTTCACTTAAGCAAAGACATGACAGAGCTCCTCTTCCTTGGCTAACTATTTACCCCGGCACTCCTTAACGCTTGACGATAGGATAAAAAACCAATATGATTCCTTTCGCAATCTTAAGCAGTTAACAGCGATGCAATAAAATTACCGTCCGTGCGAACAGGTTGAATTACCATGCAGATCGATGACGTTTTCCGTAGATACGAGGAGTCATTGAAGCGAGTGGAGGCATATATGGCCAGTCATCTCCATTCGGATGTCTATTTGATTCCTCAAGTGATCAATCATCTTATCGGCAGCGGCGGCAAGCGATTCCGGCCGCTTTTGCTTTTCGCTACAGCCGATCTCTGTGGCTATCAGGGCGAGCGCTGTTACTGTCTGGCCAGTGTCGTTGAATTCATCCATACGGCAACCCTGCTCCACGACGACGTGGTGGACGGCGCCGTGACGAGAAGGGGCCGGAGTTCGGCCAATCATATTTGGGGCAATTCCGCGAGTGTTTTAGTGGGTGATTTTCTCTACTCCAAGGCATTTAGTCTCTTGGCCAATGACGGAAATATGACCATCATGAAGCTATTGGCCGCCAGTACCAATGCCATGTCCGAAGGTGAGGTCTTCCAGTTGATGCGTGTCGGAGACCCAAGCTTAACCGAAAAGGAGTATCTCTCCATCATTGAAAAGAAAACCTCAATTCTCATTTCCGCCGCCTGCGCGATCGGCGGGATACTGGGCGACTCTTCCCCCAAAGAAGTCCAGGCATTAACCAGGTTTGGCCTCAAGCTGGGCTCAGCTTTTCAGATAACGGACGACCTTCTCGACTACGCCGCCTGTGAAGAAGAATTCGGCAAGGCCATCGGCAAGGATCTGATGGAGGGGAAAATTACCCTGCCTTTGATCCGCACAATCAAAAGATCTGCTCCCAAGGAAAAAAAAATAATAAAAGAGTTTCTGGCGAAAAAAGACCACAGCGGCGGCGCCAGAGAGATTCTGGCGCTGGTGGAAAAATACGATGGGATCGCCTACGCAACGGACAAGGCGAGGGAATGTCTCAATGAAGCCCGAAAATTGCTGGGAACATTTCCTGATTCTCCCGCCCGGGCGGCGCTCGCGGCTATTTGCGAATATATCATTTCCCGCCGCCTATAGCGCCAGGCGAATCCAATACTTCTGCTCCGGTACGGGCGGAATATCCTGACGATCCCCTCTTAAAGCTGCCGGCAGAAATTCCAGTATGTCTCGCGCTGTCATGCCATCCTCTCCCTTGTCCAGGGCAGCTAGATCTCCCGCTAACCCGTGAATATTGACCCCCTTCCGGACAGCCTCTTCCCAAGCCAGGCCCAGGCCATACATGGCGGCAATGGCCCCAGGCAGGACATCACCCGCCCCAGCCGTGGCCATGCCGGGATTGCCGCTTAGGTTTACAAAAACCCGTCCGTCAGGATAGCCGATGAGCGAATGGGGGCCCTTCAAAACTATAATGACGCCCCATCTGTCGCAACACTCTTGAAGGATCGCAATTTTATTGTGGGACCATTCCACCGCAGGGCGGCCGATGAGCCGGGACATCTCGCCAAGATGAGGCGTCAGAACGGCGGGGATTTTTCTTTTTCGTAATATTGCCGGGTCCGCAGCCAGGGCAAAAAGAGCGTCAGCATCGATGACCAGCGGCTTTTCTATGGCAACCGCCAGATCGCGCGTCAGACCGGCTGTTTCCGGGTGTGTTGACAGGCCGGGGCCGATAATTACGCTGTCCATCTTCTCAGCCAGGCGGATCAAATCCTCGCGATTTGAGCCGGCGATGCTGCCGGCGGCCGTTTCCTCCTGGGGTAAGAAGACGATCTCGCTGCCCACTGAAGCCAGCGGATAAAGGAGAGACTTAGGCAGGGCCAGGCGCACATAGCCCCCGCCGGCCTTCAAAAACGAAAGGGCGCAAAAAAGAGGGGCGCCGAAATAGCTCCTGGAACCGGCAATAACCATGCAGTTTCCTACAGAGCCCTTATGTGCCGACCGGTCCCGGCGGGGGAGCTTGATATTATCATTTAACGCCACCTTGATTTCCTCAGTCTTTTGGAGGAACGGGGGAAAGGAAATGGGGGCCAGCAAGAGCATGCCACAAAGCTCGAAGCCGGGGTAGAGGATATTGCCCCGTTTGGGAAGACCAAAGGCAACCGTCCAGTCGGCCCGAATGGCACAACCCATAATCTCACCTGTATCGCCATTGACCCCCGAGGGAATATCGAGACTCAAAACCCTCTTCCCCTGTTCGTTGATGAGCCTGATCACCTGCGCCGCCAAACCCGTTATATCCCGGTCCAGTCCCGTTCCAAACAGAGCATCGATGATGACGTTCGCCTCGCTTAATTCCGGCAGCATCTCTTCTGCCTTCCCCACCAGGCGGAAGGCTAAAGGCAGTTTGTTAAGTATTGCCCAGTTTAATTTCGCGGCCCCGCTAAACCGCTCCGGATCGCCGATAATAAAGACCGTTACAATCCCCTCGCGGGACAATAGATGACGGGCCACCACCAGGCCATCACCCCCGTTGTTGCCAACTCCACAGCAAACCACAAACTTCCGTCCCCTGATCTCGCCCCATTCCAAGGCTAATACCGAAACGGCAGACTGACCGGCATTTTCCATCAGGATCTCTTCGGGAATATGAAGCTTTTGGGATGCATAGCGATCCAACCGTTCTATTTCCTGCCTGGATGCGATCTTCATTGGTCCCTCCTGACTTGGCGTTAGTGATTTTTTAGTATATTTACCGGCTGATAGCAATGTTTTTCCCCGCAAGCAGCCTCTGCCAAAAACAGGAAGCACTTGGAAAGCATCTTGACAGCAAGCGCCTAAAATCGTAGGGTGGCAAAATCGTGGAATTACCAAAAGGAGAGATATGTCAGAAGAAAATATCCAAGAAGAAATGAGTTTCGCCGAACTGTTGGCCGAAACCAGCGTAGGCAAAGGGTGGTTGAAACCGGGCGACAGGCTGCAGGCTCCGGTCGTCAAGATAACGCCGGAATGGGTTTTCATCGATCTGGGAGAAAAGAATGAGGGATACCTGGATCGCAAGGAATTTCTAAATGAACAAGGTGAAATGACATTAAACGAGGGAGACTTGATCACCGCCTACTTCGTCAAGTCCAGCCACAGTGAAAAGCTTTTCACCACCAGGATCACCAGCGCCGCCGCCGGCAAACAGTTTCTGGAGGCTGCCTGGCAAAATGCGATTCCGGTTGAGGCCACGGTGGAAAGAGAGATGAAGGGCGGCTTTGAGGTCAAGCTGGCGGGGACAATGAGAGGATTCTGTCCCTATTCGCAGATGACCCTCCGCCGCAGCGAAGATCCCGCTTCTTTTATCGGTCAGCGCCTGATTTTCAACATCATCGAGTACAAGGAAAACGGCCGCAATATCATCCTGTCCCGCCGAGCCATCCTGGAAGAGGAACTGGCAACCAAAAAAGAGCTGCTGTGGGAAACCATTCAGGTAGGACAAACAGTGAAGGGCACCGTTATGTCCATCCATAAATTCGGAGTGTTTGTAGATTTGGGCGGCATCCAGGGTCTTATCCCCGCCTCGGAAATGGACTGGGATCGTTCTCGAAGTACCGAGGATCTTTTCACCATCGGCCAGGAAGTCACGGCGGCGATCATGGTTATCGACAGGGAAAAAGACAAGATCACGTTAAGCGCCAAGGCCTTAAGCCCCGACCCCTGGATGCTACTGGAAGAACGCTATCCGATTGGTTTATCCCTGACCGGCAAGGTGGTCCGGCTGACCGATTTCGGCGCCTTTGTGAACTTAGAGCCCGGCCTGGACGGATTGATCCACATCTCCAGGCTGGGGCAGGGAAAGAAGATTAAACATCCCCGGGAGGTACTCAAGGAGGGGCAGGCAGTAGATGTGCAGGTGGAAAAAATAGAGGCGGCGCAAAGACGCATCTCGCTTGCACTGGTTGATTTGGCAACGCAGGAACTTGACGAAAGGGATCTGCCGGAAAAATATCATGGCGAGGGGTCAAAAACCATGGGCACTCTGGGCGATTTATTTCAGCTCAAAAATAATCGGCCTTTGGCCTTAAGCAAGCGTAAACCCTAAATCCCGCTTTTACGGGGACAAACATTAAAAAATTCAGGAGACAAAGGCATGGACGATCAGGCATATCACAAGTTGGCGCGGCTCCTCGACACCCTACCCAACGGTTTTCCCGCCACCGAAAGCGGCGTGGAAATTAAATTATTAAAAAAAGCATTCGACCCCGTGGAGGCGGACATTTTCTGTGACCTGCGCCTGTCTTTCGAAACCGCGGCTCAAATCGCCGCGCGAACTGGTCGTCCCCTGGAGAATCTGGAAGAAAAACTAACCTCCATGTGGAGGCGCGGCCTGGTAATGGGGGTAGATTTTGGGACGGTCAAGCTCTTTAAGATGATGCCTTGGATATTCGGTATTTATGAGTTTCAGTTAAACAGGCTGGACCGGGAATTCGCCGAGCTCTTCGAGGAGTACAGCCCGGTATTCAGTAAGGTGCTGATGGGTCATAAGCCACAGCTCATGCAGGTAATACCGATCGAGAAGGAAATACCCAATGGTCAAGAGGCTCTGCCTTACCAGCGGATTTCCTCGATAATCGAAAAGGGACAATCTTTTGCCGTCGCGGAATGTATCTGCAAAAAGGAAAGGGGTTTGATAGACCATCCCTGTCCCCACCCATTGGAGGTCTGTTTGGGTATCGCCCCCCTGCCGGGATATTTTGATAATCACCACTGGGGAAGGCCAATATCCAAGGAAGAAGCGTATGCCCTAATGCGGAAGGCAGAAGAATCCGGGCTTGTTCACCTGACAAACAACGTCGAAAACGATCATTTCTTTATCTGCAACTGTTGTGGCTGCTGCTGCGGGGTCTTGCGAACCATCAACGAGATGGCAATGGAGGGGGTAGTCAACTCCCAGTATTTTGCGCAGATTGATCCAGATTACTGCAACGCCTGCGGGATATGTAAAAACGAACGCTGTCCGGTCGGAGCTATCTTAAACGGTGAGGAAAGCTACCGGATCGTCAAAGAACGCTGCATTGGTTGCGGCCTTTGTGCGACCACCTGTCCCAGCGAAGCCATCAACCTCGTTCTTAAGGCTCCGGAAGAAAGGCAATATCCCCCCAAAAACGAGAAGATATGGTTCAAGGAGCGGGGACGCGAGCGCGGGATTGATTTCAGCGCCTACGAATGAATATTGGCAACGCCGTCAAGCATTTGGAGGGAATATTTTGTTTAGCGCCAATGCCCGTAAAATCATTATTATTACGTCACTCGTGGGCGCCTTCCTGCTGGTTTCCTTTGGGCCAACGCCAGCGTACTCAATGCCAATCGAGACGGTCGTTGCCGAGGTACAGGACAGATACGATAAGACCATTGATTTCAGAGCTCGCTTCATCCAGGAAACAACACTCAAAATGGTTAATCGGATCGAGAGGGAAGAGGGCACGGTTTATTTCAAGAAACCCAAGCGGATGAGGTGGGAGTACAGCAGACCCAAGGGTAAGCTCTTAGTCATAAGTCCAGAAAAGGCCTGGCTGT
>JBBIRO010000023.1:38767-46088 GCA_037441775.1 Syntrophobacterales bacterium
GCCGGAGGATCGGCTGGTCTATATTCAGGATGCGGAAAAGATGTTTCAGTCGCGCCTGGCAATCAAGTTTATCACCGGTGTGGGCCGTCTGACCGATGATTTTCAGATAAGCTACACCAGTACGCAAAAAACCGACCGAGAAGGAAATTATCTCTTGACCTTAAGCCCCAGGGAACAAAGCCCGGAGGTAGATAAGATTACCATAGTCGTGGACAAGACAAGCTACTCCATCCTCCAGTTCAGCTTAAGCGATTTTACCGGTAACATAACCAGAATCGAGTTTCGGAACCTGGTAACCAACTCGAAACTTCCTGAACGTCTTTTCCGCTTCACTATCCCCGAGGGAGTGGAATCCACCACTCTGCCCTGATCGCTTTTCTCCGGCCATTTACTTAAAAAGCACCAGTTAATGGAATCAGGCTGACTGGAAAACAGCTTAGACCTTTACCCATTTTTTGGTTGAGAATTAATAGACAGGCCAGTTTTCGCTGGAAACAGGTTTCTTAATTGAAGCTGCTTCCTTGGTAGTAAAAGTAACGCCTCAGGTCTTGTAATCCATCAGTGTGGGCTTAATCAAGCTCTCTCTCATGGCGTCGCTTGAATTCTCGCCCGAATCTGGTCCCGGTCGCCGTTACAGGCGCCCAGGAGGGCCAGGAGGCGCATCCGAGCTTTGCAGCCGTCGCTTTCCTGAAGGGGAAAGGCGCCCGCCGCAACTAAGTCTTCCAACCCTCCTCGGCCGGGCAGCGACCAAAGCCCTCCCCGCTCGCAGCGGGAAACGAACACCGTAAGCACTCCCCGCATCGAGGCCTCAGCTACGGCAGCGATAACATCCAATGTGGCCGTGCCTGCGCCGAAGGTCTCGATCACTATGGCCTGGGCGCCTCCTCCCACGGCAGCCCGGATGAGCATGCCGTCGGTAGCGGCAGTCAGCCTGATTAGATATACTCCAAAACCAAGGCAGCGGGGTAGAATCACCGCGGGCCGGTCAGTGCGTCCATAGAGACGGACTTCCCCGCCGGACACGCGGCCCAAAACATACCCCTGGGCATCATACGCATTCAAGGCGATGGTATCAACCTTACGGACCCGGGAGGCCGAAAAAACCTGCCCCGCAAAACAGACCACGACTCCCGCCCCGCGCGCCTGAGGGCTTATGGCAACCCGCAGGGAGTCGCGGATATTTCCGGGGCCGTCGCCGTTGGGGTCGGCGGCGTTGCGCTGCGCCCCCGTAAAAACAATGGGAGCGTCCCCCTCGTGCCAAAGATCGGCAAGATAAGCCACCTCTTCCATAATGTCGGTACCGAAGGTAACCACCACCCCGGAGTCGGTCGCGGCGGCAGTTTCACATGCCGTCCGTGCCACCTGGGCAATATCCTCAAGGGACATGAGTTGGCTTTGCTTCTTGACCAAATCCCTGGCTTCGATGCAGGCAAGGCTTTCGGCATCCTTCACATTGGCCAGAAGTTCGGCTGCGGAAAGGTAGCGAGAAGAATCACCGTCCTCTTTTTTGGTGGCGATGGTTCCCCCGCAAGCCAGGAGGGTCACCCGGGGAAGTCCCACAAGTCCGCACCTGCAGTCATCAGCTTTGCGGGTTTCTCCTGGCGAAATCATCGGCAATGGCCTCGAAGGTTGTCCATTCAACACCTGGATACTTGCGGGTATAATCGATTAGCCGCTCCAGCATGAGCAAATTCTGAGGCCGGCCGGACACATCGGGATGAAGGGTGAGCAAGTAAACGGCATAGTCCATTTCCCTATACACCCAGTCGAACTGATCCTTCCAGAGGGACTCGATATCCCGGGGATTGACGAAACCGTGGCTGTTGGCATTGGCTTTAATAAACAGCATCGGCGGCAGGTCATCAAGATACCAACTGGCGGGCAGCTCGATCAGAGGTGTGGTTACGGCACCTTTTACAAAAGGTTTCATCCATGTTTCCGCGGGCTTAGCATAGTCAATTTTCGTATAACTGTCTCCTATGCGGACAAAATAGGGGGTGTGGTCGTCGTGCATGAGGCTGTTGTCGTATTTGATGCCCTTCTCAAGGAGAAGCTTGACGGATGTTTCGGAAACCTCCCACCAGGGCGCCACATAGCCTACCGGACGGCGGCCCCAGAATTTCTCGATCAGAGCGATGCACTTGTTTAACACCGCCTGCTCCTGCTCGTAAGAAAGGTTCAGGGGATTCTCATGAGAATAACCGTGCAAGCCAATTTCGTGACCCGCGGCAACAACCGCCTCCGTCTGCTTGGGAAAACTCTCGATGGTATGCCCAGGGATGAACCAGGTGCCCTTGATATCGAGACGCCTGAGCAATTCGAGCATTCTCGGCATCCCCACCTCGGCGCCGAATACACCCCGTGAAATGTCGCAGGGGGAATTCTCTCCCCCGTAGGAGCCGAGCCATCCAGCCACGGCGTCACAGTGAACGCCTATGGCACACATGATTTTCTTCTTGGCCATATGTCAATCCTCCTCGATAATATTCGTCAGCATTAACAGATTGCTACATGCCCAGGTAAGCCCGCCGGATTTCATCTGATTCACGTAAAAAAACAGCACTCCCCGCCAGCGCCACCTGTCCGTTTTCCAGCACGTACCCTCGGTCGGCAAAGCGTAGGGTATGATGAACGTTTTGCTCAACGATGAGAACGGTAACCCCATCGGCTCTGATTTTCTCTACCTGGGCCATGACCTCATGGACAAGCAGGGGTGAAAGTCCCAGGGAAGGTTCATCGAGCAGCAAAAGCTTAGGCTTCGCCATCAGCCCCCGGCTGAGGGCAAGCATCGATTGTTCCCCTCCGGAGAGAGAGCCGGCCATTTGTTTACGCCTTTCGACCAGGCGGGGAAACATGGCAAATGCCCGCTCCAGGGAAGCCCGGTAGCCATCCCTTGCCCGCTTGGCATATGCCCCTAATTCAAGGTTATCTTCCACGGAAAGGAAGGGGAAAACCATGCGCCCCTCGGGCACCATGACCAGTCCCAGCTCTACCCGTTCTTGCGGGGGGAGGTTGTTGATGACTTCCCCGTCAAAAAAAATGGTCCCGCCCGCGATGGGAGTTAGGCCGGCAATGGCGTTTAGCAACGTGGACTTGCCGGCGGCATTAGCCCCCAGGATGGTCACGATTTCCCTTTCGCTTACGAAAACGGAAACACCATGCAGGGCCACCATATCACCGTAATGGACCTTAAGATCGGATACTTCCAAGAGATTCAAGCGGCTCCCCCAAATACACCGAAATGACACGCGCATCTTGGGTCACATAAGCGGGCGGACCTTCCGCCAGAAGGGCGCCCTGGTTCAACACCAGAACCCTCTGGGCGACGCGCATGATGGCGTTCATGTTGTGTTCGATTAAGAGGAAAGTCATTCCTTCCCCGTTAAGTTCGCTGATAAGCTCAATCGTATTGTTCACTTCTGTTGGATTGAGACCCCCCATGATTTCATCCAGGAGCATCAATTTGGGATTCGTCGCTAAGGCCCGGGCGACTTCCAGACGTTTCCTCAGCGCCAGGGGAAGGCTGTGAGCCGCGGTGTCCGCAAAACGTTCCATCTCGAGCCGGTTGAGGGTATAACGGGCTGTTTCCCGGGCTTCGTGAAGGGTCTGTCCCCGGGTCAGGGCACCAACTATAACATTATCTAGTACCGATAAATTACCAAATGGTTTGACTATTTGAAAAGTGCGGCCGATCCCGCGGCGGTTTCGCTCCGCCGGACCCAGCCGGTTGAGACATTTATCGAGAAAAGATACAGACCCAGACGCGGGACGGATGAACCCGGAAATCACGTTGAAGAGCGTCGTTTTTCCGGAGCCGTTCGGCCCGATGACCCCCAATATTTCTCCACTTAGCAGGGTAAATGTTACGTCATCAACGGCGCGCAGTCCGGAAAAATCGACCGTAACGTTTCGCACCTCAAGCATGGGCCGTCCCCTTCATCTGAATTTCCTTCTTAGCGCCCTGATCCCGGCAATAGCTCCGTTGGGGGCCGCAAGAACAATGATTATAAGCAAAAAGCCGTAAAGAACTAAAGAAGGCCCTCCCCCCAGTTGTGCCCGCAACACCTCTCCCAGGGGGACTATAATAGCGGCCCCCAGGGCCGGACCGATGGTCGTTCCCATACCGCCTACTATGGCAATCAAGGCTATCTGAACGGACAGTTCAAATTGGGTGGTACTGGAGGGATCGATATATTGCATGAAAAAAGCGTAAAACGATCCTGCCAGGGCCGTAAGTCCCGCGGAAACTGCCGTCGCCGTGACTTTCGCGCGAACTACCCTTACCCCCAGGGAATAGGCGGCTTCTTCGTTTTCCCTCAGGGCAACGAGATAATATCCCAGTCGCGACCTCTCTATCCAGGCCGATATGGCTAGACAGAGCGCCAGGAGGACGAGCCCCACGTACCAGTAAGCACTCATATCGCGAAAGAGCATGTTGGCAGCTCCCCCTTCGAAGGGAAGGTTGAGACCCGCCGAACCCCGGGTGAGGCTGCGCCAGTTGACGGCAATGATATGAACGACAATTCCGAAGGCCAGGGTGGCAAGTACGAAGAAAGGACCGCGCAGGCGGAACGTTATGGCGCCGAGGAAAGCGCCGAGGAGGCCGGCAATGACGGCGCCGATGAACATTCCCACCCAGGGAGTGATCCCCATTTTCAAAAAGAGCAGAGCCGCCGTATAGGCGCCGATACCAAAAAACGCCGCATGCCCTAGAGACAGCCCACCCGCGAAACCGGCGGAGATATTCCACGCCGTCGCTGCCGCCGCCCAGACGAAAACCGACACCACCAGATTCAGCCAGTAGACGTCACGAGTCAGGAGGGGAACCACGAGGAGAACGGAAACAATGCCGACAGACAGGATTAGATTTGCTTTTGCAGTTTTATGCAACGACACCTCATTCCTCAATAAATCTCAGCGCCCTTTTTCCCGAAGAATCCCTGGGGACGTACGATAAGGACCGCGATGAAAACAACAAAATAGGCAAGCTCCGCCCAGGCGGTACCGATAAAGTACCCCGCCGTGGTAAGAATGACGCCAATCAACAGGGCCGCTATCACGGCGCCATGCAGGGAACCCAACCCGGCCAAGACAACTATGACGAAAGCCGTAACAATGTAGGACTGACCAACCCGGGGGAAAGCACTGAAGACCGGAGCGATGAGTACCCCCATAGCCCCTGCGGCCGCAACGGCTACCGAATAGGTTATGAGATACACACGGCGGACATTGATACCCATCAGGTAGGCGGCGTTACGATTCTGGGCAACGGCCTGTATGGCTTTACCGAACCTCGTTCGGTTGAGAAACAGAGAAAGGCCTAAAGCAAACGTCAAGGCGACAGCGAATGATATGGTGATCCCCACGCCAAAACGAATGCCACCCAGAACGAATACCGCCCCGCTATAGGCGGTGCTCACGGAACGAATATCCGCCGTCCAAAAGGTAAGAGCCAGATTCTGAAGTAAGATGGATAAACCGAGAGTCGCGAAAACCACCATCACGTCGGGAGCGCCGATGGTTCGCTGGATTATAAGACGCCCCGTTAGCATCCCGAACAAAAAGATTATGGGAACAACGATGAGCGCCGAAAGGTATGGATCAAAACCGAAAAGGCGCCAGAGCCAGAAAGCTCCGTACATGCCGAGCATCATGAATTCGGCGTGGGCAAAGTTGACTACCCTAAGGACACCGAAGATGAGGGTAAGTCCAACCGCGAGAAGGGCGTAGAGGCCGCCCAGCAGAAGCCCGTTGATGATAATCTGAAGAAAAAAATCCATCCCCACTCCCAAGCACCGCTCTCAGACGATCAGTGCGACAACATCGTAATATCCCAGCCAGAACCATGACCGGTTACGACTGGGATATTACATGCCTGACTTGCGATCACTTACCGATAACGTGGGTACGCTGGCTCCAGGGAAGTTGGGGAACGTTGATGAACTTCGCCACCGCGAATTCCACCGGGTAGGTGACCTTCAAGGTCCCTCCCTGCCACTGCTGTACGACCGGTACTGCTCTCAGGTTCTGGCCGGAGTTGGGATGATCCGGACCCGCAAATTCAAAACCAAAACCCGTGATGGAATCCCGTGCGTCTATTTTCACCTGGCTTGCCGCCGCCATAAAGTCTGATGTGGAGAGGGACTTGGCTTTAGGAAGTATCTCGTTTAAGAAAACCCATGTTCCGATAAAAGCCCAATCCGTGTAAGGCCCCTGCGTCCAGCCGCGTTGAGTTACCATTGTCCGGAGGTCTTTGAGGAGGCTCTGAGCCGCAGGGGACAGGGATGCTGTATTGATAGAGCCGGAAGTCGGTGGAACGACATTAAAGATGCCGTCGGCGTTGGCACCCAAGGGGCGGGCAAACTCGACCTGCCCGTAACCGCCGCCGGTGCCGATAACCGCTGGAATATTCACGTTCAATTGCTGCGCCTGGCGCCAGAACAAAACAGCGTCCGCCACCTGGGCCACATGGATGACCGCGTGGGGTTGTTCCTTCTGGATTCTCATGAGGACGGACGACAGATCGTTTGTGGTCGCCGCGGGATAGCTCTCGCGCAAGACCAATCGGGCCCGGGAATTCTGTAACCTTGCCATGGCGGCATCAGCAATGGAGGTCCCGAACTCATCATCGGTGAAAAGAATGGCAACTCTCATAGCCGATTCCTCAACACCCAATTGACGAGCGAGACCGGTGAGAGCAAAATCCGCCGCCGCCGCCCCCAGAGCCCCCGAGGAAATGGTCGTGCGAACGACGTTTTTAGTCATCCTGGTGATTCTTTCAGCAAAAGCCGTCGTCTCCAGATAGGGAATATTGAGACGCTCCGCCGCCGGGGCCGCCGCCGAGGCAATGGCAGAGGAGTAAGTGCCGATGACCACATCCACCTTTTCATGGGCAATCAAGTGTCTAACGGCGCTGGTGCCGCCTGCGGCATCGGGAGCATCGGCGGTAACCAGTTCAATCCGAATTCCGTGGGGGTTCCGCTGGTTGTACATATCCACAGCCATGGTCACCCCTTGAATCGCATTGGCTGCCCCGAAAGCCATACTGCCCGTTTGGGGAAAGAGGGCTCCTATTTTCACGTTTTTTTTGGGGACCTGGGCCTCGGTTGGTCCACTACTTAAGGTTAGTAAAACAAGCACCAACGGCAATACTGCCATTGTGGTCAACATTAAAACGTACAATCTTCCGGTTCTTTTCATCTCACACCTCCAAAAGAGTCGTTGTAACCATTAATTAAACTCGTGCCGCATCCACGCTGTCTTACTTTATTTTCGAAAGATACTATGAGAAAATCTCCGAAGTCAAATAAAAGTTTGAGGG
>JBBIRO010000024.1:0-45832 GCA_037441775.1 Syntrophobacterales bacterium
AAAGTAAAATATTTATATTTATGCAAAGGAGAAGCAATGTTGACCAAAGACAATTCCGTTCTCATCGTAATCGACTTTCAGGGCAATCTCGCCCAGGCCATGCATCAGAAGGAATCCCTTTTTGAAAATGCGCAGAAGATAATCCGAGGAGCCAGGGTCTTCGGCATCCCCATCCTGGTCACCGAACAGATACCGGCCAAGCTTGGTCCGACTATTCCCCAGATTGCCCAGCACCTGGAAGGAATCACCCCGATTGTCAAAGACTGCTTTAGTTGCCTGGAGAACAGCCAATTTATGTCCGCGCTAGGGGACATTGGCCGGCAAGAGGTGCTTTTGACGGGAATTGAAACCCACATCTGCGTGTACCAGACGGCGATGGCTCTGCTTACGGCAGGATACAAAGTGCAGGTAGTGACCGACGCCGTTTCCTCCCGGACCAAGGAAAACAACAAGATCGGTCTCAAACGGATGAAGGCGGAAGGGGCAAGGCTGACCAGCGTCGAAATGGCCCTCTTCGAAATCCTCGGCGGCGCGGCCAGCCCCTATTTCAAGGAGATATTTCCGATCGTAAAGTAAACCGGAGGGAATCACCGTCTGAGCCTGGACAGTGCCCTGATAATTTAGTGGCGTCTGATGAGGTGCCGCACCGCCTTGTCCAGGCCATCCAAGGTCAGATCGAACATCGGGAAAACCTCCCGGATCACTCCGATGGTGTAGGTCTGCCCCCAGTATTCCTCCATCTGGGGATTTAACCAGACACAATGGCGGAAGGTTTTAGCCAGCATGCGCAGCCGGTCGATACTGGGGCTACTTCTGCTTTGCTCTACATAAATGGAGCCGTTGGCCTGGAGTAGTTCGTAGGGAGCCATACTGGCGTCACCTACGATGATGAGTCTTGTTTCTGGGTCGCTTTTAAGAAACTCTTCCACCGCCAGGGGCTGACGGTGCCGCTGGGGGTCCTGCCAAACGAAATTGTAGATGCTGTTGTGAAAAAAATAGATGGCCAGATCCTTAAACTGGGCCCGGGCATAGTTGAATAGGGTCTGCACCATCTCCACGTAGGGATCCATCGACCAGCCGCCGTTATCGATAAGGAGGATCACCTTAAGCCGGTCCGCCAGACGGCGGTCAAAAACAATGTCGATTTCGCCGGCATTGCGGATGGTCTGGTAGATGGTCTTCTCCACATTGACCAGATCCCGGGGACCGGCAGGAATCATCCGCCGCAGGCGCTTCATCGCCTCACCCAGCTGGAACTCCGTCAGGGGGCCCTCCTGGGTATAGTCCCGGTAGCGCCGCTCCAGGGCCACCTTCACCGCGGATCTGTTCCGGGATGTCCCACCAACCCGCATTCCACCAGGATGGCTCCCTGAATGGCCCACGGGCGCGGTGCCTCCGGTGCCGATCCAGCGGTTGCCGCCGTGATGAGCCTCCTTCTGCTCCCGAAGAAGTTTCAGAAAATACTCGAGGAGCTCCTCCGGGCTCATTTTTTTTACATCTTCCTCGTCGAGCCCAAGCGCCCTGGCCAGATCATCCGGCTGCTTCAGCCATTCATCCAAGAGCGCCCGCATTGCCGCGGTCAGTTCAATCTCTTCGAGTTCCGCCAGGACCACTCCCCGGAAAGAGGCGGCAAAAACCTGATCGTACATATCAAAATAGCGTTCACTCTTGACCAGAATAGACCGAGCGGCTACGTAAAAATCTTCCAGCGATAAAATGAGCCCAAGCATAAGCGCCCGTTGCAGGCGGAGGAAAGAGGTCGGGCTGACGGGGATTCCCTTTTCTCTTAAGCTGTAGAAAAATCGGGAAAACATCCGGCGCTCACTTAGCCAGACGCGCCAGCTGCATCTGGGCCTGGCTTAAGTCATTGCTCTTTTTAAACAGCACGCCGAGAAAAGGAAGGCTGCCGCGGTTTAGCCGCGACGAATCAAAATCTTCCTGAGTCATGACCGCCCGGATCCAGTTGATCAGCTCCCGCGTTGCCGGTTTCTTTTCAATACCTTTCAACTCCCGGAGACGGTAAAAATTCTGGATGAAGGCGTCCATCAAGTCCACACTCAAGCTGGGGAAATGAACCGATACGATCCGCCGCATCATATCCGGCTCAGGAAAGGCAATATGGTGAAAATTGCAGCGGCCCAGAAAGGGATCGGAGAGGTCTTTTTTAGCGTTTGAGGTAATGATTATCACCGGCCGACTCCTTGCGGCAACTGTCTTGTCAATTTCGATGATATCAAACTGCATCTGATCCAGAACATCGAGCATATCATCCTGAAAATCCGTATCCGCCTTGTCGATCTCATCGATCAGCAGGACTGTCCGGACATCCGAAACAAAGGCCTGGCCAATCTTCCCCATGCGAATGTATTCACTGATATTACTGACATCACGCCTGGAGTCGCCGAAACGGCTGTCGTTGAGCCTGGTCAGCGTGTCATACTGGTAGAGGGCATCGACGAGTTTCATGCTGGACTTGACGTTCAAAACGATGAGCGGCATCTGCAGGGTATCGGCGATGGAGTGCGCCAGCATGGTCTTGCCCGTGCCCGGTTCTCCCTTGAGCAGTAACGGCATCTCGAGCGCGATCGAAACATTGACGATTTTCGCCAGTTCTTCGTCTAAAACATAACGGGAGCCGCCGCGAAACTTGCATACTTTACTTTCCATAATCATGTCCAAATCTCCAAAATTGACGTTCTCACAAAAAGGCAAAAGCCCCCTCTTCCTCGAGGAAAGAGGGTTGAGGTAATGGTTGTAATAACCGTTATTTAAGGTGCTTAGCCTATCAACCCCCTTGTCCGCTCCCGCGAGAGGAGAGGAAACGGTAGTCCCGACCATTGTGGGCGGGTTCCGCATTGCCCATTGCCAAGGCGCAAACGGGCACAAGGACCGCGGTAACGGCGGCTAGCAGGACCGCAAACCCTGGCACAGCCGCGCAAAATCCGGCGGCAGCGGGGAAACGAAGCTTAACCATTCCCTGCTCACCGGATGGGCAAAGGACAGACGGGCCGCATGCAGGGCCTGCCTGGACATAACCTTGATGAGGTTTATGGTATGAGCATCCATATCGCCCCGTCTCCTTGCGCCGCCGTAAAGCGGATCTCCCACTACAGGATGGCCCAGGCCGCTTAAGTGCACCCTTATCTGATGGGTGCGGCCCGTTTCGATCCGCACCTCAAGCAAGGTAAAGAACCGGAAATATTCCATAACCACCCATTTTGTCAGGGCTGCCTTCCCCCGGAGCGTACGGCTGGACATCTTCTTCCGGTCTATCCGGTCCCGGCCGACCGGCAGATCGATTACGCCCCGCTCCTCCCGGATACGTCCATGAACTAAAGCCAGATAGACCTTCTCGACCTCCCGGCTTTGAAATTGTTTAACCAGGCTCAGGTGTGCCCGGTCGTTCTTGGCTATAACGAGCAACCCGGAGGTATCCTTGTCCAGCCGGTGTACTATCCCCGGCCGTTCCACCCCGCCAATACCGGAGAGGTCTTGGCAGTGGGCCATGATCGCGTTCACCAGTGTCCCGGAAGAATGCCCGATGGATGGGTGTACCACCATCCCCGCCGGTTTGTCCACTACCAGCAGGTCATGGTCTTCGTGGACAATGTTCAAGGCTACAGGCTCCGGCTTGATCCCGGCGGACTCAATTTCCTTATGCCAGAGAACAATTCGGTCTCCATTTTTCAATTTATAGCCGGCCTTGACGCTAATTTCGTTCACCAGGACCCTTCCCTCAAGAATCGCCCGTTGAATCTGAGAACGGGAAGGCAGAACAGCCCGCTGAAAAAGAAACACATCCAGCCTTGGTTGCGTGGCCAGTTCGGACACGACAAAACATTCCCTCCGCTCCTTTGAGCTGATACCGTTGTTGAAGGTTTCCTGGCCTTCCCGTGGGAAACTGCTACCTGTGATCATTGCGGTTATCCGCCTCAAGGGAAATTTCAACCAGCGCGTCACGTACCAGGAAAAGTTCCTCATCGTTGATCGTTCGGCAATCCAGCAGTAACCTATCCGCGGATATTCTCCCCACCACGCCCCTTTGCCGGAGCCGCCGATCCAGTGTTTCCGGCGACATTTCATGAGGATCTAGGGCCAAAAGCATTGTCGGGATTTCCTCAAGCGGCAGGGAGCCGCCGCCGGCCATGCCAAAACCCGCCTGACGGGAGATGGTCATCCCCTCTGCTATGCCCGCTGTTTTGAGCAGCCGCAGCAGACGGCCCGCCCGTTTGCGGACTTGGGCCAA
This sequence comes from Syntrophobacterales bacterium, assembly GCA_037441775.1. Lineage (GTDB taxonomy): Bacteria > Desulfobacterota > Syntrophia > Syntrophales > CAMTWB01 > CAMTWB01. The sequence continues at coordinate 4,247 of JBBIRO010000024.1, forward strand.
GGGCTCGGTCAACGCCTTTAATACTCTGATCTTCTCCAGAGCAGCCGGCGGATTTAAGTAATGGATCAAAGTTCCTTCCAGAGCCGCAAGGGTCAATTTGTCAATTCTAAGCGCCCGGGTTAGAGGATTGCGTTTAATCGGATCGAGCAGCTCCGCCTTGCCGATGATAATACCCGCCTGGGGACCGCCCAAAAGTTTGTCGCCGCTGAAGGTGGCCAGATTCACCCCTGTCGCCATCACCTCCTCAATGGCTGGTTCGTGATCCAGGCCATAAGGGGTCAGATCGACCAGAAGGCCGCTTCCTAAATCGCTGATAACGGCAAGCCGGTGTTTCTTCCCCAGGGCTACCAGCTTGTCCAGGGGGGTTTCTTCGCTGAATCCTACGATCCGGTAGTTGCTGGTATGCACTTTCAGGATCAAGGCCGTATCCGGACTGATTGCCCGTTCGTAGTCAGAAAGCCTCGTCCGATTGGTCGTGCCGACCTCCCGCAGGCGGGCGCCGCTTTTGGCCATTATTTCCGGAATCCGGAAGGCGCCTCCGATTTCAATCAGCTCCCCCCGGGAGACTATCACCTCACGGCCTTCAGCAAGGCTGTTGAGCACCAATAGCACCGCCGCCGCATTGTTATTGACCACCAGGGCATCTTCCGCGCCCGTCAGAACCCGGAGGAGATCACGAACATGGTCGTAACGCTCCCCTCTTGCGCCCTTCCCCAGGTCATATTCCAGGTTGGAATAACCCCGCGCCACCTCCGTAACCCTGGCAACAGCCTCGTCGCAAAGAGGCGCCCGTCCCAGATTGGTATGGAGGATGATACCAGTCGCATTCACCACCCGTTTAAGAGAGGGAGTTCGCAGGCGCTCCAGAAACCGGGCCACCTCCGTTGCCGCCTCCGTCAGGCTGCCCGGCAGCGCTGATTCAGCCGATCCCGCCGCACCTGAGGTCTGAAGCTGGCGCCGCCAACTGTCCAATACCTGGCGACTGGCATACTTCACCTGGCTGCGGGAAAACCCCTCCGTCTGGCCCCGGTCCTTAAGCAGGTTCAGAAGCTCATCCATGTTGGGAAACGCCTTGAAAAGTTCCTTTTTATGTTCATCCATATCCATATCAGCCCCACGTTTTTTGCCCCTTGCCTTTCAGAGGGAACCTTCCTTGCCTTGCCTCGCCAATCCCTGTTCCCGCCGGCAAAAATCGCGGAAGTTATTAACGGCGGAGAAGAACTCCCTCATCATGATTACCCAGAAGTAGGCGCCTCGTCGTGTTAAGTGTAAATTGCCCCCACGAAAGCGAAGCGCGCCGACAAGAAAAAAGCTTAGCATATCCAAAAATATACCAGGGTAAGCCCGGGGGCCATATTTACTGAAAAGTTCGGCAAAATTCATTTTCGTCCCGAATAGTTTCATCAGAAAATCATAGCGCACCCGGTCGGACAGGGAAAAATCGCGGCTGGCGAAAATGGGTAGCTTCCCCTGGTTGAGGTCTGTAATATACTCGGGAATACTAAAGGTATTGGCAAAGCAGGTTCCCTCCAGATAGCCGATGGAGCCGCTTCCCAGACCGGCATATTCATCGTAATCCACAATGTATTCGTCAATGATTGCGCCCTTCTCCTGACGGGAAAAACACCAGGCGGAGGAAAGACGATACTGGGGGGTCAGGGACTCAACAATCAGCCGGTAAAAGTCCTGTTCCCGGTCGTAGGTGACCCGGCCAATTTTTCTTGCCATGTCATCTTTAGTGTAGTCCGAGACCATCAGGGGATAATAGGTTACCTGATCTATCCCGATCTCCATTAGCGTCATCAGATCCTGCTTCAACATATCGCCTGTTTGGGTGGGGAAATTGAAAATCATGTCGGCATTGAGAGTCGTAAATTCCCCTGCTATTTCCTGCAGGCGGGCGGCAATGGCCGCGCCGTTGCCGTATTTATCGAAGCGATCCATCTTTATGAGAAGCTCGTCCTGATAGCTCTGAACACCTACCGAAAGACGACTGACGTTCATCCGTTTCAAGGCCCGGATGGTTTGATCATTTAAATGGTTGGGATTGGTTTCCACGGAAATTTCGCGGATGCCGAACATTTCCGTGGCCAGATTCACGGTCTCCTCCAGTTCGTCCGTAAGCACGGTGGGAGTGCCGCCACCCACATACAAACCGGTAAAGTCGAAACCATGGGCATGGTATAAAAGGATTTCCTTTCTTAAGGCGGCAAAATAGGAACGGCATGTCCCCTCGTCGAAAACCACGCGGTTGAAAGAACAGTAAGGGCACAGCCGCTCGCAGAAGGGGATGTGTAGATAGAGGAGTCGGGGCTTGGGAATGCGGCAGACCGGCGGATCTGGTCGCCGATCTCCGCAAAATTTAACCGTGCGGGCAAATTCCCTCCGGGCTAGGTGGGCAATGATTGAACCAATCAATATATCTCTCTCCGATGCAATAAGGCTGGATATTAATGGTTGTTATTCCCTTACCACATCAGGCCTATTTGGCAAGGGGCAATGATGCGGTGAGCCGCTTATCGTCCAACCCCGCCAAACCATCTTCCTCATATCGCCGGATCCGGCGCCGAAATGCGCGGCCGCATACCCCCCAATATCCGGGCCGCTTCCTCAAGACTTAAATACCTCCTCGGCCATCGTCCATATATCTCTTCAAATCGTATCCTCCGTATCTCCTGTCGCATCTCCGTCCGCTTCATCCGTAACCTCCTAGAGCGTAACTCTTTACCGGACAATTTATTTGCTCCTTACAAAGGGAATATTTTCGCTTGACAGAGGGCGAGATATTTGTTTATAGGTCGGCCAGATAATTTGAACTCAGGAGTTTCATCAATGTTAACGGGCAACGAGTGCGCAACTAATAAAGGCTTTTGGTACTTTTATTATTTTGCACACCTGCGCCCATTGCACCTGAGGAGTTAAGCAAAACATACTCAGAAAAGCCATGGGTGACGCAGGTTGCCCATGGCTTTGTAATTTTTAGGGCCGTGGGAGAAAAACCACGGCCTTTTTTATTTTGACAGGAGGGACAGGCCGATGATTGTAGTCATGAAAAAAGAAGCTACTGCGAAGCAGATTCACCAGGCAATGGACTGGATTGCGTCAGTGGGCTTTCAGACGCATGCCCTCAGGCGGTCAGAGCAAATGGTCATCGGGGTAACCGGAGAGGGTCAGGACCGATGCTGCCTGGATGCGGTATCGATCCTTTCCGGAGTGGAAAAGGCCCTTCCAATCCTCAAGCCATACAAACTGGCCAGCCGAGAATTCAAGCCGGAAGACACGGTTATTTCCTTGGGAACATTGCAGATCGGCGGCCCCGATTTTGTTGTCATGGCGGGGCCCTGCTCAGTCGAGGGTGAGGAACAGATGCTGGAGAGCGCCTTCATCGTTAAAAAAGGCGGGGCGCATATTTTGCGGGGAGGGGCCTTCAAACCGCGCACATCACCTTACAGCTTTCAGGGCCTGGAAGAAGACGGACTGAAGCTTCTGGCCAGGGCTCGGCAAAAGATACAACTACCAGTGATCACCGAGGTGGTTGATCCGGACCGGGTGGAATTGGTGGCCGGTTACGCCGACATTCTGCAGGTCGGCGCCAGGAACGTTCAAAACTTCGCTCTGCTAAGAAGGCTGGCGAAGGTGGACCGGCCGGTACTGCTGAAGAGAGGGATGATGACTACTCTGGAGGAGCTGCTTTTAGCGGCGGAATACATCCTCTCCGGCGGCAACCAGCAGGTGATGCTTTGCGAAAGGGGAATCCGCACCTTTGAAACAGCCACCCGCAATACCCTTGATATCAGCGCCGTTCCCGTCCTGAAGGAACTGACCCATCTGCCGGTCATTGTTGATCCCAGCCACGCCGCGGGCAACTGGAAATATATCATCCCTTTGAGCCGTGCGGCCATGGCCGCGGGAGCGGACGGAATACTGGTTGAGGTACATCCAGAGCCCGAGCGGGCCTCCTGCGACGGGAATCAATCGTTGCGCCCGGATAGATTTTACCAGTTGATGGAAGAATTGAGAAGTATGGAACCGGTTATCAGGAAAGCGGGCCGGCAACTCATATGAATTCGATTAGCGTAAATCTGGGAAAAGACAAGTCCGCGTCCTACAATATTCAGCTTGGACATGACGTACTGGAACGTATCGGGTGGGCCATCAAGAAGGAACATCCCGCCCGTTTCTACGTGGTGATTACCGATTCCCAGGTAAAGGCTCTCTTTGGTGACCTGTTCGTTTCCCTCTTGAGCCGTCTGGAACTCCCCACGGCAATGGTTGATTTTCCCGCCGGCGAAAAGCAGAAAACCATGGCCACCGCAATCACTATAATAGAAAAATTGGTTGCGCTAAGAGCGGATCGCAATACGCTGATCATCGCGCTGGGCGGCGGCGTGACTGGAGACCTGGCCGGTTTCGTCGCTTCCGTTTATTTACGTTCTTTGCCGCTCATTCATATTCCCACCACTCTGGTAGCCCAGGTGGACAGCAGCATCGGTGGTAAAAACGGAGTTGATCTGCCGGCGGGAAAGAATCTCGTTGGTTCCATTTATCAACCGCGTGCGGTGTTCATTGACACCAAATTTCTCGCGAGCCTGCCGGAACGCGAGTGGAAATGCGGCCTCGCGGAGGTGGTCAAGTATGGTTTCATCGAAGGCGGCCAGTATTTGTCGTTGCTGGAAGAAAACATACCGGCATTGATGACGCGCCAAACTGCGGCCATAACCCCGATCATTGAAGGGGCCTGCCTGAGCAAGAAGGGTTTTGTAGAAATTGACGAATATGATCGAGGGGCAAGGCGTTTTCTCAATCTGGGCCATACCTTGGGACACGCCCTGGAGACCCAATCCGGATATGCCCTATCTCATGGCGAGGCAGTGGCTTTGGGAATCAGGGCGGCAATCTTGCTGTCCCAGCGACTCTACCAGCTGCCCCGGGAAGATGTCACGCGGGCGTTTGAACTGATGGACGGGCTGGACCTTCCCGGCAAAATTTCCCCGGAGGTCGATCCGGCTGTAATCCTGGAATACCTGCGACAGGACAAAAAAAGAGAGGGTAACAAGATAAATTTCATCCTGCTTAAGCGGCTTGGGATGCCCTTCGTAACGGGCGGCATATCCGAGACTGTTTTAATCAATACCATCGAGGAGTTAAAAAGATGAATCGCTGTGGCTTGGAAGAAATCCGGTCGCTTATAAGAAAAACTGACGAAGAACTGGTCGCGCTCTTAAACGAACGGGCGAGGCTCTCCAAGGATATCGGTCTGCTGAAAAACAGCCAGGGGCAACAGGTTTACGATCCTTCCCAGGAGCAACGGGTATTTGAACACCTCTTGGCCGTTAATCAAGGCCCCCTGGCAGAAAAAGCTCTTAAGGCCATCTTTCGGGAAATCATCTCCGCCTCCCGGACCTTACAGGAGCCCCTCCAAGTGTTTTGCCTGGGGCCGGAAGCTTCTTTTTCCCATCTGGCGGCGCAGCGATATTTCGGCTCCAGCAGCATTATTACCTTTGAGAACACCATCCTCGGGGTTTTTCAAGAGGCCATGAAGAAAGATGGCCGGCTGGGGGTGGTACCGATTGAAAATTCCCTGGAAGGATCGGTTAATTTGACGCTCGATGGCCTGGTCGAAACCGAGCTTAATATCCGAGCGGAGATATTGATGAGGATAAGTCACTGCCTTTTGTCTGCGGCGGAAAGCCAGGCTGGCCTGACCAAGGTATATTCCCATCCGCAGGCTCTGGCCCAATGCCAGGGGTGGTTGAAAACCAATCTTCCCAACTGCCGGCTCATCGCTACGGAAAGCACTGCCGCCGCCGCCCAAATGATAGCGGGCGATATTCAGAGCGCCGCCATCGGCAGCTTCCTCGCCGCTGGTCGCTACAGCCTAAACGTTTTACAGGAGGGAATCGAGGATAATGGGCACAACATCACCCGCTTCCTGGTGATTGGCAGGGGGCAATCCGCTCCCAGCGGCAACGATAAAACCTCGCTTATCTTCAGCACCGCTCATCGTCCCGGCGCTCTCCATCGGGCGCTTAATTCATTCGCCAATCGTGGGCTGAACCTGTTGAAGATTCAGTCTCATCCGATAAAAGGCCGGCTTTGGGAATACCTTTTTTTCGTGGACTTTGCGGGCCACGTTGACAACGGCGTCTCCGCTGAATGCCTGGCGGAATTGTCGAACCACACCACCCTGCTCAAAATACTGGGTTCCTATCCCCATGGGGAGGTAATATAATGATTTCTTTCGATAAAGCTGCCTTGAACGTTGTCGAAAAGGTGAGGGGGGTGGATTACCCCGCCACCCTGAATCCGATGGCCTTAAACCGGGAATATTTTGCCCTTTTTGGCAAACCGGTGGGGCACAGCCTCTCGCCCCTGATGCACAACGCCGCAATGACTGATCTTAAGTACCGGGGATACTATTTCGCCTTTCAGGTGGAAAACCTGCCCGCCGCCGTCCAGGGCGTAAGAGGATTGGGGTTGCGGGGGGTCAGTGTCACCATGCCCTTTAAAGAAGAGGTCATGTCTCACTTAGATGAAATAGATCCGGCCGCGGCGCAAATTGGTGCGGTCAACACGATTATAAATGACCAGGGATGTCTTAAGGGCTACAATACCGACTGGTTGGGGCTGGTTGAGAGTATCGAGGAGCATTTCAATATTTCCGGCAAGGTTGTTCTTATTTTAGGAACCGGCGGGGCCGCCCGGGCGGCAATCTACGGGATCAGCACCAGGGGCGGGTTTCCCCTCCTGGCGGGCAGAAACAAGGATAAAACCATGGCCATGGCGGGGGAGTGGCGGATACCATTTGTTGGTATTGAGGATGTGCCCCGCGTCAAGGCCGATGTTCTGATCAACACCACACCCATCGGCATGGCGCCTGAGATCGGCGTTTCCCCGCTGCCGAAGGAGGCGCCGGGAAACTTCCCCTGGGTTATGGACATGATTTACCGTCCCGTGGAGACCCAGCTTTTGAAAGATGCCCGGGAAGCCGGCTCGGCGGTTATCGATGGGCTGGGGATGTTCATAAATCAGGGGGTCGCGCAGTTTAAACTTTGGACCGACCTGGAGCCGTCAAAACCTTTTTTAAAGAGGGTTCTGGATAGAAGGTTGCGCCGAGAGATCCAGGGAGAAGGAAAATGAGAGAAATTAAACCCAAGAAGTACATCCGGGCCACACTCAGAGTCCCCGGCTCCAAGAGCTACACCCAGCGCGCCCTGGCAATAGCGGCTCTGGCCAAAGGAACTTCGGTACTTTCGGGAGGACTGATATCCGAAGACACACTCTTATTAATTGACGCCCTCAGGGGGCTGGGTGTGGAAATATCAATTAATTCCGGAACGATTACCGTTTGCGGCAGCGGCGGCGCCCTGGCCGCGCCGCCGCATGATATCTACTTGGGCAACAACGGCACGGCCTTGCGCTTCCTGACTACAATGAGCGCGCTGACCTCGGGAGATGTAACCTTAACCGGAGTTGCCCGCCTTCTGGAAAGACCGGTCGGGCCGCTGGTTTTGGCCTTAAGGGAACTTGGCGTCGCAATTAATTATTCGGTTCGGGAGGGTTTCCCTCCCCTGACCGTCAAAGCGGTGGGGCTCCGGGGTGGGCGAGTCAGGTTTTCTGATTTGGAAAGCAGCCAGTACATATCATCGCTCTTGATCAGCGCTCCCTACGCCCAAAAGGACATAGAGATAGAACTTGCAGGCCAGACGGCTTCCCGCCCCTATATCGCTCTTACCGTTGCCGCAATGAAAGAATTTGGGGTTAACGTCTTAGAAATAGAACAAGGTTATCGCGTTGCAGCCGGCCAGCGCTACCGGGGAAAATCCTGCCCGATAGAGGGCGATGCATCCAGCGCTTCGTATTTTTTTCTGGCCGCCGCCCTGACTGGTGGCACGGTAGAAGTGAGCAATCTGCCGGTAGCAAGTCTGCAGGGGGATCTAAAATTTCTGGATATTCTGACCGACCTGGGCTGCCGGGTGGAAAGGAACGGCGATGCAGTAACCGTTTACGGACGAGATCTCGCCTGCGGGGATTATCAGATCGATATGGGCGATATTCCCGATTTGGTTCCCACGTTGGCGGTCCTGGCCGCCTTCCGGAATGGGCAGACCCGGATCACCAACTGCGCTCATCTGAAGCACAAGGAAAGTGATCGCCTGGCAGTTTTGGCAAAAGAGCTCTCCAAAATGGGAATTTCGGCCCGCCAGACCGCAAGCGGCCTCGATATAACCGGGGGGGCACCCCGTAAAGCGACTATTTGCGCCCACGGAGATCACCGGATTGCGATGGCTTTTGCCATCGCCGGGCTTTGTCTGTCGGGCATGAAGATAACAGGTGACGAGTCGGTAAATAAATCATTCCCGAACTTCTGGGAGGAATTGGAAAGATTATGAATGTAATAATCATTGGACATCGCGGCAGTGGTAAAACATCGGTCGGGGCGGAGCTCTCAAAAAGGCTGGCCAGTCCGTTTTACGATTCGGACGTAATCATCGAAAGGGACACGGGTTGCACCATTCCCCAACTGGTGGAAATCGGGGGATGGAGTTTTTTTCGGCAGAAGGAGAGGGAGGCCATCAGCAAAATGAGCAGCCTGAAGAATTCGGTCATTGCCACCGGCGGCGGCGCGGTCATGGATTCCGACAATGCCGACCTGTTGCGGCGACTGGGGATCATCATCTGGTTGATGGCTGATGTGGAGACAATATTGCATAGACTCAAAAAGGATCAAGAGGCGGCATTATGCCGGCCTTCCCTCAACGGTGGCGACCTCTTTAGCGAAACAGCGCTTGTTTTGACTAAACGCAGTCCGATCTACCGTGATCTTGCCGATTTTGCCGTTGATACCTCAACTATGAGCATTGAACAGGTGGTGGAAGAAATTGATGAACATCTGCAGCGCTGCGGAAAAATGATTGGAAGGAGTGCGGGCTATGGCGGGAAGCAGTTTGGGGCAGCTCTTCCGAGTGACAACCTGGGGTGAATCGCATGGGCCGGCCCTGGGCGCCATTGTGGAAGGAACTCCCGCCGGCCTGGGCCTCGAAGCAGCAGAAATCCAGAGGGAGTTGGCCTCAAGAAGGCCGGGCCTGATCTCTTCCGCTTCTCCCCGCCGCGAAGAAGACTGCGTGGAAATCCTTGCCGGCGTCTTTGAGGGGAAGACCACGGGCAGTCCCATTTCGCTCATTATCTACAACCGGGATGTTAAAAGCGCAGATTACGAAGAACTGAGGGACATAATTCGGCCCGGGCATGGCGATTACGGCTACTTCCAAAAATACGGCATCCGGGATCACCGGGGCGGCGGCCGTTCTTCGGCCCGGGAGACGGCGGCCCGGGTGGCCGCTGGCGCGGTTGCGGGAAAGATTATTGCCGCCGCGGGGATTGAGGTGCTGGGCTACACGAAAGCTATCGGCGAACTGGAAATCCCAAAAGAAGTGGCCTTAAGCCACAACTTAACTATGGAGGACATTCGTCGTTATCCGCTCTTTTGCCCGGATTTGACCACCGCCGAACTGATGAAAGAGCTCCTCTCCCAGGCCCGTGCGGCCGGTGATTCCCTGGGTGGCGTGGTGGAGATTTTAGTGCGGGGATGCCCACCCGGCCTGGGAGAGCCGGTTTTTCACAAGCTGGACGCCGACCTGGCTGGAGCTCTGATGAGCGTTGGTTCGGTCAAGGCAGTGGAAATTGGAGATGGATTTGCGCTGGCCAAAATGCAAGGATCAGAGGCCAATGACCAGATGACCAAAGAGGGTTTTATCTCCAACCATGCCGGCGGTATCCTGGGAGGCATCAGCACTGGTCAGGAGATTGTTCTCCGAGTGGGTTGTAAGCCGATACCTTCTATTAACCTGCCCCAAAGGACCGTAGATGTGTCAGGAAGGGAAAGGGAAATCACCATCAAGGGCCGGCATGACGTCTCGGTGCTGCCGCGTATTGTGCCCGTATGTGTGGCCATGGTGAAGATCGTCCTGGCGGATCATCTGCTGATGCAAAGGTCAGCCCGATGGGAATAAAAATAGCAATAATCGGCGGAACAGGAGGAATTGGCCGGTGGTTTGCGGACTTCCTTAGCCGCGATGGTTATTCGGTGCAGGTGGTGGGCCGATCGGAAAAGCCTGACCCGCTGCGCTTAGCCGCTACTTCGGATGTGGTAATTATCAGCGTTCCCATGGCGGCAACCGAAGAGACCATCGCCCGGATTGGCCCGCACCTGAAAAAAAACGCCTTGTTCATGGATCTCACTTCCGTGAAGGATGCGCCGGTTGCGGCGATGCTTACGGCAAGTTGCTCCGAAGTGATCGGTTGCCACCCCCTTTTCGGGCCGACGGCTGTGACTATTGCCGGACAGAATGTCATTATCTGTCCCGCCCGCGGGGAAAGGTGGCTTGCCTGGTGGAAAAAGCTGCTTGCCGATCGGGGGGCGCTGATAACCGAAATGGAACCGGGGGAGCACGACCGGCTGATGGCCATCATCCAGGGACTGAATCACTTAAATACCCTGGCCATGGGTATGGTATTGCGAAAAAAAAACATTGTGCTGCCCCAGCTTCAGCACTTGACCACCCCTCTTTTCAACGCCAAGACCACAATTTTAGAGCGGTTGCTTACGGGCAACGCGGCCCTGTATGCGGACCTTATGACCCAAAACAGGTATCTTGGCGAGTTAGTGGACCTCTACGAAGCTGCCCTCCGGGAATTAAAAGTTAAGATCGCCGCGCGTGATAGGGAGGGACTTGCGGCCATTTTGGCGGATTCAAAACGGATCTTGTGAGTCAAACAGGTCGGTTTCGTAAAAAGGTCAAAAGCCCGCTCTCCCCTGAAGGAAGAGGGCTTGCGGTAATGGTAATTGCAGTTGTTAATTCTGGTGTTTCGGCCCCTTTTATCGCCTCCCCCGTCTGCAGTGCCGGCACAGGCTGGCTCAAGGGAGTTGGGGAGTCAAAGTTTTCGCGCCCCGCCTGTCAAGCTGTCTGGCCGCCAGTAACCGAATAGCCGCGTTAGCTTTGAAATGGTTGCCACCCGCGGTTTATTGTGGTACTAAGGCCCCCAACGCCCTGATCTTAGATGTTCCGTGAAGAATTCGGCAGAACGCACTTTTTGGAAGACTCGGCTTAGCATGAGGTGCTATTGCAAAAAACAGCTATATCTCGCTTTCTCCCCTGGTGGCCGCCTTTTCTTTTCTGGCTGATTCTCCTGGTCTGGATTTCCTTAACGCCTTCTCCTCCGCGCCTCGAAGCTTATTTTTTCACCTGGGACAAGTTGCAGCACGCCCTCGCCTATGGGCTATTGACGTTTCTTGCCGGAATGGCGTTCGATGTCTTCCCCGTGAAAAAGAGCGGGCGTTGGGCTTTTATTTTCGCCACGCTGTGCGGGGGATTTCTGGAGGTTGCCCAAGGCATGCTGACGGAGATTCGAGCAGCTGAAATTGGCGATTTTTTAGCTAATGTGGCCGGGTCGGCAATGGTGTATTTTTTTTTAAGAAAAGTTTAAGCCGCGGCCTTGCCAATACTCTTCCTTTTCGTCATCAGGAAGAGGCAAACTCACAATGAAGCCCGGCAACGGGCTAGCAGAAGGGATTTTATGCGTAAAGAAGGAATAAGAAACATTGCCATAATTGCCCATGTTGACCACGGCAAAACGACGCTGGTGGATGCCATGCTGAGGCAGACGGGCACCTTTCGGGAGCATCAGGAGGTGACTGACCGGGTGATGGACTCGCTCGATCTGGAAAGGGAGCGGGGGATTACCATCATGGCCAAAAATACGGCCGTCTGGTATCGGGGGATCAAGATCAACATCGTGGACACTCCGGGACATGCGGACTTCGGCGGAGAAGTCGAACGGAGTCTTAATATGGTGGATGGAGCCATTCTACTGGTGGATGCCAGCGAAGGCCCGCTGCCCCAGACCAGGTTTGTCGTCAAGAAGGCCCTGGCCCGGGGGCTTCCCATTCTGCTGGTAATCAATAAGATCGACCGCCGCGACGCGCGGATCGAAGAGGTCGTGGACGAGGTATATGACCTCTTCATCGATCTGGATGCCAGCGAAGAGCAGATTGAGTTTCCCATTCTCTACACCAACGCCAAATTGGGCGTCGCCCACGAGAAACCCGGCGATTCTTCGGTGGATCTGGCGCCCCTGTTTGATGCCATCTGCGAGACCATTCCGGGGCCCGACGCCGATGACCGGCATCCGCCTCAATTTCTGGTAACCAACCTCGATTATGATCCCTATGTGGGACAAATTGCCGTGGGCAGGCTCTTAAACGGCATGCTGGAGATGAATCAGTCTTACGCCCTTTGCAAAGCCGAAGCCGTTACTTCCGGTGTCCGATTTTCCGTTCTTTACAGCTTTCATGGATTGAAGAAAAAATCGGTGGAGCGGGTTGAAGCCGGCGATATCGTAGGCCTGGCGGGGGTGGAGGCGGTTGCCATCGGGGATACCATTACTTCGCTTACTGACCCTCGCCCCCTTCCCCGCATCAACGTGGACGAACCCACCGTCTCGATGATCTTTTATGTAAATAACGGTCCCTTTGCCGGCCGCGAGGGCAAATTCCTTACCTCCCGGCATCTATTGGAGCGACTGGAGAGGGAAGCTTCCTACAATGTGGCCATCCGGCTCAAGCATTTGGAGAGAAAAGACGCCTTCGAGGTATGCGGAAGAGGAGAACTGCAGATGGCGGTGCTAATCGAGACCATGCGCCGGGAAGGCTACGAATTTATGGTATCCCGGCCAAATGTGATCACCCGAGATGAAAATGGCCACACCCTGGAGCCCATGGAACGAGTGTTTGTGGACATTCCCGAGGATATGGTGGGCATCGTCACGGTCAAACTTTCCGGCCGGAAGGGGCGGATGGTGGATCTCGTCAATAAAGGAAGCGGGCGGGTCAATATGGAGTTTATCATTCCTGCCCGCGGTCTGATTGGTTTTCGCAGCCATTTCTTGACGGATACCCGGGGGGGGGGAGTAATGAATACCCTGTTTGAGGGATACGACCCCTGGCTGGGGCCGATTCCCCAGCGGGCAAACGGCGCGCTGGTAGCCGACCGGGCCGGCCGGGTAACCGCCTATGCCAGCCTCGCCATGGTTGACCGAGGCGAACTTTTTGTCGAAGTGGGAAATGAGGTCTATGGCGGCATGATCATCGGGGAGAGGAACCGCACCGACGATATGACGGTGAACATCACCAAGGAAAAAAAGCTCACCAATATAAGAAGCTCAACCTCGGAAGCCACGGTTACCCTTCGGCCGCCGCGTCCTCTGTCGTTGGATCAATGCATCGAATTCATTGCCGAAGACGAGCTGGTAGAGGTGACGCCGCAAAACATCCGCCTGCGGAAGATGGAGCTCGATCCCAACAAAAGAGCGGCCCGGAAGAAGGCCGAAAGCTTATGATGAGGATATAATAAGGCATTTGGCCGCCATTTAGCAGAGTGTCACCAAACCTCAATTTACGGGAAGGGAGGGAAAAAACATGCTGGAATTTGCGAAAAAAGCCATATTGGCGGGCGCGGGTCTGGCGGTGATGACCGCTGAAAAGATTCAGGAACTCTTTGACGAGATGGTCAAGAAGGGCGAGATCTCCGAAAAGGAGGCCAGGGAAACGGTTTCTGAACTCCTTGATAAATCCAAAGAGCTGAGAGCCGAGTTGCAGGACTGGGTCAATAACGCGGTTACCGGCATCCTCCAGCGCCTGCAAGCGCCCACCAGAGAGGAGATAAATGAACTTAAGGCTCGGCTCGATCGCTTAGAGAAATCGCACAAGGAAGAATAGGCCATGCGTTTGCGCCGGATCAGCTTCGTCTCCCGAACCTACAGCCACATCAAGCGTTACCGGCAGATACTGACGGTTCTAATCAAATACGGATTTGACGATCTTCTGGAGCGTCTTCACGTGAACAGATATTTGCGCCTGGGAAGCCGGATGATTCTCAAGCGGCATGGCAGTGCTGCGGAAGGTCTGACCAGGCACGAACGGGTGAGGATGGCGCTTGCGGAACTTGGTCCTACTTTTGTGAAGATGGGCCAGATCCTATCCACCCGTCCCGATCTGATCTCCCTGCGGCTGGTTCATGAACTTGCGAAATTACAGGATAATGTGCCCGCCTTCCCCTTCTCACAGGCCAAGGAAATTGTCGAACGGGAATTGAATGCCCCTCTGGATCAGGTATTCAAGGGTTTTGACGAAGAGCCTCTGGCGGCGGCTTCCATCGGTCAAGTTTATCGGGCTCGTTTATTATCAGGTGAGGAGGTGATCGTCAAGGTCCAGCGTCCCGGCATCAGAGCCACGGTAACGGTGGACATGGAGATCATCTTTCATCTGGCGGAGCTGATGGAAAAATATCTGGAAGAGGCAGAAATATACCGTCCGACCAAAATTGTAGATGAGTTCAGCCGGATTATGGATATGGAAATGGATTACGCGATCGAAGCGTACCATGCCGAAAGATTTGCCGAACAATTTACCGGCAACAGCACAATTTATGTGCCAAAGATTTTCCGCAATCTCTCTACCTCCACCATCTTGACCATGGAATACGTGGCCGGAGTCAAGGTTTCTGACCAGACCAGCCTGGAAAGCATGGGATACAACCGTAAACTCATCGCTAATCGCGGGGCGGATCTCATTTTGGAGCAGATATTCCGGTACGGATTTTTTCATGCCGACCCCCACCCCGGAAATGTTTACATCCTGCCGGGAAATATAGTCTGTTACCTCGATTTCGGTATGATGGGACGGGTGAGCAGGTCGGCCCAGGAGAGATTTGCCGACATGATCACAGGCTACATCATGCGGGATGAAAAGAGGATTACCGCGGCCATTTTGGGCCTAGTTGAGGTAAGCGACGAGCCGGACCGCCAGTTATTGGAGCATGATATCGCTGATCTGATAGAAACGCATCTCTATCGCCCCTTGAAGGACTTGAAAATAGCCGCATTGCTGTCGGCTGTCCTGGATTTTTTTACCCGTCATCGCCTGCGACTGCCGCCGGACATATTCCTGATGATCAAGGCCCTGGCAGAGACGGAAACCATCGGCGCCGCGCTCGACCCGGATTTTGACATGTCCGGAAAGCTTGCCCCTTTTATCCGCCAGCTCAAAATGGATAGACTTAGCCCGGGAAGGTTGTTTAAAAATTTTTTGGGGGCGGGCGAAGAATTGGGCAAGATGTTGAGTGAAGCCCCCGGAGACCTGAGTGAAATCGTGAAACAGATTAAACAGGGCCGGGTAAAAATTGCTTTTGAGCACCGCGGATTGGAAAAATTTATTTTTGAAATGGACCGTTCCTCTAATCGGGTATCGTTTGCGCTGATCATTTCAGCCATCGTTATCGGTTCCTCGCTGATTATCACCGCTGATTTAGGCCCCCATATCCTCGGCTTTTCCGTGCTGGGTCTTTTGGGCTTCAGCATTGCAGGCCTGATGGGATTGTGGCTGATCATCGCCATTTTACGTTCCGGGAGGATCTGATGCCCAGCGGCAGCGAAATTTTCGGCCTGGGACAATGTTCGCTGGACTATATCGGCCGGATTGCCGAGTTTCCGTCATCCGACGCAAAGTGTGAGATGACCGGGCTGACCATCCAGGGGGGAGGGCCGGTAGCAACGGCGCTCGTTGCCCTCTCCCGCTGGGGGAAACAATGCTATTTCGCCGGTCAAGTTGGTGATGATCCGGAGGGCAAGTTGATTCTTGCGGCACTAAACCGGGAGGGGATCGATACTTCCGGACTGGTGGTTAGAATCGGCAGTTCTTCTCAGCAGGCATTCATTTTGGCGGAGCCGGAAACCGCCCGGAGGACTATTTTCTGGCAGCGACCCACCGGCCAGCCGCTTAAACCCGACGAAATAGACCTCGCTGCTCTCAGGCAGGCCCGGCTGATCCATACCGATGGGTTGGCGATCGAGACGGCCATTTACGCCTGCCGTAAGGCCAGAGAAGAGGGACTGGCGGTGGTGATAGATGCCGGCAGCCTCCGCCCGGGGATGCTCGACCTGGTAAAGTTATCCGATTACTGCATCGTCGCAGAGGATTTTTCCCGGCAGCTATTGGGTGGCGACCATCCCCGCGAGGCCTGTCGAATCCTACGGGACATGGGACCCCGCCTGACGGCGGTTACTCTGGGGAAGCGCGGCTACATCGCCCTCCTGGGAAACGAATTTATCGTAAGACCGGCCTACGCGGTTGATGCTGTCGATACCACGGGCTGCGGCGATATCTTCCACGCCGGATTTATCTTTGGCATCACCTCGGGCTGGACTGTGGAAGAGAGCCTGGATTTAGGCGCCTGGGCCGCGGCAGAAGTCAGCCTGGCTTTGGGAGGAAGGACCAAAATTCCCCCTTTGGCCGAATTACTTCGTCATCATCAGGGGTTATAGGGTAAAATTTAGCAACGGGAGGATGTTTTGTGGCCACGATCAAGATTATGCCATGCCTGGATATGAAAGATGGAAGGGTGGTGAAGGGGATTAACTTTGTAGGCCTGCGCGATGCCGGCGACCCCGTCGAAAACGCGCGTTTTTACCAGGAAGAGGGCGCTGATGAACTGGGTATCCTGGATATCGCGGCGACCTTGGAAAACCGCCGGACCCGCCTGGAGTGGGTAAAAGCGATTGCTTCCGTGGTAAATATTCCGATTACCGTAGGCGGCGGGATAAACAGTCTGGAAGACGCCTCTTTGGTCCTGGAGGCCGGGGCCAGTAAGATTTCCATGAACAGCGCCGCTATAAAAACCCCTTCCTTGGTACGGGAAGCAGTGCGGCAGTTCGGGTCCGCCGCAATCACCGTCGCCATAGACGGCAAGAGAAATCAGTCCATGCCGTCGGGCTTTGAACTGGTCGTTGACGGGGGAACAAGACCGGTCGGCCGCGATGCGGTTACCTGGGCCAAAGCTTGCGAGGATATGGGAGTAGGGGTGATTCTGCCCACCAGCATGGACGGCGACGGTACCCTTACCGGTTACGATCTTGCCCTTCTCAAGGCTATTTCTCAGGCGGTCAAGGTGCCGGTTGTGGCCTCCGGAGGCGCGGGCGAACTGGCGCACTTTCTCGCGGCGGTAATCGAGGGGGGCGCCCAGATATTGTTGGCCGCTTCGGTCTTTCATTTTCGCACCCTGCTGATCGGGGACGTCAAGAAATACCTCCGTCAAAACGGCATTTCCGTTGCCGGATAGACCAATTTCACCTCTTGCGAGGCACTATTGGACAGCTTAAGCGAACTCTTGACCGAGACGATGCAGAACCCCTCCCTTTGGGTCTATCTTCTGGCCTATCTGGGAGGCCTGTCGGTCAGTTTTACCCCCTGCATTTATCCGTTGATTCCGGTTACATTGGGAATCCTGACTGGCCGGGGCAAGGATGCGCCTGGCGGCGGATTCCTCCATGCGGTCATATTTGTGTCCGGCATTTCAGCAACCTATACACTCTTCGGGCTTGTGGCGACGGCGACCGGTTCCATTTTTGGCCAGTGGCAGATGAACCCGTGGATTTTTTTCTTTTTGGGCAACCTTTTTTTGATCATGGGGCTGGCCAAACTGGGGGTTTTTAATTTCTCTTTTAACCTGTTGGAGAGATTAAGCCAGCGTACGCTGGGGGGCCGGAGTGGAACATTTCTCCTGGGGGCAGTCTCCGGTCTGGCGGTCGGGCCCTGCACCGCCCCGGTACTTGCGGCACTTCTGGGATATGTTGCCGTAAGCGGAAAGTTGTTGTATAGCGCCACGCTACTGTTTGTCTTTGCCTTCGGCATGGGAACCATCCTTGTTTTGCTGGGAATATTCGGCAATCTTTTAACCAAACTGCCCAAATCCGGGGGTTGGCTGGTTTGGGTTGATAGATTTCTGGGCATTATACTAATCGGCGCGGGACAGTATTTTTTTATTATGATGGGTAAACTGATGAACTCGTAAAAAAGTCAAAAGCCCCCTCCCTTGAGGGGGAAGGGAATTCGGAATTGTTGAGGTCATCAAAACTTATTGTTTAGGGAAAAAATGAAAAACATCGCAGAAAAGGCAACTGGCAAAATTTTATGGCTGACGGTTATGGTTCTTTTGGCTCTGGCTCCGACTCCGGTGTTTGCTTCCCTGGAAAAAGCGCCGGAGTTCACTTTAAAGGATATCCAGGGTCAAACTTTCCGGCTGAAAGATCACTTTGGCAAGCCGATTTTATTAATTTTCAGCACCACCTGGTGCCCATCTTGCGTGGCCGAGCTGCCGCGAATAAAGCGACTCTTCGATAAGTACAGCAAATCCGGGCTCATCATGGTGAATGTGAACATCATGGAAACCAGGACAAAAGCCGAGAGTTTTGCCAAGAAGCATCATCTTCCCTATCCAACCCTTCTGGATGAGAAGGGGGATGTATCCGGCATTTTCCGGGTAAGGGGCGTCCCCTCGCTCGTTCTGATAAATAAGCAGGGACAGGTAGTCTGCCGGGCATGTACGGTTATCGATGGTCATCTGGATCGGATTTTCGAGAAAAAATGACGGGAGCGGGCCGTTTTTGCTTTGCACAAGGCGCGAGGCACTCCCGCGGGTGCACATTGCATAAATCGCAGAAGTATAATAATTTACCGCTATAAATTGACGTCTATCGGAGGATGCATGGACAAATTACTACAGGATTACAATGTTTTTCAGGATAAAAGGGTCATCAATATAAGACCGATGAAAATTAAAGAATTTGAATATTACTTAGCAGGCCTGCCGGATGGGGCAAGCAATGCGGCAGAAATACCAATTGAGCTTGGCGCTAATGTCGGGTGCGCTCAAAAAAAATAAATGTTTGCCGATTCCCATGCCCATCTGGAGATGGCCGCCTATGACCAGGATAGGCCGGAAGTCCTGACCCGCGCCAACGATGCCGAAGTATCGCTGATTATTACCGTGGGCACCACCGAGCAAGACTGCATCAAGGCCATATCCCTGGCCGGCCAATACGAGGGGGTTTATGCGGCGGTAGGCATCCACCCTCACAATGCCAGGGAGGTGCGGAAGGAAACCTACTCAAATCTCTTGGGTCTTGCTCGCAAAGACAAGGTGGTGGCCTACGGAGAGATCGGCCTGGATTTTCATTACGACCACTCTCCCCGCAATATTCAGATCGCCCGTTTTGGCGAGCAGCTCGAACTGGCAGCGGAGTTGGATCTTCCCGTCATCATCCACAGCCGGGAAGCCCAACGGGAAGTCATGGAGATGCTCAATGTCTGGCGGGGGAAACTACGCGGCATCCTGCACTGCTTTTCCGGCGATACCAAAATGGCCGGTCGCTGCCGGGATTTGGGCTACTATATTTCCATTTCGGGAGTAGTCACCTTTCCCAAGGGCGACACAATCACGGAAGTGATCCGGTATGTTGGTCTGGATGGACTGCTTCTTGAAACCGACTGTCCCTATCTTGCCCCGCATCCCTACCGGGGCCGCCGCAATGAACCGGCCTATGTCATTCATACCGCAGCTGCCGTGGCCGATATTCTGAAAACCACGCCTAAGCTGACGGGAGAGGCCACCATGGCTAACACCAGAGAGATATTCCGGCTTGGGACATAGTTGCATGAAAAAAGCCGCCGCAGATCCTGCCGGTACCCCAAGCCCGGGCAACCAGATAGCCGTTGAAGAAAGCGGCTGCACTGCTGGCTCCCTGTTTGCGTCTGGACCTCACCAGCATTCCCGCGCAGGCCGAAATCCAAAACTACCAGAATTCACCATATTCCCGCCTGCGGGGGAATGACAAAATGCGAGATTTCCGGATTTTTTACCGCCGTCAAAATAGCCGGTTCTTAATAAAGGAGGATCATAAATATGGTGGATCTATCGATTGAAATTGCCGGTGTCCGGTTCAAGAATCCGGTCGTTGTTGGTTCCGCTACTGCGACAATGGACTCACGCGCCATGAAAAAGGGCATAGACGGCGGGGCGGGTTCCGTCATCGCCAAGTCGCTCTTTGACGAAGCGGGGAAACTGGGCCGGCAATACCCGCGGCCGCGTTTTCGGCTTTACGATTACCGGGAATATCCCGGCTATCCCGACAAGCTGCCCCACAGTTTCACGCTGCGCTCGCTCGAGGAATGTTCGAGCTTCGATTATGAAACCTACATGAAGGACATCAACAGGGCCAAGGACCTTGTCGGCGATTCCGGGGTGATCATCGCGAGCCTTTCCGGGGCGAGCATGAACGAATGGCTCGCCATGTGTCAGATGGTCAATGAAACCAATGCCGACTGGGTGGAGTTGAACAACTCCTGTCCCTTTGCCGCCGATATGGGTGTCAAAATGGGAGCGGGCGCGGTCGATTTGACCTATCAGCTCGTAAAGGCCTGTAAGGATGTTCTCAAAAAACCATTCAGCGTCAAGATCACCCCCCAAACCAGCGATCATCTCTCCCTGGTAAAACAGGTGGAACAGGCCGGGGCCGACGCGGTGAACATGTCGGCGCGCCTGTCCGGAACGATGATCGATATCGAGACGGCCCGGCCCGAGCCCTTTGGCGCCATCGGCGGCTGGGGCGGCCCCTACCTGCTTGGCTACGGCCTGAAGATGGTGGGAGCGGCGGCCAAGGAAATCAAGATTCCCATTATCGCCGGGCTGGGCGTCTGGGACTGGCAGGACATTGTGCGCTACATCATGGCCGGGGCCAGCCTGGTGCAGTCCGGGGTGGGGATCATGATGCAGGGCTACAAGATCAGCCAAAAATGGGTAGAACAGATGAGCGTCTGGATGGAGGCCAAGGGCTACCGGAGCCTCGATGATATCCGGGGTCTGGCGCTCCCCAACATGATCAAAACAGCGGATGTTCCGCGAAAGCCAGTGAATATCGGCATGGCGATCAATGCGGCCAAATGTACCCGTTGCGGCGTCTGCCTGCGAAGCTGTTTTTACGACGCGATCACCCTTAGCAAGGCGGGGGCCGTCATCAATAGGGCGGCTTGCGATGTCTGCGGCATGTGCGAACAGGTCTGTCCCGCCTACGCGCCCTATCTCTTTGCCAAGTGATCGAATAACATCAACAAGTGGACGACGTTAGCGGCGTCGTGAAGGGGATTTAGCTTAGTAATCTTGATTCCTTCGCAAAAAGCCCGGATGCTTAAGTTGCGCTAAATCCCTCGTTACGGGAAGTTGTTGGCGTAGCCGCGGGCCTTGCGCCCGCCCGTGCGTGCCGTAAGGCAATGCGAGATCCGGCCACAAGGGGCGGGACCACAAAAGCAACTTTATTCCGAAGTCATCAATATTGCTTTTAGATCTTTACATCCTCCCCCGCCGATGGCCCCGCAGGTAAAAAGTCCTTGATTTTGCGTCCTCGAAGGGGTAAACATCTATAAACCGGCGGGGTGCCTTAAAAAGGCTGAGAAGATACCCTTTGAACCTGACCTGGGTAATGCCAGCGTAGGGATTAGTAACAAGTTTTAACTCATCTTTTTACTTGTGCTTTGCAAAAGGGGCCATACTCTGTTCGGTATGTCCCCTTTTTGTTGGTGACCTAAGCTAAAGAAAACGTAATTTCGACAATAATGGCGGGAGACTTAGATGGGATCAATCCCCAAAAGAATTTTGACGATCGCGGGCTCCGATTCCGGGGGCGGCGCGGGGATTCAGGCGGATATTAAGACTATTACCGTTCTGGGCGGGTTTGCCATGAGCGCGCTCACCGCGCTCACCGCGCAAAATACCTTGGGCGTTGACGCGATATACGAAATACCGGCCGATTTTGTCCGCAAACAGATTTCCGCGGTGGCCTCCGATATCGGTGTGGATGCGGTTAAAACGGGAATGCTTGCCAACGCGGAAATAATAGAAACCGTAGCCGCCATGATCCGGGAGTTGAGGATCGAGCTGGTGGTGGTCGATCCGGTGATGCGCGCCAAGGGTGGCGCCGCATTGATCCGGGACGACGCGGTTGAGACGATGATACAAGAGCTGATCCCCGGGGCGTTTCTGCTCACACCCAATATCCCCGAGGCCGAACTGCTGTCCGGCAGGGAAATCAAAGGAATCGCCGACATGAAAAAAGCCGCGGCGGCGATTCATCGGCTCGGCCCCCGGCATGTTTTGGTCAAGGGAGGGCATTTAGACGGATCATATTTGCGCCTGGTGGACATTCTTTACGATGGGGTGGATTTTCATGAGTTCAGCTCCCCCCGGGTCGCAACCAATGATACCCACGGCACTGGTTGCACCTATTCCGCCGCCCTGACAACCCTTTTGGCGCAGGGGTTCCCGGTGCTGCAGGCGGTGGCCGAAGCCAAAGAATATATTGCCGCGGCAATCGGGTCTTCGCTCAGACTGGGAGCAGGACATGGCCCGACCAACCATCTGGCGCCGGTACTGCAAAAATGGAGGCAAGAACCATGACACAACTGGAAATGGCTAGGCAGGGTAAGATAACAGAGGAGATGTCCCTTTGCGCCCGACAGGAGGGGGTGGAGCCGGAATTCATCCGCCAGGGGGTGGAAAGGGGTGATATCGTGGTCGTCAGGAACATAAACCATGGCAATATTGCGCCGTCCGCCATTGGCAGGGGACTCAGGACCAAGGTTAATGCCAACCTGGGAACGTCCCGTGATAATATCGATATTGAACTGGAGCTGGCCAAGGTGCGGGTATCCGCGGCAGCCGGGGCTGACGCCATCATGGATCTATCCACCGGCGGCGATTTGCGGGCCATCCGCAAGCAAATCATGGCGGTATCGCCGGTTATGGTGGGCACGGTTCCCATCTACCAGGCCGCGGCTGAAACCCTCAACAAACAGAAACCAGTGGTGGAAATCGACCCGGAAGACATGTTCCGAGTGCTGACGGAAAATGGAGAGGACGGCGTGGATTTTATCACCGTCCATTGCGGCATCACCAAAAAGAGCCTGGAGGCGCTTTCGGAATCTGGCCGGCTTTTGGGTATTGTCAGCCGCGGCGGCTCCATCACCGCTAACTGGATGTCCTACAACAACCGGGAAAACCCTTTTTATGAACAGTATGACCGGCTGGTGGAAATAGCGAGGCGCTATGACATGGTTTTGAGCCTGGGCGACGGTCTGAGGCCCGGATGCTTGGCGGACGCGACCGATCGCAGTCAGGTGCAGGAGCTGATCATCCTGGGAGAACTTACTAAGCGCGCCCGACAATGCGGAGTTCAGGTGATGATCGAGGGGCCGGGTCACGTACCGCTTAAGGAGATAGAGGCCAATGTGGTTTTGCAGAAGAGTTTATGCGACGGCGCTCCCTTTTACGTCCTGGGGCCGCTGCCAACCGATATCGCCCCCGGCTACGACCACATCACCTCAGCAATCGGCGGCGCCATCGCCGGGGCCGCCGGAGCTGATTTTCTCTGTTATGTCACCGCCTCGGAACATCTGCGGCTACCCAATCTGGCCGATGTCCGGGAAGGCGTTGTCACCGCAAGACTGGCCGCGCACATAGCCGATATTGCCAAGGGGGTAAATGGAGCATGGGAAAGGAATGTCCAGATGGCCAGGCGCCGCCGGGATTTTGACTGGGAGGCTCAGATTGCCGTTTCCCTTGATCCCCAAAAGGCCAGGGAACTTCTCGAGGTAAGCGCCAGCGCCCACAAAGAGGGCTGCACCATGTGCGGCGAGTTTTGTGCTATTAAGCTGGGTAGGGTCTATCGTCACGTATGATGAACTCGTAAAAAGTAAGCAAAACCGTAATTCAGCAACGGCCAAGAAAAAAGTTGTTTTTGTAGTCCCGCCGCCCCTCACGGGCGGGTCTCGCATCGCCTGTTGCCAAGGTTGACAAAGGGCACAAGGCCCTTAGGCTACGCCAACAGCTTCCGGTGACGAGGGATGCGCCAGATTTTCAGGGTAGTGATTTAATGAAATCGCCGTCTTCACTGGATACCGCCAAAAGCCTGGTTGCCCGCCTAAAAGAGGCGGGACATGAGGCCTACCTGGTGGGGGGCTGTGTCCGCGACCTCATCCGGGGAGTCGAGCCGGAAGACTACGATATCGCCACATCGGCCCGGCCGGAGGAGGTGCGGCAACTATTCCCCCGCACCCTGCCGATCGGGGCGAGCTTCGGGGTGATCCTGGTCTTAGAGCAAGGCCGACCTTACGAAGTGGCTACCTTCCGCTCCGAGGCGGCCTATCTTGACGGCCGCAGACCATCGGGAATCGCATATACCTCGGCCCGGGAAGACGTCCTCAGACGGGACTTTACCATAAACGGGCTCTTGATGGACACGCTGACCGGCGAGATTATTGATTACACCGCCGGCCGGCAGGATATTGAAAAGGGAATTATCCGCGCCATCGGTGATCCGGCTCAACGGTTTGCCGAGGATCACCTGCGGATGCTGCGGGCGGTAAGGCTGGCCGCCAATTTAGGGTTTGATATTGAGCCGAACACGTTTGCGGCCATTAAGGATCTGGCAGAAAAGATCCTCCTGATCAGCGCCGAGCGCACCCGGGATGAAATGACCAATCTCCTTACCCAGGGCCAACCCCGCCGGGGCATGGAACTCCTGGACGCATCCGGTTTGCTTCGCCACATTTTACCCGAAGTTTCCGCCTTAAAGGAAATCGAACAGCACCCTGACTATCATCCCGAAGGTGATGTCTGGGAGCATACCTTAAGAATGCTTGCCCTTTTGCCTTCAGAAGGACTCCCCTTGAATAAAACCGAGGTTCTCGGCTGGGCCGTGCTCCTTCATGATATCGGCAAGCCGCTGTGCGCATGCACCGATGAAAGGGGCGTCCATTTCTACGGTCACGTGCGACAGGGCGAAGAGCTGGCCCGGAACATCATGCGGCGCCTGCGGTTTTCCAATGAAACTGCCGAGACGGTCTTATCGTTGATTCATTATCATATGCACTTTCTCGATGTGCCAAGATTGCGTCCGGCAAAGCTAAAAAGATTTTTGCGCCTGGACAATTTTGATCTCCACCTGGCTTTGCACAAAATGGATTGTTTAGGCAGCCACGGCCGGCTGGGAACTTATTATTTTTGTCAAGACCAATTGGCAAGTCTGCGCCCAGAAGAACTGCATCCGCCAAAACTACTTAACGGCCGTGATCTGATGGAATTGGGATACAAGCCGGGGCCTCCGTTTAAAGACATTCTGGATGCCGTTGAAAACGCCCAACTGGAAGGGCAGCTTTCTACGCAGGACGATGCACGCCGTTTTGTCTTGGAGCGATACGGCAGGTCGGCCCCTTAAATTACCTTGCAATTTTGCCCCCCGCTCTGTTAGACAAATCCCACTTACCTGAGATGACGATCATTTATTTGTAGAGGCTTCATGGATAATCCATCTTATATCTGTGCTGCTGATGGCGAGCGTCTGGCCGTTTATCGCTGGGAGCCGCCGGGGGACGCCAAGGCGGTTCTGGCTCTGATCCACGGTCTGGGTGAGCATGGCGGGCGTTATGAGCATCTCGCCCGTTTTTTGAATGATCAGGGATTTCTGGTGTTGGCTCTGGATCTGCGCGGCCACGGCCGTTCGCCGGGAGCCCGCGGCAATATCCCCGGCTATGACGTTATTTTGACCGATATCGGCCTCTTCGTAAGCGATACCGCCCGGCTTAATCAGAACCTACCCATTTTCCTCTACGGCCACAGTATGGGTGGCGGCATGGTTCTCAACTACTGCCTCAAAACGCAGCCCCAGCTCGCCGGGATCATTGTCACCGGACCGCTGTTGCGCACCGCCTTCGACCCTCCCGCCTGGAAAATACTTCTGGCTAAATTCATGTATCGCCTCTGGCCGGCCCTCACTCTGCCCAATGAACTGGACGTGACGGCTATTTCCCGCGACAGCCAGGTGGTGGACGCCTACATTAACGACCCTCTGGTGCATAACCGGTTGTCGGTGCGGCTGGGCGTGGAAATGCTGGCCCGGGGCGAGTGGGCACTGGCGCATGCCCATGAGTTTCGCCTGCCCCTGCTTGTTATGCACGGCGACGCCGATCGCCTTACCTCTTGGCAGGCCGCAAGCGAATTTGCCGGGAAGGCGGGCAGCCAATGCACGCTTAAGATCTGGCCCGGCCTCTACCACGAGATACACAATGAACCGGAGCAGAGTGAGGTTTTTGAGTTTTTGCATGACTGGCTCACGGTCGTCCTGGAAAAAACAAAAGACCGAAGCCCCTTACAGTCAGGAGACGTACTATGAAATACTTGCGTTTATGGATTGTCGCCGCGATCGTGTTGTTTTACGCAACCCCGCTTTTCGCCCAGGGCAAGGTTATCACCATTCTCCATACCAATGATCTGCATTCCAACGCTCTGGGGCTTTCGCCTAACCTGGATTACAACCCGCGGATCGCGGGCGGCGATGCTACCGCGGGAGGCTATGCCCGTCTGGCCGCCGTATTGACCAGGGAAAGAGCGAAACGATCCGGCCCTACTCTCACTTTAGACGGCGGAGATTTCCTCATGGGCACCCCTTTCCACCTGCTCGCCCGGGAGGAGTCTATCGAGCTTAGGTTGATGAAGGCCCTGGACTACGATGCCGTAGTTTTGGGAAATCACGAATTTGACCTCAAACCCCGTGGTCTGGCGCAGATTATCGCCGCCGCCGCCGCGAAGGGAGCCATTCCCAATCTGCTTTTGGCCAATGCCGTTTTCAGCGCTAAAAGCGACAAGGATGATAGCCTGGAGGCGGAATTCAAAAAAGGGCTGGTTAAACCCTATATTGTAATCGACAGGGGTGGAGTGCGGGTCGGAATATTTGGGATCATGGGCAAAGACGCCGCCGAAAAGGCGCCCTTTGCCGCACCGGTAAAATTTTCCGATCCTGTTGAAGTTGCCAGCAAAATGGTCAGGGAGCTTAGGGAAAAGGAAAAGGTGGACCTGGTTGTCTGCCTGTCCCACAGCGGCGTAAAAGAAAAGGTCAAGGGCGATGAGTTTTTGGCCGAGAAGGTTCCGGGGATTGACGTCATCGTAGGCGGCCACAGCCATACCAGGCTTGATCAGCCTCTACTGGTCAACTCAACCCTGATTGTTCAGGTGGGCAGTTACGGAAAGCATCTGGGCGCCCTCGATTTGGTCTTGGATCAGGGGAAGATAACCCTTAAGGAATATAAACTACATCCGGTGGATGCCGCGACTGTTGGCAATACGGCGATACAAAATCAGGTCGAGCGGTTCATCCTGGACATTGATCAAAGGATACTTAAGGACAAGGGGCTCGGTTTTTATAAAACCATTGCCGAAACCGCGTTCGATATCCCGATCAAAGAAGAGGAATCGCCCCTAGGCAACCTCATTGCCGATGCGACCCGCTGGTATGCCAACCGGTATGTTTACGATCCGAAGGACCCTCAGACGAAAGTGGTTGCAGCCATAGATTCCAATGGTCTGATCAGAGAAGATCTGCTGAGGGGTAAAACGGGAAAACTGGCGGCAACCGACATATTCCGGACGTTGCCAATGGGAATCGGGATGGATGACACCATGGGCTATCCCCTCATCACCTGCTACTTATATGCCGAGGAAATAAAAAAAGGCTTGGAGGTTCTGACCAGCGTTCATCCCCTCAAGGGCAGTTCCTACTTCCTCCAGGTTTCCGGTCTGAAATTCACCTACAACCCCCGCCGGATGCTCTTTGACCGGGTCACCGGCATCTGGCTGGGTAGCGAGGATGAGGGCTGGAAGCCACTGGACTACTCGGAGAAAAACCGGCAGCTCTACCAGGTGGCGGCCAATATATATAATGCAACCTTCCTAAAGATAATCGGCGGCTTCACTTACAATATCCTGACCATCGTTCCCAAGGATCGTCATGGCCAGCCGATTGCCGATCTGGCCCATTCGCGGATTGACGCTGACAAAACCCGTCCGGGTATCCAGGAGGTCAAACAGTGGCTGGGATTGATGGAATATATTGCAGGATTTCCCGATGCCAATGGCAATGGAATTCCTGATGTGCCGGATAAATACAAGGGAAAGCTCGGCCGGGTGGTTATAAAGACCAGCTATAACCCGGTTGCCCTTCTTTCCAACGGCACCTGGGTGACCTGGGCGGCGGCGGGGGTCATTGTTTTTCTGCTGCTTTTTTTGGCGGCCATTTATTATCTAATCCGTACAATTGTCCGGCGCAGACGGAAAAAACTAAAAATGAAACTAAGTTAGCAGTTTTTTGGCTACATTATGGGTGTGTTTTGGTAAAGGAATGACGAAATTGCGAATTAGCCTGTTTTTAATTGTTTTCATAAGTTTATACAGTGGCCTGCACTATTATCTTTACCTAAAAGCAATCGGCGCGCTGGCACTGGACGCTTCCGGCAAGGCGGCGCTGGGCGCCTTTTTTGTCCTGATGGTTCTGACGCCGATTTTAGTACGTTTGGCGGAGCACAACGGGCTCGATCCCCTGGCCCGTCTGCTGGGCTTCGGCGGCTACAGCTGGATGGGGTTTGCCTTCCTGTTTTTTTCGTTGGCGCTTATTTTTGATCTCTATCGCCTGATCATCTGGCTTTCATCCTTTTGGTTTGACCTCTCAGCGCTGATCATCTCCCCCCGGACGAGATTTTTTCTGCCCGGCATTGCGGCGCTGGTAATCGCCGTCTTTGGCTTCTTCTCGGCTCAAAATGTCCGCCTGGAAACCTTGACGATAGCCACGGAGAAACTGCCTGCTCAGGTCAACCGCCTGCGCCTGGCGTTTATTTCCGATGTTCATCTGGGGCTAATGGTAAGCCAGGAAAGACTGGCTCGGATTCTGGCCGTGGTTAACCAGGCCAGCCCGGACATGCTCATTTCCCTGGGGGACCTGGTGGACGGGCAGTTAAATCACGTCGAAGATTCGATGGAGCTGCTGGCAAAACAGGATTTTCCGATGGGGAAATACGCCATCTTAGGCAACCACGAATACTTTGTCGGCCTATCCCATTCGATGGCTCTGATCCGCCAGGCGGGCTTTACCCTGCTGCGCGACGAGATCACCAGCGTTGCAGGCGGGCTGATTCTGGTGGGAGTGGACGATCCGGTCGGCCGCCGGCTGGAACTGGCTTCCCCCCTTGACGAAGCTAGCCTTCTTATGCCGCTTCCCCGCGACCAGTTTATTCTTCTTCTAAAACATCAGCCTTACGTGAATGATAAAAGCCGGGGGCTCTTTGATCTTCAGATTTCAGGCCACACCCACGGGGGGCAGATCTTTCCGTTTTATCTTTTGACCAGGTTGTTTTTCACCTACGCTCGCGGTTTGTCAGATCTGGGCGGGGCTTCTTCCGTTTACGTCAGCCGGGGCAGCGGCACCTGGGGGCCTCCGATCCGTTTCCTCACCCCGCCGGAGGTAACGGTGATTGACCTGGTGCGGCCAAAACCCTGAGAAAAGGGGCGAAAACTATAGGCCCATGAAGCGGGCGGCGATGCCCTTCATGATCTCGTTGGTGCCGGCAAATATCCTGGTCACCCGGATATCCCGCCAGGCCCGGGCGATGGGATACTCCTCGCAGTAACCATAACCGCCATGCAGTTGCAGACAGCGATCGGCCGTCCGGAAGGCCATGTCGGTCGTCCAGTACTTGGCCATGGAAACCTCGACCACCAGTTCTTTTCCCTCCATATGATCGGCAATGAGTTTGTCCACAAAGGTTCTTCCCAGCTTGACTTCCGTGGCCATTTCCACCAGTTCGAACTGGGTGTGCTGGAATTTGGCGATTGGTTTGCCAAAGGCCACCCGTTCCTTGCAGTACTGGATGGTAAGCTCCAGCATGAACTCCGCCGCCGCCACCGCCCCAATCGCGCAAACCAGCCGTTCCGGCTGGAGCTTCTGCATGAGTTTTACAAAACCGGTCCCCTTCGCGCCTAAACGGTTGCTCCGCGGAATGCGGCAGTCGGTGAAGTAAAGTTCTGCAGTATCCTGGCTGTGCCAGCCCACCTTCTTGATCTGTCGGCCCTTTTCAAAGCCGGGTGTACCTGCCTCGACCAGGTAGAGGTCAACGGCTACATGGGGGTTTTGGACCTGACTGTCCCGGGCGGCCAAAACCAGAAGATCGCAGTTGATGCCGTTGCTGATGAAGGTCTTCTGGCCGTTGATGATCACCTCGTCACCCGCCTCCACGGCGGCGGTTTTCATCGCCGCCAGATCGCTGCCGGCATTTGGCTCCGTCATGGCAACCGCGGTGATGATGTCGCCAGAGACACATCCGGGGAGATACTTTCGTTTATGTTCTTCCGAGCCGAAAGCGGTGATGTAAGGAACGACAATGTCACTGTGGAGGGCAGCCGCCAGACCGGAACAGTTGGTTTTGGTCATCTCCTCGATGAGGATGACCGAATAGAGAAAATCGCAGCCCAACCCGCCGTATTCCTCCGGGACGTCCAGGCAGAGAAAACCCTGGTCGCCCATCTTCTTCCAGGCGTTTCGGGGGACAATGCCGGCCTCTTCCCATTCCTCGACGTGGGGGATAATTTCCTTTTCTAGAAATTTACGCAGCGATTCCCGGAATATCCGGTGTTCGTCAGTGTAGTTCAGTATCTCCATCGGCACACTCCTGTCAATATACCCTTTTAATGGCCATACCGGCCGATAATGGAAATGGCGCAGACATTTTGATGGGGAAAACCGCCTAAGTTGTGGGTTAGGCCGAAACGTGGGTTGGGAAGTTGCCGTTCTTTCGCCCGTCCCAAAAGCTGCAAATACATCTCGTAGATCATGCGCAGGCCGGAGGCGCCGATAGGATGGCCGAAACATTTGAGGCCGCCGTCGATCTGGGCGGGAATGGCGCCGTCGCGGTCATAGAAGCCATCCAGAACGTCCCGCCAGGCCTCTCCGCGGCGGGAAATATGCAGATCTTCATAGGTCACAAGCTCGGTAATCGAAAAACAGTCATGGAGTTCCATCATGTTGATTTCTTCCCGGGGGTTGGCAATTCCCGCTTCCGCGTAGGCCCGCTTGCTGCAGGCGCTGGTGGTGACGAAGTGCTCACCGTCCCACTCGTTAAAACCAGCCTCAAAACCGCTGCTTACCGCCAGTTGCACTGATTTTACCGTAACTATTTCCCCCTTGCCCAGCGCTTTGGCTACCTCCGGGGTGGTCACAATGGCGCAGGCGGCCCCGTCGCTGACTCCGCAGCAATCAAAAAGTCCCAGAGGGTGGGCAATAATCGGCGCCACCAGGATATTATCGATACTCACCTCTTTACGCAGATGGGCCTTGGGGTTCAAGGCGCCGTTGGCGTGGCTTTTCATGGAGACATGGGCCATTGCCCGTTTCAGGTCATTATCGGAAATCCGGAACTTGGCGGCGTAAGCTGAGGCAAGCTGGGCGAAAAGACCGGGGGCGCTGGCGTTGGGAAACCATTGCCAGCTCAAGGACCCGAAATTGGATCCGGCGCTGGGAAGGCCGCCATAACCGGTATCCTTGAGCTTTTCCACCCCCATAGCCAGGCAAATGTCATAGGCCCCTGAGGCCACGGCGTAGACGGCTCCGCGGAAGGCCTCCGTTCCGGTGGCGCAAAAGTTTTCTGTTCTGGTTATTGGTATATTAGGCAGGCGCAGGGTAACGCCCAAGGAAGTGGCGCTCTTCCCCAGGCCTATTTCCTCCATACAGGTGCCGAGCCAGGCCGCCTGGATTTCCTTCTTGGCTATGCCCGCATCGGCCAGGCACTCCTGAAAAGCTTCCACCATCAGTTCCTCTGCTCCCAAGTTCCAGCGTTCGCCGAATTTGGTGCAGCCCATGCCGATAATAGCCACCTTATCTTTTATTCCTGAAGCCATTTTTTGATCCTCCTTAGGCAGCATCTCCCTTTTCTATTCAATTGCTCTGAAAAGTGAACAGTTTTCCGATGAGCTGGGCTTTCATTACATCCCCTTCGACCTTGAGCCGGCCGCTGCTGAAGGCCTTCATCCCGTCTAGCCTACCGGTGATCAGTTCCAAAAAGTCCTGCTCCGCCATTTTAATTATGGTGGTCGCCTTTTCGGCGGTTCCCGGGTCAACCCGGCAGGCGCCGTCCCTGACGGCAACCGACCAGTCTCCCCCGCCTGAACCGGTGATATGAAACTGGAAAACCAGATCCTTACCCGCGGCCGCCGCGGCATTGAAGGCTTGCGGCAACCGCGAAAATACGCCCCGGACATCCAGAGCTGTTCCCTCTTTCCGGTCGGTTGACTCTTTTTCGGCGACAACAGGGGTCACGAGGGCCATCACCGCGCCGGTAGCCTCGGGTATCTCCGCTGCGTTAGCGAGGGAATTGATCCGGTCCCAGTTGTCCCTTATGTCCTCCAAGGAAGGCGGGTTGAGCCGGTCGCCCAGTTGAACGCCCGTGGTGGTTAAGACCGCTGCTCGGCTGAAGAAACCGGCGGCCGCATTGAAAATTAGGCCGCTGTCCCGGCAGAGCCCGGAACAGAGATACATGGCGATGGCGACGACGAACTCCGGGGACATCTTTTGATAGATCGCGGGCGGCATGATATCTTCCGTCAGCCGCGAGGCGGCTAGGGGCGCCAACGTATTCACTAAAATATTGTGCTTCCGTCCTTCCAGTTTGAGTGTGTTCATAAGTCCCACCAGGCCCATCTTGGCCGTGCTGTAATTGGTCTGGCCAAAGTTCCCGTAAAGTCCCGCAGCGGAGGTAGTCATGATTATTCTGCCGTAACCCTGCTCCTTCATCACCCCGAAGGCTGGCTTGGTGACATGGAAGGCGCCGTTTAAGTGAACATCCAACACCGCTTGCCAGCTTTCTAGGTCCATTTTGGGGAAGCTCCTGTCCCGTAGGATTCCGGCGTTGTTAATCAAAATATCAACCCGGCCGAAGTGATCGAGGGCCGTCTTGATAACCGCTTCGCCGCCTTCCGGGGTTGTAACCGTGTCATAACTGGCCACCGCCTGGCCGCCCTGGGCGACGATTTCGGCTACCACCAGGTCTGCCGGACGGGAAGATCCACTGCCCGTGCCATCCCGACTGCCGCCTAAATCATTTACCACGACTTTAGCCCCCCGCCGGGCCATCTCCAGGGCGTAGGCCCTTCCTAACCCGCCGCCCGCACCAGTTATCACCGCCACCTGGCCGTCAAAACGAATCTCCGGCTCGAAAGCGGCGCCGGGCCGGGGTACCGCTTTCCAGAAATAACCGGAAAATCCCCGTTCGTCGTCAACAAATCTGCGCCGGAAGGACATGGCGACGGGCGCTCCCACCTTGACGTCGGCCAGTTCGCAGTCGGTAAAATCGGCCATAAAGCGGCCGCCGCCTTCAAACTGTATCATGCCGTAAATGGCCGGCGGGTCCACGGAAACGGCCAACATGTCGCCGGTAAAGGTCTTCACTTTTGCGGGTACTTGAGCAAACTCGTAATCATCCTGGCAGTGGATCGCCCCGCAGGCCGGGTTGACGCAGATATCCATTTTGGGAAACTGCGGTGTACCGCAGTTTCGGCACTTTCCGCCCGTCAGACCCAGGATCATTTTACGGTTGCGCCAGAGGGCGGTCATGGCCGTCTGCGTCGGCGCCTCCCCCCGGATACCCATTTCCGGATCAATCAAACCGCGGAATTTCAAGAATTTAAGATAATTATCGGTAGTCTTTTTATATGCCAGCGATCCCGCGACGCCGCGACGCGCTCTGAGCCTGGTGATGTTATCCGTGACGCGAAACATAAGGGCGTCTGAACCCTGTCCAAAACCGGCCAAAAGCAGCAACTGGCCCGGCTCGGCCTTCTCCAGGGCTGAGATGAACATGACCAGGGCATGAGCCGCTCCGGTTTCACCGCAAACATCGTGGAGGTTGTCCACCAGCTGCTTCGGGGTCGCGCCAATTGCTTTGGCAATCGCCCGGTGTTCCGCCTTGAAAATGCAGGGGAAGGCAAGCTGGTCAACCTTATCTATGGTGATATCGAGTTTCTTCAGGAGACCCTGAATCGCCTCGGGGATTATCTTGCCGTAGCCCTCTTCCCGCGCCCAGCGTTCCTCCCACATGTAGTCGAAAGGGTGCTGCGCTCCCCGATAGTGATCCACAAAGTCGTAAGATACGCTATGCGATCCAAGAAATTCGGCGATCACCTCTTCCTGGCCGACCATCAGCGCAGCCGCGCCATCGCCAAACCACAGTTCGTAAAAAGATCCGGGCTTGGTTTCCCTCTTGTCGGCGGCGGCAACCAGAATATTTTTCGACGGGTTTCCCGCCGCCACCTCCAGCGCTGTCAAAAGCCCGCTGGTTCCCGCCCGGAGACAGGAGGTAAAATCCGCTGTCTCCATATCGCTTGCGAGATTCAGAGCCGTCGCCAGGATGCCCGCGTTTTGTCGATCCGCAAAAGGAAGGGTCGTTGAGCACAAATAGCTTACGTTTATGAGGGACTTGTCTTTTCCCGTAAGGCAGTCCTGTGCCGCGGCCACCGCCATGGTCAGGCTGTCCTCGTCGTGGTTACACATCGACCGTTCGCCCTGGGCAACCATTATGATCGCCGGGGCAAACCAGCCCATTGCCTGAAAGACGGCCATCCGGTTCAGCCTCAGCCGGGGGATATAAGCGCCGTAAGACGTGATTCCTGTCATTTCAATACCTCCTTCCGGAATCGCCGCAGTCAGGTGCGGCCCTCATCAATTAAAGAAAAGACGATTTTTACCTGTTCGTCCTATTTGATCTTCTCTAGAACATCGTTCATTAAACCGCCCAAATCCGCGTATTCTTTGGCCTCCGTGATATCCTTGAGGCGTTCCCAGGATTGGGCCACTTCCTCGGCGGAGGGCGGTTTCGCGCCGTCGCCCAGAAGAATGCCCGGAGCGGTCATCAGCGCGGCCCGGTTATAGCGGCCCATACCGGCATTGTAGATCCCGCCGGACTGCTCGCATTGTTCCGAAGAGAGGTAAAGAATCAGCGGGGCTACAAACTCGGGCTTCATCTGTTCGAGGGCCTCCGCCGGCAGAATATCCGCCATCAAGCGCGAGGCCGCCACCGGAGCAACCGTGTTTAACTTGATGTTATACTTGGCGCCCTCAAGCTTGAGCGCGTTCATGAAACCCACCAGCGCCATCTTGGCCGCGCTGTAGTTGGTCTGGCCGAAGTTTCCGTAGAGTCCAGCGGCCGAGGTAGTAAAGATGATCCGACCATAGCCCTGCTCCTTCATAGCGACAAAAGCGGGCCGCGTCACATTGTAGGCGCCGTGGAGATGGACATCGAGCACCCCCTGCCAGTTATTGGGCTCCATCTTAAGGAAGGTCTTGTCCCGAAGGATTCCTGCGTTGTTGATCAGGATATCCACCCGGCCAAATCGTTCCAGGGCCGCCTTGACGATGTTTTCGCCTCCGGCCGGGCTGGTTATGCTGTCATAGTTGGCCACCGCCTCGCCTCCCAGAGCCTTGATTTCAGCGACCACCGCATCAGCGGGACTTGACGTGCCGCCACCAAGACCATCTTTCGAGCCGCCAAAATCGTTAACCAAAACCTTTGCTCCCCGCCGGGCCAATTCCAGCGCATAGACCCGGCCCAGGGCGCCCCCGGCGCCGGTGATTATTGCTACCCGTCCGTCAAACAGCACCTCGTTTTTGGGAATCTCGCCATACTGGAAAATACCAAGATCTATCACGATTTCACCGGTATTGGCGTTCACCACCTGCCAAAGGGCCTCTCCCTCCCGGATTTTCCAGATTAGAATCCGGATGGGATCCCCGGGATAGAGGGGCTTTGTAAACCGACAGGTGAAACGGCGCACCAGCTCCGGCTGACCCGGCGTAAGCTTGGCCATCAAAGCCCGGCAGGCATACCCGTGGGTGCAAAGGCCATGCATGATGGGCTTGGCAAAACCGGCCATCTGGGCAAAATCGGGATCCACATGAAGCGGGAAGAAGTCCCCGGAAAGCCGGTACAGGAGGGGCTGATCCGGCGACGGCCGGGCATCAACCATAAAATCAGGTTCGCGTATTGGAATGGTCACCTCGGCAGGCGGCGCGTCCGGGCCGCCGAAGTTGCCGTCAAAGCGACTGAAAATCTGAATTATATTGGTGAATAGCTTCTGGCCGCTGGAGTGGCAGGTATCGCTTTCGGCGACAATGATTGCCCCTTTGGGCCCCTTGTCGAAATAGTTTGTTATCCTTCCTTCGGTAATCAGCTTACCCGAGGTGGGAATCGGATTGTGGAATATCAGATCCTGACTTCCGTGGAGGACGCCCGCCAGGTTGATGTTGGCGGCTATGGCCGCCTCGCCCAGAAACTCAAAGATGGTCGCGATTGAAAAGGTGGGAATGACCTTAAGATTTTTTTCGTAAACAAAATCCAGTTCCTCAAATCCGGCCCCGACCCCCAGGGCATAGAGAATGGGATCCCGCCAGGTATATTCCTTGGTTATGGGGCCAATTTTTTTGCCGATTGCATCCATGTTGAGAGCCATATTTCCCTCCCTTTCAATTAGGTGCGCAAATTAGGTTTGTCTGGCCTCCCTAGCGGTAAAGGCCGGGATATGAATAAACATGAGGGTTTCTTTTACCAGGGCGGCATATTCCTCATGGGAATCCCTGGTGATCGAGCGGTAAAATTCTTCCCCGGAAATAAAGGTATGGATGGAGTTCATTACCGCCCAGACCTCCATGGACACCCGGGTAGATAAGGTTTTTTTGTCGGTGATTAAGCCCATCGAACGGGCAATATCGGCGGTGAATTCGGTAACCTTGAAATCCAGGTTTCCTTCGTAGCGGGTTTTGCTAATATACCGAAGCAAAATAAGATTGGAAATTTCGGGATGTTCAAAAAGATAATCCGTCATCCTGTCGATTGCAATGGCCATGCGCTCAGCCAAGGGCAAGCCCCTGATCTCCTTCTCCACGGCAATTAGCTTTTGCTTCAGATCTTTAGTAATATCGATTATTGCCGCTTCGTAGAGATCCTTTTTATCTCCCCAGTGATAATGTAGTGTGGAGATATCGATCCCCGTTTCTTGGGCAATCATTCTGGTGGTCGTCCCGTGATATCCGTAATACCCAAAAACGCGGCGGGCGCTCTGGAGAATTCTCGCCTTCGTGGATTCCGGATCACGGCGGGCCTTCTCGAGGGGAGTAGCCATCACCTTGTTCCACAAATAAGTTCAATCGTTTGATGGAGGGAAGAATACTGCTTGTCAATCGCGCTGTCAAGAATTTTTAATTGGAATTTTTAATTGGTGTCATTTAAGAATCAAAACGGGACTTCTGTTGAGAAGTGTTGAGAAGGGGACGTTGTTGACAAATTGGACAAGTTGATTGTGAGAATGGGCGGTGAGAACGGGACGTTGTGAGAAGGGGACGTTGTTGACAAATGTATGAGTATCGCCAAGTGATCCATCGTATGCGTATGGGAGAGAGCGACCGAACCATCGCCCGGACAAGGCTGATGGGCCGGATAAAATGCGGACGGATTCGGGCCGCTGCCGCCCGGCAGGGGTGGCTTACTGAATTAAGTGTTATGTTCCCCGAATTCTGGCAACGTGAATGCCCCGGAACAAATCGAGTCAGAATCGCTCCTGATGGGTGAATTCCTCCGTTGTCCTGCGTCGGGGCGCTGTCGGCGCCTTGGCGGGATAGCCCAGCGGTATCAATGCCGCCAGCTCGACCCCGGCAGGAATCTGGAGGATTTGCGCCGCCTTGTCGTGATCGAAAAGACCGATTATGACCGTGCCCAGCCCCAGGCTGTGGGCCGTCAGACAGATGCTCTGAGTGGCGATCCCCAAATCGAACATGAACCAGTCGCCAAATTTGGTTGTTCCTGCTCCCTTGTAATAGCCGGCCCGCCCCTTAGTACCGCAGAGAGCCAAAACAAGCGGTGCTTCCAGCAAAGCCCGATAGGCCGGATTGGTGGCCCCAACCGT
This sequence comes from Syntrophobacterales bacterium, assembly GCA_037441775.1. GTDB lineage: Bacteria > Desulfobacterota > Syntrophia > Syntrophales > CAMTWB01 > CAMTWB01. Next base: position 41,959 of record JBBIRO010000024.1, read on the forward strand.
AACCTGAAGCTTTTCCCTGCTGGCGACGTCTTTCACCACCACCACCTCCCAGCACTGGGTATTAGCCCATGAGGGAGACCATTGTACCGCCTCCAGAATCTGCGCCAAAAGCTCATCAGAAACGGCGCGGTCCAGATAATTACGCACGGTTCGTCTTTCTCTGATTGTCTTGATTGTTTCGTTCATGGCGGCCTCCATAGGATTTTTTGAACCCGTTTTGAACAGGTCGTCAGTATTGAGGCTCTCGTAAAAAGTCTGCAAAACCATAATGCCAAAACGGCCAGGAAAAAAGTTGTTTCTGTAGTCCCGCCCCTTGTCGGCGGGTCTAGCATTGCCTATCGCCACGGTTGGCAAAGGGTGCAACGCCCCAAGGCTACACCAACAGCTTCCCGTGAAGATGGATTTAGCGCAACTAAAGCCTCTGGACTTTTTAAAAAGCCGTCAAATTTGGTTGACAATACTCCAATTCAGAGTTTATAGTCAACCCAAACCGTGGATCGAGGATTGATAGTGTTTGGAATAGGGATGACAGAGTTAATAGTAATTGCCATTATCGCTCTGCTGGTAGTGGGGCCCAAGAAACTGCCGGATCTTGCAAAATCCCTGGGACGGGGTCTGTCGGAGTTCAAAAGGGCAGCGGACGATGTGACAAGTAGCCTCAGTGACAATCTGAAGCCCGATGACTTTGGGAATTTATCTCATTATGACAAGGATAATGAGGGAAATGAACAACCTTCTGCCGGCCCATCTTTAACACCAACCGATCCATTGGCAGCGGAGCCAAACAAAGACGCTCGCTCCTGAAAGCCCCGCAGCCTTTCAATACTTTTAAGGATTGATTTTATCCTATGGAAACAGCCGACGACGGCAAGCTGCCGCTGATCTCCCATTTGGAAGAGCTGAAGACGAGGCTCATCCGGTCGCTTATTGCCTTAGGGACGGGCTTCTTCGTGTCCTATCTTTTCAAGGAGCATCTTTTTCAGATTATAACCCGCCCCCTGGTCAAGGTTTTACCACCGGACACTCACATGATATTCATTTCTCCCCCGGAAGCATTCATTACCTATATCAAAATCGCCTTTTATTTCGGCCTTTTCATCTCCAGTCCCTACATCATTTTGCAGGTGTGGAAATTTGTTTCCCCGGGACTTTACGATAACGAAAAAAAGTATATCGTCCCTTTTTTCATTTTTTCCAGCTTGCTCTTCCTAATGGGCACCTGCTTCTGTTATTTTTTCGTGCTGCCGCTGGCATTTGAGTTCTTCCTGACCTTCACCTCGGAATTTCTGAAACCAATGTTTGCCGTCAAGGACTACCTCTCCCTGTCGTTGAAACTTATTTTTTTGTTTGGCCTTTCCTTTGAACTGCCGGTTTTCATCTTTTTTTTGGCCAAGGTGGGAATAGTCGATGCCGCTTTCCTCTCCCGTCACCGGCGGTATGCCATTTTAATTATTTTCATTGTGGCCGCCATATTAACTCCGCCTGATGTGATTAGCCAGATAATGATGGCGTTTCCGTTAATGGGACTCTACGAGATAAGCATTTATCTGGCGAAATACGCCAAAAGAGAGAAATCGCTGACGGCAGCGGAAAGTACAGGTTCTTGAACAATGGCCTATCCAGCAAAAAAGAGAAGAACATTACTTTCGTTTTTTAAGATTGCCGCAGTCGCCATATTTCTGCTGGTGACTATCAGTTCTGTCGCGGCTGGCAGTCTTTTTTATTACACGCTCCTGCTTGACCTCCCCACCGTGGACTCGCTTAAGGATTATCGCCCCAGTATCGCAACCAGAGTATACTCCGATAACAATGAACTCATCGACGAATTTTACTTGGAGGATCGGAAGCTGATAAATATTGCCGAGGTGCCCAAGGTGGTAACCCAGGCCTTTATCGCGGCTGAAGACTCCCGATTTTTTCAGCACCAGGGGTTTGATCTGCAAGGTATTGCCCGTGCCTTATATAAAAATATCGCCTCCGGCAAGATCGTTCAGGGGGGCAGCACCATCACCCAGCAGGTTGCTAAGTCGCTATACTTGTCACCAGAGAGAACCTATCTGAGAAAATTTAAGGAAGCGGTCCTGGCCTACAAAATTGACCGCTACCTGTCTAAAGAAGAGATCCTGCACCTCTACCTAAACCATATCTACCTGGGGCACGGAACCTATGGGATAGAGGCGGCGGCGCAGGGCTACTTCGGCAAGAGCGCCCGGGTGCTGACCCTTCCGGAAGCGGCGCTCCTGGCGGGGCTCCCCAGGGCGCCTAACCATTATTCTCCATATCGCAATTACGAACGGGCCAAGCAGAGACAAAGCTACGTTCTGGATCGTATGGAGCAGGAGAAATATATCACCCCCCAGGAAAACAAAAGGGCCCAGGCCGCCCCGCTTAGATTGAGATCAATAAAACCCAAGGACAAGATCGCTCCCTATTTTATCGAACATGTCCGTCGCTACGTGATGGATAAATACGGATCAGATGCCCTCTACAAGGAAGGCCTGGAAATATATACTACCATCAATATCAATATGCAGAAGGCGGCCCGGGATGCGGTGGATCGAGGACTGGCCGAGATGGAGGGGCGGGCTGGTTATCCCAAAGGATTGGTGCAGGGCGCCCTCTTGTGCATGGACGCTAAAACCGGCGCCATCCGTGCCATGGTAGGCGGGCGCGATTTTACCCAGAGCGAATTCAATCGGGCAACCCAGTCGAAACGTCAGCCCGGGTCGGCGTTTAAGCCCTTTATCTATGCCGCGGCCTTTGATCAGGGAATGAATCCAGCAACGACAATACTCGATGCTCCGGTAGCCTATCCTGATCCCTGGCGTGACGAGATCTGGCGTCCCAAAAACTTTGATGATAAGCATCTGGGGCCGACCACTCTGAGAAACGGCCTGGTTCATTCTCGCAACATTGTTACCATTAAAGTGCTGGAAGAAATTGGGGTCGATTATGCCACCGATTATGCCGCCAACCTGGGAATTACCTCTCCCTTGGCCAAGTATCTTTCTTTAGCGCTGGGAAGTTCAGTTGTGACCCTACAGGAGATGGTGCGTGCCTATGGCGTGTTCGCCGCGGAAGGCCGGAGGACGACGCCTTTTTTCATTAAAAAGATCGTGGATCGGACCGGGCATGTATTTGAAGAGGCCAAAATCGTCTCGGAGCAGGTGATTGATCCCCGGATCGCCTATCAGACCACCCATATCATGCAGGACGTGGTGGAAACAGGCACTGGCAGGCGCGTAAAAAGCCTTGGAAGACCCGTGGCCGGGAAAACTGGGACAACTAATGATGTTCGTGACGCCTGGTTCATTGGCTTTACCCCTTCCCTGGTGGCCGGGGTCTGGATCGGATTCGACGACGAAAAGACTCTTGGCAATCAGGAAGTGGGTGGGCGGGCGGCAGCGCCGATCTGGCTTTACTTTATGGAGCGCGCCCTCCAGGGAACGGCGGTGGAGCAATTTAACGTGCCGGAGGGAATAGCCTTTGTGAAAGTAAACCCCAAGACGGGGCAGCCGGTCAATTCCAGCTTCGAGGGGGCGATTCAGGAAGCGTTTATTGAAGGGCAGCAGCCAGGGGAAAAGATGGAGTGAGCAAAAAGGCCGGGCCTTCGCATCACTTGCTGGATATTTGGTAAAGATTCAGTACCAATGGTCAGACAATATGCTCTTGGTAAAGCGAAAAAAACTCTGACTTCCCATATCTGGCGGGAGGAGCCGGAATTGCCCAATCCTATGTGGCGCAGGGGCCTTATGCCCACGCCTAGCTTGGCAATAGGCAAGACCCTTGCCGCCCACAAGGGGCGGGACTACCTTTCTATCGCCCCTATTTTAACCGTCGCCACTCGGGACCGAATTTTTACGATATTTGAAAC